>NZ_JBFADG010000002.1:0-555474 GCF_040641275.1 Streptomyces sp. NPDC021096 | reverse complement strand
GGCCAGGGCCAGGGCCAGGGCCAGGGCCAGGGCCAGGGCCAGGGCCAGGGCCAGGGCCAGGGCCAGGGCCAGGGCCAGGGCCAGGGCCAGGGCCAGGGCCAGCAAGTGTTGAGGGCAAGTCCGAGGAGCCGTTCCGTCAGCGACACCGGCGGGCGTTGAGCCGGGCGGCCTGGCGTGTCAGGTGGTCGCGTTCGGCGAGGTTGGGCGCCTTGTGGGCCGCCTCGGCGTACAGCCGTGCCGCCGTCGTCAGGTCGCCGTCGCGCTCGTGGAGGTACGCCGCCACCGCGGTGTGGCGGGGCAGTGAGTCGTCCAGCGCCGCGAGCGCCGCCAGGCCCGCGCGCGGTCCATCGGCTTCCCCGACGGCGACCGCGCGGTTGAGCCGGACGACCGGGCTGTCGGTCAGGCGGGCGAGCTCGTCGTACCACTCGACGATCTGCACCCAGTCGGTTTCCTCGGCGGTGGGTGCGTCGGCGTGGAGTGCCGCGATGGCGGCCTGGGCCTGGTACTCGCCCAGCCGGTCGCGGGCGAGGGCCGACTGCAGGATCTCGACGCCCTCGGCGATCGACTCGGTGTCCCACCGGCCGCGGTCCTGTTCGGCGAGCGGCACCAGGCTGCCGTCGGGCGCGGTCCGGGCGGCGCGCCGGGCGTGGTGGAGCAGTATCAGGGCGAGCAGCCCCGCCACCTCGGGGTGGTCGATCGCGGCCACGAGCTGCCGGGTGAGCCGGATGGCCTCGGTGGCGAGGTCGACGTCGCCGGAGTAGCCCTCGTTGAAGACCAGGTAGAGGACGCGCAGCACGGTGGCGACGTCGCCGGGCTGGTCGAACCGTACGCTGGAGACGGTGCGCTTGGCCCGGCTGATGCGCTGCGCCATGGTCGCCTCGGGCACCAGGTAGGCCTGGGCGATCTGGCGGGTGGTCAGCCCGCCGACGGCGCGCAGCGTGAGTGCGACTGCGGACGACGGTGTCAGGGACGGGTGGGCGCACAGGAAGTAGAGCTGGAGCGTGTCGTCCACCGCGGGTGCGGGCCCGGGCGGCGGCTCTTCGTCGACGAGGCCCTCACGTCGGCGGCGGGCGGCGTCCGCGCGGGTCGCGTCGAGGAACTTGCGCCAGGCGACGGTGATCAGCCAGCCCTTCGCATCCCGCGGCGGGTCGGCCGGCCAGACGCGGACCGCCTCGACCAGGGCGTCCTGCACGGCGTCCTCGGCCGCCGCGAAGTCGGCTCCGCGGCGGACGAGGACGGCGAGCACGCTCGGCGTGAGGCTCCGGAGCAGGGCCTCGTTCACCTGGAAGGTCACTTAGGTCACTCGGTGATGGTGGGCGGCGCGGTCAGGAACGGGCGTACCTCGAGCCACTCGTGGATCGGCTTCCCGCCTGCCCCGGGGGCGGCCGACAGTTCCCCGGCCAGCTCGATGGCGCGCTCGTAGCTGTCGACGTCGATCACCATCCAGCCGGCGATGAGGTCCTTGGTCTCGGCGAACGGGCCGTCGGTGACCGGCGGGCGACCCTCGCCGTCGTACCGGACCCACATCCCCTCGGGGGCGAGCGCCTGACCGTCGACGAACTCGCCGGTCCCCTCGAGCCGGGCCGCGAAGTCGTTCATGTACTGCACGTGCGCCGAGATCTCCTCCGGCGTCCACTCGTCCATCAACACGTCGTTGACCGCAGCCGGGGCGCCGCGGTAGTGCTTGAGCAGCAGGTACTTGGCCATCGTGTTTCTCCTCGGTGCTGGTGCGACCCATTGTGGTCGCGTTCACTGCGGGGACGGAGCCAGCCACGGGTTCTCGACATCGTCGTCCGAAATTCTTTGGCTCTTGTGGGCGGGGCCGCGTCGTCCCTCCCGACCTCCCCGCGGGAGGGCCGACGCGGGCCAGGGCCCCCGCAGCCCGCCATCACAAGCACCGACAGGAGCGGGCTGTCGATCGAGGTACGAGCTAGCTGCTGGTCACCAAGGCCTCGATGTCCTCAATGCGCACGATCTCCCCACGGGCTCCCCAGTTACCCTCGGGAACCTCGTTGATGTGCACCCACGCGGCGCCGGCCTGGGTGAACCGTCCCGGGTCCGCGTCAGCGTCCGCGAGCACGCGCGTGACGCGCCGCACGATGTCACGGCGTTTGTCGTCGTTCATCGAACCGGCCGGGACCCCCACCCGCACCACGTATTTCGGCTTCTCCCCGGCCGGCAGCTGCCGGCCGCCCACGAACCAGGCATCGATCTCGTTCACCACCAGCCACGAGATGGACCTGGCCGCCTCGGTGTCCGGGGCACCCTCGGCGATCATCACCTCCAGCACCAGCTGCCCACCGATCTTCTCCCGCTGCTCCTGATCGAGCGAGCCTTTGGGGACGAACAACTCCACGAACGGCACGAGTCAGTCCTTTCATTGAACTCTCGCTGTCTGCAACGTACAACTGTGAGTTCAATCAATCAACCCTCTACACTGGAGCCATGCAACGGACCAGCTTCGCGGAGATGCACTGCTCGATCGGGCAGGCCTTGGAACGCGTCGGCGAGTGGTGGACGCCGCTGATCGTGCGGGACATCAACCTCGGCCTGCACCGGTTCGACGACATCGCGGAGAACCTCGGCATCTCCCGCAACCTGCTCACCCGCCGGCTCGGGACGCTGATCACCGACGGCATCGTGGAGCGCCGGGCGTATCAGGAGCGGCCCCTGCGGTACGAGTACCACCTCACCGAGGCCGGCCGTGAACTCGTGCCGGTACTGATGGCGCTGATGGCCTGGGGCGACAAATGGGCGACACCGGAGGCCGGTCCGCCGGTGCGCCTGATGCACCACGAATGCGGCGCGGAATTCACGCCACAGGTGTGCTGCTCGGCGTGCGCGAAACCGGTGACCACCGCCAATGTGACGGCACTGCCCGGCCCGGGCGCCGCCTCCGGACCGGGGACCAGGGTGCTGGCCCGACGCAGCGGCATCGAGCCCGAGGAACCGTAACCGGCGAGATCGCGGTGCGGCGTTCCTCCTCGAGCGGACCCGCGAGCACAGCGGGCGACGAGCAGGGACGGATCGACTTCCATCACCATGCGCGGCCACCATGCGCGGCTCTCCGCCGATGCCGCCAAGGTCTTCCGGGACCGGGAGAGCCCCAGCTCCTCCACCGGACCCGCGAAGGCCTGGGAATCGCCGCCTCACAGTCCACCGTAAGCTTCTCGATCATGCGCGAGAACCGACTGGATGCCTTGTTGGAGGCCGGATTCACCGACCGGCTGGGACAGCGGGACAGGAAGCTGCTGGCGCGCCGCGCCTCACTCAAGGGCATGGGCGAGAAGCCGCCGTTCTACCTTCCGACCAGTTGGTGGTACGTGGTACCGGGTGAGAACTACGAGGGCTTGTTCGCGGCGCTGGACCTCCACGACCGGGTCCCGGTCACCTTCCGCGAGGGACTCGACGTGGCCGACCTGTCGGCCCGGCCGGACGCCTACCCCGTCTTCGTCACGCCCGAAATCGACGGCTGGCGTCTGATATTCGGAAACCTCGACAATGTCATCGGCTGGGGCTGGGACGACATGATGGGGGCCGTGGAGCGGCTGAGTGCCCGGTGCGGCCAGGCGCAGATGTTCTTCGAGGACATCGCGGGCGGCGCGGATATCTGGGTGGTCGCTCAAGCGGGTCGCATCCGGCGTCGGTACGCGCGGGAGAGCAACCCCGAGTGGGTGGGCGAGCCCCTGCCGTGGGAGACGCTGGCTGTCGACGACGAGGATTTCGACCCGGAGTTCGACGAGGCGGAGCCCAACGAGGGCACAGCCGACGCCATGACGGCGTGCGAGTACCTGTCCGTACACCCGAGCCCGGTGGACGCCGACACCGAGATTCGCGGCCACGGCTGGCTGGCCATGAGCGCCCCGAACGTGGGCCACGAGGGACTGGAAGAGCTGGCTCGATCTTGGCGGTGACACCGGAAAGACCCGCTCGAACATGGTGTCCCTGCTCATCGCCGCGTACTGCCGGCATGCGGGCATGCGGGCATGGGCGAGAACACGCTCCGGTCGTACCTGCAGACCAGCCAGCAGCAGAACCGGGCAGCCGGGCAGCCGGGCCCCAGGACGACGAGCGGGCGCACCTGGCCGGGCTGCTGGGCAGCGCGGGACAACTATCTCCCGCCCCCGGTAGCGGCGATGGCGCGCAAGGTGGCCGACGCCCTCGAAGTGACGCAGCCGCCCCCGCGTGACGTTGCAGCCACGGCGGTGGCGCGGCCGTGGGGCCGGTCGCGTTCGGCTGCCGCCTGTGCGCGGTGCGGCGTACAGGCCCACTACGAGCGCGACGGGCTATGCGAACTCCCGCTCCTTGAAGGGCCGTTCCAGAAGCAGGTTCGCCTTGGCCGTACGCCGGTAGTACACACGCTTGCCGGACCGGGCCCGACTCACCAGGCCGGACCGGTGCAACTGCCCCAGATGGTAGGAGACCGTCGAGACACTCAGACAGTGGAGTTCCGCAAGCTCGGTGGTCGTACGGGCGGCCGCGCCGAGGTCGGCCAGGAGCGCGAGCCGGGAGTGGCCGATGACATTCGCCAGCGCCGGCGGCGGAGACGGTGGCGAAGCCGGGCCGCGGCCGGGGCGCCGTACCGGAAAGACGAGGTAGGGGCCGCGCTCTCCCCACGGGTCCACGTTGACCAGCCAGCCGGTCGCCACCGGCGAGGGGAAGAGGGTGACCGGCCCCACCGCCGGCGTTCCGGCGACGGCGGGCACTCTCTCGAGGGTCAGTACACCGTCGCGGTAGGCGATCCCCGGATGCAGGGCGTCGAGCACCGCGCTCAGCCCGTGCCGGACGATGACGGCCGCCCGGCGCTCGATGTCGTCCTCCGCCCGCGCCACGATGGAGGCCCACCGGGGGCCGATGCCGAGCTTCCAGAAGGCCTCCATTGCGCCGGCGATCCGCTGTGCGAACTCACGCTCGCCGAGCTCCAGATACCGGCACACCGCCGAGCCGTCCTCGCCGCCCCGGCTATCGACGAGTCTTCTCAGCTGCCGGGCGACGACGTGGGCGGGTGTACTGGCGACCCGGTGCAGGGCCGGCCGCGTCGATGTCCGGAAATCCGGCCGGCTTCGGCCCCAGGGCCGGGGTCAGGAAGTCCGGCGCATAGATGCCGACGTCACGGCGCATGGCGTCCAGGAGATACAGCCGCCGTTCCCGCGGCTCCGGAGCGGCGGGGTGGCCCGGGTAGAGCAACACTCCCGCCTGCATCAGCGGGGATATCTCGAAGCGGGTCTTCGCCGGCGAGTCTGCGGTGAAGGAGAGCTCGATCATGCTCCGTCCGAGTGCGCCGTACGTTCCGGATCTACTCTCAACTTCTTCTCCGGAGGCATGGCGGAACACTTCACTCACTTGCAGTGACGTTGACCATGTCCATCTCAGGGGAATTCATGGCCAAGGCCCGACACACAGTCCGCGTTTGAGAACCTTTTCCCAGCTCCGCACCGCTGGGGCCTCACGACTCATGGTGCACTCGCGACCTCCGGGAGACACACCCGGATGGTCGCCTTCCGTCTCCCCGCTGCTGGGAACACCTGAGAAGGTCAGCAACAGAAGGGAGCGGGCCCATGGCGAAGAACGCCCATGTGCGTCACAGCGGTGACGGGAAGGCATTCTGGATGCTGAACGGCCTCTACGAGGTCAAGGCATCCAGTGACGAGACCAACGGTGCGATGACCGTCATGGAGATGACCATCCCGGAAGGGATGGGCCCACCGCCCCACACCCACCCCGGAACCGAGAGCGTCTATGTCATCGAGGGGACTCTGCGCTACCACATCGGTGACGAAACAGTCGAAGGCGGCCCGGGGTCTTTTTTCCACATCCCCGAGGGCACATTGGAACGGTTCGAGCCCACCAGCACGGTACGGCTCCTGGTCACCTACACTCCGGGCGACGTCGACAAATTCTTCGCCGAGGCAGGCGAACCGGCCCAACGACGTGAGCTGCCACCCAGGTCGGAGGCGCCCCCGGACGTTGATCGCCTCATCGAGATCGGCAAGCGGCACGGAATCGAGATGCAGCCTATGCCCAGCGCCTGACTTGACCTACGTGCAGGCGGGCGAGGGAGGACACCGGGGGCCCGGTTACCTGCGGGCTGCGGTGTCGGAGGGCAGTTCGGCGAAGCGGTCGCGGTACTCGCCGGCGAAGCGGCCGAGGTGCGTAACGCCCCATCGGTAGGCGATCGTGCCGATGGGGTCGGTGGAGGCGAGGATGTCCTCACGAATCCGGTCGAGCCGCAGGTTGCGGACGTAGGACATGGGCGAAAGGCCGAGCCGGCCGCGGAATGCGGAGCTGAGGGTCCGCGGGCTGCAGCCTGCGGCATCGGCGATGCCGCCGAGGCTGATGTGCTCGGCGAGGTTCGCTTCGATGAACGCGAGGGCTGCCCGCAAGGAGCGCGGGTAGCCGGGTTGCGGACCGTCGTGCAGCTCGCCGGTGTGCGAGTGCGGCTGGGCCAGGAGCAGGGCGGTGACGAGGCAACGCAGCTGGCTGCGCTGCAGCTCCGCGTGCTGGAACAGGGGGTCTCCCGAGTCCAGCTGTTCGAGGAGGGAACGGAACAGCAGCCGCACCGCCCGGCCCTTGGGCTTGGCCAGGTCGAGGGCGAAATCGAAGCGCACGGTGGACACCGGCGGATGCCCGGTCAGCGCGGCGAATGCCTGGTCGACCAGGACGGCGTCGATCCGCAGGCCCAGGAACCGCGCCTTCCGGCTGCGCAGGGGCCGCAGTTCCTGGGTGTCTCCGGGGTTGGCGATTCCCGCCGTCGCCTCGTCGAGGGTCGCCCTCAGGTCGCCGCACGATTCGCCGCGCGATGCCGAGATGGCACCGGAGACACCGATGTTGACGAAGTAGGAGCCGCGGTTACGGCACTCGGCCGAGACGACGCGCACATCGAGCGGCGAGACGAAGTAGCCCACCGCGAAGCCGTGTGCGGCGACGCCGCGCAGTTCGTGATCGCCGCCGCACAGCTCGTCCAGGGGCGATGCGGCGATCGAGCCGCCGAACAGGCGGGTGGCGGCGTTGAGCAGGTCGGCGGGGTTCCGAGATCTGGTGATGAGGTGGTTGCGCAGCGGCGTCGGCACGATGGTGGGGTCACGTCCCTAGGGGCCTGGGGCCTGGGGCCCATTGTCAGCCATGGCGGTCGGCGGGTTCCGTGGCGGGCGTACACATCGAGCTGCCGGGTGCGCAGACGCTCCACGGGGCTCTCCGCTCACATCACATCGGCGGGGCCCTGAACAGCCCCGGGTCGACGTCGTTGTGGGACTTGGCGGCGATGAACTCGTTCATCTCCTCGGCCGTGCCCCACTGATCCGCGTTGGCGGGTTCGCGCAGGTCGAAGATGTGAGGGTGCCAGGTGTCCTCGTCCAGGATCTCCAGCTCGGTGGTGTACTCGACGGTATTGCCGGCCGGGTCGAGGAAGTAGCTGAAGGAGTTGTCACCGGCCCGGTGCCGCCCCGGTCCCCACAGCCGCTCGATGCCCAGGCGCCGCATCCGGCCCGTGCCGCGCATGAACTCGTCGATTCCGCGCATCTCGAAGGAGGCGTGGTGGAAGGCCGCGTGCGGCCCGCGCACGATGCCGAAGCTGTGGTGAAAGGCGTTGCACCGCAGAAACCACATGATCTCGCCGCGGTCGCCCAGCCGCATCGTGTCCGAGAGACGGAACCCCAGGTGCTTGATGTACCAGGCAACCGTGGCCTCGGGGGTGGGAGAGTTCATCAGCACATGGGAGAGACGCACGGGGACCGATTCGCGGGCCGCGACCTTGCGGTGCCGGCGGGCGGAGACGTCGGCGGAGACCTCGACCACGCGGCCCTCGTTGTCGAAGAAGCGGACCGCGTAGCCGCCCCCGGGAGTGTCCAGCGATTTCGGCTCGTGGACCAACCGCACGCCCTGAGTGGTCAGTTGTGTGGCCAGGGTGTCGACGTCGTCGGCGCCGGCGGCACCGAAGGCGATGAGGTCGGTGCGCTTGCGGGCGTCCTCGCGCAACCGCAGCACGTACTGCTCCGGGGAGCCTTCGGCCGCCAGGAAGGAGACACCGGTGTCTCCGGCGGTCTCCGTCAGCCCCCACAGCTCGGTGTAGAACCGGCGCTGCTCGGCGAAGTTGGGCATGGCGATGTCGATGTGCCGCAGGTGGGTGATCAGACTGCTGTTGCTCATGGTGCACTCCCTTAAGCTGCACAGCTGCACAGCTGCACAGCTGCGCTGGTCAGCTCAGTCGTTCGGTCAGCCAGTCGAGGACGGTGGGCAGCACGGGGCCCTCGCCCATGTGGCCGCCGGGGAACATCCGGGCCGTCTTGGGGCCCCGTGCTCGAGGGCCAAACAGAAGTCGGCCGAGGCGTTCTGCTGGTCGTCCTTGCCGTTGACCAGAAGCAGCGGGTAGCACGGCATGGCCAGGACGCCCTGGTCGAGCAGGGACAGCCCGGGGCAGCAGTCGACGTAGTCCTCGAAGGTGCTGCTGCCGAAGATGCGGGCCCTGGCCGGCATCAGGTCCATCAGGTAGGACGAGGTGTCGCGGCTGCGCTCCTGCCATTCGGGCTGGAAAGTCAGGTGGCCGCCTCCTCCCCAGTTGACGGCGGCGGCCAGCTGTTCGCGGTGGGTGTGGGCGAGTTTCATCGCCCAGTAGCCGCCGAACGAGAGGCCCAGTGCCGCCACCCGGTCCGCGTGGCGCGGGCACCCGGCCGCAGTACTCCACGGCCTGGTCGTACGCGTGGAGCTTCGCCGGGTGCAGCGGGGAGGGATAGCGGCCCAGGAACGCGAACTGGTACGCCTGCCACCAGTTCTCCAGGGCCTCCTCGCGATCGCCGCTCTCCTCGGCCCGGCGCGCCCGGGTCGCGAAGTCTGTGCCTCGGGCAGGGTTCGTGTTCGGGAAGTTGTAGCGGGCATGTGTCTCTCCTTGTCCGTCGCACGAGCGGCAGGTCGGGGCCGCCCTTCGCGCCGGATGGTCACGCGGCCTCGGCCATGAGCGTTACGCGGGCTCGGCCATGAGCCGGTGGCAGGAATCGGCCAGCGGATACGCCTCGTGGTGACGCTGCGCCTGCTCCCGGCCGACGATCGCCACCGACGTCTCGACGAGCGTTCGGCACCGCTGCGTGCGCCGGCTGACGAACGCTCGGAGCCCCGCCCCGACGGAAACGTGCCGCCCGAGTTCCTGGGCCAGCACGAGCCCGTCCTCGACGGCCAGGGCAGCGCCACTGGCCATCTGTGGTGCGGGCGCATGCGCGGCGTCACCGATGACCACTCCGTTGCCGCGGTTCCAGGCGCCCTCCAGGAGCGCCGTAAAGACCGGGCGGCGCACCACCGATTCCGACTCGGACACCAGGGAGCGGATCTCCTGCACCCGGCCCGGGAAGGTCTCCAGCAGTTGCCGCAGGCGCGGGGCGAGTTCGGCATCGGGCAGGACGCTCTGTTCCACTGCGTTCTCCGTCAGGAACACGTACGCCTGCCTGTCCGAGAGGGGTACGAGGCCGGCCGTGTGGGCTTTCCCGGCGAACTGATGGATCCCGGTGGCCCACGGCCGGCGGGGCACCAGAGCCCGCCAGACCATCTGCCCGTGAAAGTCGAGCGAGGTCTCGAGCCCCAGCAGGCCCCGCGTCGACGAGCGGATCCCGTCCGCGCCCACCAGCAGCGCGACCCTGCGGACCGTCCCGTCCGACAACCGCACGCGGACCAGCTCCCCCTCCTGATCCACCGCGGCAACGGTCACTCCGTGGCGTACCGCTACGCCGCACCGCTCGGCTTCCGCGTGCAGGATGCGGTGCAGTACGGGGCGCGCGATACCGACCATCGCCGGCCGCCGCGCACCGATCAGGCGCGGTAACCGGACCTCGCCCGCGGGCTCGCCGTTCACGTCCACGTAGGTGATCGTGCTCATGCCGTAGCCCTCGGCCAGACATGCGCCCGAAAGCCCCAGCTCGTCCAGCGCGCGCAGCGAAGGACCGGTCAGGCACAACCCCCATCCGGAAGGTGCCTCCGGCGGCCCGATCTCGGCGATCTCAACCTGCCATCCGCTGCGTGCCAGGGCAGTGGCCGCTGTCAGACCAGCCACGCCCGCACCCACGATCACGGCCGTCCGCGCACCGCGATAGCTGTCCATGTACGCCTCCAGAACGCCGATTTCTTCGAAACCGTAAGGCGCGTCGGCGTTCTGCCTTATCCGAATCGGGCGGCGGCTATCCGTTGTCAGCAAGAGGTCATCCGAGAGGAACACCGGAGCCGAACCTGCACCAGCTCGTCGTCTGCACGGGCACCATGCCTCGACGGTGTCCAGGTTCAGTGGCGGGGCGGCAGCTCGGCGATGGTCACCGTCCGCTCGCCGATCAGGGCTACGGCCCGTGCGTGCCACCGCTTGGGCCCAGCCGTACAGCGCGGAGGCGTACAAGCCGACCGGGCCGGGCTCCTGGGTGATGGCGCCGGTCATAGTGACCAGATAGCCGGTCTGGCTGGCGGCGGGGACGGTGGTCAGCCGGACAGATGCCGACTGGTCTCGGGGGCCAGCAGCCTTCCCATCATGCTGGGCAAGTTCTTCCGAGTGCCGCTGTCCGTGGTTCAGCGCATGGAGCATGCGCTGAATGCCCCCACTCGCCGGCGCGCTGCCCAACCCCGCCCCGCGCCATGTGCGCTCCAAGTTCTGCCGGCTTCGGTGACTGGACGACCACGCCTGCCCGGCCAGCGTCCCCATATGGGCGAACCGCGTACAGGCGCTCGCAGGCCTGCCCAACAATGTGACACAGAAGGTTGCGGCTGACATCCGGCCCGCGGTGGTGGCTCAGCAGCATGTGGACTGCCAAGCCGTTCCCGGCCATCCTGCTGAGAGTGACCATGCGCCGGGGAGGGTGGAAGGAAGTCAGGGTGGTGTCTGCCATAGAGGACATCGGCCCCGTAGACACCCGCGCGGCTCAGAAGATGGCGGTCCGGCTGGCCGGCAGCACCGAGCAGGCAACGGCGACGTGGGCAGCGGCCGGCCTGCCGCCGGAGGGTTTCCTCGAGGCGCAAGGGCTGCGCGCCGTATTCGAAGATTCGGCCGGATAGCTGACGCCCTCGGTCACCTGGCAGTTGAACAGGTAGGTGCCCTTCTTCTCGCTGATGGTCACCTTCTATGGCAACAACCGGGTCGCCGACCGCGGCTTGGAGGTGATGTCGTCCCCTCGATGCGGATGCGCCGGAGCCGGCGCGGTAGGCGATCCAAGTGCTGGTGAAGGTAGGGAAGGCATTGAGGGTGTCGGCGCGATGGAAGTCCCGTTCCAGCGCTGCGTGCTGGTCGCCGTCAGCGGCTGTGACCTCGGCGGTATGGCAGCCTGATCCATTTGCTGTCCGATGACCGCTACCGACCACCCTGACTGGCCTCGCCCGGTTCCGGACAGGGGGCGACGGCGCACCCGCCCGGACTGATCCCAGTCGGCAAGGCGTACCGGTTCGCGCCAACCGCAGCCACCTGCGCAACACCACATCAAGGCGGCCATCATCAAACCAGATGACGAGCGGGCCAACTGCCTCCGGCGAGGCAGTAGCGAAGCGTGGTGTGGTCGGACCGCAGGCGACCGACCGTCAGTAGTGCTCACCTGCCGCCTATGACTCAGCCAGAGCCTGCTGGTAGAGATACTGGGCGTAGATGCCGAAATAAGGCGAGAGTACGGCGGCTTCGGTCTCGTGGCCGGGGACCGGACCGCTGATCACGCCGTTGACGGTGCCCTTCTGGGTGATGGCGTCGTAATCGGCGAGCCAGGGGCCGCCACTGGATGAGGGTTCGAATCTGCAGTCGATTCGTATCCTGCTGTCGAAGAGGAAGAGATACGCCTGGGTCTGCCCGAAACACTCGGCGGGCGTGTCGTTGAGCAGATAGGCCCAGACCGTCCGGGACGCCACGACGGGCTCCCCGAAGGCGATGGTGTTCTCGCCGGCGACGTCGCCGGCCTGCTGCCCGAGCGCGTTCGGCTTCAGGACAAGGAACCCGAAGTCGAACTCACCGTCGCCCTTCTCCTTCGCCGCATAGCCCTGATTGACCAGAGGCTGCCTGCCTTCGAACACCCCGAACGGGGGCGCCTGCCCCTTCCGATACCCCGGGATGAAGCTGAATCCTGTGTAGTACTTCCCCCCGAGTCCCGGGTGCAGGCAGTGGGCTGCCGTCACCACCAGGTTGTGCCCCGGGCTCGGCACCAGGGCAGCGGTGCACGCCTGGAGCTGCGGCGTGTGCATGTACAACCGGCCCATGCGCAGGTTGGGGCCGGGGTTGGCGGCGCCCTTCAGGGCAGCGACCGCTGTGGCGATGGTCGGGTCCTGTCCGGTCACCTTCACCGGACGGGCTGCGGGCAGGGTGCGGGCCGCTGGAGCCCCGGCCCCGACCGCCAAGGCGGCGCTCGGTACGTTTCCTCCGTCGGCCGCGGCTGCGGGAGTCGCCTGTAGCGCCCCGAAGAGCAGGGTCGCTGCGGCGAACGCTCTGACGAGTCGTCTCATGGCCGGAGTCTGGCTCCTCGCGCGCGGGATGAGAACGCCGATAGGCCCATCGGCAGGATTTCGCCATCCCCCCTCGAATCCACTGTGGGTGACGAGGACCTCTGGAATCGGCTCTGTCCGGAGTTCCGTGAACGATCTTGAGCTTGATGTAATACCAGAGTGATGCTGAGCGTCGGCAATCGTCGCGGTTCGGTGGTGGACAGGACGGGTGGAGAGATGGCGGCAGCAGCGCTTCGTCGTGTCGCGAAGGGCCGGCGCGATTGGACTGGGAGCTGATGCCCCTGGAAGGCGTCGGGCCGCTGGGTTTCGGCATGCGTATCACTGAGGTCGCCGCAGTGCTGCCAGGCATGACCGAGCTGCGTCGGTTCCAGGCTGACCCCTCGTTTCGGGAGACCCTCGGGGTGGAGTTCGGCACAGGGCGTGGGGAGCCTGCCGTCTACGCCTATTTCGTCGACGGCCGATTGTTCTGCATCGCAGTCGACGCGGTCCACGGACCCCAGGTGACGCTCTGGGGCCGGGAGTTGACCGCCTGCGTCCCAGCGGATCTAGGCTGTGTGTCGAAAGTGGATCTTGTGCTGTGGATGATCACGGTTCATGGGTCGGGGAGATCTCACGGACGAGCAGTGGGCGGTGCTGGAGCCGTTGTTGCCGAAGGGCTCGAAGGCGGGTCGGCCACCTGTCTGGCCTCGGCGGCGGTTGATCGATGGCATACGGTTTCGGGTCCGTACAGGGGTTCCGTGGCGGGACGTGCCCGTCGAGTACGGGCCGTGGGGCCGGGTCTACGACTTGTTCCGCCGGTGGCAGCGGAACGGCACCTGGCATCAGGTCTTCACCCGGCTGCAGTCCTTGGCCGACGCGAAGGGGAGGATCATGTGGGACCTGAGCGTCGACTCCACGGTCTGTCGTGCTCATCAGCATGCGGCTGGGGCCCGCAGGCAACAGGGTGACCTGCAGAAGGAACCGCCAGGCGGTGTGTTCACCGAACCCGAGGATCACGGACTGGGTCGCTCACGCGGCGGGTTCACCACCACGTTGCACCTGGCCGTCGAGCAGGGTCAGAAACCCATGTCGATCGTGATCACGGCCGGGCAGCGCGGCGACTCGCCGCAGTTCGAACCCGTGTTGGACAAGGTTCGCGTGCCCCGCATCGGTCCGGAACGGCCACGCGTCCACCCCAACCGCGTGCGGGCCGACAAGGCGTACGCCTCCCGCAGGAACCGCGGCTACCTGCGCCGCCGCGGGATTCGCTGCACCATCCCGGACAAGGCCGACCAGGCCCGCAACCGCCGAAGGCTCGGTTCCCGCGGCGGCCGGCCGCCGCGCTTCGACCCGGCCGACTACCGCGAGCGCCACGCGGTCGAGTGTGGGATCAACCGCCTCAAGAGGAACCGCGCTGTCGCCACGCGGTACGACAAGCTCGCTGTCCGCTACGAGGCGACAGTCCTGGTCGCGGCGATCAACGAGTGGCTGTAATCCTTCACTGAAAAGGCATCGGGGTCCACGGCAACGCCTCCCGCCATCATCTCAGACAGCAGGTCGTGCAGAACCTCCTCGGTCGGATCGTCCACGGTACGACCGCCCGCTTCAACTACACGCAGCACTGGCTTCAGCATGCACGCGACTGTACCGACCCATAGGACTCAACTGCCCAGCCGTCCACAACCTCCCGAGGCAGAACACCTAGGGCTCGGCGAGGCCCTGCGCGCCGCCCATCCTCCCAGAAGAGGAAGCTGCGATCTTTGCCCAGGCGGACGAGCTCAACGCCCACATCGCTCGGTTCCTCGAACACTACGGGTAGGCTCGTAGGTATGGGAATTGACTGGGAGAACATGCTCGGCGCAAGCGGTAACGGCCTCGACGATGCCTACGACAGCGCGGTCTCCGCGGTCATCTACAGCGATGACCCGGTGGAGGACCGTCGGCCACTCCCAGTCGGCGAAGAGCACGACGACACAGACGGCTTGCGCTGAACTGAGCACACGCACGAAACGCCCCGGCACGCCGCGGCGTTTCGCCGTCTCAGAGATCGTGTCAGGTCAGGGGTCAGTCAAGAGGCGGCCGAGCTCAACTCTGCGGCTCGATCGCCGCCTTCACCGAACTCGTCATCCCCGGCAACGGCACAGGTGACGGCCAGCACTACGGCACGGGGGTGCTGCCCGAGCACCGAGGTCACGGCCTCGGCCGATGGATGAAGGCCGAGTCGATCCGACAGGCCCACAGGGACTATCCGGACCTCGGTGGCCCCCTGACGTACACCGCCGACAGCAACGCGTACATGCGACGGGTCAACGACGGCCTCGGCTACACACCCACGCACACGACACACCAGTATCAGCTCGACCTTTAGCAGAGAGCGGACGGGCCGGACCGGGCATCACCCCGCCCGGCCTGTCCGTGCTTTCGATACACGCCCTAGAACGGTTCCTCTGGCACGCTGACGGGTGTGGGGTGCTCGAGATGTCCTACGGTCCGCGGGGGAACCCTGGAGTCAACGGGCTCGGTCTGGTGGTGCGGGTGCAGGAGGTTGCCAGTGTCGTGGTGACCCGGCCGGTCATGGTGGGCCGGACCTGGGCCGACCGGTGCACCGATGACTGGGAAGGCCCGATCCCGGAGTGCGAATGGGTGGGCCGTCTGTGGCCTCATCCAGGTGAAACGGGATCCTGGCCCCAGCCCGGCCACAAGACGCACTGGGGCGGCTGGCAACTGCCTTTCTAACCTGGCCCCTTCCTGCGGCGATCTTCCGGCGCATGCGACGTTCCCTGGAGCCCGACCTGCGGATTCACGGAACTCCGGGCAGAACCCCCAAGCATCCAGCCCGAGATAGCGTGCCCGCACGCATCCCGGTCTCCCATGACGGGCCATCCTGACCCGGCCGGGGCACCGTTCCGTGGCAATACGAAAGCTACCCAGCGGTTAGTCTGCGGTTGACGTCTGACTCGGCAGACCCTTCGGTCCGCTTCTCCAGGCGGCTGCCACGTGGCAGGGTGATGGACACGATGTCGCCAGGCGTGTCCAGTTCGATGCGGTGCCACCGTCCGCGCGGCACGATGACCGCATTTCCGGCCGCCAGCTTGATCTCCTCCTCTTCTCCTTCCGGCTGTTCCGGACGAAGGTAGAGGCGTATTCCGCCGGTGAGGCCGGAGACGAGTTCATCCGCGTGAGGATGGACTTCCCAGTGGTCGGCATGGACGTCGGCATCGGTCTCCACGTGGAAGGCCATCAGCTGCCAGCCGTCCCACTCGGGGTCGAACACTGGCTGCTCGGCGTGCACCTGACCGCCTTGGTGAAGGTGAATGAAGGACGCGAAGAGATCGATCGGGGTAACAGTCATGCCGAGATGTCCTTCCTGCGGTGGTCTTGCATCTGATGAGTTGTGGCATGGGGTGTCGGCCTGGTCGACCGCGGCTACCTCACTCGGCCGGCGCGTAGGTGATGCCTTCGTCGTGGTTCGGACAGAACTCCACGGTGGTGATGTAGGCGGGTAGCAGGCTGGGCAGGGCCGCGGCCCGAGCCGGGACGGCGTACCGCGAGGCCGAAGCGGAGCCCAGGTAGTGCCGCCCCCACCGCGGCGGCCTTGCCGCCGTTCATCCAGCGTCCTTGGTCAGCGAGCGTGCGGCAAGCCGGCTACGGGACGAATGCCGGGACCTATGAGGCATTCTTGGCCTGGGTGTTTACGTCACCGCACATCGCTTGCCGGTACAGCGTCTTCAGCGCGTCGTCGATGGGGTGGCGCTGCGGCTTCCCCGAGGAGTCCGGCTTGTTCCACCTCTGAAGGTTGACCGCGACGGACATCCGGCGCTTGCCGTCGGCCCGGGTCAGGGAGATGGTTCCGGCCCCCCACACCGTGCCGTCGTGACCCCAGAAGGTGCCGCAACCCTGAATGTCGACCTTGTGCAGACCGAGGCCGTATTCGATCATCGATCCGTCCAGGGCGACGACCGGAACCGTGCGCTGCATCTGCGCCAGCGACGACTGGTTGACGATCTCGCCGTCGAGCAGCTTGCCGTAGAAACGATTGAGATCCTCCATGGTCGATACGAGAGCGGCCCCCGTCCCCGTCCAGGACATGTTGTAGACGCTGTAGTCGCGCGGCGGGTCGTTCAGGCCCCACAGAGCCTCGTACATCCGCGAGTGCGGTCCCTCGATACGCGGCCCGGCCGGGAACTCGGTGTGCCGGAGCCCAGCACGCTTGATGACATTCCGGGTGATGTACTCCTCGGCCGTTGTACCGGTCACCTGCTCGAGGAGTTGACCGAGGAGCAGGTAATTGGTGTTGGAGTACACCCCCGGAGTGGCTCCGGGCTCGCCTGCGGGAGGCGCATTGACCCCCATCTCGATCAGCTCGGCCGGGCGGAACTGCCTAAACCGGTTGTCGTCCAGGCTCTTGGGCGACATGTCCTGCAGAGACGGGAACGCATAGCGGATGTAGTCGGGGAGGCCGCTGGTGTTGTTGAGCAGCATGCGCACCGTGATCTTTTTGCCGCGCTCCCCCGGCACCAGCTGCGGCAGGTAGCCGCCGATCGGTGCATCGAGCTGGATGCGCCCCTGCTCGACCTGCTGCATGACTGCGGCGGCGGTGAAGGTCTTGGTGACGCTGCCGATGCGCTGGCGCATGTCGGGCGTGACGGGACGGCCGGTCGTGACATCAGCGACCCCGGAGGCACCACGCCATGTCCGGCCGGCATCGCGTACCTCGGCGTACACCCCCGGCACGCCGGCGCGGTGGACACCGTCCATGGCGGCCTTGAGCTTTACGGGATCGAGGCCGGTTGCCGGGCTCGTGCCGGCGGCCGGCGCGGCCCTGGTCGCGTCGGGCGCGGGAGCTGCCGCCAGCGTGCCCGCACAGACACTCAGCGCGGCCACGCTTCCACATATCGCCAGTCGGATCTTCAAGACATCCGTCCTTTCGTAATCAATGAGTGCAACGGGGACTCTCCCCGTGTCTTTCGGTATCCACGGCTCACTTGGCCAGAGCACGGCGCAGGGCTGCGCCGAGTTCGGCGTTCTGCCGCTGTGAGACCTCGGCGGACAGGAGCGCCTGCGAACCGTGGAAGGTGCCGGGCCACTGGTGGAGTTCGACCGACACGCCCGCCTGCATCAGGCGCAGCGCGTAGGCGATGCCCTCGTCACGGTTCGGGCAGAACTCGGCGGTGGCGATGGTAGGCCGGTGGCAGGCCGGAGAGATCTGCGGCCCGAGCCGGGGCGGCGTACGGTGTGGCGGGCTGGGACCACGCGGCGGCGAGCTTG
Organism: Streptomyces sp. NPDC021096; assembly: GCF_040641275.1. Classification (NCBI taxonomy): domain Bacteria; kingdom Bacillati; phylum Actinomycetota; class Actinomycetes; order Kitasatosporales; family Streptomycetaceae; genus Streptomyces; species Streptomyces sp. NPDC021096. Next base: position 537,789 of record NZ_JBFADG010000002.1, on the reverse strand, counting down.
TCGCGGTTGAACCAGGGCGTGTCGGTGAAGTTCCGCGCCGACCACGTCTCCTGCCGGTCGTCCAGTCCCGGCTGGTTGAGCAGTTGGAAGTGGATCGCCGGTCCCTGCTCGTCGCGCGCCCGCAGGGCCGCCGCGGCCGCGATGTTCGCGCCGGCGCTGTGTCCTCCGACCGCGATCCGCGCCGGGTCGATGCCGAGTTCACCCGCGTGCTCGGCCGTCCAGGTCAGTACGGCATAGGCGTCGTCGAGGGCGGCCGGGAAACGGTGTTCGGGCGCCAGGCGGTAGCCCACCGAGATCACCGTCGCTCCGGAAAGGTCCGCGATCCGGGCGGCCCAGGGATGCTCGGTGTCCAGGTCACCGAGACTCCGCCGCCGCCGTGCAGCCAGACGATGGCGCCTTGCGCCTGGTGCGGGCGGTAGACCCGCACCGCCACGTCCAGGTCGGCAGGCACCGTGCGGTCCTCGACCTCCATGTTCGAGGTGTCGGGCGGCGGCGCCGCGGCGGCACGCTCGGAGAAGTTCTTGCGCGAGGTGACCGGGTCGTTCATGTCGAGTTGCGGAAGAAACGGGATGAATGCTTCGAGCTCGGGATCCATGACGACCATCCTCACGGTCGTCACCCGGTGGGTCACCCGCCGTCCGTCGCGCATCCCACCGCGATCACGCACCGATCGGCGCATCCCCGTCCGTTGTTCGCCCCGGATCGAGGAACCCGAGCTGCGGGTCGCCGGGGCGAGGCCGGCGTAGGCGGCGAGGACCTGAGCCGCTTCTTCAACAGCTCATCGTTCGACCCTGGGATGTTTCCGATCCCGCTTCTGAGTGGCTTGAGCGCTTTAGGCTGGAAGGGTGCCCGAGGGCGCCGGGCGGGCTGAGGAGAGAACTGTCGGGCTTGTCGGTGAACCGGCTTCGGACGGAGCCCAGCCTGATGCGATGTTCTGCTCGTCGGCGTGTCGGGGCAGGAAGTGGCAGCTGGACCGGCGGTTGCGTAGGGGGGCGATATGGGAGCGGCATTTATGGCTGCCGTTGCGGGAGTTGTTGGTATCGCGTTGGGTAGGCTTTGGGACCGCTGGTCCGAAGCTTCTCGATGGCACCGTGGCCAAAAAATCGCCAGTTACCAGCGCCTTGCCGAAACATTTATCTTGCTCTATGAGCATATTCGGTCTATTGCCCTGGCAGAGTCTGGTTCAGATTCGATAATTGAAGCGATCGACCGGTGTCGTAGCGATAAAGTTCGGGACAATGCGCTCGTTGCGGTCTGGCTTCATGGCTCGACTCCTGTTGTCACCTCCGCGGCCTTGATAGATCGTGCGGTGACTGATCTTTGTCGCCTCGCTGTCGGCAGTCACGGAGGATCTTGCAGTTCTTCATGTGGGCGAAGGCGTGCTCGACGCGGGCACGGACCCTGCGGTGCGCGGCATTGCCTTCCTTCTCGACCACCAAGAGGGGCCGACACCTTGACCTCGTCCGCGAGGCATGAGCTCGCGCCTCGCGTGTGCGCGCCCCAGCCCCCGATCACGGGCCGGGGGTCGACGAGGAGTGGCTGGAGCCAGTGGGCCAGGCCTACCGCGACCGGCCGCCGGTCAAGCTTCCTGCAGGTGCTCTCCGATCCGGAGCAGGGATGGGTGGTGCTGCTGGGCGATCCCGGAGTCGGCCGTGCACACCTGCGCAGACGCCTCAACGACGCCGCGGCTTCCTCCCGGCCTGTACGCGAACTCGCCGGAAACCCCATCCTGCTCACCATCCTGTCGATCACCGGACGACGGCAGGAGCTGCCCCGCCACCCGGCGGGGCGTGTACGGGCACGCCGTGGACCCGCTGGTGTCCGGCTGGGACGACGCATCCAAGCAGCTGAAGGGTCCGGAACAGCCAGCTGTACTGCGCAGGCTGAAAAGGCCGACCGCTGCGAACTGCTGCGGTTGCTGGCCCTGTGCATGCAGGAGGCCTGACTGGCCCCCCTCAGCGGAACGAAATCAGCAACGCCGTCGCGTGCGCTCTGGGGCACCGAAATCGACGAGCCGGGGCGGTTCGGGCTGCCATTCACGCCCTGCACAGCTTGCAGGCGTTAGCGAAACGTGAGCCGAACGTGAGCAGAGGCAGCCAGCATGGCTCGGGTCGCCGCAGGCCGGCTGGTACTGCGGCGCCACGTGATCGAACCCGCAATTCTGGAATGGAGAAATCATGAAGATGGTCAAGGCGTTCATGAAGCGGTTCAAGAAGGACGAGGACCTCGCCAACCACGCGTGGGTGCTGCACGTCATCTGACGCATCGGCGTCGGCGGAGGAGGCGGTCATGCCGCTGCCTCCGCCGACGCCGCAGAGTACTCCTGGCTGCCGCGGTCCGCGGCGGCCACGACCGTGTCGGATTCCGCCGCAGGCCGGACCGCGGCGTGGAGTGGCGGTCCCGCCCGCTCCTTGCCCGGAGTTCTCCTCCTGCCGCGGGGAACGCATTTCATCGCCATTCCAATGGAGGCGGGATTCTCGTGGAAGAAATGGTGCCGGCAGTGGTGCGCGACCATTCTGTCGTGTACGCCCCGCGGATGCAGGACCTGCTTGGCAGGGAAGAGAAAGTATTCCGGATCGACGCGACCACGGTCGGCGTCTCCGACTGCCACCTGATGGCCGAAATCGTCGCGGGGCGCCCTGTGCTGGCGACGGAGCGCTCGGTCTACAAGCCCGCTGCAGGAGCCGACATCCCCCACGACAGCGCGACACGGACGATCCGCGCGCTGGGGCAGGACGTCATGGCGGGCGTCCGGACTCCGCCGCCCCCGGCACGCGCGCTGTCGGGCGCCTGGCCCTACGCGGCCACCTCCTACCTGCGCCGGTGGCTCTTCGCGTCCGACCCCCTGCCGGTCTCCCTGTTGTCGAAACGCGGCGTCACACGCTCCGACACGGTCTCCCGGATCGTCGACCGCGCCGTCACGCTCTGGCCGGGATCCGACGCCGAGGGCAAGTGCACCGCGCTGGCCGAGCAGATACGCGGCGCTTCCGGCACCCGGGACAGGAAGCAGGCCATCGCGCTGTACCGGCGAGCGACAGCCACCCTCTGCGACGGCGTGGCCGCACTGGCCGGCAACGCCCTGTGGCTCATGGGGCCGGCACGGGAACAAGAAGGAGCCCGCGACGACCTCACCGCGGTCCTGTGGGAGACGCTGCGACTGCTCCCACCCGCATGGATGCTGTTCCGCAAGGGCGGAGAGGCGTATACCGGACTGCACCCCGAAATCCGTCCCACGGACAACGTCGCGCTCTTCCCGCTGCTGATGCACCGTCACCCGGATTACTGGTCCGACCCCCTGGAGTTCCGACCCGAGCGGTGGGCCGGGGTGGCGGACCCGGAGAAGACGCCCGCGTTCATGCCGTTCGGGTTCGACGGTGCCCGCTGCTGGGCCAAACACCTGGTCGTGCCCCTGGCCGAGAGCCTGCTGACCGTCGCCTTCGACAACGGACTCGTCATCCGCAGCCCGCGGCAGGAGGCGCACGTCCCCCTGCGCTCCCTGCTCTCCGTACGGTTCGACGCGGAAGCCGCAGCGTGACCTGGCGCAGCGCCCTTGCGCCGCCCGCCCTTCCCGGCGACCCGGACAAGGACAAGGACAGTGTGACCACCACGCGGAAACCTCCCGCCCCGGAACCCGCCACCCACGCCCGTCCCGGACAGTCGCCGCCGGCTGCGAGCACCGGACACCGAACACCCTGACACCACGGGAAACACCATGGAATCGCCCACGCTGGCCGCCTGGGTCGGCGACGTCCAGAGCTTCACCGGCCACCAGTGGCAGCGCCGGCCTGCGCTCTTCACGCCGGAGACACTCGCCTCGCCGTTCGACCTCGCCGAGTTGGACACCGCCTTCGACGGAGGGCTGCTGCGCACCCCCTACCTGGAGATGGTCCGCTCCGACAAGGTCGTCGTCCCGGCCGATGCCTACACCACATCACGCGTGGTCAACGGCACAACGCACCACGGCTTCGCCGATCGCGCGAAAGTCGTCGCACTCCTGCGCGCCGGGGCGACGCTGCTCCTGCGATGCGTCGACCAGTGGCACCGCCCGACGGGCGAGCTGGTGGCGCGGTTGTCCGAGGAGCTCGGCCGGCGCGTAGAGGCGTTCTTCTTCGTCACACCCGCCGGCGGTCAGGGCCTCGCGGTGCACCGTGACGACGCCGACGTGTTCGTCCTCCAGGTGGCCGGACGCAAGACCTGGTACGTCCACGACGCACCGACGGTGGCGGACTGGTCGCTGGGAGAGCTCCCGGAGAACGAGCACTCCCCGCTACTCCTGCACAGCGTCCTAGAGTCCGGCAGCGTGCTCTACGTGCCGCGCGGCTTCGCGCACCGCGCGGTGGGCGCCGCCGGACTGTCCGCCCACCTGTCGCTGACGATCCGCGACATCTCCCTGCAGGACCTGCGCACGGCCCTGGAGCAGCGGCTGTCCGAAGGTCTGGACCTCCCGGCGCGCCCGCTGGGCGAGGCCGCGATCGCCGACGCCTGCGCCACGCTGCTCAGCCACGTCCGGGCGAAGCTCGACACGATCGAACCGGAGGACCTGCGGCTCGCCGCACGAGCCGCGCAGGCGCGGCAACCGTTCGCGACGACGAGGGCGGAGACGTTCACCGAGACGGCCCAAAACTGGGGGGCCGGTGGATCCGGCGCCAGGCGCGCCGGGCCGGCGTCCGTCCGTCGCACGTGGCGCAAGCTGCGCGACGCGGCACGCACGGCACGCTGACGCACAGCCACACCGTTTCCGGCTGCGGCTGGAGCCGCTGATCGGGATTCCCGCCGACGCACGGTCACGGACGGGCCGTGAGCCGCCCCAGCGCCGTGTCGTACCGTGCCCGGAACCCCTCGTCCGCCGATACCCGCAGCAGCGCACCGAGTGCCCGTACCGCGCCGTCCTCGTAGCCGGAGGACTCCGCCTCCCGGGCCGCCAGGTCGAGCTGCCGGATGCCCTCGGCCTCGTCCCCGAGCCCTATCAGGGCCTCTCCCCTCACGATGAGCAGCAGTATCCGGGGCACGTCGGCCGTGGCCGATCGCTCGTCAAAGGCGAGGGCCTCGGTCGCCGTGTCGAGGGCCGGGCGCCATTCCCCGGCGTCGACCTGATGCCGGGCGAGGTGCTGCAGGGCCAGTCGCTCGCTGGTCCGGTCGCCGGCCTTGCGCGCCAGCTCCACCGCCCGCTCGCACACCTGCGCAGCCTCGTCCGGGCCACCGAGCGCCGCTTGCGCCATGGCCAGGACGATCAGCGCGTTCGCCTCGGCGACCAGGTCGCCCGCCCGGGAGGCGAGCGCGGAGGCGGCGCCCAGGTGAGTCAGCGCATCCTCGATGCGCCCCTCCTCGATCAGCACCCAGCCGAGCACGTTCAGCACCCGCGACTCGCCGTACTGGTCGGCGTCGGCCCGGGCCGCCTCGAGCGCGGTCTCCAGAAGCGGGACCCAGCCGTCCCGCACGCGCCACACCATCAGCGGCCACAGCGTCAGGACGATCCGCCAGGTCCTGCCGTGCAGTCCGGCGGCACGCGCCGCGGCCGCCGCCAACGTGAGGTCGTCCCTCTCGGCCGCGTACCAGGCCACGGCGGCGGACCGGTCGCCGAACTCCCGCACGGCGGCGGGTGGCAGGAAATCCGCCGGCAGCGGGAAGCACTCCTCGTTGCCGGGCTCGGCCGCCGCCACAGCCGCGAGGGCGGTGGCGATGTAGTGGTCCAGCACGCGCTTGAGCGCATCAGGCCCGGAGTCCAGGCCACGCGCGTAGAGCCGTACGAGGTCGTGCAGCGTCCAGCGGCCGGGCGTCGTCTCCGTGACGAGGTGCGCGACGGCCAGCCGCTCCAGGGCGGTCTCGGCGGCTGCCGGGTCCGTGCCCGCCAGGGCCGCCGCCGCGTACCGGTCGACGTGCGTGCCGGGGTGGCGGCCGAGATGGGCGAACTGATGGGAGACATGCCAGGGCAGCTGTTGCAGCGTCAGGCGCAGCGCCGCCCGCACGCCGGTGTCCTCCACGTCCAGCAGGCTCAGTCGGCGCGTCTCGTCGGACAGCTCGGCGGTCATCGCGCCCAGCGACCAGCCGCGGCGCTGCGCCAGCCTGGCGGCGGCCACCCGGAGCGCGAGCGGCAGCCCGTCGCACAGCTCGGCCAGTCGTCGCGCGGCCACCGGCTCCGCGTGCACCCGTTCCTCGCCGAGCACCCCGGCGAGGAGCGCCGTGCCGTCCTCCGGGGTGAGTACGTCCACGGGAACGGGCCGGGCGGCGTCGGTGACGATCAGCCCCGGCAGCCGGTGCCTGCTGGTGACGACGGTGACGCAGTGGGGACCGCCCGGCAGGAGCGGCCTGACCTGCTCGGAGTCACGTGCGTTGTCCAGTACGACGAGGAGCTGGCGGTCGGCGGCGAGCGACCGGAACAGCGCGGCCGCGCTGTTCGCCGACTCCGGTATCCGGCGCTGCGCGACACCGAGCGCCAGCAGGAACTCGCGCAGCACCTCGATGAGGGCCGGCTCGCCCGTGTCGCCGAAGCCGCGCAGGTCGGCGTAGAGCCGCCCGTCGGGGAAACCGGCACGGCCGTGGTGTGCCCACTGCAGCACGAGCGCCGTCTTCCCGACCCCGGCAGGCCCGGTGACCAGACAGACGGGCCCCTCGCCCGCGGCGGCCCGGGACAGGGCGGCGAGCTCTGCCGCCCGCCCGTGGAAGCCACGTGGCGCGCGCGGGAGCAGGTCGGCCGCGCCGGAGTGGAAGATGGTCGGTGTTACGGGCGGGAGAGGCGCGGCGTCCACCGTGGCGGCACGGGACGGAGCCGCTGCCTCCGTCGCCGCGTCGTCCGCTTCCTCGCGCAGGGCCATCGCGTAGGCGTCCGCCAGCTCGTGGCCCGGGCCGATCCCCAGTTCGTCGGCGAGCAGACGCCGGGTGCGGTGGAACCAGTCGACCGCCTCCGACCGGCGGCCCGCCCTGTGAAGCGCCGTCACGAGGGCGGCGGACAGCGATTCGCGCAGCGGGTGGGCAACCGCCTCGGCGCGCAGGACAGCGGCGGCCCGGGCATGCTCGCCCAACTGCACGTAGCCCGCCGCCAGCTGCTCCACCGAGGCCAGCCGGAGCTCCTCCATCGCCTGCGCGGCGGCCTGCAGCGGTGGGCTCGGACAGACGCCGGCCAGCGCGGGCCCCCGCCACAGCGACAACGCCTCCTGGTACATCGTCACAGCCGCGGCCGGGCCGCGCTGATCACGAGCCTGAGCCACCAGATCCTCGAAGCGGTGCGCGTCCAGCAGCGCTTTCGGCATGCGCAGGACATACGCCGTGCCCTGGGTGATCAACTCGACCCCGTATGCCCCGGCGTCGGCACTGACCAGCAAGGTCCGCAGCTGCGACACATGGCCCTGGATGACACCGCGGGCGCGCGCCGGTGGCTCCTGTTCCCACAGAGCGGCCGTCAGCTGATCGACCATCACCGGGTAATTGGGGCGCAACAGCAGGGCGGCCAGCAGACTGCGCCGTTTGACAGGACCGAGCGGCAGACCGCCGGCCTCGGTGACGACTGACACCGCTCCGAGCAACCGGAATTCCATCTGCCCAATGCCTCCCAGCAAAAGAATTCAGGATAACGGCATGGCTCCGGATCCCGGCCTCGAGAACCTGCCGACCAGCGGATGGCAACGACAACAGCACAGGTTCGAGGTTCGGCCGGGAGTGGGCGGGGGCCGAGTGCGACTGCGCGGGAGCTGCTGAAATTCAGCACGCCCGGGGATCCGGCGCAGCCACCTGGTTCGTGACGCTGCGGGTGATCGATCCGAAGAACAGCGTCCGGCGGCGTGGTCCGCCCGGCAAGGAGCGTCACGCTGCCTGGCGCTGGAGCCTTTCGGGTACAGGCAGCCGACGTCGGTCGCCCTGGGCGCGGTCGGCTGCGTCCTGCTGTCCGCGCTGGGGGGCGTGGTGTTCGGCCACAGAGCCTCCGCAAAAACCCGTTGGCGGAACCACGGCAGCCACTGCTACGTTTCCGGAGGCCGTGCGAGAGAGCGAGGAGGTGGTACCCGTGAACGTATCGACATGGGTGCTCCCCTCCGGGGTCACGGTCGGGCGATAGGTCGTCCGGGAGCGCCGTTCAATGGCACTCCCGAAAGGCACGACCATGCAATTCACTTCTGAACGGCGTCTCGACAACGCTGTCCTCGAGCGCGAATTCACCCTCGGCGAGATCCCCGGCATCCTATGGACGCCCGGATCCGCATCCGCACCGGCGCCGCTGATCCTGCTCAGCCCCCCTCCTCTCGGGCTGCGCAAGACGTACCCCCGACTGGTGGCCCGCGCCCGGCACTCCGCGGCGGACGGCTTCGCCACGGCCACCATCGAGCTCCCCGGGAGCGGCGACCGGCCCCGTTGGCCCGCCGCCGAACAGGCCCGCGCCGACCTGCGCCGGGCCATGGAGGCCGGCGAGCCGGTCAGCGACGAGATCATCGACGCCCTCATCCTCCCCCTGGTCGACAAGGCGGTCCCGGAATGGCAGGCCGCCCTGGACGCCCTCTTGTCGCTGCCCGAGATCGGCGGCCCGGTCGGGTACTCGGGGGGAGTGATCTCCATCGGGACCCGGCTGGCGGTGGTCGAGCCGCGCATCTCGGCCGCTGTTCTGTTCGCCGGGAGTTTCGTCCCTCGCGCCATGTTCGAGGAGGCCCGCCAGGTCACCATTCCTCTGCACGTCCTGCTGCAGTGGGACGACGAAGGGAACGACCGGCAGGCGGCCCTGGACCTGTTCGACGCCTTCGGCTCCAAGGAGAAAACGCTGCACGCCAATATGGGCGGGCACATCGGAGTCCCGCAGTTCGCGGGGGACGCCGCGGCCCAGTTCTTCACCCGACACCTGAAGTGACGCCGGGCCCTCAGGCCACCAGCAGACGGTAGCCGTGTTGGCCAGGATGCTGCTCGTCCAGGGACAGGTCCCTGCCGCCTCCTGGCAGTACCGAATCCATCTGGAGAACCACGAGTACACCACCTGGCCGAGCCAGCCCACGCGCCCGGCGCCTCCGAGCGACTGCCCGGACGACGGACCGCTCTGGTCAGCCTCTCAGTGAGGGGTTGCGCCCGGCCGGCCCGTCGAGCGGGTCCTGCCCGTCGCAGGGCACATGCCGTCTGGAGGACCGGGCGTCGAAAGCGAGGTACTCAGTCGTGCCGGGGCCGGTCCTGGCCGTCCGTATCACCTCGAGGTCCGCCTTGCCGGGCACCGCGCACTCTTTTCCGGGCCGGGGCCCAAGCCTTGGTGTGCTTGGGCCCCGGAGGTGGCGATCGGTAGTGCCTGCAGCGGCCAGCCGGTCAGGTGGTCTCGGGCTCCCAGTACTGGGACTGGTCGGCGTTGTTGAAGCGGGGGGCGTACTCACGGACATGGGTCGGGTCGTAGCCAGTCAGCACGCGGCGCAGGAGCGGCACTGCCCACAGCGGGCGGTGCGAGTCTCCGGACCGGGATCACCAGACGCTGCACGCCCTCCCGGCCCGGAAACCGGCGAGAACCGGCGAGAACCGGCGGAACCGGCCGGCGCCGGAATCACCAAGACGCCCCTTCTGCCGGGGCTCTTCATTAATAATATTCCGACCACGGCGTGCTGCCGGTGTCCGAGGGCATTGGGGGGTTCGATGGACGGCTCGATGATTGACGGAGTGGTCGTGGCCGTGAGCGCCGCTGCGGCGACCTACGGTCAGAATGTTCTTGGCCACGGCGAGGTAGCTGCGGAACAGGCCACCGTACGACTGGGGCGGCGGTTGCTGGAGCGGCTGCGGCGGAATCCCGACTCCGACGCGCAGATCTCCAGAGCGGTCCTGGCGGTTGCCGACGATCCGGAGGACGAGGACTACACAGCTGTACTGCGGGCCAAGGTCGAGAAGGCTCTCGGTCGCGAGGACGGTCTGGCCGGCGACCTGGCTGCGCTGCTCGCCGAGTCGGGCATCCGCCCGGCGACGGTCTCCGGGGACCGGTCGGTGTGGATGACGACCAACCACGGCATCGTGTCGCTGGGAGACAACGTCCGCAACGGCATCGCGAACCCTGGATGACCGAGTCGGAGGGAGCCGCGGCTCGCGCCGTGACCCTCGGAGCGGACAACTACGGCATCATCTCCACCGGTGACGACGCCACCAACGTTCTGGTGATCTTCGACGGGCCGCCGCCGAGCCCCGTCGACACCGGGTTTCCGTCGCTGCTGGTCTCGCTGTCCCCGGCTCACGTGGCAGGGGTGCCGGTTGTGGGACGTGAGGCGGAGATCGCCGAGCTCCGCGCGGCGCTGTCGGAGGCTGCGGGCCCGGGCCTGATCGTCAGGGCGCTGACCGGGCTCGGTGGCGTGGGCAAGTCGACGCTGGCCAACCACTACGCCGACGTCCACCGGGGCGACCACGCCCTGATCCACTGGCTGAGTGCGGAGAACCCGGACGCGATCGAGGCCGGCCTCGCGGGTCTCGCCACCCGGCTTGACGCGCGCTGGGCGGAGACCGCCCCGCCATTGGCGGCCGCTTGGGCCACGACCTGGCTGGGCGCGCATCGCGGGTGGCTGCTGATCCTGGACAACGTCAACGACCGAAGCCACATCACCCCCTTGCTGGCCCGACTGCCCGAGGGCCGGTTCCTGATCACCACAAGGCTGGCGACCGGCTGGCGCGGAATCCAGACCCTGGCCGTGGGCACGCTGGCGCCGGAGGCGGCCACGGAAGTGCTGCGCGGGGCAGGTGCCGAGCTCGACGACGCCGCGGCCGAGGAGCTGTGCCGTGCGCTGGGACACCTACCGCTGGCTCTGGATCAGGCCGGCGCCTATCTGGAGGAGACCGGGACCGAGGCCCGGAAATATCTCGAGCTACTGGCCGACGACCGCGCCAACACGCTGCGCGACGCCGCGAACGGCACGGCCCGGGACCGGACCGTCTCCGCGGTCTGGTCGGTGACGCTGGACCGTCTGGCCGAGCAGGAACCGCTCGCGGTGGAACTCCTGCGGGCTCTGGCATGGTTCGCGCCGACCGGGATCCCGCGACGCCTGCTGGACCCGATGCCCGACCAGGCCGCGGCGAACCGCGCCGTCGGTCGGCTGAACGCCTACAGCATGATCACCCTGAAGAACGACGACGGGGACCCTGCCGGCGCCCGGATCTCGGTGCACCGCCTCGTACAGGCCGTCACCCGCACGCCGGAAGCCGGGAACCCGCACCGCAGCCCCGAAGCCGTCCGCGAAGGGTGGACCAACGCCGTCGCACTGCTGTCCGCCGCCTTCCCCGCAGAGGATGCCCTGGCGGACGCGGCCACCTGGCGCCTGCTGCTGCCCCACATCGACGCGCTGTTCGCGCAATCGGCCGCCGAGGATCCGCTCCCTCTCGCGGACGCCCTGTTCATGAACACGGCCATATACCTGATCCAGCAGAGCCAGCAGCACCGCGCGGTGCCCTACCTGGTGCACGCCCTGCAGGCCCACACCCGGGACTTCGGACCGAAGCATCCGTTAACCCTGACCATGCGCGTCGCACTCGCCTCGGCCTACGAGGAGTCCGGGGACCTGGCGCACGCGATCCCGCTGTTCGAGACGGCCTTCGCCGATCGCCGAGATGTGCTGGGTCCGGACCACCCGGAGACCCACACGTCCCGGGTCCGCCTCGCCAGCGCCTACGAGGCAGCGGGCAGGCTCGACCTGGCGATCGAGCAGCTCGGTCAGGCGCTTGACGACTCCGAGCGGGTGTTCGGCCGCAACCACCCGTGCACCCTGATGGCGCGCAACAACCTGGCCCACGCCTTCGATTCGGCGGGCCGGCCGGACCTGGCGATCCCGCTGTACACCGAGGTCCTGGCCGATCACGAGGGCGTTCGGGGCCGAGATCACCCGAACACGATGACCGCGCGCCATAACCTCGCGTACGCGCGTGGCGAGGCAGGCCGACCGGACCTGGCGATCTTGCTGTACACCGAACTCATCGAGGACATGAAACGGGTGCTCGGCCCGGACCACCCACAGACCCTCAGCACCGGCAACAACCTGGCGTCCGCCTATAGGTCACTGGGCGACCTGGCGCAGGCGACGGAGCTGTACAAGAAGACGGCCGACGACCGCGCACGGGTGCTGGGGCCGGACCACCCGGACACCTTGACCTCCCGCAGCGACCTCGCCCTCATATATCAGGACGCCGGCGACGGGGAGCGGGCGATCCCGCTGGCCGAAACGGTCCTCGCCGACCGGCGGCGCGTCCTGAGCACTGACCACCCGGACATTCTGACCTCCCTCAACAACCTCGCCAGCTGCTACGACGCGGTTGGAGCCACGGGTAAGGCCATAGCCCTGTACGAGGAAGTCCTTCGCGACCGCACAAGGGTCCTGGGCCCGAACCACCCCGACACGCTCATGGCCCGCAACAACCTCGCCTGCGCCCTCGCGGAAGCCGGCGACCTGGACACGGCGATCCCCCTCCTGCACGCGGTCCTTCAGGATCGCGTCCACGTACTGGGCCGCGATCATCCGCATTCGATCACCTCCCGGGGCACCCTCGGCGGCGCCTATCGAAGAGCCGGCGACTTCGACAGCGCGCTCGCGTACTACAGGGAGGCCCTGGCCGACGCCCAACGTGTGTTGGGCGAGGACCACAAGCTGACCATGCAACTCCATAGCCGCGTGAACACACAGCAGGACTGGTGACCTGGTAAGAACGCTACTCGCTCCCCCGCTCTGGCCCACGCCATCGACGCCCCTAGATGCGTGACGATGGTCCGCGATCTCGAACCCGCCTTCTCCCCGTACGCGCACACCGAGGATGCCCCGGCTTTCAGACCGGAGAGGAATCGGACTCCTGCGGAGCGGGGAAAGAGCAGCGGGATCGCCGCCAGGGCGATCTGGCGTCCCCCTAACGGCGCAGGTGAGGGACAGCAGTACTCCGCGCGCAGCGCGACTGTTCGCCTTGTCACTGCCGGGCAGCGCGACGCCGGCCAGGGGGAGCGGGCAAGAGCGTTCTGCTCAAGTTGATCACGTCTGGTGTGGCCGATCGCGGCGGGCGGGCCATCGTCATCGACCGCACGCCGATGCGAGAGTGGGCGCTTGGCGAGGAGGGTGGCACCGGGGCGGTGTCAGATTATGGACGCCGCGCAGGCGCAGCTGTCGATGGGTCGGCGCCGCCTGCCCGCGCCCGTCCGCGGACCGCAAGCCCACCCGCACGCATCTGGGAATGCGCACGGGTGGGCGTCGCCCTACTCGTCGTACTGCACTGTGTTGGTTTCCCGCTCAGCCGCTGTGATCTCAGTAGCCCAACCCCCGGGGGGTTCCTGGTACGGGCTACAGGTCCCACATGCGGCGCACGTCCACCGGCCGTGCAGACCATCCACGATGGACCCGCACCCGGAGCACGTGTCTCGGGTGTAGTACGGCACACCCTCGGCCTGTCGATGCTGGCTCATGTCACCCAGACTGCCATGAGCACTGCGTGCAGGAAGACTTACCGTCCGGGCCATTGACCGTCGAAGCGCCGCATTCGGGGCAGTTCATGCAAGTCACCTCCATGTCTCGCACAGGGCAGGTCCCCCTCCATACATCGGTACGGTGGTACCCGTCTGCCACCCAACCGCATTGGCGGCGCCCGCCGGCCTCGCCTCCGCGACCCGCAGTTCCAGCTCATCCATACGTGGTGAGCAGAGGCCGGCCTGCGCAGCACCGGGACGACGAGCCCCTTGGCGAGCGCCGAGGCAGCCCAGGCGGCCGACCCGTAGGCTTCGACAGAGCGATGCACAAGCTCCGCAACGAGGTATGGGCGTATTCGAAACACGTCGGCGCCATTGTGTGAATTGGTCGGCTCGAACGCGCTGACACGCTACCTTCGCGCGTGATCGTGATCAATCACGATGCAGGAGGAGGCTCCGTGGAATACAAGCGTTGGATGTGCCTGATCTCTGGATCGATCTACGAGGAAGAGGCAGGGCTTCCAGAGGATGGGATCGCGCCGGGGACTCGGTGGCAGGACGTCCCTGTCAACTGGACGTGTCCTGACTGCGGAGCGCGCAAAGAAGAATTCGAAATGGTCGAGCTCTGAACCCACCACCCCCCGGGGGGGGGACATGTCCGGTGAATCGCGTACGACCCACCGGACACCCCCTAGCTCCTGGAGGCATCAGTCAACACGCCGCCGTCCCGATGCGGGGATCACAGCGGCTTTCTGGCCGCCGTTCTCAGGCGTACCCGGGCCATAACTCAACGACGCAGCCCGGCACACGCATCAGTCCTCTCGGCTGGTGACCTCGATGAGGTGAAACCCGAACTGGGTCTTCACCGGCCCCTCGACTGTGCCGACCGGGGCAGAGAAGACGACCGTGTCAAATTCCTTGACCATTTGGCCCGGCCCAAACGATCCGAGGTCACCACCTTGGCGCCCCGAGGGACACGTGGAAAACGCCTTGGCAATCTCGGCGAAATTCGCTCCGGCCTCGATCTGCGCCTTCAGCTCCGACGCTTTTTCCTCACTGGCGACCAAGATGTGACGCGCGGTAGCCCGAGCCATTTGTTACACCCTTCCAAGTACGGATCAACGCTGCCAAGGGCACTACGCGCCCAGAACCTTCCGGGTGGCAGCGGTCACGGCCCCAACCCGGCACAGGTCCCTTCGGCTTCCCGAAGCAGCCTTCGTAAGTCAGATACGCACCATCTCACAGGCGACCACACCATGGCACAACAGACAGGCTCTCTCACTGTTTCGGCGCAGGGCTGCTGGTGCGAGGCCTCGGACCGCGGCGCGGCTCCTGCCTGTGCTACCAGTCAGCCGGGCGGGGAAATCACCAGGCTCGATCGCCCGCCCAACCCATTGCCGGGAAGGAGGCGGCCTCGGGGGCCGGTTCGCCGGGTTCGGCCGCGCCGTTCGCCTCACCGGGAGGGCATCATCCGGTCACCAAGGGCGCGGGCTCGCGCTCGGACGGGCTCGCAATGGCCTTCAAGACCATCGAGTCCGGCTCAGGAGCGCCAGCGGGCCGTCCACGGTGCCCACCTCGTCTCGCTCGTCCGCGCCGGAGCTTGCTTCGAGCGCGGTCAGCTGGTCGAGCGGCCCGCGCCCGCTGCTGCCTGACCGAGCTCAGCTCATCGACGAGCCGCTCGCCTGAACCGTGGGCGGCCAGGTGACCAACCTGGGATTCGCCGAATCCGGATTCCTGTCCAGGCACCGCAACGTGAGCTGCTCGCGACGTTGCCGAGGTGTCCAGCCATGGTGAAGCAACGCATCCCGGATGACTCCCGCAACCAACCCGGGTCCGATCACCACGCCGTGCTCAACCCACGTCACCAGACGCTGTCCGTCAACCTCCTCGTGCAGGACGACGATTGCCAGACCGGGCTCGTCATTGGGAGCAACCACCCAGCGATAGCGTTCCCCGTCGACAACGATTACCCGTGTGCCCCTCTTCGCGATGGCCATGCGACACAACGTTTCACGCCACGCACAGCCGCACCAACGCGTGCGTGCAGACCCGGCAGTGCGCCTCTGGCATCGGGGGCGTCTTGGGGCTCGGCGGCGGCCTCAACCGGTGAGGAACTGAAGCGCTTCAGCGACATCGTCTGCGGTCTGGTCAGGGGGCGGCATGCCCTCTGGCCAAGGGCGTCCACGGCGGATCCAGATGGTGTGCAGGCCGGCCTGCTCGGCACCGCGGATGTCGGCGTGGACCGAATCGCCGATCATCCAGCCTCCGTCGGCGAGGCTGCATCCGCAGCGGGATGCCGCGCGATCAAAGTGCGCTGTGTCCGGTTTGCGTACCCCCTCGGCCTCGGAAATGCTCCAGCCGTCGAGGTGCCGAGCCAGGCCCGTGTGTTTCAGCACGGCCTCCTGGGTCGCGGTGAGGCCGTTGGTGACGACCCCGACCTTCCAGCCGGAGTGGCGCAGCTGTGTGAGCTGGTCGAGGACGGTCTGGGGGCAGTGCATGTGCCGGGGGTACCGGGCTTGATAGGCGCGGTGCAGTTCGTCCGGGGTGCCTGAAAGCATGAAGCGTTGCCGGACTTCGGCGAAGAAGCGATCGCGAGGTTTGAGGCCGTCGCCATCGGCAGCGATAAGCCAGTCGACGGCGTCTGCGCCGAGACCGAGCTCCCGGGTGAATTCCTCCGCCCAGCGATGCAGCCCCGCCTCGCGATTGACGATGGTGTTGTCGAGGTCCAGGAGGAGCAGGCGTTCGGTGGGTTGTCCCCTCGATGGATACACAAAGGGGACAGTACTGGCTCTCGCCGCCGTAGCCTGGCGGGTCGAATGATCAGTTCGTGCAACGGGCCCACTGCCGCGCTTGGTCGAAGGCCGGGCGCCAGGGCGGCACGCCGTCGCGGCGTCGGTGGGCGTGTCGGCGGGCAGCGATACGGAGGCCAGCCACGGTGGTCCAGCCGTCCAGGCGACTGGACCGCTGGAGGTGGTCGTGTGGGAGCACGAGGACGACAGCCGTCGGTGGGTCGCCCAGGATCTGCAGGACTACCTCGGCCGGTCTCTCGCTGATGACGGAGACGACTGGTATTGGTAGCGGCCGGCCCTGGCTGTGCCACGCGCCCAGACAGCATGGCCCGACAGGAGTGACCGTCACGGACCCGAGCCAACGTTGACCAATCGCCCAAACCGGTCCATGGGGTATTGTCGACGAGTTTCTTCGCAGCGAGTAAAGATTGGCAGCGTCTTGCACATATTAAGCAGAAACGCCCTGGTGGTCCTGGTCGCCGGACTCGCACTCAGTCTGACGGCATGTGGAGGCGACGAGGGCGACAAGCAGGATCCCGTCTTCGAGCTGGCAGCAGCTGCCGAGAAGGCGGCGAAGCAGAACTCGTACAAGGCCAAGGGCCTGAGCAAGGACCATGAGGGCGAAACCTCGATCGAGGCGTCGTATTCGGAGAAGCCCGCGGCCTCCGACCTGAGGGGAACCGGGCCCAAGACGGCCGACAACCCGAGCGGCGAGGTTCGCATGGTGCACATCGGCGACACCCTCTACGTCAAGAGCGGTGAACCCGTCGGCGGAAAAACGTGGATGAAGTTCCAAGGCGGCAAGCTGGCGGAGATTCCGAAGGGGGATTCCCTTCGTTCAGCGGGCCTACAGGCCGCTGTCCTTACCACTTCCAAGAACCTCAAGAAGGCCGGTGACGAATCGGTCCGAGGACGCAAGACCACCCACTACAAGGGAACCGTCGTCCTCTCGGATCTCGCCGCATACAAGGGCGACCTGATGACGGAGAAGCAGAGGGACGCCTACGTCCGTACTTCCAAGATCGACGACGTGAAGTCGCTCGAGATGGATGTCTGGGTGGACAAGGAGGGCCTGCCGGCGAAGACCAGCGAATCGGCAAAGGGCTCCAAGGGCGAGACCATCACCATCATGGAGTACCTGGAGTACGGACTCGAGGTGAAGGTCCAGGCGCCTCCGTCCGATGAGGTCGCCTCCATGGCGGACATGCTCAAGAGCATGCCGAAGCAGTAGCGGTCCGGCCCTGCACCATCACGGGCCGAAAGCCGGCTCTCCCCGGCCGAGGAGCCAGCCAACCGCCGCATCCCTGGGGCAGCCTGACAGTCGCGGTGCACGGGCAGGGGCAACCGGGCCGTACCGCGTCCCGTCACCGGGACCGGGCACGTCAGAGCTGACCCGTGGACCATCCTGGTGGTCAATGAGCGGAGCGGACAGGTCCGGTAGTCTCGCCCGCTATGGATCAGCAGCACATGTACCCAGCACCACCAGCCACCGCACCACCCACGGACGTCCCCGCAGCCACTGCCGGAAGGACTGGTCTGCGCCGACCTCGACGTCGCATACCCAAGCCGCAGCTCGACAGGGTCCTCGACGACAAGGGCCTGCTGGTCGGCATTCTGCTGCTTCCCCTGCTGGCGGTCGTTGCGTTCGTCGCCCAGTTCCTGGAGCTGCTCTACTACCTCTGCCTGCTGGTCTACGGAATCGTCATGAGCCCCTTCTGGTCCGTCCGAGCGCTGTGGCGGGCCTTCGGGCCGGCCGCGACACCAGAGGAATTGGGCCGCCGGGCCGAAGCACGAAAGACGGTGAAGACGACCGCCGGCTGCCTGGCCTGGATCGTGGGCCTCGTCATCGTGGTACTCGGCGCGATGGTGGTGATCGGGTTGAACATGGACAAGTAGGTACGCCGTTCCCGACGGCATCCGCTTGCAGACCGCAGATCTCGAAGCCCGCACCGCCTAGTTCGTCTCCGGCTGCATCGACCGGATCAGAGGACCGGCCCGCCCCCGGAACGATCTCCTACCGGGATGACGTGGAGTACCACCGGGAACCGAGGCTACGCCCTGCTGGTGTACGCACGTGTCCTGTCCGACGCCGCGACGCCGAGCAGGGGCGGGCCTGTGCCCGGGAGGCGCTGGAGGTCTTCGCCTGAGCCAGACTGCCCGAAGCCTCGCAGGCACAGCGGCTCGTCGACGGCCTCAGATGACCGTCCGCCCTCCCGGCATGCAGCGCGAGCCCGCCGTCGAGTTGACCTCGTTGCAGGGCGCGGGATAGCGGGCGCCCGTGGCTATAGATCGCCCGTTTATCCCGCGGTGAACAAGCACCGCTTTCCTGATGCCACCGACAGCCCGCGGATCCGCCGCGGCCGGTACGGCCGGAATCCGGCCGGATGCATACAGGAGGGAATGCCATGCTGCCTCAGCTGGACTTCGACGCGCTGGACATCACCAACATCGAGCTGCCCGAGGACGAGCAGGTCTTCGACTCGCTGGCCGACGGTTCGGCGCACAGCGAGATCGGGGCCTCGTGTTTCCGCTTCTGCTACCACTGCAGCTACGTGATCTGACATCGCCCCATGGGTGTCGCTGAATCTGTCGCGCGCCAACCGATCCGTTCTGCCGAGCAGGGCAGGACGGATCGATGGCCTCGGGGGTGCCGAAAGTGTCCATGAGACCGAACTGCCGTCTGTCCGAAACCATTGTCGTCCGCGTGGCCGGACTTCCGGTCACCGCCGTCGACGGCCTGCGCTGCGAGGCGACGTGGCGGGCCGTCCAGGAAATACTCGCCGTCCGGCGGCACTTGGCCGCCGAGGGGCGCGCCCTCGCCGATGAGCTGCACCCGGTGATCGCCCTGGCCGGGCCCGGCTCCGTGCGCCGGCCCCGGCTGGTGGCCCTGCGCCGGGCCTTCTTCAACCGCCGCCGCCCCAACCGGGCGATCTGGTCGGAGCGGGCTCTGCTGGGCCTGCCCCGGACCCTGCTGGCCCGGGCCGAGGAGTGGACCCGGTCGTGGGACCGCCACCGGGAACTGCTGGACGGCCTGGGCGGCCTCCTGACAGCTGACCTGCGGGACGTCCGCGGGAGCCTGCGTGCCCATGCGGCCCAGGACGCCTTCCGGCACGGTCTGGTGCAAGGAAGCCCCGCCCTCGCGGTCGAACTGGGCAAGTGGCTGCACTCGCCCCGGGAGCCCCTCGGCCGCAAGGCCGAGCTCAGGCTGACCAAATACCTCACCCGGGCCGCCGTCAAGACCAGCCCCTACGCCACCTTCACGCTCAGCGGCCTCGGCCACTGGACCGGCCACGGCCCGGCCGTAAGGATCGCCGGGCCGCCGGTATGGCGCAGCGCCGTCGAGCCCAACGCCTGGCTCGTGCGGAAACTGGCCCACCACCTGCTGACCGGCCCCGGCCGTGCCGAGCACGTCAGAGTGCGGGTCAACCCCAGCACCACCCGGGACGGGGAGCGGCTGTGGTTCGTCGGGGAGCGGATCGCCGGGGTGCACGCCCGGGGGCCGGTCCTGCAGTGCCTGGCCTTCGACGGAACCCTGGCCGAGCTGTACGCGCTCCTGGGCCGCCATGGTGACGCGGGCACGGTCCGCGACTACGTCGCCGGGCTGTTGCGGCTGGGGCTGCTGGAACTCCTGCCGCCGTTCGCCGACCAGTCCCCCGACCACCTGGGCGAACTGCTGCGGTGGGCCGAACACCCGGCCAACGCCCAGTCCCCGGCGGACGCCCAGCCCGCAGCGGACGCCCAGCCCTCCGCCGACACCCCGCCCTCACCAGTAGTACGGGCAACCCTGCGACAGCTCCACGCCGATCTGGCCGCCTACCCGGAAACACGCTGCGCCGAGCAGCGCGCCGAGTTACGGGAGCACATCGCGGCAGGCTTCGCCGCCGCGCTGCCCGGCCAGGAGCTTCCGGAGCGGAACCTCTTCCACGAGAACGCCGTGCTGACCGAGCAGGTGCTGCACTGCGTGCCGGACCACTGGCAGGACGCCCTCGACGACCTTGACCAGGTGCGCCGGCTGCTGCCCGTCTTCCAGCACGACACCCTGGTCAAGCTGGTCGCCGCCCACGCGTTCGCGGAGCACTTCGGCCCCGGGGCCCGCGTTCCGCTCGTGCGGTTCTACCGCGAGCTGGCCGACGAGCCGGCCGCCGCCCTCGCCGAGCTGCGGACCGTACTGTTCCCCGCGCCGGACGCCCAGTATGCGCCGGCGGACAGCGCGGTCCCCGCCGTCCGTGAACTGGCCGCGCTGCGCGCCCGTACGCTCGCCGCGCTGCGCGCAGTCGCGCCCGGCCCGGACGGGACGGCACGGATCGACCCCGAGCTGCTGCCGGGCGGGCCGCCCCCGGCGGACTCGGTCGCCTTCTACGTCCAGCGGACCGACACCGCGCCGAACGGCCCGGTCTCCCTGGTGCTCAACGGGGTGGGCGCCGGCTACGGGCAGGCCGCCAACCGCGTCCGCCGGATGCTGGCGAGGGTGGGCGCACCCGCGCCCGGGCCGTGCCACCGGCGGGACGGGGTGCTGCTGGCCGAGAGCGGCGGCATTCACGGCAGCAACCTCAACCTCCGGCCCGCCGCCGTGCCGGTGGAACTCGACTGCCCCGGCGCGGTGAGCGACCGGAAGCCCGAAGAGCTCATCCCGCTGCGGGAGCTGGTCGTCTCCTACGACCAGGATTCCCGTTCGCTGCGGCTCTCGCACGGACCGGACGGGCCCCGGGTACGTCCGCTGCATCTGGGAACGATGGCGGGGCCGTTGCTGCCGCCGCTGCTGCGACTGCTCGTGCAGACCTTCGGGGAAACGCCGAACCCGGCCGCGGCGACCTGGAGCGTCTTCGCCGGCCTGCCCGCGGAACCACCGCGCAAGGTGGTGGCCAGGCCCCGGTTGGCGATCGGCAGGGTCACCGTGGCGCGCGCCTCCTGGTGCGTACGGGCCGACGGCGTCCCGGTCCGGCACCCGGGCGAGGCCGACGCCGGCTATCTGGTGCGGCTGGCGGCCTGGTTCGCCGACAACGGGATCCCCACCCGGTGCTTCGTACGGACACTGGGCGGCCCGGACCCGGTGGCGGGACGCGACCCCAAGCCGCGCGACCCCAAGCCAATGTATCTGGACCTGGCCGCCTGGAGCCTGGTGGCGCTCTTCGAGCGGCAGCTCCAGGACCCCGGACACCTCGTCGTCTTCCACGAGGTGCTGCCCGTGCCGGAGGCCGCCCCCCGGTTCCCGGACGCCGGGCGCCGGGTGACCGAGTACGTGGTGGAGCTGTCCGCTCCCGAGGTGCGCCATGACGGCTGACTGGGTCAGTCTGCACGCGTTCCACTGGGATTCCGCCGATCCGCTGCTCACGGAGGCCGTCGCACCGCTGACGGCCGAGCTGCGGTCACAAGGGCTGATGCGGGACTTCTTCTTCCTGCGCTACTGGGAGGGCGGCCCGCACGTGCGGCTGCGGATGCGGGCTGGCAGTCCGCCGGCGGCCGAGGCGCTGCGCCGGCTGGCCCACGACAGGCTGGCCGGCGCACTGGACGGCCGGCCCGTCCCGCAGGTGCCGGACGCCGGCGCCTACCGGGAGCTGGCCGGGCGGCTGGCCGCCGCCGAGGGGCTGGCCGACTACGACCGGCGGGTCCGCCTGCGGCCCGGCGTGGAGCACATCCTCTACCGCCCCGAGGAGCGGGCGTTCGGCGGCCGGGAGGCCGTGCGCGCCTCCGAGCGCCACTTCACCGCCTCGAGCGACATCGCTCTGGGGCTGCTGGCGCGCGGGGCCGCGCAGGGCCGGCGGACCGGCTTCGCCTTCGCCGCGCTGGTTCTGGCGCTGGCGGCATGGGAGCCGGACCCGGCCCGGGTGGCCGGCCTCATCAGTGCCTCGTCCACCGGCTGGGGCACCGCCGCACCCACGGGCCGGCCCCCCGGCACACCTGCCGGCTACCCCCGGCAGCGTGCCGGGCTCCTCGCGCAGGTGGACCGCTACTGGCGGCTGGGCACCGGCGCCGTGCCGGAGGAACCGGACGACGTCGTGGCCGCCTGGCTGCGGTCGATCCGCCGGCTCCGCGACGAGCTGACGGACCTCCAGCGGCACGGCCGGTTCGCACCCCAGGGCGTCGGCACCGCGCTGGTGGCCCCGGACGCCGGGGCGACCGCGGCCGAGTACGCGCTGCTGGTGACGCTGCTGCGCTGCGTCCACCTGCTGCACAACCGCCTGGGTCTCGGGCCCGCGCGGGAGCGGTCGCTGCTGCTGTTCGCACGGGCCGCCCTGATCGAATTCGCCACCGGGAAGGAATCTCCATGACCTGGCGCAGTGTGCAGGCGCGCTACTACGAGCAAAACAAGGACGACCTGATCCTGGACGCGGTACGGCCGCTCTTCGCCGAGCTCGGCGACGGCGTGCGCAGCCCGTACTTCCAGCGCCACTGGCGGCAGGGCCCTCACGTGAGGCTGAACTTCCGCACCGCCGACCCGGACTGGGAGCGGTCCGTGCTCCCCACCGCCCGCCGCGTCCTCACCGGCTATCTGCGTGACCATCCCTCCACGGCGGTGCCGGACGTGGCCGCCGAGCTGCGACGGCACGCGACCATGGCCCGGCAGGAGGAGGAACGCGGGCCGCTGTCCCCTTGGTTCCCCGACAACTCCGTGCAGGCCGAGCCCTTCGACGACCGGGCGCACATCTTCGGCGACGGCAGGCTGGTGGACCTGCTGGGCACGGCGTACGCCGAGAGCAGCGCGCTGGCCTTCGCGATGCTGGAGGACATCCGCACCGGCGCCGCCGACCGGCTGGGCCTGGCACTGGATCTGATGTTCTGCCTCGCGCACACCAGTCTGCCGCCGATCTCCCGCGGATACATGTCCTTCCGGTCGCACTCCGAGGGCTTCCTGGTGCTGTGCGCCGACGCGGAATCGGTCCGGGCCGCCTTCGACGCCACCTACCGGCGGCAGAAGGACCGTCTCGCCGAGCGCATGCACGCCGTCGAAGCCGGGCGGGTGCCGTACGTACGGGAATGGGCGGCGCACACCCTCCGGCTGAAGGCGGCGGCCGAGCCGCTGCTGGCCGGCGGGGCCGCTCTGGACCGGCGGGCGTCGGCGGGGGACGCCCGGACCCCGTCGCGCAGCGAACTGCTCGACCTGCTCAGCCGCAACGAGGACTACCGGCAGCAGGTGTTGTCCACCACCTGGTTCCAGAGTCACCGGCTGGCGGTCAACGAGCTCTACTCCCATCTGGGGCGCCTCGGCATCGTGCCGTCCCAGCGGTTCCTTCTGGCCCACCTGGTCGCCAACACCGTCGAGGACTTCTACGGTGTCTCCGCGGTGGAGCGGGCCCGGCAGTTCACGGCGGCCCATCCCGGCGGTGCCAGGTGAACCATCCGCTGCCCGCCCGGCCGCGCTGGGCCGCCGACGCCCGCTACACCCGGTGCGCCGAGGGCGTCTATCTGCGCAGTGCCACCGGGGAGTCGGTGATGTCCGGGCAGGAGGCCCACCGGCTGCTGGACCGGCTGGTCCCGCACCTGACGGGTGAACGGACCGTGGCCGAGCTGACCGCCGCGCTCCCGGGCGACCAGCGCGAAGTGGTCCACCGCCTGCTGGGCTTGCTCTGGCGGCGCGGCTTCGTCACCGACGCCCGCCCCGCCCTCCCGCACGGCCTGGGCCCCGCCGAACGCGCCGCGTACGCCGGCGAGATCGCACTGGTCGGCCGCCGGATGGACTCCGCCGAGCACCGGTTCCAGCAGCACCGCGACCGTTCGGTGCTGCTGACCGGGAGCACCGAACTGCTGCCCTGGCTCGTGCGCGCGGCGCTGCGCGCGGGCTGCCGGCACATCCAGGTGCCCCGCCCCGCGCTGGCCGCGCTGCGGGAGCACTGCCAAGAACACCGCCGCGACCCGGCACAGCGGCTCTCGGCGGCGCAGGAGAGCGCACCGGCCGACGCCGTCGTGCAGTTGTGCGCGGCGGCCGGCGAGGCGGAGCTGATCGCGGTGGCCGAGCGCTGCTCCGCCACCGGGACGCCGCTGGTGCAGGCCCTGCTGGCGGATGGTGAGGCCTGGCTGAACCCGGCCGGGGCCACGTCGGCCTGGCGGCGGCTGCGTGCCGTGACCGCGCCGGCGACGGACCAGGACGCCGCGCCGCCCCCTCCGGGGCTGGTGGCCACCCAGCTGCTGCACCAGCACTTCCGGCGGGGGACCGGCCTGGATCCGCTCCCCGGGCTGCTGCGGGTCGACGGGCGGACCCTGCGTACCGGCCGTCACCGGCTCGTCCCGCACCCGGCCGACCGGCCGGCCGCTCCGGCCGCCTCCGTCACCGAGGTGGCGGCGGCCGAGCCGGTCACCCCCCGTACGCTGCTGGCCCGGGCCACCGCCCTGGTGGATGCGCGTACCGGGCCGCTCACCGCCCTGGACGAAGGGGACTTCGTCCAGTTCCCGCTGTGGGTCTGCGCCGCGGCCGTCTCCGACCCCTTCGGACTGCTGCCCGCCTCCGGTCCTTCAGGGGCGCTGCCGCAGCGGCCGCCACGGGTGAGCGGATACGGGCCGGATCGCGACACCGCCCGGCTGACGGCCCTGCTGGCCGGCCTGGCCTGCTACGCCGCGTTGGCCGTGGACCGGCGGCGGCTCGCCGCGGGCACCACCGCACTGGACCTGCGGACCGGCCGCACCCGGACCGTCCCCGCCGAGGCGGCGTTCCCGGCACTGACCGCGCTGACCGCGCTGACCGCGCCCAGCGCATGGCCGCCGGTCGGCGCGGCGGCCGGACTGAGCTGGGCGCAGGCGGTGTTCGACGGGCTGTCACAGCACTGCGAGGCCCGGCTGACCACCATGCTGACCGACGGTGGCCACCGCCCGCCCCGGCTGGACCTGACCGGCCTGCCCGTCGAGCACCTGGCCCGGCAGGCCGGCGCGGTCGGCACGCCGACCGCCCATGACCTCAGCGGACTGCTGTCGGTGCCCGCCTGCGCGGTACGGCTGGGCAGCGACACCGTGCTGGCCTGCGGGCGGACCCTGACCGAGGCCGCCACCCGGGCCCTGGAGCGCGCCCTGCTCGCCTGGCAGTCGCGCACCTGTGGTCAGCCCGCCTACGCGCCCTCGACGGTCCCCCCGCTCGCCGACGGCACCGCCTTCTCCGACGCGCGGTGCGTTCCGGTCACCGCCGACGACCTGGTGCGGGTGCTACGGCCCCATGGGCGGGCCGCCGCCGTACTCCTCGACCACGACCCGCAGGTCTCGGCCGTGCTGCCGTTCCTCGTCCAGATTGTGCTCACCGATGACTGACACCGTTCCCGTCCATGCCGAACCCGGCGCGATCGTGATCGGCCCGGCCGCCCTGCCGGGGGTGCCCGGCTGCCCGTCCTGTGCCGCCCGACGCCGGGAGGCGAACGACACCCGCCTGCCCGACCGCGCCGTGCTGCCCGAGTGGGCGAGCACTCCCCCGGCCGTCGCCGACGCGCTGCACGCCAACCCGTTCGTCGCCGACCTGGTTGCCGACCTGGTCGCCGCCGAACGCGCGGCGCTGGCCGAGGGGCGCCCGCTCCGCACCGACCGCGCCCAGCTCCGCATCGCGCTGGAGACCGGCGAGATCAGCCACCACCGCATCCTGCCCGACCCGCACTGCCCCGACTGCGGCACGCTCCCCGCCGACGGGCCGCAGCGGGTCACGGCCGGACTCGGCCCGGCGCCCAAGACGGACCGGACCGGGCTGCGCACCCGCACGCTCACCGCCGCCGAGGTCGAGGAGCGGTACAGCGACCCGTACTGCGGTCTCGTCGCCCGGCTGCGCACGGTGACCCGGCCCGCCCTGGTGGGCGCGGTCGCCTCCTACAGCCCGGCGTTCCAGCGCGACACCGCCTTCGGCCGCGCGTTCAGCCTTCCCGGCGCCCGGCTGACCGCGGTGCTGGAAGCGCTGGAACGGCTCGGCGGGCTCTCTCCCCGGGGCGCCCACAGCCACGTCCGCGCCCGCTACCGCGACCTGGACGTACCCGCGCTGGACCCGCGGGACCTGGGCACGCACCATGGCACCGACTACCGGTCGCCCGGCTTCCCGTTCCGTCCCTTCTCCCCCGACCGGGAGACGGGCTGGGTCTGGGGATACTCCTTCGGCCGGGGCGAGCCGGTCCTGGTCCCCGAGACCATCGCCTACTTCGGGCCGGGCCGGGAAGCGGACCGCACGGTCTTCGAGACCTCCAACGGCTGTGCGCTGGGCGGCTGCCTGGCCGAGGCCGTCCTGCACGGCCTGCTGGAAGTCGCCGAACGCGACGCGTTCCTGATGACCTGGTACGCCCGGCTGCCGGCCGCCGAGGTCGCCCTGGCCTCCGCCGTGGACCGCCGGATACCGCTGTTGGCCGAGCACACCCGCGACCGGCTCGGCTACCGGCTGCGCGCCTTCGCGACCACCGTGGAGCAGGGCATCCCCAGCCTCTGGGTCCTGGCCGAATCCCTCGACCCCTCCGACGGACGCCTGGCCGCCCTGTCCGGGGCGGGCGCCCACCCGCACCCCGAACACGCGCTGCTGCGCGGCCTGAGCGAACTGACCGGGCTGCTGGCCGTCCTCGACGGCCCCCACGACCGCGCCGCGGCCGGCCGCCTGCTGGCCGACCCCGGCCAGGTCCGCACCATGGACGACCACTCCCTGCTCTACGGGCACCCGGACGCCCACGAACGGCTGGACTTCCTCACCCGCGGCGGCCCTCCCCGGCCGCTGGCCGAACTGTTCACCGACCCCTGGCCCGAGTACGACGACATCAACGACGACCTCACCGAACTCGTACGCCGCTATCTGGCCACCGGCCTCGACGTGATCTTCGTGGACCAGACCTCACCGGAGCACCGGGCCGGGGGCCTCGCCTGCGCGAAGGTCATCGTGCCCGGCACGGTGCCGATGACCTTCGGGCACCGCTTCCGCCGCGTGGAGGGCCTGTCCCGGCTGCGCACCGTACCGCGCCTGCTCGGACACCCCGCACCGGCCTCGCTCAACCCGCACCCACACCCCTTCCCATAAGGGCCTTGAGGGCCGGCGTTTTCCGTCGTGACGTCCCTTCGACGACCATCCCTGCGATACGGAGCGACACTGTGCATCCCCTCGACTACGACGTGATCATCAGCGGCACCGGGCCGACCGGGCTGATGCTCGCCTGCGAACTGGGCCTGGCCGGACTGCGCGTGGCCGTACTGGAGCGGCTCACCGAAGCGGAGAAGGCGGGCCGCGCCGGGCCGCTCAGCTCCCGCGTCCTGACCGTACCGACGGTCGAGGCCCTGGACCGGCGCGGCCTGCTGCCGCACCTGCGCAAGGCCCAGCAGGCCACCCTTCAGGCGTACGGCCTGGACGACCTGCCCGATGACTTGCCGGATGACTTGCCGGATGACCCGCCGGCCGACGCCCCCCGGCTGATCGGGCACTTCTCCCTGATCCTCCTGCGCGCCGAGCGACTCGACACCGCCGACCCCGACTTCACCGGCCGCTTCCCCGAGGCCGAGTGCGGTTTCGTCGGACGGGAGGAGTTCGAGGCCATGCTGGCCGCCAGGGCCACCGAGCTGGGCGTATCCCTCCACTACGGCACGGAACTCACCGACCTGTCCGCCGATCCCGACGGAGTCACCGTCACCGCCGGAACGCAGCGGATGCGCGGCCAGTGGCTGGTCGGCTGCGACGGAGGACGCAGCCTGATCCGCAAACTCGCCCGCTTCCCGTTTCCGGGCATCGACCCGGAGTTCACCGCGATCCAGGCCGTGGCCGAGCTCGACGCCCCGCTTCCGGTACGGGCCTTCACCGACGGCGGCACCGTCGGCTGTCAGCCGATGCCCGACGGCACCAGCCTCGTCGCCGTCACCGAATTCGACCGGCTCCCCGAGGACCGCGACCGCCCGGTCACCCCCGCCGAACTCCAGGACGCCCTGCACCGGGT
Source organism: Streptomyces sp. NPDC021096 (assembly GCF_040641275.1). Classification (NCBI taxonomy): domain Bacteria; kingdom Bacillati; phylum Actinomycetota; class Actinomycetes; order Kitasatosporales; family Streptomycetaceae; genus Streptomyces; species Streptomyces sp. NPDC021096. Next base: position 509,779 of record NZ_JBFADG010000002.1, on the reverse strand, counting down.
CAGCGGAACCGCGGTACGCGTCACCGCGCTGCACGCCGCCTCCCGCTACACCGACACCACCCGGCAGGCCGCCGACTACCGCGCCGGCCGCGTCCTGCTGGCCGGCGACGCCGCCCACGTCCACCCGCCCTACGGCGGTCAGGGCCTCAACCTCGGCATCGGCGACGCCGTCAACCTGGGCTGGAAACTGGCCGCGACGGTCCAGGGCCGGGCCCCGGAAGGACTGCTGGACACCTACACCGCCGAACGCCACCCGGTCGGCGCCTGGGTGCAGCGCTGGACCATGGCGCAATCGGTGCTGCTGCGCCCCGAGCCCCGTATCCGGGCACTGCGCCACATCGTCGCCGATCTGCTCGACAGCGTCACCGGCACCACCTATGTGGTCAAGAAGGTCGCCGGGGTGTGGCAGACCTACGACCTGCCGGGCACCCACCCGCTGACCGGCCGGCCCGTGCCGGAACTACCGCTCGACGACGGCACCCGGCTCGCCGACCACTTCCACCCGGGCCGGGCGGTGCTGCTGGACCGTACCGGCAGCCTCCTGCCGGCCGGGCCCTGGGACGACCGCCTGACCCGGGTGACCGCGCACAGCGCCACCGGGCCCGCGGCACTGCTCGCCCGCCCGGACGGCGTGGTCGCCTGGGCGACCGACGGCGAAAGCGACCCCGAGGGCCTGACGGCCGCGCTACGCACCTGGCTCGGCCCCGGCCCGAGTCACCGACCCCGCTGAGCCCGAGGAGCCACCGTGACCGACGCCTTGCACCGGCTGACCGGCGACGACCCGCTCGAGGCGGTCTGGCGGAAGGAACCGCGCGTCTTCCGCCCCGCCGATCCGCCCACCGACCTGCTCACCCTCACCGACCTCGACGCCGTACTCGACTCCCGCCTGCTGCGGCTGCCCTACCTGGAACTCGTCACCACCGAGCGCACCGTGGACCCGTCACGCTTCTGCCCTCCCCGCACCGTCCAGGGCCGTCCCGTCCACGGCTACCCCGACCCCGCGGCCGTACGGAACCTGGTCGCCGACCAGCACACCCTGCTGCTCCGCTACGTGGACCACTGGCACGCTCCGGTGACCGCCTTCTGCGCGCACCTGGCGACCGCGCTGCGCCGCAAGGTGGAAGCGTTCTACTTCGTCACCCCGCCCGGGACCCAGGGCCGCCCGGTGCACCGCGACGACGCCGACGTCTTCGCGGTGCAGATCACCGGGGCCAAGGACTGGTACATCCACGACGGCCCGCCCGCCGACGGGCACTGGACCCCCGACCGTACCGACTCCCCCGGCCCGCTGCGGCTGTCCACCCGCCTGGAGCCCGGCCAGGTGCTGTACGTGCCACGCGGGTTCGCGCACCGCGCGGTGGCGGTCGAAGGCACCGTCTCGACCCATCTGTCCCTCACCGTCCGCGAAGCGGGCACCCCACACCTGCGCGCACTGCTGAACAGCCTGCTCACGGAAGGCCCGGCCTCCCTCCCACCTCGGCCCGGCACCGACGCCGACCTGATCGACACGGCCGGCCAACTGCTGGACCACGCCCGGAAGGTACTGGCCGAACTGGACGGCACCAGCCTCCTGGACGCCGTCCGCACCTCAATGGTGGCCGCCCACGCCCCGGCAGCCACCGCACCGACCTTCCAGGAGCTGGCAGCAACCACTCGCGGTCGCGGCCGTCCGCTGTGTTCGTGGTCTTCCACGATGCCCGTCGGCTTGATCGCCGGGCAGGGTAGGAACCGCGACGGCAACACAGCAGTACCGCACAGGGACGGTTGACGTCGCGTCACGAGTCATATCTCTAAAGGAGAATTTTCATGGCCCTTGCCTTCCTCCGCCGCCGTGCCCTCAGCGCCGGTGCTGTCGCTCTGGCGGCTTCCGCCTTCGTGGGCGTCATCGCCACGACTCCGGCGCAGGCTTCCACCTGCAGCGTCCAGGGACACGGCGGCTCGTACATCTGCGAGTACGGCACGACGACCGTCACCTTCCCCAACGGTCAGCAGCAGATCTTCGTCATCGGCACGGACCACGCGGTGTGGACCACCTACAACTACGCGAACGGTGACTGGTCCAGCTGGGAGTCGATGAACGGGGCGGCCCGTAGCGGCGTCAGCGTCACGGGTGACAGGACCTGGGAGCCGACCATCACGGTCACCGGCACCGACGGCAACAAGTGGTCCCGGCACCGCCTGGACTCCGGCGCCTGGACCTCCTGGACGCGCCGGTAACCGTCAGGAATCTGCGCCCAGCCGGGCTTGAGCCCCCGCGTGTCCCCTCTGGTCATCGCTCGTCACACATCACTCCACATCGCTGCGATATTTGAATTCCTTTAGGAGAGTCATGCGTATCCGTAATGTTCTGCCGGTCGCACTTCTGGCCGTGTCCGGCCTCTTCATCGGGGCCGGCAACGCCTCGGCCGCGGGGGGTTACCCCGGCTTCCAGTGCTTCAAGACCCAGGACCGCAACCAGTACTGCAGCGATGCCAAGGTGAAGAACCACGCGACGGGCGCCGCGTGGATCAAGACCTGCCCGGAGGACGTCCTGAAGGCCGTGTCGGGCAAGCCGTACATCCTCGACAAGCGTCCGGCTGCCGCCAAGAGCTGCGAAAAGCCGAGTGCCTTGTGATCAATCCTCGGGTTCCGCCCCTGCCCAGGGGCGGAACCCGTCGCCGCACACTCACCGGCTCAACGGGCCTTCGGCGCCGCCCAGTCGTTCGTAGCAGTCGTAGTTGCGCTGCGCACGGATCTTTCCCTCACGGAATTCGAGGAAGACCGCGATGTGTGCACGGAGTACGTGGCCGGCGGGGAGGTCGCCCAGTGGGACGGCGAGAGTGCCGGTCCAGGTGACTTCCAGAGCGACCTGGTCGCCGACCGCCACCGTATTGTGCACCTCGAACCGCTGGTGACCGATGACCTCGCGGCCGCGCTACGCGGCCTGGAGCACATCGGGCAGATGGCGGCGGATGCCGTCGGGGAAAAGGGCGTGATGCGGCATCAGCTCACCGAGCTGCGGGCCCGCGGGGAGTTCCTCTCCGTGCTGCTGGCCTCGGAGGCCCCGATCTACGGCAGGTTCGGCTACGGACCGGCGACGTACACGGCGCGGCTGACGGTGCCGCGCCACGGGGCCGCCCTCGCCGTTCCCCGGGCGCGCGAAGTGACCGGCGCACCAGTGGCCGCCTCGGACGCCGGCTCGGTCGAGGTGCTGCGGCGTGCCGGGTGCGGCGAGATCCTGGAAGAGGTCTACGACCGGTATCGCCGCGCACAGCCCGGCGCGCTGTCCCGGCCGCACCGCTGGTGGGCGTCGCGCGCGGGGCAGCCCCCGATCGCGCCGGCACCGCGCTACGTCGCCGTTCACCGGGACGCCGACGGCGTTCCGGACGGGTACGCCAGCTACTCGACCGAGTCCGGCACCTTGACGGTCGACGAGACCATCGCCACCGACGACGCCGTCTTCACGGCCCTGGCCCGGTTCGTACTCGGACACGATCTGGTCTCTCAGGTCGTGTTCAAGCACGTCCCGCCCGAGCACCCGCTGCGCTGGCAGCTCGCGGACTTCCGCGCCGGCGAGGTGAGCGGCGACACCGACTGGCTCTGGGTGCGGCTGTTGGACGTCCCGCGTGCGCTGACCGCGCGCGGCTGGTTCACCGACGGCGAGCTCGTCCTCGACGTCGAGGACCCGTTCCTCGGCGAGCGCGGCCGCTACCTGCTGACCGTCCGGGACGGCAAGGCCGACTGCGTCCCCACGGACCGGGAGCCCGACCTGTCCCTGGACGTGCGCGACCTGGGCTCGGTCCACCTCGGCGGCACCGCCCCGAGCACGCTCGTACGAGCCGGCCACATCCGAGCCCACCGCCAGGACGCGGCCCCCCTCGCCGACGCCCTCTTCCGCGCCGACCGTGCCCCGCACTGCCTGCACTGGTTCTGACCACGCGCTCGCCAACCAGGGCACGCTGCCACGCCATCCCGGTGACTACGGTGATGCGATGGACTACTGGAACCACAACGTGCACTATCACCCGCTCGTCCTCGGGGCGGTGCCCGACGCGTGCAGCACGGCCCTGGACATCGGATGCGGTGAGGGACTGCTGGCGCGCAAACTGGCTCACCACGTCCGCACCGTGACCGGAGTGGACAGCTCCAGCGAGATGATCCGGCTTGCCCGGGAGCGCAGCTCGCATTTACGCAATGCGACCTTCACGGAGGCCGACTTCCTCGACGACTCGCATGGCCTGCTTATGGAGGGTCGATACGACTTCGTCAGTGCCGTAGCGGTAGTCCATCACGTCGAGTTCTCGAAGGCGATCAAAGCCATGGTCCGCCTGCTCGCGCCGGGCGGACGCCTGGCGATCATCGGCCTTGCCCGCAACAAGACTCCGCTGGACTGGATCACCAGTGGCGTCGGCGTCCCGGCAGCCCGGCTGAACGCCCTCCGTCACGGAGGCAAGACCGACCCGGACGATATGCCGATCCAATTGCCCACCATGGCATGGGGCGAGGTGCGCCAAGAGGCGACACGCCTCCTGCCCGGGTGCCGCTTCCGCCGCCACCTGCTGTGGCGATACTCGCTCGTTTGGGACAAGCCTGCCGAAGGCTCAAGGTGAGTCGAACCTGGACACTTCAGGAACTCCGCAGCTACTTGGATTCGACTCGCCCTACCGGGTCGGGGCCGGTCGTCAGTGCCTCGCACGCGGCCTGCCATGTGGGGGCGCCGGGGTGGAGCCGGGTGTGGAGGTAGGCCGCGGTGAGCCGGGCGAGGGCGGCAACTCGCTCGGGGTTCTCGTCAGTGGTCTCGGCGGCGTCGTATCCGGCGATCCCACCGAGTCCGTGCTCCGCGTCGAAAAGGGTGAGCAGGGTCTTGGGGCCGGGGGCGAGGGTGTAGGGGTCGGCGTGCCAGTCCGGCCCCATGTCCGTGAAGTGCCGGGAGTCGTCCTTGTCGCCGGCGACGACCAGCGCGGGGGCAGTCATGGTGGAGAAGTCGACGGCCCCGATGATGGGCCATTGCTCGGCCATGGGCCCGTTGAGGACGTCGCCGCCCCTGCCGGGCGCGGCGAGGAGTACGCCCGCCTTGATCCGGGGCTCGACGAGGTGCACCACGTTCCCTGTGTCGGGGTCGGTGAGCCCGGCGCCCAGCAGGAGGGCGGCGGTGAAGCCGCCGAGCGAGTGCCCGGCGAGCGCGACCTTGGTGTGGTCGATCCGTCCGGCGAGCTGCGGCACGGCGTTCTCGAGCACGTCGAGCCGGTCGAGGATGTGTGTCATGTCCTCGGCGCGGGAGCGCCAGAAGAAGGGTGCCCCGGTGGCGTCGGCGACCAGGTGGCTCAGTGTCCTGGAGGTGAGGTGGGTGGGCTGGACGACGACGAAGCCGTGTGCCGCCCAGAAGTTGGCGAGCGGTGCGTAGCCGTTGAGCGAGGAGAGGTTGTTCGAGGGGCCGTGGCCGTGGGAGAGGAGGATGACGGGGAGGCCGGTTCCGGTCGCGGGTGCGGAGACGCGCACGTGGAGGTCCACGGGGCGTCCGGGCACGGAGAGGACTACGGGGCTTAAGGACAGGACCGGGGAGGGCGTGCCCAAGGCGTCGGCGCTGGTGGAGGTGGCGGTGTATGTGCTCACGATGTGGGTTCCCCTTCGGTGGCGTCTGCCGCCCGCCGGTCTCCTGCGGCGGGCGGGCGGACAAGACGGTCGGGAGCGCCCCGTTCGGCTAAGCTGAAACGGAACACTGCTCCATTTAATATCCGGAGCGGCGCTCCGTTTTGTCAAGTGGTATCGAACAAGTGGTATCGAAGGAGAACGTGATGGCCACCGAGGGCCCCGCAGGGCAGTCACCGTCCCGGAGCAAGCGGGCCGACGCCCAGCGCAACCGGCAGACGGTACTCACCGCCGCCGCCGAGGTCTTCGTCACCTCCGGCGTCGACGCACCGATCCGCCAGATCGCGGCCCAGGCAGGCGTCGGGATGGCCACGATCTACCGCCACTTCCCCACCCGGGCGGATCTCGTCACCGCCGTCTACCACCACCAGATCGAGGCATGCGCCGAGGCCGGCCCCCGTCTGCTGGCCAGTGCCGACTCCCCGCTCGACGCACTGCGCCAGTGGATCGACCTCTTCGTCGACTTCCTGGTCACCAAGCACGGACTCGCCGACGCCCTGCAGTCGGACAACGACCGCTTCGCCGCGCTGCACGCCCACTTCCTCGATCGCCTGCTGCCCGTCTGCGCCCAACTCCTCGACGCCGCGGTCGAAGCCGACGACATCAGGCCCGGCACGCAGCCGTACGAGCTGATGCGCGGCATCGGCAACCTCTGCATCGGACGCGACAACGACCCCCGCTACGACCCCCGACGCCTGATCGCCCTCCTCCTCCAGGGACTCCAGCGACCTCACGCGTCCTGATGCCGACGACGGCATCGCACCCTTGCCCCTCCCCCAGTACAAGACCGCCGAGGTCACCGGCGACTCGCGCATCGGTGAACAGCACACGCCACTATGGTGGACCGATGGCATCGGTCAAGCACTTCCAAGTCACCTTCGACTGCGCAGAACCTGAGCGCGTCGCTCGTTTCTGGTGTGAGGTGTTGGGGTACGTCGTACCGCCACCACCGGAGGGGTTTGCTACTTGGGACGACTTCGATCGCTCGCTGCCGCCTGAGCGTCAGGGCTCAGCGTTCGCCTGCATCGATCCCTCAGGTGTGGGCCCGCGACTGTTCTTCCAGCGCGTTCCCGAAGGCAAGGTCGTCAAGAATCGGCTGCATCTTGACGTACGGGTCGGTACCGGGCTCGTCGGTGAAGAGCGCCTCGCCACACTCGAGGCCGAGTGCGCACGACTGGTCGCGCTCGGCGCGGTACGCGTGCGACTACTGCGTGCCGATGGAGTGTACGAGTCGTGCATCGTGATGCAGGACATCGAGGGCAACGAGTTCTGTCTCGACTGAGGGGCCGCGAACGTGTCCTCGTTCCGTCCCCATGGGCCAGGACGGAGAACCGCCCGGCCTGTCAGGGCCCGGCCTCGCGCAAGGCTGACTGCCTACTGCGGCTGTGTTGCGATCTGAATCAGGTTGCCGCAGGTGGTCTGTAGCGCCTCTCCCGCCTGGGCTGGACGAGCCCGGCAGTCTCAGGGAATGCCACCGTTGCCGCGGCGCCGTGCGCGACGCTGACCGTCACGTTCGACGGGGATGACGATTCCGGGTCATGCGCGCGCGGGTACGGCGTTGGCCGGCTCGGCGTGGACGGCCAACTGCGTGGCCGGCCTGACCTGGATGCGGCCGTCGGCCCCGGCCGCCAGGGTTTCGTCGCCGGCCGGTCTGGCCGTGGGCATCTGCCTCTTCTGGGCCGTCACCCTGGCCGCGTCGCAGTGGGGCCGGCAGGACGCCAGGGAACGCGCCGGGGATGTGACCCGCTGGACCGGCGTGGTGATCCTCAGCGGCAGGCGCCTGAGCCTGCCCGCCGGGCGTACGGTCCGGCCGTTAGCTGTCCGCAGTCCGCCTGGGTCTGTGTCCGGTCAGCGTGCCATGGAGCGCGGCACCGAGGCGCTTGCCCCCTCCCCATGTCCCCTGCTCGCTCTGGCTGGACAGCTACGCCCATGCACGTCACACACACCCGGAGCCGTACTCTGACACAACATTCACAGCAGCATGTGTAATAGATATGCCACACAGAGGGCCGCAAAGGCGCGGAGGAATCATTTCACCAACACCGAACACCAGCCACCTGAGAAATACCGGAACGCGCACCTCACGGCGTGCGTTCAAGCCAATCTCCCAACGGCCACTTGCGCGGCAGCCATGCCGGGCCGACAGTAGACACTTCACTCTTGAGCGGCATATCGAAGGAGTGGTCCAGAATGCCGGGCACTGGCGAACCCGTGGAATACCCACTCCTCAATGGCACCGCTGATCCGCAGTTCGTCACCGTCGGACCGGATGGATACCTTTGGGTGACGACCGAGTGGACCGGGCTCGTCCAGGTGAATCCGACAAGCCTTGCCAACCAACTCGCGGTCACCGACGAAGTCCCCACCCCCTGCATCGGAATCATTCCGGACCCCCGCCCGAGTCGAACGGACGGGAAGAAGGCCGTATGGTTCACCTGCGTCTCCGATTGGGCCGGAGACTCCGTCGTCCAATACGACATCGTGGACCAGAGGCGACTCACCGGGGTCAAGCTTGCCTATGACTCCTGGGTTCAGACCCTCACGTGGCTCCTGATCGATACGGGCGCCGCCGGCACACCCGTGTATTCCTATTGGATCATGTTCGCCGAGCCCCTGCATACTGTGGTCGGATATTGCGACGCGGAAGACGAGTCCGGCACTCCCAACACGTATCCGTTTCCGGACGCCCAGCAGAACCCCGTCTACGACACCTGGCTCTGGTCCGTGGCCGTCACCGCTCCGGCGAGCGCGAAATCACCCGGCGATTTCACCTATTGGCTGACGGGTCAGGCCAGCGCGGGAGATTACCCGCGGAAGACGAACAGCCTTTACAGGTTTACCCCCGCCGAGGACGAGCAGCCTCAGCCCATTCCGCTCCCCGGGGGAAGCAGCCAGAAGCCGGTTCATGTCGTCGCCAGCCCCAATGGGGACGCGGTATGGGTAGGCACCGAAAAACCAAGCCAGATCTGTCGGTACGACACAGCCCTCCGCAGCTGGACGCAGCGGTTCATCGCCGGATTCGGCGCGCCTCGACAAATGATGCTGGGCACGGACGGAAATCTCTGGGTAGCGACCAGCAATGGGATCTCACGCTTCCGTACGGACAAGAGCATTACCGAGCTCCCGGGCCCGTCCCTACCGAACGGCGGCGACGCCATGGGGCTGTGCGTGGACAAGAACGGCAAATGGGTCTGGTACACCAACCCGACCAACAAGTCGATCGGGCAGTACCCGATTCCCGATGACCCCGAAAGTCCCTGCGGGAAAACCCAGTTCGTGTCCCAACTGGTGACGGAGGCAGCGCCGGGGCAGCGCACCGGAATGTCGGGCGTGGTTCAGTACATCAGCAACGGCCTGCCCATCCCCGGCGTGCCGCTCACCTGCCGTGTGGTCTCCGACGGAGGCACGACGTTCAGCGACGGAACGACAGAGACCCTCCTGACCACGGACGCCCGGGGCCGGGCCGCGCTCCCCGCGCTGCGGGCCGGCCGGGAGGAGGACCGGGTGGTGCTGAAGGTCGGCCATGGGGACTCGGAGCCTCCCACCACGATCTCCCTCTGCGTGCGGTCCGATCCGGGCAAGGGTGCCGAAGCGAACGAATCGTGACCTCTCCGGAGGGGGGTGAGGCCAGTGATGCCATCGCTGCCGGGGCCGGTTCGTCAAGCGGCGGCTGGAGGGGCTGTCGACAGAGGCTTCCCCTGTCCCAGGATGCACTTCGAAGCCAGTCGAAACGCTCAGTCACAGCGCCTGAGGGAAGTCGAAGACGCGCTTCGGGTCGTATCGCCGCTTCAGCTTCATCAGCCGCTCCGCCGCGTCCCCGTAGTAGGCCCTGCGCCAGTCCTTCAGGCCCGCGTCCGTGTAGTTCTGGTAGGCGGCTCCCGAGGCGTGGCGGCGCATCGCCGCGTGCGCGCCGTCCAGCCAGGCGGTCTGCGCGGTGCCCGGCCCGCCCGCCGCCCACGACGTCAGGTACTGGGCCAGCACGCGTGAGCGCCGGTGCACGAAGGCCGTTTCCAGCGGTTTCACGCGGTTGACCGCGCCACCGAGGGCGGTCAGCTGCACCGAGGCGCCGCCGCCCTTGACTTCGCGTCCGAAGCGTTCCAGCTGATCGAGCAGTGTCCGGGTGCCCGTGGCGTCCAGGGAGCGGTCGAAGAAGTCGGAGCGCGCCGCGTACGTCTCGCGCTCCAGCTTTCCGGAGGACTCGCGGCCGGGTGTGGTGCCCGGGAGGTGACATTGTGCGGTGGACTTGTCGCCGCAGCCGGCGTAGGCGCGGACCGTGTCGAGGTAGGAGTGGCGGCGCAGGCGGACGGTGCCGATGCCGGTGCCGCCGCCGCTCGCCTTGGCGACCTTGCCGATCAGCTCGTCGTAGGCGTTCGCCAGGTCCTGCTGCGAGCCGATCGAGAACGCGGCCACGGATATCCGGGGGGTGCCGCCCGCCGCGACCGACAGGTCGCACGCGGACCAGATCTCGTCCGGCCGGCCCGGACCCCACTCCTGCCAGGCCCGCACGACGGCCGCGGCCTTGGACCAGGGGAAGGACACATATCCGGTCACTCCCTCGCCGACGGTACGGGTACGGAAGCGGAGCTCGGTGACGACGCCGAAGTTGCCGTTACCGGCGCCGCGCAGGGCCCAGAACAGGTCGGCTTCGCGGGTGGCGTCACAGTCGACGGTCCTGCCGTCGGCGGTGACGAGGGTGGCGCCGGTGAGGTTGTCGCAGGTGAGGCCGTAGGCGCGGGAGAGGACGCCGTGCCCGCCGCCCAGGGTGAGCCCGGAGACGCCGACAGTGGGGCAGGACCCGGCCGGGATGGTCACGCCGTGCGCGGCCAGATCCGTATAGACGTCGATGAGCTTGGCACCGGCGCCGATGACGGCGCTGGACGCGGACGGTGTGCGAATGCTCTTGAGCCGGGAGACGTCGATGACGAGCCGGTCGTTTCCGCTGGACCAGCCGGCGTAGCTGTGGCCGCCGTTGCGGATGGAGACGGGTATGGAGAACCGGCGGGCGAAGGCCAGGACTTCGGTGATGTCCGGGGTGCCGGCGACGTAGGCGATCGCGGCCGGGCGCAGCGCGTCGAAGCGCGTGTTGTAGAGCTGGCGGGCGGCGGTGTAGTCGGCGTCGCCGGGGCGTACGAGGCCGCCGGCCAGGCCTCGGCCGAGGGCGGTCCAGTCGCTCCCGCCGGCCTTCCTGGCCGCGGCCCCCGCCGTGCCGGTCGTCGTCGTGGCGCCCCAGGCGGCGGTCGCCGCCAGTCCGGTACCCGCTGCCAGGAGTGTGCGCCTGCTGATGGCCATGCCGATCCTTTGTATGTGCGTAGTCGTGTGCGTAGTCGTGCGCGTGATCGTGTGCGTGATCGTGTGCGCTGTGCCGAGTCCCCGTTGATCAAACAGATGGCTCGGTGGGACAGGTGGTTCCGGGCTCTGGGCAAGGGGAATGGCGGATGGCTGGCACCATGGTGGGATGCACGAACAGATCATCGCCGCGTGTGACGGCGCGTCCAAGGGCAATCCCGGGCCCGCCGCCTGGGCATGGGTCATCGGTGACGACACCGGCGAGGTGCACCGCTGGCAGGCCGGACCACTGGGCACCGCGACGAACAACGTCGCCGAACTCACCGCTCTCCAGGAGCTGTTGGAGTCCACCGACCCGGCCGTACCCCTGCAGGTGCGGATGGACTCCCAGTACGCGATGAAGGCCGTGACGACATGGCTGCCGGGCTGGAAGAGGAAGGGGTGGAAGACGGCCGCCGGCACCCCGGTGGCCAACCAGCCGCTCGTGATCCGGATCGACGAGCTGCTGACCGGTCGTACGGTCGAGTTCGTGTACGTACCGGCCCACCAGGTCGACGGCGACCCCCTCAACGCCGCCGCCGACGCGGCCGCGAGCCACACCGCCCGTACCCAGCAGGCGGCGGGCACCTCCTTCGGATCCGCCCTGCCGGATCCGGAACCCGGGGCGACGGCCGGGCCCAGGGCCGGCGGGCGCGCCCGTAAGCCCTCCTCGACGGCGGGGGCGGGGGCGCGGCGCCCGTCGAGCGGCCGGGCGAAGGGTTCGCTCAAGGCGAGGTTTCCCGGGCGTTGCCGCTGCGGGAAGACGTACGCGAAGGGCGAGACGATCACGAAGAACCCCGACGGCTGGGGACACCTCGCCTGCGCCACGACCGCGGCCGACTGACTCGGCGGCGCTTGTCCCTCAAATCAGGCAAGTGTGGCTGGAACGTAATGTTCCCGATCATTCTTCCTGCCGTCATTCATCTCGGGGGCGTCGAACGACGTCGCACACACCGAGGTGAAGGGTTGGGCGTGGGGAACGAGCTTCTCGAACGCGACGAGGCATTGGCGGAGGCGGCGAAGGCCGGCGAATCCGCACGGTCCGGCAACGGCCGCTGGGTGTTGTTCGGTGCGGCTACGGGCATGGGCCGCACCGCCCTGCTGGACGAAGTGGTACGGCGGGAGGCGACGGACGGGGGCATGCGGGTCTTGCACGCGCGCTGCTCGCCGGAGGAATCGGAGTTCCCCTTCGCCCTCGTCCGCCAGATCTTCTCCGAAGCCGAGGGCGAGGGCGGGGGCGGGGCCGAGGGCGAGGGCGAGGGCGGGGCCGAAGCCGACGACATCCCCTTCACGGCCCCGCCGGCTGAAGAGGAACAGCGGACCTTCCACCGTCTCGTGACCGCCCTGGCCCGGACCGCCGGTCGGCGGCCCGTGCTCCTGGCCGTCGACGACCTGCACGACGCCGACCCGGTGTCACGCCGCTGGATCGGCTACCTGGCCCGCCGACTGGCGGGACTGCCCGTGCTGCTGGTCCTCACCGAGTGCCATGAGAAGGCTGTCACCTCACTACCCGGTGCGACGGGTACGTCCGTGCCGCTCCGCCCGCTCGGCCCCGCCGCCGTTGCCCGCCTCGCGCACACCGGCGGCCCGACAGACACCCGGGGGCACGACACCGACCGGGCCGAGCTGTGCGTCCAGGCGAGCGCCGGCAATCCCGCACTCGTGCACGCCCTCCTCGCCGACCTCCGCGAAGGACCGCCGCCCGGCCGGCTGTCCGACCTGGCCGGACGCCGCTACCGCAACGCGATCGGCCACTGGTTACGGGCCCGGGCCACCCCGCGGTCGCGCCGCGTCGCCCTGGCGCTCGCCGTCGCCGGGGACGGCCCCGCGGCGCTCGGTGGAGCACTGCTCCACGAGGCCGCCGGCCTCGGCCCCGCGGGCACGTCCGCCCCCTGTCCTCTCCTCTCCCACCCCCTGGCCCGCGAAGCCGTCCTCGCGGCCGCCGACCCGGCCGAACTGGACGCACTGCGCCGCCGTATCGCCCGCCTGCTCGACGAGCACGGCGCGCCCGCCGCCCACGTCGCCGCTCATCTGCTCCACATCGACCGGCCCGGTGAGGAGTGGATGACACAGTCCCTCGAGGACGCGGCCGAGGACGCCGTACGCGACGGCCGGACCGACGAGGCCACCGCCCTCCTGCGCCACGCCCTCACCGCCCCGCTCTCCCCCGGCCGCCGCGCCGGGCTCGCCCTGCGCCTGGCCGCCCTGGAACTGCCCCTGAGCGCCGACGCCGGCATCCGCAGGCTGCGCGCGGCCCTGGAGCTGAACGCCGACGACCACGAACGCGCGGCCGTCGCGCCCGCCCTCGGCGCGGCGCTCGTCGCCCGGGGCCGTACGGACACCGCCATGCAGGTCATGCGTCACGTGGGCAGCGCTCTCGGCGACGACGAAGTCGTCCACGTACTGCAGACCACCGCCGCCGTCATGGCGTCCCATGACGCGGTCGCCTGGCGCAATGCCGTCGCCCGCATGCGGGAGCTGGCAGCGACGGCCCCGCTCACCATCGAACCCCTCGCCTGCGGCCTGGTCACCGAGTACGAGGCCGGGGCCGGCCGGCTGTCCGCCGCCGAGGTCCTCACCCGTGTGCTGCCACGCCTGAAAGCACCGGTGGACTCCCGGATCCGTACCGCCTGGCTGGGCAGCGCGGCCACCTTGCTGCAGTGGGCCGACCGGCTGGACGAGGCACGGGCGCTCACCGACGAGTGCCTCCCCGCGCCGCCCGCGCTCCCGGACCTGACGGACATCGGCCGCCAGTGCCTGATCAGCGTGCGGGCCGAGGCGGCCCTGTGGGCCGGCGACTTCCGGCGGGTGATCGCCGAGAACGCCCCGCTCCTGGACGCCTGCGCCGGGCAGGGGATCCGTATGCCCCACGTGGTGTCCATGGTGGCGCTCGCCCACCATGAGCTCGGCCATCGCACCCATGCCCGGCGGCTGGTGGCGGCCCTCGACGAGGTGAGTGCCGACAGCTCCTGGGAGTGGAACGAACTGCGCTACGCCAGGGCCGTCATGCATGCGGCCGACGGGAGTTGGCAGGACGCCCTCGACGACTACCTGTCCTGCGGCCGTGGGCAGAGCGCCCGCGACTTCGTCAGCCCTGTGGCCACCCCCTGGCGGTCCGGCGCCGCCCTCGCCCTGGTCGGGCTCGGACAGCCGGCGAGAGCTCTGGACCTCGCCGAGGAGGAACTGCGCCACGCGCGGACCTGGGGGACTCCCCGTGCGGTCGGCCGGGCGCTGCGGGCGCATGGCGTGGCCATGGGCTGCCGCCGGGGGCTGGACTCGTTGCACGAGGCCGTGGCCGTACTGAGGCAGGCACCGGCACCCGTGGAACTCATCGAAACCCTGCTCGACCTGGGACGCGCCCGGATCGCGGCCGGGAACGGCCGCAAGGGCCGCGACGACCTGTACGAGGCCCACACCCTGGCGCTGCGGCTCCTCGCCCCCGACCCTGCCGGACGCCTGCTACGCGCCACCGAGAACGCCCTGCGAACCGGGGGCGCCCGGCGGGCCAACCGGGTCACGACGGGCAGTGCCGCACTCACCGGCGCGGAACGGCGCATCGTCGAGCTCGCGGCCACGGGCCAGACGAACACCGAGATCGGCGCGGCGCTCCACCTGGCCCGCCGCACCGTGGAGACCCACCTCACCAACGCCTACCGCAAGCTCGGCGTGACGCGCCGCACCCAGCTCGCGTCCCGCTTGGACGGAGCGGGCACCGTGCCCGCCTCCGTCGCAGGGGATGTGGCCGCGCTCGCCTGACCCCGGAGGCTTCGTCGGCTTCCTCACCTACGACCTCGGCATGGCGGAGAACGCCGCCGCGTACTACCGCGACGCCGCCAGCCACGCCCGCTACGCAGGCGACCTGATCGGGCAGATGAGCCGGATCCTTGCTTATCAAGGGCACTACCGCCGCACCCTTGATCTCGCCGACGGCGCCCTGCGCCTGTCCGGCACCAAGGGCCACCCCGCCCTACGGTCCTGGCTGCACGCCGTACGCGCCCATCATCACGCCTGCCTCAACGACGCCCGGGCATCCCAGACCGACCTCAACGGTTCCTGGGCGGCGCCGAACCGCTGAACGGGCACCCGGCTGGTGCGACGCCGGGCCATGTGGTGCTGGCGCGTAGGTACTGCAAGCTGGTCCGCCCGTGACGGGCGCCGGAAGCGGCGCCATGTCTCGTTTGGTGAGTTCCTCAGCGGTAGACGCGGCGTGCTGCACACTCGTGGATCGTCCTGGTCCAGGCGGCGAGCGCCGGGGCGTGGGACGTCGCCTCGCTCAGGTTCTGCCACAGATTCGCACCGCTCCAGCGGGTGAACCAGCGGTGGGCCGTAGGTACGCTGACCCCGAACGCGGAGGGCAGCTGCTGCCACGCACAGCCGCTGGTGACCAC
Organism: Streptomyces sp. NPDC021096; assembly: GCF_040641275.1. Classification (NCBI taxonomy): domain Bacteria; kingdom Bacillati; phylum Actinomycetota; class Actinomycetes; order Kitasatosporales; family Streptomycetaceae; genus Streptomyces; species Streptomyces sp. NPDC021096. Next base: position 494,438 of record NZ_JBFADG010000002.1, on the reverse strand, counting down.
GTAGACGACGGCGACCATGACCCTGCGCGCGTCAGCCGCGGCCCTGCCACCGCCCTGGGGCCGCAGCGGCAGGGCGGGCAGGAGCGGACGAGCCGCCGCCCACATCTCGTCGGGGACCAGGCGCTGAGCGAGTGCCTCCATTCCCATGATCGTACGCACCCGTGATGGGCCACCCTGCTGATCCGCCAAATGAGATGTGCGCACAAGAGCCAGGCGGGCCTATCGTCGGCCGCCCGCCGACGAGTTCGGCACCCACCACGAAGGGGAATCCATGACCATTCTCGTAACGGGAGCGACGGGAACGGTCGGCCGCGTCCTGGTCGACCGACTGCTCGAGGCCGGACAGCGAGTGCGGGCCCTGACCAGGAACCCGGAAGAAGCTCAACTTCCCGATGCCGTCGAGGTGGTGGCAGGCAGCCTCACCGAACTCACCGGAGCCGCGACGGCACTCGACGGAGTGGATGGCGTCTACTACTTGTCCGGAGCACTCGACCCGCAACGTGCGATACAGCAGGCCCGCGCCTTCATGGAGCTCGCCGCGGGCGCGGGGGTCAGGCGCATCGTCGATCTCTCCGGCCTCGCCGTCACCGTACGGCGGCCGGGCAGCTACGAAATGCTGCGCGACGTCGAGGAGGTCATCGAAGCCTCAGGTCTGGAATGGACGCACATTCGGCCGGGCGAGTTCGCCAGCAACAAGCTGGACATGTGGGGCGCATCGATCCGCGCGGAGAGCATGGTGCGCAGCGCCTTCCCCGACGCGCTCGGTGTCCCCGTCCACGAGGCGGACATCGCCGAAGTGGCCGCCGCCGCGCTCCTTTCAGACGGCCACGCCGGGCACGCGTACTCGCTGAGCGGGCCACAGCAGCTCACGCACCGGGAGCAGGCCGCGGCGATCGCCCAGGGCCTGGGCAGGCCGCTGAGCTTCGAGCCGTTGACGTACGGCCAGGCCCGCGCCGCATACATCACGGCCGGGATGCCGTGGGACATCGCCGAATACCTGCTGGGCTACCAGGCCGAGTACGCGCAAGAGCCGCCCGAGGTTCGGCCCGACGTCGAACGAGTCCTCGGCAGGCCGGGCCGCACGCTGGCACAGTGGGCCGCAGATCACGCATCCGACCTCTCGGATGGTCCCGTGCGGCAGGCGAAGGACCCGGCCGGTACTGTCACGGGCTGACCCGACGCGTTCTCCTCGTTCCCGGCGTCGCAGGTTCCCGGGCTGACGGCCCGCCTTCGACACTGGTCGGGTCGCCCGGGGCTGAGACGCCCCAGGCGACCCGACCAATGAAGTTGGGGGTTGGGCCGTACGTCACGAATATGCCGTACGTGCCTGACGACCCCTCGGATACCTGTAAGGCACGGCGGAACAGCAGGGGATCACGGTCTCGCAGCTGTGAGCACCTGGCGCAGCCGTGCCACGATCTCGGCCTTCTCCGAGGTCGCAGGCGCGGGCGATGTCCGGGCATGCGAGCCGGACCTGAAGCAGCCGCTCCTCCTGGCTTTCTATCAGGGCAGAGTACGGCGGGGCCGGTCGGGGTCGAGGTGCGGGCCACGGTCGCGTGCACGGGGCGGGCGGTGTGGGCGCCCCGGGCAACAACCGACCGCCAGCCGGAACCGGAACGCGGGAGGCGCAGCGCCGTGCGGTGGCCGAGCAGCAGCGAGAACAGCTCGGCCGACTGGTCATTCGGGGACCGGGTGGCTCAGTACGTGACCGGGGGCAGCATCCCCTGCGGCGGCACCGTATCGGAAGGCGTTCAGCAGGACTCGTACACGTAGCCGTGCTTACCGGCAGGGTTGACTTCCCGATCGCGCAGGGTGATGGACAACTCTTTCCCCCACGCCCGGCAAGCGGCGGTGAAGTCCTTCCTCCCGTACTCGATGTCGAAGACCCTGGCGCCGTAGGCGCGGCTGAATTCGGGGCATTCCTTGTAGCGTCCGCATTCTTCGACGACGGCGAAGTCGAACCCGATGCGCGTGTGCTGGGGAAGCAGGTCAGTGGTGTTCTTCTGGGCGATGGCCAGGTTCCGCTTGTGTGCGCGGGCGGCCAGGAGACGAGCGAAGGCGACCGCGTGCTGGGAGGTGAGCTTGCCGTCGGAGCGCTGGTAGGAGTCGAGGTTGTCCGGTTCCACCGCGTCGTAATGCGCCGTGGCGCAGCCGTCGATCCATGGGCCGATGATGTTCATCAGGGCCTCACGCTTGGCCGGGGTCGAGATGTCCAGGAGGGGTTCGTCCCAGTCCTTGTCGACGATCAGGTGGCCATCGTCGTTCTTCAGGAGCAGGTCCGGATGCTTATTCTTCCACCAGCTGACGGCTTCGCCGGGTTGTGTCTGGAAGGCGTTGACGTAGCAAATGTTGTAAAGGCCGTCGGCAGGTTTGGTCTCACGGTCACGGGAGACGGCCCGCACCTTGCCGGCAGGCGGGTACGCGCCGCCGAGTTGGTAGTCGAAGACGGCGTCTGGGTTCGGTCGCCGCACGTTCGCCGGGGCATCGGCGTCCGGGCCCTCGGTAGTGGGGTGCGTGGTTTCCTGGGGGTCGTCGCCCTGGTCCGTTCCTGTGACAGAACAGGCTGTGACAAGGAATGTGGACAGGACCATGGCAGCGCAAGCGGCGCGGGTACGGAGAAGGAACACGAAGGCACCCTATGTTCACACTGGCGCAAGCCCGCGCTGCGGTGAAGGACACGTCAGCCGCTGGCGCTCGGCACGTCACATCGGCCCGTACCAGGCCCGTGACCAGCGCCGCCACGCCGCCCTGCACGGCTGACAGCACGGCGTCACAGACGCCGCCGGCGATCGCGTGGGTGAGGGCCTGGAGGCATCCGCGTCGATCCTCTCGCAGTCCGCGTCATCGAGCGCGACCCGTCCCCGACGCCCGCTCGCTCCCCCTTCCCCGCGACAGCACAAGCCAGACCAACTGGCCAGCCCCCAACCAGCCAGGCGCTGACCAGCAAAGATCAACCAACAGCATCCATTCCGTGCCAGAGCCACGGAGGGGCACCACGCTCGCGATCATGAACGGCCGTGGATGACGCACTCCTCCGGAAACCTTGGCGGCAACGGTGTCTGTCACCGCCAAGGTCAGCTGCTGAGTCCACCGCCCCGAGGTCATGATCGGCCGCGGAGACAGCTATGCCGTCAGATGGGACGACGACGGGGCCACGGACCCGCTCGGACAGCTCAAGGCGCCAGACAGCCAGTGCCTGGGATCTCGGTGGGGACTCCGGGGTTGGCCAGGTCGACGAGACCCGTGACTTCTTGAACGGCACAGTCGACGGTCGCCACTGGGTCCGGCACGGCAATGGCCGGTGTGGCAAGGAGACCGAGGAATGCGAGGCCCCCGAGAGCTGCTGCGGCAATACGGCGCATGAGTACCCCCCGGTCGTCGCAGGGCTTCCCTCGAAGCCAAGGCGACATGCCGCACCTCACCCGTTCGTGCGTCGCCGCGAGTTCGAGCGGGGTGTGCGGGCGCTCGCGCGGTACATCGCCCGCCAGGGCGATTCCCGCAAAGTGATCACGGCTCGACGCGCGCCCCAGAAGCTGTGTCGGCCTGGGGCGACGCGTTCTCGCGGCGCCTGGTGCGCCGGGCACCGGCCACCAACAGGCCGGCCGCGGCCAGGAGGACCAGCAAGGGTGAGGGCCCGTCGACCACGAAGCCGACGACGACCCACGCCACCATGGCCCACGCGATGAACAGTGGCGGCGTCATACCGCGGCGGTCCAGCCACAGCACGGTCAGGCCGATCAGGAGAAGCGGCGGTCCGAAGCTGTACACCGAATACCACCACGCGACGGTGGCGTCGCTCATCTCGGGGTAGTCCCCCAAGTTCCAGCCTCCGTTGAACCATGTTCCAGCGTGGTCCGGGGCTGCTTCGACGAGGCTGCCCAGCGTGTGCACGATTCCAGCGAGCGTGATGATCCAGCCTGCCCACTTAACCATCTGATTTCTCCGTTCTCACTGCGGAGTCGGCCGGTGGACGATCAGATACCGGAACAGGAGAGTCCGCCCCGTGTACGGCCATCCGATTCTCGTTATACAGTCATGTACAAGTTGAGGCTAGACCCGTTATACAGCTATGCACAACCAACGGAAGCGCGAGGTGTATCACACGATGGGCAAGCTGCGCACACCGCGCGGGACATGGGTTGAGGAGGGACTGCGGGCGCTGGCCCTGGGCGGCGTGGACGCGGTGCGCGTCGATGCCCTGGCCAAGGCGCTGGGCGTCACCAGGGGCGGGTTCTACGGCTACTTCGCCAACCGTGACGCACTGTTGACGGAGATGCTCGACGTCTGGGAACGAGAGAGCGTCGACGACGTCCTCGACCGGATCGAGCACGAGAGCGGCGACGCTCTGGACAAGATCCGGCTGGCCGGGCAACTCACCTTCTCCAGCGACCGCCTGCTGCCCATGGACCTGGCCATCCGCGACTGGGCCCGCCGCGACCAGGCTGTCGCCGACCGCCTGCGCCGCGTGGACAACCGGCGCATGCAGCTGCTGCGCGACGCACTCAGCACTCTGTACACAGACCCCGACGAGGTCGAGGCCCGCAGCCTGCTCGCCTTCTGCATGGCAATCGGCAGCCACTTCCTCGCCGCCGACCACCCCGGCCGCACCCCCGTCCAGGTTCGCGCCCGCGCCAGCGAGATCATCTTCAACCGCCCGCCCGGCAAGGCCGACCCCACAGACCCGCCGGCGAGCTAGGTGTTCTGTCCGGTCGCTGGGGCGAGGACGTCGGCGACGACACCGTCGCCGACGCGATGACGGCCGTCCGGGTCACGCCAAACTGGGCCAACCGGGGGCCCTCGTAGGCTTCGACGACTTCGCGCTTCGAGCCTACCTACCCGCTCTCCCGCGCCGTCACGGTTGTCACCCAGGGCCCGCCCGCCTCGGCCGCACCGCGGCAAGGCTGCTCTTCCGGCCTCTGGAGGGAGCGAAGGACGCCGCGCCCGCCGCGTGGAGCTGCCGACCCGGCTCGTACCGCGGGGCTCCGGCGAACCCCGGCCCGCATCCGCCCAACTCCCACCGGGGTGCCCATCTCTTCGGCACGCGCGCCGACGTTTCTTCCATTTCCCTGTGACAACCCGGATTCGCGGCCAGGGAATGTCTGCACTGCGAAATCCTCCCCCCGTTTATACAGCCGATCACATGGCTGATTTCGGCTTGGCCATCGACCGACGAGCAACCCGCAGCACATCGATCAAGCCAGCCCATTCACCGGCGATCGCCGCAAATCCACCAAAACCCTCAACCTCTCCACTATCAGAGGAAGATGGACACCTCGCAGCACTCATCGACAACTGAATGGTGCAGGAACCAGCCATCCTGGTGGCCGGATTGACCCATTCCACTACGAGTTGATCAGCGCTTTCCGTGATCTTGTTAATTGCGCCACATCATCCATGGCTGAAATGAGGCGTCAAAACCAGCCAGCATGATCAATCTGCGTGCTAGAACTCTCCTACAGCCGCTCCCATGCACGGAATTCAGTGGAGCCCGGCCGGGGGAGCGGGAATTCATGAATTCACAGTGGAGGTAAACATGGAGCAGGATTTCGATCTTGATGTCCGCGTGGCCGTCGCCCCGGTCCAGGACACCGCGCAGGGCTTCGCAAGCATTGGCAGCACCTGCTGGTCCTGCGACAACGCTTCCTGCGGTTGCCCGATCACGGTCGGCTACCCGCGGGTCTGCTGATCGCCTGACGGGCTCGCGCCCATAGGCCTGACGGGCGTGCGCCCGTAGAGAGGAAGCTCCCGGTGCCGTCCGGCGCCGGGAGCCTTCCGGGAAGTCGCGGGAAGTCGGGGCTTCCCGGAAAACGGCCGGCAGCCGGCCTCGGCGCGCCGTTCGGAGAGCGATACCGAGAGTCTTGTGAATCGGGGGGAGTCCGCGGTGGCGGTGCTGGAATTCGATGCGAGGACCGCCGAGGTGGCGCGCGCCCTGGCCGGCCGGCTGGCGGCGTTCGCCGGTGTGGCCGTGGAGACGTCGCAGAAGACCGTGGACCACGCTTCCGCGGCGCACGGGTCGAGCCTGGCCGACGGCTACCCGGGGATCGCGCTGGCGCTGCTGCACGCCGGCAAGGCACTGGACGAGCCGAAGCTCATCGACGCGGCGCAGGCCCTGCTCCGACGTTCCGCACAGGCAACCGCCGAAGAGCCGCTGACCGGGGCCGGTCTCTACGCCGGCACCGCGGGGTTCGCCTCCGTCCTTCTGGACTTCTCGGCGTACGACCGCCGTTACGTGCCGTCCCTGCGCCGGATCGCCGACCGGCTCGGCGAACAGATCACGGCCGCGCGGCGGCTGGAGCCCGGGGCGGGCCTGCCGGTCTCCGACTTCGACGTCATCTCGGGCGCTGCTGGTCAGCTGGCCGCGGCCGTCCGGCTCTGCACGGCCCTGGACGCCTCGCCCGGCGACCCGATCCGTACCGCCGCCGAGCGGCTGACGGACTATCTCCTGCGGGTGACCGGGCCGGACGGCCGGCAGCGGTTCGGCTGGTTCACCTCCCCGGACTACTACCCGGCCTATCCGGGGTACGAGGAGCAGGCACCGCACGGGATGTACAACCTGGGCTTCGCACACGGCCTGCCGGGCATCGTCTCGGCCCTGTGCGCCGCGGCCGCCGCCGGGATCGGCGGTCCGGGCCCGGTCGAACGCCTGGAGCAGACCACGTCCTGGCTGGTGGAGAACCGGCTCACGGACGAGGTGCCCGGCGCCGCCTGGCCCAACCTCCTCCGGGCCGAGGAGGGAACCGGACTGCCCGTCGCCCCGCTCGGCCAGCACGCGGCGCGCGCTGCCTGGTGCTACGGCGCTCCGGGCATCGGCATCGCCCTGCTGAGCGCCGCCAAGGTGCTCGGCGACACCGGTCTCGAAGCGACCGCGGTCGGGGCCCTCCAGCGGGTGGTGGACTGGGCGCCGGCCGAGCGGAACGTCTTCTCTCCCAGTCTCTGCCACGGCCACGCCGGACTGCTGGCGGTCTATCAGCGGGCCCACGCGGTGACGGGTTCGGCCTCTTTCCGGGCCATGGCCGAGGACGCGCTGTCGACCGTGCTGTCGCTGGCGGACGAGGCCCGTCCCTACGTGGTGGCGGACGAGATCCGGCCCGGCGAGTTCGCCGACGACCCGGGGTTCCTCAACGGCGCGGCCGGTGTGCTGCTCGCGCTCTGCGGTGCTCTCGCACCGCGGGCGACGGGGTGGGGCGAGGTCTTCTTCCTCACCCCCGCCTGACCGGGACCAGGACCGGGACCAGGACCACGACCGCCCGGCGACGGAGACATAAACCGCCGCACCCCGTAACAGCATTACAGCGTTGCCCCAGCACAGCTAAGGACTGAGCGTGACCCGTCGGAACGCCGAGATCAGCGACCGCGACTCCGGGAGAGACCGCACCTACCTCGCACGGGACTTCTTCCTGCTCCGCGCACCGGCCCTGCCGACCCGCGAAATGACGAACCTGCTGGCAGCCGGGGCGGAGCCGGCCGACACGGACCCGGCCGGATGGGAGGCCCGCTATCTGCGCGGCCTGCTGGACCTGTGGGCGAAGCCCGGGGTCCGCTCGGCGATCTCGCTGGCGGCCCCGGACCTGGCACGTGCCGTGGAGGGCATCGACACGCTCTCGGCCCGGGACCGGCGGCGCGCGATGATGAGCCTCGGCCGGTACCTGAACCGGATGAGCATGCGGCCGACCCCGCTGGCCACGGTGGCGGGCGTGGCGGTGGGCGCGTTCACGGGACCGGCCCCGACCCCGGCCGACTCACCCACCCCGCCCGACTCGCCCGACACCACCACCGGCACCACACCCGACGCCCCCACCGGCACCCCGCCCGACTCCCCCTCCGGCGCCCGCCCCGACTCCCCCACCGGCGCCCGGCTCGGCGTGCCGGCGATCGTCAACGCCGTGGCCGGACCGGACATGGGCTGGGTGCTGCACCTGTTCAAGTCGGTCACCGACGCCCCGCGCGTCCGTCCCGAACTGGAGCTCCGCACCAACGACCTGATCCACCGCAGCCGGGGCCGGGCCTGGCTGTCCACGGCCGACGCCTACGGCGAGGGGTCGCGACGCTCGGCCTCGGTCCGCTGGTCCCCGGCGGTCCGGCTCGTGCTGGAGTCGGCCCGTACCCCGAAGACCTTCGGCGCGTTGCACGAGGAGCTGACGCAGCGGTACCCGGCGGTCCCGCCGGAGAAGGTCACCGCGCTCCTGGACCAGTTGGTCGAGCTGGCCTTCCTGATCACCGCGCACCGGCCGGTCCTGCTGGAGGGGTCGGAACAACCGCCGCTGTCGGCCCGGTTGGCGACCGTCTGCGACGGCGACGCGATCGCCGCGCTGGCGTCCGTCGAGGCCGCGGTGTCCGCGTTCAACGCCGCCGGCGACGTGGCCGGCCTGGAGGCGCTCCAGGAGGAGATAGCCCCGGCGGCGCGGCAGGTGAGCGAGGACTACAACGGGCCCCTGTTGCGCGTCGACGCCCGGCTGAACGTCCCCGCCCGGCCCGTCCTGCCGGCCGAGGTCCAGAGGCTGGCGGAGGACGCCGCCGAGATCCTGACCACCGTGGGCGACGTCTACCAGTACCCGGTGCCGCTGCGCGACTACGCGACGGCGTTCACCGAGCGCTACGGCGCACGGGCCGAGGTCCCGGTCCTGGAGGTGCTCTCCGAGGAGACCGGGCTGGGCGCGCCGGCCGGTTTCCGGAATCCGCCTCGCTCCTTCGAGTTGCAGCCGACCACCACGAGCGACCGGAGCAGGGAGGACCGGGACGCGGTCCTGCACCGGCTCGCCGCCGACGCGATCAGCCGCGGCAGTCTGGAGGTCGTCCTCGACGAACGGTGGACGGCCGAGCTGCGACGTCACGACGACCGGCCGCTGAGGCCCGCGATCGACGTACAGCTGCAGGTGGCGCCGCCGACGGCCCCGGGGTCCGGGTGGCGCGGGGTGGTCACGGCGGTGGCGTACGGCGGCCGGACGTTCGCCAGGTTCCACGACCTGCTGGGCACGGAGGGCCGCCGGGGGCTGGCGGAGCTGGCCGAGGCGGAGGCCGCGCTGCTGCCCGGGGTGGCGGTGGTGGAGCTCACCTACCTGCCGGAGAAGGCCCGTGCCACGAACGTCGCCGTCCGTCCGGCGGTCCGCGCGCTGGAGCTGCCGCTCAATGTGGCGCCGGGGCTGCCCGCCGACCAGGTGATCGCGCTCGAGGACGTGGTCGTGGGCGTACGCGAAGGGCGGCTGTACCTGCACAGCCCGGTCCTCGGGTGCGACCTGCACGTCACCCAGCACACGATGCTCAATCCGCTGCTGGCCCCGAACGTCGGCCGCTTCCTGCTCGACGTCTCCTCGGCGGCCTTCCGCGGCGTCTCGCCGTTCGACTGGGGTTCCCTGTCGACCACCATGCCGTTCCTGCCCCGGGTCGTCCGCGGCGACCTGGTGCTCAAGCGCGCGCGGTGGCTGCTGAGCGCCTCCGGACTGCCGGCCGGCTGTACGGGCTCGTCGGCAGCCTTCACCACGGCCGTCGCGGCCTGGCGCGAGCAGTGGAACGTGCCGCGCCTCGCCGTCCTCACCCAGGGCGACAACACCCTCCTGCTCGACCTGGAGAGCGCCCCCTCACTGGAGGAGCTGCGGCTGGCCGCAGCCCGGGACGCGGACTTCACGCTGCGGATCGAGGAGGCGCTGCCGGGTCCCGAGGACGGCTTCCTGCGGGACGAGGCCGGTGCCCCCTTCGCCACGGAGGTCGTGGTGCCCGTGCTGCGCGGGCGGCCGGCGCCGGCGCCCCGGGCGACGGCCGTCGCCCGGCGGCCGGTCACCGACGCCGAGCGGCTGCGGCCGGTCGGCGGGCCGTGGGTCTACGCCAAGCTGTACGTGGAGCACGACGCGCAGGACGCCCTCCTGGTCGGGGAGGTGACGGCGCTGGCGCGCTCGCTGGCCGACCGCGGCCTGGCGGGGCACCCGTTCTACCTCCGGTACGGCGATCCCGCCCCGCATCTGCGGTTGCGCTTCCGGGCCACTGATCCGGCCCGTGCCGCCGAGCTGCTGGGCGAGGTGGCGACGTGGGCCCACGCCCTGGTCGTCGAGGGCCGGATCATCGACGTCTCCTTCGAGACCTACCGTCGCGAGATCGAACGCTACGGCGGACCCGACCTGATCGACGCGGCCGAGGAGCTGTTCTGCCAGGACAGCGCCGCGACCCTGGCCCTGCTGCGGCACCTCGCCGCTCCCGCACCAACGGGCGAGGCCCCGCTGGAGAAGGCCGCGCTCACCGTGCTCAGCCTCGAAGCCGTCGGCCGGGTGCTGGTACCCGACGTCGCCGAACGGCACGACCTGGTGCGGATGATGGCCGGCCCGCAGGCCGGTGGCGCGGAGTACCGGGCCGTCGCGCGCCGGCTGTGGCAGGGGCACACGGCGCCCGGCGCCGAGACAGCGGTGCTCCGGCAGGTGGACGCCTTCTGGCGGCCCCGCGGCACCGCGTACGCGGCCCGGGCCGCCGAGCTCGAGCGGGCCGGCGCACTCTGGTCGGACCGGAAGGACGTCCTGCGCAGCCTGTTCCACATGCACAACAACCGGATGGGCCTGCGGCGCGAGCAGGAGGACGCCGCGTACGGCATGTGGCGGCGGCTGCTCGACCGGGTCGCCGCGACCGGGCACGCCTCGACGGCGGGACGGTCCCGATGAGCCCGTACTCCTGGCTCCGACGGCTGACGGCCGCGCCGCGACCGGGCCTGCTCGTGCTGCGCCAGTCCTGGCACAGCGACCGCGCCGGAACCGCGCAAGTGGTCCTCATCTCGCTGCTCGTCGGCATCCTGCCGGCCGGTCAGGTCACCCTCACGGCGGCCTTCGCGACGGCGCTGCTGCGCGCGGCGGGCAGCTCGCACCCGCAGCTCCGGGGTGTGCTGTTCTACCTGGTCCTGCTGGCCCTGCTGGGCCTCGCCTCGCAGCTGCTGATCCTGCTGCAGGGACGGGCCATGCAGCGCTGCCAGAGCAGGCTGTCGGCCCATCTTTCGGAGGAGATCATCGGCCGGGCGAGCCGGTTCACGCTCTCCCAGGTGGAGGACCCGAAGATCCAGGACTCACTGCAACGGGCCGTCCGGGAGGTGAGTTTCCGTCCGGGCATGATGCTCTCCCAGCTGATGCAGACGACCACCCAGATGGTCGCCTTCGGCTCGGTCGGGGTGATCCTGTGGACCCTGGACTTCCGGGTGGCGCTGCTGGCCGTGCTCGCCCCCGTCCCGACGGTCGTCGCGCAGATCCTGCAGGGCAAGCGCGCCCACGCGCTGGAGCACGGGCGCTCCGAGGAACGACGCCGGCTCAACTACTGGCAGCACCTTGCTTCACAGCCGAACTCGATGAAGGAGGTGCTGGCCTTCCGGCTGGCCCCGGTGATCCTCACCAACCACCGGCGGCTGCTGGCGGGGATCGTCGGCGCGGACCTCCGCCTGGCCAACCGGAACCTCCGCCTCTCCATCCCCATGGTGATCCTGACCGCCGCGCTGACGATCTCCGCGCAGGCCACGGCGATCCTGGGCGGCACCGACGCCCGGCACGTGGCGGGGCTGCTCGCGGTGATCCAGGCGATCGGCATGCTGCAGAGCAGCGCGCAGATCCTCTACGGCGCCGTGTCCGGGATGTACGTCAACCAGCTCTACCTCCGCAACGTGAACGAGTTCCTCGCCATCGAGCACACGTCCCTCCCGCAGGGCGAGCTGACGTTCCCGCAGAAGATCAGTGAGGGGATCGAGTTCCGCGATGTGTCATTCAGCTACCCCGGCAGCGGGCGGCGCGCCCTGGAGAACGTCTCGTTCACGCTCGAACCGGGCCAGGTGACGGCGGTCGTCGGCCTCAACGGCGCGGGAAAGTCCACCCTCGGCAAGCTCCTCGGCCGTCTCTACGAGCCGACCGGGGGCTCGATCGTCGTCGACGGCGTCCCGCTCGCCGGCTTCCGGCTGGACAGCCTGCGCGACCGGGTCTCCTACGTCTTCCAGAACTACGTCGAATACCAGCTCTCGGTCGGGGAGAACATCTCGCTCGGCCTGGTGCACGAGGCCGACCAGGGGGCCTCGAGGGTCGAGGCCGCGGCCCGCGAAGTGGGCATGCACGAACACATCGCCTCCCTCCCCCAGGGCTACGACACCCAGGCCGGAAAGCTGTTCACCGGCGGCGTGGAGTTCTCCGGCGGCCAGTGGCAGCGCCTGGCGATCGCCCGGAGCACGGTACGCCCGGCCAGCGTGCGCATCATGGACGAGCCGACGGCGGCCCTCGACACCATCACCGAGGCCGAGCTGCTCGACACCCTGACCACGGCCACGGCGGGCCGCGTCTCGTTGCTGATCGCCCACCGCTTCTCGTCCGTGCTGCGCGCGGACCGGGTGCTGGTCTTCGACCGCGGCCGGCTGGTCGAGGACGGCGACCACCAGGAACTGATGCGTCTCGGCGGTCTGTACGCGCGCATGTACGAAGCACAGGCCACCGGTCACGAACCCGCGGCGGGAGCCGGGACGGGAGCCCGATGATGAAACTCACCGCGTTCGACCAGGTCCTGGTCTACGGCGCCACCGGCCCGGCCGGGGCCGCCCGGGAGTCGGTCCGGCTGGCCGTGGCGGCCGAGCACCTGGGGTACGACCGGTTCTGGGTCGCCGAGCACCACGGCGCGACCAGCGGCTGCGGCTCGCCCGAAGTGCTGGTGGCCGCCGCCGCGGCGGAGACCGCCACCATCCGGGTGGGCACCGCCTCCATCCTGCTCCCCCACTACGCGCCCTTGAAAGTGGCGACCACCTTCAACCTGCTGGAACGGCTCTTCCCCGGGCGGATCGACCTCGGCATCGGCCGCGGCCCCGGCGCGGGCCAGACCGTCGTCCAGCAGCTCGCGCGCCCCGACGAGGCCCCCTACCCGGAGAAGATCGAACGCCTCCTGGCCCACCTCACCGCCGGGACGGACCTCCTGCCCGAGTCCACCCCGCCCCAGCTGTGGCTGACCGGCGCCGGCCCGGGCGGCGCGCAGCTCGCCGCCCGCTACGGGCTGCCGTTCTGCCTCGCGCAGTTCGCCCACGGCACCCCACGGCCGGACATCGTCGAGCTGTACCGGGAGAACTTCCGCCCGGGCCCGCTCGGGGCGGCCCCACGCGTCAGCATCGCCGCCCGGGTGGCCTGCGCGGACGACGCGCGGGACGTCCGGCTCCTGCGCTCCCTCCTCGCCCTGGCCGCCGCCCCGACGAGCCGCCGGACCCTTCCGTCCTGGGACGAGCTCCACGCCCTGAAGTCCACCGCACCCCCGCCGGGTTCGGACGCAGACGGCATGTCCGTGCTCTCCGGAGTCCCCACGGAGGTGGCCGACAAGCTCGCCGCACTGATCGCCGCATACTCCCCCGACGAACTCGCCGTCACCACCGTCTGCCCCGACTTCGACCTGCGGGTCCGGACCTTGGAGCTGGTACGCGCCATGGTCCCCTCAGGGAATCAGTGGGCCGGAACCGCCTGTGGATTCGGTCCGTAGGCGTTGTGCTGCGGCTTGCCGGCCGTCGCCCAGAACACGATCAGGACGATCAGACCCACGATCGGGATCAGGCCGATCAGCATCCACCAGCCCGACCGGTCGGTGTCGTGCAGGCGCCGGACGCTGACGGCGAGGCTGGGAAGGAACACGGCGACGTCGTAGACGGTTTCGATGATGATGCCCGTGCCGAGCAGAGCGTCGATGACGGCCAGCACGATGCTGATGACAAAGCTGACCAGGGTGAACATCCAGAACTCGGGGCGGCCCGCCCGTCCGCTGAATGTCGCGTACTTCTTGAGCACATCCACATACCAGTGCACCTGCGCCCCCAAGAGCCGCGGCCGGCCCGTCCACATGGACCGGGCCTCATCCCGAACGTAAGTGGCTCAAAGTGGTCGGTCAACGGTCGCAAAGATGCGGGCGACAGCGCCCGCAGAGGGCTTCCGGGCGCCTGCGTGCGCGCATGGGCATACGGGATGTTCGCCGCCGCCTCTGCAGACTCCCCAGCCGGTCACCGCATGGCGAGGGCGAGTGTCGCGTCGAGAAGTGCGGAGGTCAGGGCGGGGAGTTGGTCGGGGGATTCGGACAGCAGGAACAGCCAGGCGAAGACGGGGCCGACAAGTAGGGCGTTGAGGGTGGCCGGGTCGGGGCGGGTGGTGAGTTCGCCGCGTGCGGTCGCGCGGTCCAGGATCTCCGTGAGGGTCCGGCGCTGGGCTCCCAGGTATTTCTCGTCGAACCGGTCACGCAGTGCGGGGTCGGCGTGGACATCGGCCAACAGGCCGGGGACCGTCCCCTGCGGCGGAGAGGCCATGGCGTCCGCGATCTCGGCGAGCACGGCGGCCAGGTCGGCGCGGAGCGATCCGCAGTCGGGCGCCACGGCCAGGAACTGATCCGTCAGAAGAACGTCAAAGATCATCTCTTGTTTGGTGGCGTGGCGCCGGTAGATCGCCGCCTTGCCCACGCCGGCCCGCGTGGCCACCTCGGCCATCGTGAGCCGCGCGTATCCCACCTCGGTCAGCAGCTCTCGAACGGCGGAGGCGATGGCGTCGTCGACGCGGCTGTCCCGGGGGCGGCCCCCCTGATGACGCGCTTGCTTTCGAGCGGGCATGGGAGCACTATACGGAACCAGGAGTATCGAAACCAACAGTTCCAGAACGAGCGGTTCCGGCTCGGAAGGAATGACCGATGCGAATCCCGAAAGCCGCCCACACCGCACAGCCATGGCGGATCCACGAGTTCACCCACGACTTCCGGATCGAGGACGTGTGGTCCTTCCGCGCACCCGACGCCGGGCCCGACGACTTCCCTGTGATGACCAAGGCGCTGAGGACGGCCTACGACACCCGAAAGGAACCAGCCGCGGTCCGGCTCCTGTTCGCGGCGCGCTGGAAGCTCGGCGCCCTGCTCGGCTGGGACACCCCCCGGGCGGGCCTGGGTGGGCGGGTCGCCTCGCTGCGCGACCGCCTCCCACACGACCTCGCCCGGACCGCGGACGACGCCGGCTCCTCCACCGACCCGTTCTCCGAGGTCTACCACCTCGACAACGAAGCGGCCCGCGAACTGGGCAACAAAACCGTCCACACCATCATGCACCTGGGCTGGGTGCAGACCGACGACGGCGGATACGAACTGCGCATGGCGGCGCTGGTCAAACCCAACGGACTCTTCGGGCGGCTCTACATGGCCGGCATCCTTCCGTTCCGGTACCTCATCGTCTACCCGGCACTGACCCGCCAATGGGAACGCGCCTGGCTCGACTACGGCCGCCCGAACCGGCACTCTGCTGCCTGATGCTGAAGCGGCCCGCTACATCCGCGGGGCCGGCTTCGGCGCCTCCCAGGCGGGCCCGGCGGAGAGGTAGGTGGTGCGCTGGAGGAGGTCACCGGCCCGGAGCTTTTGCGTCCCCCATTTCAGGCCGTCGTTCCGTGCCGTGGTCACCATCTCCAGCGTGTGGAGCTCCCCGGGGTCGATGATCAGTCGCAGGCGCCAGGTGTCGGCGTCCAGGTCGACGGCCGTGCCGGGGCGACCGGTGCTGTCCTTGACCCGCTCCGTCACCCGTGCCCCGGGAATCCCGGCGAGGACCTCGAACAGCGCGGCCCGCAGCCGCGGTTCGGCGGGTGACCGGGCGAGCAGCTCCTCGATGCCGCTGAAGAGCGCCTCCTCGGCCGACTCCCCGGTGGCCTTCCCGAGGAGCCGGGCCCGCAGCGCCACCGGGTCGGTGGGCAGCTTCTTCAGCTCGTCCCACATGATCGGGTTGCGGCCGATCCAGAAGGCCGTCCCCGCCATCCCCATCTCGGTGTAGTCCCGGACCGGGCCGTCACCGAACTGCCCGCGTGTGCCGCTCCGGCTCAGCCAGACGGTCTCGTACGATTCGTCACGCCGGTCCTTCTCCCTGCTCCGGTTCCACTGGAAGATCCGCACCTTCCAGTACGGTGCCACCCCCGTCCGCTCCCGCTCCGCCGCCGGGGAGGGCTGCACGTCCCCGGAGTCCGACCAGGGCTGGATCGCGACACCCAGCGCGACCGCCACGACCGCCGCCGCCGACACGAGCACGGGAAGGCGCCGCCGCCACGTCCGCACCGGGACGACCGCGACCGCAGGCTCCCATTCCAGCTCGACGGCCGGCCCGTCCCCGTCCGCCCGGCCGTCCCCCTCCGGCCGGCCGGCCGCCGACCGCACCGCGGCCAGCGCCGCGGCGACGGCGTCCGCCGAGGGCGGCGCGACCTTGCCCGCGGCCTCCAACCGCCCGGCACCGGGGAAGTCGAGGAAGTCCGTGTCGTCCGTGTTCCTGTCCTGCCCGGTCATGCGAGGTCTCCTGTCAGGGGAAGCGGGGCGGAGGGGCCGAGCGCCGCGCGCAGCCGGGTGCGCGCCCGGTGCAGCCGGGACCTGGCCGTACCCGCGGGGACACCGACGACGGCCGCGGCCTCGGTGGGGCTGAGCTGCTCCCACGCGATCAGGAGCAGCAGCTCCCGCTCCACGGACGGCAGCTCGGCCAGCATCCGGCGCATCAGCGGCGCGACCGCCGCCGCGTCCAGCCTCCGGTCGACGGCGTGCCACGGGTCGCTGCTCGCCTCGCCGGCGAGCGCGGCGGCGGCCGAAGGCCGTTCCTGCCCGCGCCAGTACGCGGCCAGCACATTGCGGGCCACGCCGAAGAGCCACGCCCGGACCGGCCCACGGGCCGCGTCGTAGGTACCGCGCCCCGCATAGGCCCGCAGCCACGCCTCGGCCAGCAGATCGTCCGCCGCGCCGGGCGCCCGGCGCGCGAAGTAGCCGTGCAGCGCCCTCGAATGGCGCTCCACGAGCGGTTCGAAGGCCGACGCGTCGGTTCCCGAGCGCGCCAGCAGTTCCTCGTCCGTTGCCACGGACCTCCCCTTCCACGGGCCACGCCTTCCGCGGCCCCCTCCCCTACTTGTGTCCGCCCCACAAAAGCGTTCGCGCCCCGGGAGCCGGGCGCGGCCGCTCGTGCTGCTTGCCCGTGAGGCTGTTCCAGATTGCCGGGGTGCGAACCGTTCTCTCGGAGTGTTCGGCGCGGCTAGCATCGCTGTGACGACGGGCGTGCGGGTGGGGTCCCCCGTATCCCGGTCGTAGTGCAGTCGCGACTCCGGGGGAATCATGCCGCGTGCGAGCACGGCCCTTGCGCATCCGCTTACGGCGCCCGTCGAGGTGCCGATAGCCGAGTTGGGCCCCGATCCACGGCCAGTCCGCGAGCCGGTGTGCGGGGTGCGCCCGATCGAGGTTCCGCTGGTCGTGCTGAGTGGTGAGCGGCGGCAGACGTTGTTCGCACGGCCCCTGCCCGGTCACGACGACGCGTCCCGCTTCCGGGCGATGGGGCCGTTGCGTGCGCTCGGGACGCTTGCCTCCACGCAGACCGGGTTCCTGCTCGAGCGCGCACCCGACTTCCGGGGCCCGGTCGCGGACCTCTGCCGGGCGGCTGCCGCGCAGTACGTCAAAGGGCATGCGGACGGTTTCCGCGAGTGGCTCGGTGACCGGGCGGCGAGCCTGGACCAGGACCTTGTGCGGCGCGCCGGGCTGCTGCCCGCGTCCGGGGCGGAACGGCTGATGGTGCCGCTGATCTACCTGAACCACATGTGGCGGCAGGGCGATCCGAACGCCGATGTGGCGACCGGGCCGAGCCGGATGCCGGAACCGCTGGGCAGCTTCCTCGGTCCCGCGGCGGGGGCGGTCGGGATGGTCCCTCGGTTCAACCAGATTCTGATGACGATGCTGGCGTTCGAGCTGGACGGGGTGCGCGGTGGCGCGGAGCTGTCCCACCGGGACGTCGCCGCCGTGGATCGCATGCGCCCGGCGTTCTGGCTGAACGAGGGCGACCGGAGCGAACTGGAGCTGTACCAGGCCTTCTACGCGGTGGAGGCGTTCGGTGTCCCGCTGTACGGCTGGGGTTGCCACGCGCTGGAGTGCGCTGCCGCCGACGACCGGGCCGGGGGTGCACGGGCGCTGCGCATGGTGCAGGCGGTGATCCGGAATATCTACATGATCACCAAGCGGCTGATCCCTCGGATCGATGCCGACGAGTTCCGGCGGATCCAGGTCACGTGCGGCTGGGTCGGTGACGAGGTGACCGGCGTCGCCTCGGGGTATCAGCTTCCGTTCATGCTGATGCTCGACTCGCTGTTCCACGTGAACTACAGCCACCCCGGCGTCATCGCCGCGCGGGCGAACAATCTGCGGTTCGTACCGGAGGACTGGAAGGCATTCTTCCGCATGGTCTACGACGCGCGGCCCGCGCTCAGGACGTGGGTCCACGAGTCCGGCGACGGCCCGCTCGCCGAGGCGTATCGTTCCTGCACGGAGCTCTTCACCCTGTTCCGGAACATGCACCGCCACCTCGGCGGACAGGTACTCAAGGGTGGCACCACGACCGGCCGGGTGTTCGACAGCGCCGCGGCGAACTACGAGCAGTTCATGTCCGAGATGGCCGGTCTGGTCGACGACACCGCGGCGACGGGCGACGTGTCCCACCCGGCGGCACCGGACAGTCCGGCCGCGGCGGCCAGCCGAGGGGTCCACTCGTGATCACCGTCAACATCGCGGGCCGGAAGATCGAGGTCGCGACGGGCACGACCATGCAGCACATCTGCGACGAGCACGACACCCCCGTCACGTTCGGCTGCCGGGCGGCTCGGTGCGGCGCCTGCATGATCAAGGTGATGTCCGGTGCGGACAACCTCAGCCCGGCCGGGCCGGACGAGCGCGCGGTGCTCGACGTACTGGCGTTGTCGCCGGACTGCCGCCTCGCCTGCCAGGCCACCGTGCTCGGCACGGTCACCATCGAAGTCGCGGACTAGGGAGAACAAGGCCATGACCAGCCAGCCGACCTACGTCCTGCGGCACTCGGACCACGAGAGCCGCCGCTTGGCGACCCAGGCCGTCTTCTACGCCGAGCACACCGACCGGCTCCTGGAGATGGCCGGGATCACCGCGGGGATGGACGTCCTCGACGCCGGGTGCGGCGCGGGTGACGTGTCGATCCAGCTGGCGCGCGTCGTCGGGCCGACCGGTTCGGTGGTGGGCGTGGACGCCGACGCGAGCGTGCTCGACTCGGCCCGGCGGCGTGCGGCGGAACTGAACCTCGGCAACGTCACCTTCCGGCAGGCCACCCTCCCGGACATCACCCTCGACCGGCCGGTCGACGCCGTCGTCGGGCGGCTGATCCTGATGCACCTGCCCGACCCGGTCGGCATGATCAGGGCCCTGTCCACGCTGGTCCGCCCGGGTGGCGTGATCACCTTCCAGGACTTCAACACCACCAGGATCCGGTCCGTGCCCGCACTGCCGCTGCTGACGAGGTGCATCGCGGTGGTCAACGACTGCCTACGTGCCGCGGGCCGCACCCTGGACACCGGCGAGCGGTTGTACTCCCTGTTCCGGGAGGCCGGGCTGGCAGGTCCCGAGCTCGCCGTGATGGTGCCCACGCCGGCGGACAAGGAATCGGCCGTGGTCATGCTGGGACAGACGCTGCTCACCGCACTCCCGTTCGCCGAGGAGTCCGGCGTGGTCACGCCGGGCGACTTCGACCCGGACACGCTGATCGATCGGCTCCGCGAGGAACTGCGGGACACCCCGTGCGCGGTCTATCTGGCCGAACTGGTCGGTGCGTGGACCCGTTTGCCCGGCTGATCTGCGCTCGATTACTGCGCCAGCCGCGGACCAGGTCCTCGAGAGCGGCCGGACGGTGTCAGCGCCGGGACTGCCCCTCGTTGTAGAGCACGGTCCACTCGTCGGGCTGCTGACGGTGTGCTGCCAGCTGGTGCAATATGAACGGATTCAGGGGGTGGCCGTGGCAGGACTCGAGTGGCGCAGGACAGGCACGCGGCAGTGGCGCGGTGCGCGGGCATGCGGGGTGCTGCTCTCGCTGGCCCTGCTGGTGTCGACCGCGGCCTGCTCTCAGGGGCCCGATGACCAGGAACTGCGCTCTCTGGCAGTCTCGGACGAGGCGCAGGCCAGGAGAGCAAAGCAAGAACGGAAGCTCCAGGCGCTGGTCGATCGCCTCCGTTCCGTGACCGGCCTCGACCATGCATTCACCCGCTTCAGCGACGACTGCGCCAGACCCGGCTCGCAGGCTCTGTGGGGCTCGGACGACCCCGAACACTCCCTCGTCTGCGACATGGAGGCGGTGGCCTACTTCGGCGTCCGGGACGACATAGTCGACGTCCTTCCCAGGATCCGCGCAGCCTCCATCGCCAAATGGGGGCAGCAGGACCAGAACGGCGAAGACGTGCCGTACGCGGGCGGATCGGTGCGCTACGCGCTGGATTACTACCGCAACCACGGCAAGTATCCGGACGGACGGCCGATGCCCAAACCGGAACTCGAAGCCGATGGCCTGACGGTCACGTGGGATGTGGCGCCCTACGCGCCGGTCGAAGAGGCACCTGCATGCCCGTCGCCGGGGCCCCTCTACCTCCGCTGCGGCATCACCCCGGACGCGACTGCGACCGTTCGTGCCGTACGCGCCAAGTACGGAACCGTGCTGGCATTCAACATTGGCCAGAACGCGTACTCGTCCTGGCGCGGCTACTACACCGTGCCTCGTAAGCGGTAACCGTCGGCCGGGATCCCGGCCGACGGTCTGTGGGGGCCCCATGAGGCGCAGCGCGGTACGGCCCCGGCCCGAGGCTGTCCGCTACCTGAACAGGCGGTCACCGCTGGTGGCCATGCGGTGGGTGCCGCTGTGGCGGTTCACCCAGTCGCGGATGAGGTTGATGGCGTTGGCGCACTGCCAGCCGTTGTCGTACTCGTGCTCTCCAGTGAAGTTGCCGTAGCCCGCGATGATGCCGTCCACACGTGCATCGCCCAGCAGTTTGTCGACGTACCACGGGTCGTTGTAGGTGGTCGTCCAGGACAGCGTGGCCGCGAGCTGTCCGGCAGCGCGGTCACCGGCGCCCTTCTTCAGCTCCGCGCACGTGTAGTAGGTGGCTTCCGTGCAGTTGCCGAATCCGTTGGGGATGTTGCCGTCGCCGTAGTCCATCACCCGGTGACCGGTGGGGAATCCGGAGCCAAACCGATTGAAGGCGTCGCGGACCTTGTCGCGGGTCCCGGTCGTGGTGATGCCTTCCAGCGGGCCGAGCGTGCCTTCCAGGCTCTTCCAGCCCCTGCCGCCGACGTCCGGGTTGCTGCCGCCGTGGTACTCGTAGAAACCGTAGAGCACCTGGATCCCGGCAGCCGTCAGCCGCTGCGCCTTGTCGTGCAGTCCGGCGACGCTGCACGCACGGTTGGGCTTTTCTCCGCAGTAGTTCGGGTCCTTGATGTCCAGCCAGACCAGCGACAGCCGGCGTCCGGCTTTGGCGTTGGAGAGAATGCGATCGATCATGCTGTCGAAGCTGGGGCCCCGCCGGTTGTCACCGGCCGAGGAACAGTCGTGGTAGGCGCGCCATTCGTTCGGGTTCCACCAGGCACAGACGTCGACCTCGATGGCGTTGGCGCCGTGGTTGAGCGCGGCGTCCACGCCGTCCAGGGTGTCGACCCGGTGCGCTATGGCGTAGATCGCCTGACGCTGATCGGCTGCTGCCGCCGGGGTCGTACTGAGCGCGGTGGCACCGATGATCCCGCACAGTGCCGCCATCAGCGCCAGTAACCTCCGCGGGCCGGTGGCATGTCGAAGGTGAGTGGTCAAGGAAGGCACTCCTTCATGTCGGTGTACTGAAGCGGACTCCGATCTCACCAACTGCACGTTGACATGTGAAAAATGGGCGATAAACGAAGTCTGCACGCGGCCCCGGGGAGTGTCTCCTTGAGACCCACAGTCGACAACCAAGGTTTACATGACGTCAATCGTTAACTAGAGTTGTCGCATGCTCTCCTTTGAGATCACTCCCGAAGAACAGGCGGAGCTCGACAAGGCTCTCCATGACGCCCTCAATCCCCTCGCGTCGGCTTTGCGCTCCCGAGCATCAGGGCTGCCCGAAGACCGCATGTGGGAGGCGGACCCCGTCGAGGTGACGCTGTCCGTTCTGGCCGCGTGGAAGGTGATGGATGCGGAGGTCAAACGGCTGACGGCAATCGCGGCAGGCACAGCCGGGTCCTACGGCGCGAGCTACGAACAGATGGGCGCCGTGTGGGGCATCACCCGGCAGGGCGCCCGCAAGAAGTGGCCCGATGCCGTCAGCCGCCCAGCGACCACAGCAGCGCGGACGAGCAGCCCACTCGAACTGTGCGGCGGAACGGCCGAACTGACGCAAGAGCCCTCGTCCGGCGGCTGGCGGTGGACCGGCAAGGGCGCGGACGGAACGCAGGGGGAGGCCGACGCCGGCACCTCGTACGCGACGAAGGAGGAGGCCGCGGCCCATGCGGGGGCCTTCCTGAAGGAGCACACCGTCATCCGGGCCTGAGGCCTGCCACTTTGGCCATCTGCGGGGACAGATGAGGATGGCGGCGAGGTGGAGTGCAGCCTGGTCGGGCCCTGGTCACCGACCGGGCAGACACATCCGATCAACTGCTCGGCCCATCAGAGAGGCACGCCTTAGATTGCGTCGTATCTGGCGGACATCTCATTACGGGGGCACACATGGCTGACCGCGAACCGATACCCGCACCTGACGGCCGGGTGGCGGCTCTGGCGGAGCAGGCACGGCTGGGACGCTGGCGGATGGGGGCCGGGGACAGGAAGGGGCTCATGGGCAAGCGGTGGGGCGAAGCCCGGCTCCACCTCTACGAAGAGGGCCTGGTCGTCACCGACCCCGGCGGCGGGGAGTGGGTGTACCGCTGGGAGACGACCAGCGTGTACCAGCACCTGGCCACCCTCAACGGCGCGATCCAGGACGCCACGTACATGCTGGTCGGCCCGGACGGGGCCGCGCTGTCGGTCGGGCGCGGCGGCAACGGCAGCTTCAAGCGCGAGCTCCCCGGCCTGGGAGTGACCTCGCACACGCGCGGCCCCTTCATCGTGTACGAGGGCCAGTGGGGCCCGGAGATCCAGAAGGGCGTGCTGCGCACCCAGGGGAACGCCGCGCTCGAACGGCTGCAGCGAGGTGAGACGTTGACGTATGGCTCTGTCTCCTTCGACCGGAACAGCGTGTCGATCAAGGGGAAGTCCGTGGGCTGGACGGAGGTCGCCGCCACTCAGGTCCTGCATGGGAGCCTGTACTTCAACAACGCCCGCAATCGCGGTGTGCTGTCCTGCGCCGTCCCCAAGGTCGCGAACCTGTATCTGCTCATCGCGCTGGCGGATCGACTGAAGGGCTGACGCAGCAATCGGTGAGGGCTGCGCCACCTGCGTCGCCGAAGAGACCTTCGGATGGGGACAGGGGACCGGCGGCCCGATGCCGTGCGCTTCGGGGGCGGCCGCCGCTCCGGCGAAAACACCTGGTGGGATCGCGGGGCGGCGCGCTACGATCACCGCGATGATTACTCCTTCTGGTAACAGAATGGGGGCCCCGTCCGCGCAAGGTGAGTGCTGATGCTCACTCAGACCGCGACAGGGGATCCCCGCCTTTCCTTCTGGCTGCGCGTGCGCGAGTTCGCCGTGCCGCCGTCCATGATCGAGACTGCGACCGCCCGCCGCCACACCGGCGACTGGGCGGGGGCGTGTGCCGCCGCAGCCATCGATGTCGACCTCGACCTCCGTTCCGTGGCACGTACCCATGGCCGGGATCTCGCGGCCCGGGTCCGGGCCGACCTCCGCCATCTGGCGCCCGACCTGCTGCGCTGGCACATGCCGAGAGTCGCTCCCGACGGGCTGCTACGCCCGGGACTGACCATCGCGCTGGCCACGTACGACGCCGCGGAGCGTGACGGCGCGAGTCCTGTGCACCTCGTGGTCCGGACGCCGCCTGCCTGGGCGGACGCCGGCCAGCGGATCAGCCTCGCGCTGTGGGACGGTTCGCACGCCGAGCCGGCCGCACGCCATCACCCGCATCCCCACCCCGACCGGCGGTTCCGCCTCGACCTGCACCGCCACCTGTGGGACGCGCGCAGGACGGGTGAGCTGCGGGTACGGGCCGGGGCCGGCGAACCACCGGGGGAGGGTAGGCCGGTGCTCGAGTCGGGGGCCGTGCCCCATGGTTACCGCTGTGCCGCCGACCGGTGGGCGGCCGAGGCGGGGATCCTGCTCCGCGCCGAGGGGCAGTCCGCCGGTGCCGTGACCGTACGGCTCGCATCCCGGCACCGGCTGGTCCTGGACCTGACCGCGGCCGGGGACGGGCACGGCGCCGCGCCGCCCGTACTGCGGATCGCGGTGGCGGACACGGCCGGCGACGTGTCCGCGCTGCCCGTCCTGCCCGACGCGGCGACCTGGGTGCTGCCCGACCTGGAGCTGCTCCGCACCGGCGCGATCGACGTCGACCGGCTGCATCCGTTGGTCGCCTCGGCGCTGGCACCGGACCACTCACCGGCCGGTCCGCCCCGCACTCCTGACGGGCCCGGACAGCCGCGCCTCGTGGAGTGCCGGGGAGCCCGGCACCGGATCGGTCTGGTCGACGGGGTACTGGTCCCACTCGACCATGACCCGGCCGAGATCCGCCGGGAGGAGTTGCTGGTCGCCCTGACCGGCACCCCGCTTCCCTGCCTGCGGGCGATCGACGAGGCGCACCGCCGTCCGGACTGCCTCGCCGGCGTCCGCGAACGTCTGGACCACGGAGACACGGCCGGTGCGCTGGCCGTCGTCGAGGGCCTGCTGGGCCCCGACGCGCTGCTGCGCGCCGGGGCGCTGCGGGACGAACTCGAGACGGCCGCGCTGCGGCGGATCACGTACGGGCTGTACCGGGCGGGTCTGATCGGACCCGGGCCCGGGCCCGGCCGCGTCCGCCCCGAAGGCCGTCGTCGCCGTTCCCGCGGCCGGCGCTCACACACCTCTCACTGACTCGTCACCGGCGCGGGGCCTCCCCCCCCCTGCCCTTACTTGCCCTCATTCGGCTCACCACGAACCCATAGGTGATCAAACATGTCCACTTGCGCCCCATTCGCTGCCCCCGACGCCCCCGCCTCCCAACTCGACGTCGCCGGCGAGCTGCTGGTCCTGCTCCGCGACGCGACCACCGAGCCGCGCCCCGACAACCAACTGGAGGCCCTGACCCTGGCCGTGGCCGCCGACCTGCCCGTCCTCCTGTGGGGTGAGCCGGGGATCGGCAAGACCGCGGCCCTGACGCAGCTCGCCGAGTCCCTGGACCTTCCGCTGACCACGGTGATCGCCAGCGTCCACGAACCGTCCGACTTCTCGGGCCTGCCCGTCATCGGGGACGATCCCGCCGAGCAGGGCGTGCCGATGGCCCCGCCGGACTGGGCGGTGCGCCTGGTACGGGCGGGCCGGGGGCTGTTGTTCCTCGACGAGCTGTCCACCGCGCCGCCGGCCGTGCAGGCCGCCCTGCTCCGGCTCGTACTCGAGCGGCGGATCGGTGCCCTGCGACTGCCGCCCGGCGTCCGGATCGTGGCCGCCGCCAATCCGCGGGGCTCGGCCGCCGACGGCTGGGAGCTGAGCCCGCCGCTGGCCAACCGGTTCGTCCACCTCCAGTGGACGCACGACCACGAGGTCGTCGTACGCGGCCTCGGCGGGACCTGGCCCCGGGCGACGCTGCCGCGGCTCGCCCCGGAGAAGTTGCCGGAGGCCGTGGACTTCGCCCGCCGCGCGGTGTGCGGGCTCCTCGCCGCCCGCCCCAAGCTCGTGCACCAACTGCCCAGCAGTGAGACGCGCCGGGGCGGCGCCTGGCCGTCACCCCGCAGCTGGGAGATGGCCCTGTGTCTGATCGCCTTCGCTACGGCGGCCGGTTCCTCCCGGGAGGTACTGTCCTTGCTGGTCAGGGGCACGGTGGGAGACGGTCCCGGGCTGGAGCTGCTGGCGAGCCTGGACCGGTTGGACCTGCCGGATCCCGAAGTGCTGCTCGCCGACCCGGCTGGTGCCGTTCTGCCCGAGCGGGGCGATCTGCGTCAGGCCGTGCTCGACGGTGTGGTGGAGGCGGTCCGCAGCCGTCCGGACAAGGCCCGCTGGGACGCGGCGTGGGAGCTGCTGGTCCGGGCGGTGCAGACCGGGGCACCGGACCTGGTGGTCGTCCCCGCGACCACCCTCGCCACGCTGCGGCGCGAGGACTGGGACGTCCCGGCCACGATCGAGGGGCTCGCGGGAGCGGTGGCCCTGTCCCGGCGGGCGGACCGCGCGGCGGAGCAGGCGACGGCCCGGGCAGCGGCCGCCGCGAAGGTACGGCGATGACGCGGGACGCGCAGAGGGCGACGGGGACGACGGGCGTACCCAAGCCGCGGGCCGCACCCCAGCCGCGGGCCGTACCGGACGAACCGCAGGCACTCGACCTCGACAAGCTCTTCGCCGCCCGGCTGCACGCCGCCCGGGTCCGGCCCTACCTGGCGACGGCCCTGTTCGCCCTGCACACCGTCGAGTCGCGGCGGGTGCCGACGATGGCCGTGGACCGGTACTGGCGGTGCTACGTCTCCCCCGTGTTCGTCGACCGGACGCCGGTGGAGGAACTGGCCGGGGTGTGGGTGCACGAGGTGTCGCACCTGCTGCGCGACCATCACGGGCGCAGTGACCGCGTCGCGCGCGAGCGCGGGCTGACCGGCCCGGGCGAGCGGCTGCGGATGAACATCGCCGCGGACTGCGAGATCAACGACGACGTGTTCGGCGACGGGCTGGTCCGGCCCGAAGGCGCCGTCGACCCGGCGTCGTTGGGGCTGCCCGAAGGGGAGCTCATGGAGGACTACCTGCGCCAGTTCCGCCTCGGGCCGCGCATGGGGGACGCGGCCTGGCTGGACTGCGGCAGCGGCGCCGACGGAGTGGAACGGGAGTGGGAGCTGGGGCCGGACGGCGCGCACGGCCTCAGCGAGCAGGAACGGGATGCGGTGCGGTTCCGGGTGGCCCAAGGCATCACCGGCCGTCCGGGGAACGCCCCGGAAGGGTGGCGGCGGTGGGCGGAGAAGGCGTTCCACCCGCCGCAGCCGTGGCGGGAGTTGCTGGGGGCGGCCGTCCGCTCGGCGGTCTCCGGCTCTGGCGCGGGCGAGGACTACACCTACGGTCGGCCGTCGCGGCGGTCCGCCGGGGTGCCCGGCGCCGTCCTGCCGAGCCTGCGGCGCAGGCCGCCCCGGGTGTCCGTGGTCATCGACACCTCCGGCTCGGTCAGCGACGCCGAACTGGGCAGCGCGCTCCTGGAGGTCGCCGCGATCTCCCGTGCCGTGGGCGGCCGTCGCGACCTGGTCACCGTGGTGCCGTGCGACGCGGCGGCCCGGATCGCGCACCCGCTGTGCCGCGCCGAGGGGATACCGCTGGTGGGCGGCGGAGGAACGGATCTGCGGGCGGGCTTCTCGAGGGCGCTCAAGGCCGGGCCCCGTCCGGATGTCGTCGTGGTCCTGACGGACGGGCAGACGCCCTGGCCGAGCACTCGACCGGCGTGCCGGACGGTGGTGGGCCTGTTCCCCCGGCGCCGGGGGAGATCGTCCTGGAACGAGGACGACCCTGAATACGAGCCGGACGCGCCGCCCGCGTGGGCGCGGGTGGTCGACATCGGCTCCTAGAAGGCGCCCTGTCCGTTCGACCTCAGGGGGCGGGGGTCAGCGAGCAACGGTTCAGTAGCCGGACAGTTCCTTATAGGCGCGGGTGAAGGCGTACAGCAGCCTGTTCCTGCTCCGGACTGCCATCTCCACCACCTGGCCATCCAGGCCCGCCAGCTTCTGGTTCTTGCTGATCCTGTCCTTGAGGCCCTTCGTGTCGATGGGGCTGTCGGCGGTCACTTCCTTGGCGGCCAGACTCCGGAGCACGCTCAGGTCGGTCACTTTCGCGTAGACGAGTTCGGCCAGGGCCAGCTTCACGTCAGGGTCCAGTCCGTACGCCGTGGCGACGCGGTCCTGCCACTCCTGCTTCCTGGCATGGCTCTGTGCGAGGTCGAAGAGCTTCTTGAGTGTGTCCTCGGTGACGGCCTGGCCCTTGCTGTGTCCCCCGACGTTCGTGCCGACCCGGTCCATGTCGGTGGAGATCGCGTACCGGGAGTCGAAGCCCTCTTTCACGTTGTCACGCTTGGAGCGCAGCGAGTTCACCAGCTGCTCGCCCTCCAGCTTGCCGGTCCCGAAGGAGATGCCGTCCTCCAGCTGGTCCATGTCCCAGTCTGTCTTCACCTTCACGAAGGTGTTCGGCTCGGGGTAGTAGACGGAGCCCGGATTCACCTCGGCCATGGCGTCCCGAACGGCGAGGTCCACCTGATTGGCGTGCCAGATCAGGACGCCTTCGTCGGTGTGCTTGGTGCCCTCGGAGGCCGTGTAGCCGCCGCTGAACAGGTCCATCTCCCCGGTTTCCAGGACCTTGGCGGCTGCCGAGAACAGCGGTCCCTCCTTGGTGTCGAAGGACTGGGTGTCGGAGTCGCCGGTGTGCAGATAGACGTGGTCGCTGCCGCGATCCGTCAGTCCCCGGACCAGTTCGTTCACCACGGGGTGGCGCAGGATCCGGTCCCTGATCTCGCCGTAGGGAATGGTGGCCTGGTTGATGTTCGCGGTGGACGAAACCCTGTGGTCGGCCCAGGTGAATCCGACGACCTCGACCCGGAACCGGTTGTTGTCCCAGCGGCTCATGAAGTCGTTGATCTTGTTCGTGAGCAAGGTCTCCTTGGCAGCCGCGTTCTGCCCCTGCTGGAGCCAACAGTTCACCCCGATCACCAGGGCGAAACGGTCCACGGGCGCCGTCCCCCCGGTGAATCCCGTGTTGTACTTGTCGGCGATCGCGAAAAGGTCCAGGTTGTCGCTGAGCACGGCCGGCACGAGCGCGACCGTCCCCACGCCTCCGGGTTCGGCTTCGCCCTGTCCGAAGGCGCCGGCCCGCGCGGATGCGTTGAGGGGGGTGATCTGCCCCGCCCGCTGTACGGCCAGCGGCCCCGCCGTCAATGCCCTCGACGCGGATCGCGGCGCTGAGCGCTCCACCGGCCGTTGGACCGGGCCCGCCGGGATGGGGCCGAGGCTCATGGCGCGGGTGGCGTTGGCCTCGGCCGCGCGTTCGAACCGGTCGGACGGGTCGCTGACCTTGAGGCCCGCCCCATTGTCGCTGCCGGCGACGGGGCCTTGGCGTTGCTGGATGACGTGGGTGAGTTCATGGGCGAGGGTGTGTTTGTCGCTGCCGCCGTCGCCGATGACGATGTGGTTGCCGTTGGTGTAAGCGCGAGCGCCGATTTCGGCTGCGGAGGCCTTCGCGGCGGCGTCGGTGTGGATCCGGACGTCGGAGAAGTCCGCGCCGAGACGGGCCTCCATGTCGGTACGGACGGCATCGTCCAAAGGCCGCCCGCCGGCGCGCAGAACGTCGTGGACGGCAGAACGCTGGACCTGGTGGCCGCAGTCGGCACCGTGCTGGTGCTGCTCTTGGGCCCAGGGGTGCCCGGCCTGGCGGAGCATCTGTACAACGGCGGTGTTTCCGGCCGTACTTTGAAGAGCGAGGAGGCCAGCGGCCCGGGTGCGTACTTCGGCCTCAGGCTTGCGGGCGGGGGTTCGCCCGCTCGTGGTGCGGGCCGGGGAAATCTTGTCGTGGTCGCGCAACGAGGGCCTCTTCCCGCATCTGGTCGGCGACTACCTCATGCAGTCCTACTGGATGGCGACCGAGAAGGTCAACCACTGGTGGCTTGCCATCGCGCATGGGCCCTTCGCGACGTGACCGCACCCTGGGAACACCCTCCGTCTCCGGGTAAATTGGACCTTTTGGCGGGGGCTTCATCGACCGCGGAGGGGCGGGCGGATGCGCTCGTACAGGGGGCAACACCTCGACGAAAGCCATCGGACGGGTTCAGCGACGCTCACCGGCTCCGCTCACCGGACCGTGACAAGGCCATCGACGCCGCCGGCCGCCGGCTTGACCGGTCTGCAGACCGCCGTCGGCAACCAAGCCGTGGCTCTGGTCGTCGAGCAACGCGCCGCGAGGGTTCGCCTCGGCGAACTGCTCACCGGACGGGACAGCGGCACCCGGCAGACCGGCACCAGCCATGTCAGGGACGCCCTGACCCGGCGGCTCACCGAGGGTCCGGTGTTCAGCGCCGACGAGCTCCGGGACATCCAGCTCCTCTCCCGGTCCCCGGAGTGGCTCGACGACGTCGGCATCGGCCGCTACGAGGACGCCGAGAAGTACACCGAGAAGGGGGACTACCGCGGCTGGCTGCAACTGCAGCCCGGTCAGCGCCTGCTCATCGCCACCCTGGAGTGGACGAGGCGCCGGCCGGAAGAGGACCGGCCCACGCCCACCAGCCCCGCGTACACCCTCGGCCGCCACCTGGCCCTGCGCGGCGGCAGCCTGTCCGATGACGAGCACAGGAGCGCCGAAGAAGAACGCGACCGGCAGATCCACGGGGCCTTCGTCGACACGCTGGATCCCCGCGCCGCCCCCGTCACGAACGACCCGGACGCGTGGCGGAAGGACACACGGGCCCGGACCATCCTGACCCGCGTGTTCCTGATCCTGCAGAACGGCTTGAAGGTGTACAAGGAGGGCGCGGATCACATCGACTTCCGGGAAGGAGACGTCGCCCGGGCGCTGGCCCACGGTGGACGGGTCAACATCCGGATCCCGCAGCTGGAGGTCAGGGATTCCGCCTTCGCGCTCACCGACTGGCTCGGGCTGACCCGCGACGGCGGGCATGATGTGAACCCCGCGGAGCGACGCGCCTTCGGCACCCACCACATGAAGATCGGTGAGAACAAGTGCGGTGTCGCGGGGAAGTTCGAGGAGCAGGGCGGCACGTTCGCATCGCTGAAGAACGTGGTGCAGCCCGGCAAGAAGTTCGAGCGGGTACGGCTCTACGGCCTGGATCTGGCCGCCGGTGGCCTGGGCAGCCGCGACTTCAACGGCGACGTGGTCCTCCCGGACGGCGGGCACGGCCACATGTTCCTCGGTTTCACCCCGCCGCGCCGCAACCGCGACGGTGCCCTGCAGGTGGGAATCGAGACCACGTCACCGGGTGGCCCCAGCCCGGTCGGGTACCAGCACACGTGGCGCTCCACCGAGGCCACCGCCAACCCGGAGTCCAGCTTCTACGGGCACAAGAAGGACAAGATCGGCGAGGGGAAGCTGGCCGTGAACCAGCGCTACGTCAACCTCGGCGAGTTCCGGACTCCTACGGGCGGCGGCTGGATGCGGTTCCTCGAGGAGCTGAAGCAGGGCTGGGCACAACGGCTGGCCGCGGCCGAGACCGATCCCGTCGCACGGCGTGCGCTCTACTCGGAGCTGACCGGCCGCCGCCGGGACGAATGAGGTCTTGTCCTCAGCCGGGCTCGTGCAGCCCGCGGGTGGCGTCGACGTTGCGCTTCGTGATCTCGCCGGCGAGGCGGTCGACGATCCTGCCGTGGAGCGGATCGAACTCCGCCAGGACCAGCTCAGGGAGCGTGCCCAGGTCCCGGTGGCCGTCGGCCTTGATGGAAAGCCTGATCCTGTCCGGGAACAGGGTCCCGCCGGGGGTGACTTCGAACCGGGCCCAGAAGTGCCGGGCGTCCGTTCTGGCCCACTTGGCGATCATGTCCTCGTAGGGGATCATCGCGGAGTTGGTGACGTAGGTACCGGCCACCAGGTTGGTCGCGTCGGTCGACCCGCCGATCCGCGCACCCTGCACGTGCAGCCATTCCCAGTTCTGCTCCAGATCGTACGGAGCGCTCAGGAAGCGCTTGGCGTAGGCCACCACGCCCAGAGCGTTCCAAGCGTTCATCGCGCTGTCCTGGCCGGCTCCGCGGTCCACGGCGGTCAGCTCCGTGCCCGGCACCCAGCCGCTGTCCGAGCGGGGGGCGGTCAGCCGGGCGTACTCGCTGTGCAGTGCGCGCTGCGTTTCCCCATCCATGCCGGGATCGAAGAACTCGGCGTCGCCGAACCGTCGGTTGGCGATGCGAATGCGGTGCGAGGCGGAGCGGACCGTGCCGGCCGTGGAGACGTACATGAGCCGCGTGCGGTCTCCCGGGAAGCGGCCTTCGTACTCGAAGAAGTTGGCACCGTTTTCGTTGTTTCCGAAAAGCGCGTGCCGTTGTTCGTACTGGCGCTCGCCGAGACTCTCGTATCGCACGCCGTCGAAATGACCGGCCGTGTCCTCGTCGATGCCGAGCACGTGCAGGGCCTGGTCGCCGGACAGGTCCAGGCCGTACAGATACCCTTCCGCCCGCGGCACACGCGAGCCGCCCGAGGTGTTCCAGATTTGCGGACCGTGCCTGATGATCGCGGCGACGAGGCCGGGCGTGGCGCGGCCCAGGGCTTCTTCGTCGACAGGACTGGTGGTCTTGGCGACGCTGTCGTAGTGGAAGAGGCCGCCGAGCTCGTGCCAGAGGCGGCGCCATTCGGGGCCCTTCTCCCGGTAGGCGCCCTTGATGAAATCGTCGAGGGCGCTCGACCGGACGTCGCCGGCGAAGCCGATGGCGCCAAGTGCGGCCGTCAGCCTGTCGACGCCGCCGTACTCCGCGAAGAGCAGCTTGCCGTCGGACTTCTTCACGAAGGCGTACTCGGCGCCCGGGTTGTGCGAGTCCTGGTAGATCCGCTCGTCGTAATTCGCCAGGTGCATCGCGCGCTGCACGACCGGAGTGCTCGCCGGCGGTGCGGGCACTGTGCCGAGAGGCCGCTGATCCGTCGCTCCCACCGACGCGCTCATGACCCGTGACGCGTTGGCCTCGGCCTCCCGTTCGAAGCGGTCGTCCGGGTCGCTCACCGCGAAGCCATGACCGGTGTCGGTACCCGCCACCGATCCCCTGCGCTGCTGGATGACGTGCGTGAGTTCGTGCGCCAAGGTGGCCTTGTCCGCTCCGTCGCGTCCGATGACGACATGATTGCCGGCGGTGTAGGCGCGCGCGCCGATTTCCCTGGCCGAGCGCTGGGCGGTGGCGTCGGTATGGACGCGTACGTCGGACAGATCGGCACCGAGCCGGGCTTCCATGTCGCTCCGGGTGGTGGCGTCGAGCGGACGGCCGCCGCTGCGCAGCACCTCGGGCACGGCGGACTGCTCGCGGGGCACCCCGCCCGCTTGCAGGATCCTGAGGACCGCGCCGTTTCCGGCCGCACGCTGGAGGGCCAGGAGCAATGAGGCTCTCCCCGGGAGCACCACGGCCGACGCGGGCCCGGCCTGTACGGACCGGGGCGGTTTCCGCGCCGGACGCTGCGACCGATCCGATAATGGATCCCGAGCGCGCATGCTCCTCCTCAAGACGAGACCACCACACCGTGGCCCGTGACGTTGAGCAGCGTCAAGGACGGGCCGTCTCACGCCCGTAAGGTCGTTTCTCGCCACCGGGCTGATATTCCCGTGCGCGGAAACGGTTCTTGAAGGAATTCCGGCCATGCCACTCGGTCATATCAGTGGCGTGTCGGCCCTCTTGACATTCAGTCAGGCAGCGTCAGCGGTAAGGGGACTCACCCGGAATGACCTACACCGGATACCCCTGTTTGCAGCTGAAATGTCATGCAGACCCCGGTACCGGATCCACACCGTCCGGAAGCCCGGGGCCTCACCCCCATGGTGGCCGGTTCGCCCGGGTGCGGCGGCGAGTGCTGGCGGCATACTCTCGACCGGTCGGACGTCGTCCCCGCGTGAATCATCGGTTTGCGGCCCCATTCGGGTGCCTACTGTCGCGCGCCTTCTTGATGTTTCACGCGTCAAACAAAAAGCTGGAGGGGATCGTTGTGCCGGATGTCGCCAGCATCCATGAAGTTCCCATCGGAAGTGGATCTACGGCCTCGACACCGCATTCGGTGGCAGTCGGCAACTTCGGATACGTGTGGGTGACCACCAGCAACAAGAGGGTGTTCCGCGTCCATCCGGGCCAGAACGGGGTCCCCGGGAGCCAGACGGCGATCAGTCATGCCGGCATCCCCGAGCTCACCGCGGGCGTGATGAAGGACCCGGGACCGGATCAGCAGAGGATCTGGTTCGCGGCTCCGGTACGCCAGGACCCCATCGTCTCCATGGAGACCGTGGGGACCTTCCCGACCCGCATCTTCCCTCTGGAGGCGGACGCCAAAGCGGAGAGCATCAAGCTCAGGACAACCAACACCGGCACCACAGACAAGCCGAACAACACGTACAGCCTCCTGTTCGCCGAACCCGAGAACAAATACATCGGGATCATCGCCATTCCCTCCGCGGACGGGCAGATCACCCGGCTGCCCGTCGCCCAGGACACCTGGCTGTGGGACGTGGCGGTCACGACGGCCCCGGACGGCAGGACTCACACCTACTGGGCCACCGGCCAGAAGGGGTTCGGCACTCCCCCCAGTTCGGAGAACGGCCTGTACCGCCGTCTCCCCGGTCAGGTGGCCTGGGAGCGGGTCGAGGTGCTCCGCGGGCCGGAGCACAAGCCCTGCTACATCATCGCGGACACCGAAGCGGTGTGGCTGACCACGAAGAACCCGAACATGGTGATCCGCATCTCTCTCAGCGAGATGGAGGTCAAGAGCCAGGAGCTGGGTACTGCGGCTCCGGAGCAGTTGGCATTCGGCAAAGAGGGCCAGGTGTGGGTGGCCTCCAGTGCAGGCCTGCACGAATTCGACGCCCACCTGTCGGGTCCGGCTCCAGTGGAGCCCCTACCGCAGGGCGGCGGGGCGAAGGGGCTCTGTGTCGGCAGGAACGGAGAGCTCTGGTACACGAATCCCACGCGGAAGACCCTGGGCTGCTACATCCCTCTTCCGCCCCCGTTCGGCGCGGCCACGCTCAGCGGCCGGACCCAGGTGGTGTCGCACGGGGCCACGCAGGTCCAGATGAAGGATGTCGTCGAGCGCCCGCTGGTCGCGGAGTACGTGGCCAACGGCAGGCCGATTCCGGGTATTCCGCTGACTTGCCGCGTCGAAGCGCAGGGAGCGAGGTTCGACGACGGAGCCCAGGAACGCGTGTTGCTCACCGATCAGCGTGGCCAGGTCGTTCTCCCCGACGTGGTCGCCGGGGACGTCGAGGAAACGGCGGTCCTGAGTGTCGGGCTCGGCTCCAGTGAGCCGCACGCCGCCACCACGCTGGAGATCACCCCGGCCTAGCGCGACGCAGCACCTCATCCGGCCCTTTCACCCGTACGGAGGGAACACCGCATGCCGTCCGCAGCGCCGCCAGCCGGCGACCCCGGCAAGTACCCCATCAACGCCACCGCCGTCGACCTGACGTGGAACGGCGACGACCAGAACGTCTGGTTCGTGACCGCCGAAGGCATCATCGGCGTCTTCGAACCCCGCAGCCCGTGGAGCAGCAGTCTCTTCACCCCGGGCTCGGGTGTCACCGGCAACGCGTCCTCCATCGTCGCCTGGCCGGGCCACGGCGTGTGGACCTTCATCACCGGGCAGGAGGACGGCGCCTTCGTCAACTGCGGTCTCAACGGCCTCTACCGGACGTACCCACTGAGCGGCCGGATGGAATGCCGGTCCCTGGCCCTCGCACAGGGCCCCGGTGGACACGCGTGCCTCGTCGCGGCGCTGACCGACTGGAAGATGCTCGCCTTCGTCGCGCCCGGGGGCGCCATCTCCTACTCACGGGGGTACCCGGCGGGCCTGTACGCGGTCGCGGCCGCACAACAGGACCCGGCGCTCCTGTGGATCAGCTCCCCGGGCGGCAGGTCGCTGGCCACCTATGACGTGCGTACCGGTGAGTTCTCCCAGCCGATCAGCATCGGCGCGGAGGCCCGGGACATCGCCGTCACGCCGACGGGCGACGCCGTGTGGGCGGCCACTCCCGACAACGTGCTCTTCAAGTACACCGCCCAGGGCGGCATGGTGCACCGCGTCGAGACCCAGTTCCCGGCCCACCGCCTGACCGCGACGGCGGACGGGACACTGTGGTTCGCCGGCACGGAGGGCAACGCCATCGGGTATGTCCTTCCGGGGCAGACCAGGGCGGCCACGATTCCCATGGGCGAAGGCAACCGGCCTTCGGGGGTCACCGTCTCCGGGGACAGTCAGCTGTGGGTCGCCCTGTCCGGGGAGAAGGCCCTGCAGCGGGTGTCCCGGTACCGGCTCGCCGTGGAGTCGGGGGACGGGCAGTCGGCCGTGGCCGGCCAGCGCTTCGCCGAACCCCTCGTGGTCAAGGCCACGCAGCTCGACGGCACGCCGGTCGGAGGGCAGAGGATCGAGTTCCGTGTGGAGGCCGGGTCGGCGGTCTTCGAGAACGGCGAGCCTGTCGAGATCAGGCACACCGAGGCCGATGGGGTGGCGCCCAGCTCGCTGCTCAAGGCGCTCAAGGAAGGCCCCTGCGTCGTCACCGCACGCTGGGCGGAGACCGAGGCCGTCGCCTCCTTCTCCCGGCTGACCGTCACCCCGCCGGTGGGTGCCGCGCACCACGTCCGCTATGTCTCGGGTGCCGGGCAGACCGTATCCCCGGGGAAGTCCTTCGACGAACCGATGAAGGTCGTCGTGGAGGACGAGAACGGTATCCCCGTGCCGGGCGCCGAGGTCACCTTCAAGATCCGTGACGAGGGAGCGGCGACCTTCCCCGGCGGAGTGGACACGGCGAAGGTGACCAGCGAGGCCGACGGTTCGGCCATGTCTCCTGTCCTGACGGCCGGCGACAAGGCCGATGTGTTCGCCGTACGGGTCTGGGTGGCGAAGACCCCGGTGAGTCTGCTGCTCGACCAGAACATCCAGTGACGGCCGCGTACTGATCGGCCTGCCCGGATCCCGCCCCGGGGCGGGATCCGGGCTCCGGCGGCCATGTGCCCGTATCTCTCGGTACAGACGGAGGAACGCGCCCCCACCATGCCCGATAACGATTCACCGCTGCGCACCGAGTACGACTTCGAACTCCCCCACGGCTATGTGGACGCCGCGGGCACCGTGCACCGCCAGGGCGCCATGCGGCTCGCCACGGCCCGCGACGAGTTGTCTCCCCTGATCGACCAGCGGGTCCGGGAGAACCCCGCCTATCTGGGGGTCGTCCTCCTCAGCCTCGTCATCACGCGGCTGGGGACCGTGAGCGACATCCACGCGGGCGTGGTGGAGCAGCTCTTCGCCAGGGATCTCGCCCATCTCCAGGACCTCTACCGGCGCATCAACGGCCTGGACTCTGGCCACGGCGCCGTCGCCTGTCCCTCCTGCGGGACCAGCTTCGCCCTGCCCGGACCGGCCTCGGGCGGCCGCCTGGGGGAAGCATGACGCACCCGGAGCGCCGGCTCCGTGAGGAGAGCGCCTACATCGCCTATCACTTCCACTGGGCGTACGAGGACATCCTCACCCTGCCGCACGCGGAGCGGCGCGCGTGGGTGCGTGAGATCGCGCGGATCAACTCCTCTATTAGTGAGGGGCGGTGAGCGTGGTGGGCGTGGTGAAGGGGTTGAACCCTTTGAGCCCTTTCAGGCCGGGACGGTGGCGGCGGGGACGGCGTACGGACCCGGCGCCCGCCCCGGCCCCGGCCTCGCCGGCGGCGGGGGCTCCGCCCGGGTCTCCGCCGCGTGCGGACTGGCGCGTGGTCGCGCCCGTCGGGTTGTTACGGACGCCGGTGCCGCTCCCCTGTGGGCTCGTCGGTTTCCGGCAGGACCTCGCGGCCTGGCGCCCGGCGCCGCTCGTCACGGCCGACGGCCGGCTGCTGCCGCGCGGGGTGCCGTTGGCGCTGGCGCCGGCCGACCGTGGCGCTCCACTGACCCCGACCCTTCCCGAAACCGGGGGCTTCGCCCCCGTTCCCCCGGCGGCCGCGAGGCACGTCGCCCGACGGTCCGACGAGTACGAGGTGGGCACCCAGTACGAGGGCGGGGTCGTTGGGGACCCTCGCCTGCCCTCGCAGGGAAGCCGTACGGACCGGCGAGCCCGGAGCGAGCCCGACGACCGGCCCGGCGCCTCGGAGGGTGCGGGACGTCCCGAGCCCGGCGCGCCCGGGCCCGCCGGCGGCCCAGGGCGTCGCCGGGGCCGACGGGCCCGGGGCGAACCCCACGAAGCCGGTGCCTCGGGGAGCCCGGAGCGCGGCCGACGCAAGGCCGCCCGACGGCCCGGCCGTCCTGTGAGCCCTGGGCGCGACGCGGACGGTGGGGTCCGGAGCGAGCCGTTCGTCACCGGCCCCCGGGACGGTTCGGTACGCGCCGAGGGCCCGCGAGGCCCGGGCGAGGTCTCCGGGCCCGGGCCGCTCAGGCACCCGGGTCGCGACCGGGACGACCTCGGCCACCACCAAGCTCACAGCGTGGGCTCACTCGGAGAGCCGGGACGCGACGGGGACCGAGGTGAACCGGGCGGGACTTCCGGCTCCGATCTGCCATGGAGCCTTGGGCACCGTCACGGCCCGTCCTCCCGGGACGGAGGCGGAGCGGACGGCCCCAGCCCCAGCCCCAGCCCCGGCCCCGGCCCCGGCCCGGCAGCAAAGGGCCCGGAACAGCACCGCGCCCGACCGAGCCAGGGCGAAGAACCCAACACCCAATGGACCCCCCGCCACCGCCAGGACCAACCCGGCCGAGTCGCAACAGCCAACCCCGGCCCCTCAAAGGACCCCGGACAGCACCGCCCCCGACCGGGCCAAGGCGAAGAACCCAACATCCCAAGGCCCTCCCGCCACCGCCAGGACCAACCGAACCGGGGCGGCACCGGCGATCCCCGCCCGCCAGAGGCCCTGGGACACCACCTGGACCGACCGGGCCAAGGCGGGCCCCCCGGTCTCCGTCTTCCTTGGAGCCGCAGGCACCGCCAGCACCGATCCGACCAGGACGCGGCCGACGGCGTCGGCACATCAAGGGGCCCGTGGGGCCATCAGGGCCGGCCCAGCCAGGGCGAAGCCCCCAGCTTCGGCCTTCCTCGGAACCCCGAGCACCGCCGGCGCCAACCGGACCGAGCCGCATCAGACGACCCCGGCCCGTCAAAAGGCCCGGGACATCACCAAGGCCGACCGGGACAAGGCGACATCCCCGATCCCGGCTTCCCAAGAAGTCCCGGCCATGCCGAGCCTCAGGGCGGCCACAGCGAGGCCCGAGCGACGCCTCCGCACGGTTCCGGGCGCCCCCCGGACCGGCAGGACCACGACGCGTTCCCCATCACGGCGCCGCCGGGAGCCCCGGAGCATCTCAGCGGCCGGCAGGCCCCCGGCGAAGCGCCCGGGCCCCACCCTCCGTGGGGCCCGGGGCGGAGCCCCGGTTCGGGGAAGGGGCGGGATGGAGACGCCCTCCCCACCGCCGGCGCCCTCCCCACCGCCGGCGCCCTCCCCCCGGCCGGCCCCCGGCACCGACTCGGCGTCGGGGAGCCGCTCCCCCACGTACCCGGCACGGCCATGCCGTTCGTCACCCCGCCCCTCGCCGGGAGCGGACGGCCGCCCGGCGCAGCGGCCGGCGAACCGTCCACCGCCGCTCCCTCGTTCACCGTCACCCCGGCCACCACCCCGGCCCCGCAGACTGCGCGAATCCCGACCCCACCGGACACCGCGGCCATCGCCCGGGAGGTCGCCCAGGAGGTCGTCCGGCGGCACGCCGGGCTCCTGGCCGAGGCCGTGGTTCCGGCCCTCGGGTTCTCTCGGCGGACGCGCCGGGCGGCGACGCGGTGGCAGTCGCAGTCGCCGCCGGCTCGACCGTCGCCGGCGGAAGACAGCCCCTGGGGTACCTACCCACCCCGCTGACTCCCCGCAGACGCCCCAAGCGTCGCCCCCCCGAAGCAGCCGCACCGCCCGACCCCACGGAGTGCTCGCACATGCCGGACCAGCCCTTCGCCGTCAGTTCCCACTT
The DNA here is from genome assembly GCF_040641275.1 of Streptomyces sp. NPDC021096. Lineage (NCBI taxonomy): Bacteria > Bacillati > Actinomycetota > Actinomycetes > Kitasatosporales > Streptomycetaceae > Streptomyces > Streptomyces sp. NPDC021096. Next base: position 454,934 of record NZ_JBFADG010000002.1, on the reverse strand, counting down.
CCAGCTCTCCATAGGCATGCACGCCCTCGGCTCCTTCACATCCTGTGACGGGCTCGGCTGCGCCATGGACGTCGAGGAGCGCGTCGAGGGCGGGACGAACGGGCACGTGTGGCAGCTGCCGACGCGGCTGCGCTACACGAACGTCGTACTCAGCAGGCCGCTGACGCAGGAGACCGTGCTCGTCTGGGCCTGGATGCGGGCGCAGGTGATCGAACCGGTGCGGCTGCCGGGGCAGCTCGTCGCCCTCGGCCCGGACCGGCAGCCGCTGGTGCGGTGGCTCCTCGACGGCGTGCTGCCGGTGCGCTGGAGCGGGCCGACGTTCGACGTGGACCAGTCGCAGCCGGCCCGGGAGACCTTGGAGATCACCCACAACGGCTTCCTGGGCATCACCGTCTGACCCGTCCAAACATCCGAACCGTCCGACCCGTCCGAACCGTCGAGAGGACCACATGCTGTCCGAGCTCCTGGGAGGCGCGCCGGTACGGGCCGCCCTCGTGATCTACGACCCGCCGACGGGAACCGGCAACGCCCCGGGGCCGGAACGCGGCCGCGTCCGCTTCCACTTCAACCCCGACCGGGTCCAGGTCGGCAAGCGGGCCCGCTGGGACCGCAGCCCGGCGCCCTCCAGCGAGGAGGCGCCACGGGCACAGTTCGTGGGGGCTCAGCCGCGCACCATGACGCTGGAGGTGTTCCTCGACGCGGGCGACTTCCGCTCCAGCGTGCAGGACCAGGTGGAGAAGCTGCTCGGCTGCTGCGCCCCGACCGCGCGGAGCGCCACGGCGAAGCCCGCGTCGGCGCCCTGGGTGCGGCTGGAGTGGGGGCGTTCGCGCACGACCGCGTTCCTCGCGCTGGTGACGCAGGTCGACGCGGCGTACACCCGGTTCGGGCACGACGGGACACCACTGCGCGCCACCTGCACCGTCTCCCTGGAGGAGGTGGGCGGCGCGACGCCCCGGCAGAACCCGACGTCGGGTGCCGACGGGCCGGTGGACACCCATCTCGTGGTGGCGGGCGACACCCTGGCCGGACTGGCGTGGCAGGCGTACGGCGACCCCACGAGGTGGCGGGCGATCGCCGAGGCCAACGGCGTCGACGATCCGGCCCGGGTGCCCGTGGGCACGGTGCTGGTCCTGCCGGTCCTGGAGGAGCGTCCCGCGGGAGGTGCCGGGTGACGGAGAGGCTCTACGCGGCGGAGCCGGTCGTCGCCTTCGGCTCCCCGCTTCAGGAGTTGTGGGCGGAACGCCTGGTGGAGGCTTCCGTGGAGACGTCGGTGGGTCTGCCGGCCCGCGCGACCTTACGGTTCCGCGATCCCGAGCACCGCCTCCTGGCGGCGGCGCGGATCACCGTCGGGGCGCCGCTGACCGTAGCGGTGGCCGCCGCACGCAGCCGCACCCGGGTGGTGATCTTCGACGGCGAGGTCACGGCGCTGGAGACCGAGGTGGACGCCGACGGGACGTTCACGACCGTACGGGCCACGGACCGGGGGCACCGGCTGACGCGGGGGCGGCGGGTGGCCGCCTACGTCGACACCACGGTGGCCGAGGTAGCCCGGCAGGCCGCCTCCCGGCACGGGCTGACGACGGGCCGGATCGACGCCGAGCGCACCCGCATCCCGCACCTGGCCCAGCCCAACCTGACCGACTGGGAGTTGCTGAACCATCTCGCCGACCAGCACGGCCTGCGCCTGACGGTCGACGGGAGCACCCTCCACATGCTCCGCCCGGCCGCCGCCGACGCGGCGCCCGCGCCCGGCACGGGGGCGGACCGGAGCCCGTTCGTCCTGGAACACGGGGTGAACCTGCTGGCGCTGCGCGCCGCCGTGTCCTCCGAGAACCAGGTCGCCGAGGTGGAAGTCCGGGGCTGGGATCCCGACGGCAAGGCCGCGCTGTCCGCGAAGGCCGGTGCGGGCGACAGCGAACGGCTGCGCCTGGGCGTCACGCCCGCGCGGCTCGGCAAGGCCTTCCCCGGGCCGGCGCCGGAACTGCTCGTGGGCGGCCGGGCCCACACCACCGCCCCGCAGGTGGACGCGGCGGCCCGCGCGGTCGCGGCGGAGTCGGCGGCCGCGATGGCCACGCTGGCCGCCGAGGTCGCGGGCGCCCCCGAGCTGCGGGCGGGCGTGCCGGTGACCCTGGCCGGAGTGGGTGAGCCGTTCGCTGGCAAGTACACCATCACCTCCTGCGGTCACGTCTTCGACGGGGACCAGGGCTACCGGACCCTGGTCCGGGTGGGCCCGCTTCCTCCGCCCGTCGTGCCCTACCCGCCGCCACTGTGCGCGCCGGGCGTGGCGGTGGGCATCGTCACGGACATCAAGGAACCGGGGAAGGGCCAGCGAGGAGCCGTACGGCTGCGTCTGCCGTGGCTCTCCCAGGACTATGTGACGGACTGGGTCCGTACCGTCCAGTGGGGCGGGGTCGATGGCGGTGGCGTCTTCGCTCCGGAGGCGGGGGACGAGGTCCTGGTCGGCTTCGAGCACGGGCGGCTGGACCGGCCGTACGTCCTCGGCGGGCTCTACAACGGCATCGATGCCCCCACCGACCACGGCCTGCCGCTGGTCGACGCCGGTACGGGCCGGGCCAACAGGAGTTCCCTGGCGTCCCGTTCGGGCGATCGTCTCGAACTGCTCAGCGCGATCGACGGCCCTCAGGGCGTCCGGCTTCTCAGCGGCGACGGCAAGCTCGTCACCCACCTGGACCGGAAGGACACCACCATCGCCTTCGCGGCGGGGGAAGGGGAGAAGACCGTACGGGTCTCGCTCGACGGCCGCGGCGACGGCACCCTGACCATCGACGCGGGCGAGACGGGCACCCTGATCCTCAAGGCCGGCACGGTGACCGTCACCGCGGCCGGAAGCGGCGGCGGGCAGCTGACGCTGGAGGGCGCCACCGTCACGGTGAAGAGCGGCGGCGAGCTCAAGCTCGAAGGGCAGCGGACCACCATCACCGGCAACACCGTCGACATCAACTGACCTGGCACGGACGGGAGACGACCGTGGACATCATCGGCGCGGGGTGGGCGTTCCCCGCCGTCATCACCGGCACCGGCCGCGTGGGCCTGGCAACCGGCAGCGACGACGTGGAGCAGGCCGTGCGGATCATCCTGTCCACCGCGCCGGGCGAGCGGCCGATGCGGCCGGAGTTCGGTTGCGGTATCCATGGCCTCGTCTTCGACTCGCTCGACGCCACGACCGTCGCCCGCGCCGATGTGGAGGTGCGCCGGGCACTCGACCGGTGGGAGCCGCGGATCGAGGTCGACGACCTGCTGTTCAGCACGGACACCGTGGACATCGGCGTGCTCTACATCGACATCCGCTACCGGCTGCGCGCCACCAACGAACCCCGCAACCTCGTCTTCCCCTTCTACACCCTGCCCGGAGACTCCCCGAGTGAGTGACCTCCCCATGGCCGATCCGCCGACCGAACGATCCGCTTTGTCCGATGCGTCCGACGCGTCCGGCGTTCCCGTTCCCGACCTGGACGACCTGCGCTTCCAGCCGCTCGTGGACGCCGCCAAGCGAGCCCTGCCGCAGCGCGCGCCCGAGTGGACCGATCACAACGTCTCCGACCCCGGCGTCACCCTGATCGAAGCGTGCGCCGAGCGGACCGACCAGCTGCTCTACCGCGCCCATCGCATGACAGACCGTCAGCGCTTTGCCCTGCTGCGCCTCATGGGCATCACGCCGCTCCCCGCCTCACCCGCCCGGATCACCGTCCTGCTCGCACGCACCGACGCTACGACCGGGCGCCGCGAGATCCCCGAGGGCACCGAGGTCAGGACCAAGGGCGAGCAGCCGGTCGTCCTGGCGACCACCGCACCGCTCACTCTCGACGAGAACCAGTCCACGGGAGTGGTGGAGGCGCTCGAGCAACTCGTTCCGGTCACCGAGGTACTGGGCACGGCCGACGGCCTTCCGGGCGGTCGATTCGCGACGCGCCACCGGCCGTGGCGGTCCGGCGCTCCCGTCACGGAGCCACCGTTCGGCCCGCCGCTGACGGTCCGGGTCGGGGGCGCCGTCTGGCCGGCGGTGCGCACCTTCGCCGAGGCCGGGCCGGACGACCGGGTCCACTGGTGGGACGACGCCTCGTGCGAGGTCGTCCTCGGGCCTCTGGTCCCCGCCGCGGACGGGCCCGAGCAGCACGGGAACGTGCCGCCGGAAGGCACCACGATCAGCGCGGAGTACCACGTGTACCGAGGCCGGAAGGGCGGCCTTCCCCCCGGCACACCGCTGACGATGGTGTCACAGGCCGGGCTGAGCGCCACCGCCCACGGCGTGCTCGCCCCCGCCGAGGACGCGGAGGACTGGCGGCAGGCGCTGGAACGCGCGGGGCTGGGCCTCGCCCCCCTGCGCCGGGCGGTCACCGCCGCCGACCACGAGCAGATCATCGAGGAACACGTGGCCGGGCTGGCCCGGGTCCGGGTCACGGCGCTCACCCGGCCCACCGACTCACGCGTGCCCACCGCCCTCGCGCAACCGCCGCGCCCGGCCGAGGTCCTCGCCTGCGCCGTCGTCGCCCGGCACCCACTGCGGGCCGTGCACTACTTCGACGACGGCGGAACCATCACCCCTCTCCCCCTGCCCCTGGGAGGGCCGGGCGAGCCCGACGACGGTGATGCGGTGCCCCGGCCCGTCGCGGACGCCAAGTGCCTCGACGCCGTCATCCGTACCGGCGAGGGCGAGCCCGGACTGTGGTTCTACGGGACCCAGTGCCTCTGGGAGGGTGAGGACGGTGAGGGCGCGTCACCCCAGGACATCAGCAGCATGTTCCCCGGCCTGCCGGACGACTTCTCGTCGGAGCTCGACGAGGTCGCCGTCCTCGCCGACCCCGCCTCGGCCGACGCGTACGAACTGTTCTTCTTCAAGGGCGAGACCTTCTACCACCGCGCCTACACCTACACCTCCACGTCCACCGAACGGCCTTTCATACCGCAGACCGGCAGCCGGGGGGTGCGGTCCCTGATCTCGGAGGCGTTCCCCGGCCTCTCCCCGCAGTGCCAGGTGTCCCCGGACGCCGTGGTCGTCATCGGCGGCGTCTTCTTCTTCATGAAGGGGACGAGGACCGAGCCGGCCCTCTGGCGTCGCGAGGACGACCCGCTCCACGTCCTCCTGGTGCCCCTCTTCGAGGGCGACCCGGCGCAGGACCCGCCCGGTGACGCGTTCGACGTCCCCCCGGACGTCCTGGACTCGGTGGTGGGCGTCGTCAACGCCTCCCGGCTGCTGGGCGAACGGCTGCGGGTCGGGAAACCCCGCTACCACCGCTTCGGGATCGCGGCGACCGTACGCCCCTGGAGCAGCACGACGGCGGACAAGGAGCGGACCCGGCGGGCGGCCGAACGGGCCCTGCGCCGATACTTCCACCCCACGGCCGGCGGACCGGACGGGCGGGGCTGGCCGTGGGGCCGGCGCGTCCACACGGGCGACGTCTTCACGGTGCTGGAGGCGGTGCCGGAGGTCCGGGGCACGACCGACGTGAGCCTGTTCGCCGACGACGGCGACGGGGCCGTGCCGTCCGTCGAGGTCTCGGACGGCGGACTGGTCCTCCTCGGCGACACGGTCATCGACGTCGACATCACCGAAGGCTGAGGAAGAGAGAGGACCGCGCATGTCCGCGTACTCCGCACGTCCCCTCCCCCTGCCGGCCGTCTACGGGCACGACACGGTCGCGCTCGCGTTCGCGGCCGCGATCGGCGAGGCCATGGCCCCCGCCGAGGAACGGATCGACGGTCTCGAGGCGGTGCTCGACCCCTGGCGTGCGCCACCGGCCTTCCTGGACTGGCTGATCCGGATCACCGGCGCCCGGGTGGAGCCGGGCTGGCCGGAGGGCCTGCGGCGCAAGGCCGTCGACCTCGCGCCCCGCCTGGCCGCTCATCGCGGGACGCCGTACGGGCTGCTGCTGGAGGCCCGGGAGATCCACGGCTGGGTGCCGCCCCGCTTCGCGCTCGTCGTCGACGACCCCGGCCGCGTCTTCACCCACCACGACCCGGCACCCCGCGCCGGACGCATGCTCACCGTCACCCTGACCTCCCCGGCCGGGGAGGACCAACGGGCCCTCGAGAGCCGCCTCACGCGCCTGGTAAGGGCGCACTGCCCCGCCCACCTCCCCTTCAAAGTCAAGGTCACGGTCGCCCTCGCGCACAAGGCTCCTGACGAGAGGTCACAGCAGGGATGAGTCTGCCGACACCCGAGTACGACGGACGCACCCGCGACGAGATCGTCGCCGGCACCGTCGCCGCCGTACGGCGGAAGGTGGGGACCTGGACCGGCCAGGACCGGACGGACCCCGGCCGGGGCCTGATCGAGACGTGCACCGACATGGTCGTGGCCCTGCGCGACCGGCTCAACCTGGCCCCCGACCAGCGCCGGCTGCAGATGCTGCGGCTCCTGGGCGTACGGCCGTACCGGCCCGCGCCCGCACAGACCGAGGTCGTCCTCCGGCTCGCCGCGCCGTCGCCCGAGCCGGTGGTCGTCCCCGCGGGCCAGGAGGTCGCCACACGACCGGTGGGGGAAGCGGAACCGGTCGTCTTCAGCACGCTGACGGAGGCGGTGCTCAACCCCTGTGTCCTCGTCGCCGCCGGGGACTTCGCGGAATCGAGGAAGGCCGACGGCGCCCTGGAGGGCATGCTGACCGAGTTCGGCTCCGCGTCGGGCCGGACCGTCGAGCCGGGCGGCCCGGCCTTCGCGGGGCCGGCCTTCCACCTCAACCTCCCCTACCTCGGCGACTTCCCACCGCCCGGGGACGCCTTCGCGAACACCGGCCCGGTGAGCACGGCCAGTAGCGGCTCTTCGCACTCCTCCTACGCCCTGGTCGTCCTGTCGGTGCCCGTACCGAGTACACGCGTGACGCTGGACGTGAGCATGGGCGTCGGACTCGCACCCAAGGTGGGCACGGGCGTCACCCAGGGGCACTGGGAGGCCTGGCAGGGCACGCACTGGACCGGCTGCCGGGTCGTCACGGACACCGTGACCGTCCAGGGCCGGCCGGGCAAGGTCACGCTCGACCTTCCCCCCGCCCACGCGCCCGCCCAGCTCCTGCTCCACCGGGCGGCCGGAGAAGGCGGCGGCGACTCCGTGCAGCGCCTGAGGGACGTCGGGCTGATCCGCTACCGCGCCGACGCGGGCCAAAGCCCGCTGACCCGGGTCGCGCTCGACCCGGTGCTCGCCGTCTCCGTCCCCGTCGTCCAGGCCGGGCTGGTACGGAACGAGGCCCTGGGCACCGCGACGGGCACCCCCGGCGAACGCCTCCGCTTCACCCATCCGCCGCTGCCCCGCAGCACCGACCCCCTCGTCGTCGAAGCCGTACTCGGCGGGCGGACCGCACAGTGGACGTACGTCGCCTCACTCGCCGGATCGGGCCCCGACGACCGGCACTTCACCCTCGACCCGCGCACCGGGGAGGCCGTATTCGCGCCCGTGGTGGCCGGCGCCCGGGGACCGCGACAGCACGGTGCGCCGCTGCCGGCGGGAGCGGTCGTACGGATCCGGCGCTATCTGACCGGCGGCGGTGCCCGCGGCAACGTACCCGCCCGCACCATCACCGTGCTGCGCACACCGCTGCCGTACGTCTCCTCCGTGACCAACCCCGCGCCGGCGGTCGGCGGCACGGAACGCGAGAGCGCCGCCGCCTGCGCGACGCGCCTGCCCCTGGGCGCCCCGGTGCCGGAGCGGGCCGTCGTCCCCGTCGACTACGAACAGCTCGCGCTGGCCGCGTCGGCGGGCATGGCCCGTATCCACCACGTCCGGGACGCACCCGACGACGCGCTCGACCCGGCCCGCAACTACCTGCCGTGGCGGCCCGCCAGGACGGACGTCGCCTTCACCCTGGCGCCCGGCGCACTGACGCTTCCCGCAGGGATACAGGTCACCACGGAGGACGGCGAGACGGTCTTCACGACGACGAAGGAGGCCACGCGCGTACCGCCGGACGCGATGGGCGCGGCACGCCTCGGGCTCGTCCCCGGCGTCACCGCCGCCGTCGGGATGTTCGAGGCGGGTGACTACCAGGCGGGCGGGGAGTTCTCCGGGCCTTTCAAGGAGGGCGGCGGGCTGGTCCTGGCCCTGGTGGAGATCAAGAAGCCGCATGATCCGGGCCGCCTCACGCTCTGGGTGACGGCGGGAGGGGACCGTGAGCCGGAGGACCGCATCGCGGTGTCCGTGTTCGCGCCGAGGAAGGCGGCTCCGTGGTGGGACACCGCCGCACCCCTCGCCTACGCCTCCGCACCCGCGCAAGAGATCACGCCGGCGAACGGAACGACGGTCTCCGCCCACCCCGTCCACGTGAGCAAGTCCGCGCGGTGGCAGGCGGCCGTCGCACGCGGCGACCTCGCCCGCACGGCACAGGACGCCGTCGACAGGCGGGGCGACGACTTCCCGGACGAGGAAGCCGCATGGTGGATCGCCGTCCAGATCCTCGACCCCAAAGGCACACCCACCACGCCGTACACGGTCTACGCCGACTCCGGGACGACGGACAAGGTTCCCGCCGAACAGTACGAGGAGCACGACCGGGCACGAGAGCCGTTCTCGTCCACGGACAAGCCCGGTCAGGTCTACCCCCTGTTGCACTCCCCGGTGTACGTCCCGGAGGACGAGGGGCTCCCCAAGGTCCTCGTCGGCACCGAAAGCTGGTCTACCGTCACGTCCTTCCACGATTCCGGCCCGGACAGCGAGGACGTGGTCATCAACGCCAGTACGGGCCAGGTCCACTTCGGCCCGGAGGTGACGGGCGGCCCCTCGGGCACCCGGCAGTACGGCGCCATCCCGCTGCCCGCGGACACGCCCATCACCGTGGACGGCCCGTACAAGAGCACGCTCGGCGCAGCGGGCAACGACATCCCTGCGGGCAGGATCAGCCGGCTGAAGAACCCGGACGACCGCATCGTCGGCGTGCGCAACGTCTCCGCATCGCGCGACGGCAAGAACGGCTACACCGACACCAGTGGTGGCAGCACCCAGGCCGGCGTGACGCTGATGGTCGTCCCCTTCGTGACCGCCGACGAGCGGGGCTGGTTCCCGTTCCACATGCTCACCCCCACCCGCGACGCCTGCGACACCTTGCGCCGCTCCCTGCGCGCCTGCCAGCCGGAGGGCGTTCCGGTGTGGCTGAAGCAGCCCGCCTACCACGGCATCCGTGTCGATGCCCGGATCGTTCCCACCGACTACCGCACCGCCGAGGAACGCGCCGAGCTCCGCGCCGCCGCGGAACGCGCCCTGTACCGGTACTTCAGCCCCGTCGGCGGCGGCCCGGACGGCACCGGATGGCCGCTGGGGCGCCCGGTGTACGCGGGCGAGGCGTTCCGGGTGCTGGAACAGGTGCCGGGGGTGGGCCGCGTCGCCACGGCCGAGCTCGTGCCGGTCGATCCGCTCGACGGCTCGGCGTCGGACCCCGTCGTACGGATCCGCTGCGGCCCCGGCGAGACCGTGTACTCCGTCGAACACCGAGTCACCGTCGCGGAGGTTCCCTCATGAGCGATCCGAACGAGCCCTTGCTGATGGCCCCGGACTGGGGTGCGGACGCTCTGGCCGTCGTGGACCTCGCGGCACCGGAGCATCCCGAGGTCCGTTTCCCTTCTGTGGGGAGCAACCCACGCGCCGTCGCCGTCAGTACGGACGGCACCCGGGCCTACGTCGTGAACCACGACGACGGAACGCTGTCCGTGGTGAACCTCGCGGTCCCGGAACAACCGGTGCTGGGTGCCGTTCTCGCCGGGAACAGCCCGTGCGCCGTCGTGGCGGGGCTGGTGCACGACCAGGTATGCGTGGCCGCGTGGGCGGACGGCGAGGTCGTGGTGTTCGACAAGGAAGGGGTGCGGGAAGGACCGCCGCTGCCGGTCGGTAGCGGCCCCTGCGCGCTGGCGGCGGCCCCGGGCGGCGGGGCGCGACGGGTCTGTGTGATCGACGAGACGGACGCCACGGTGTCGGTGGTGGACGTGAGCCAGGCGGGCGCGCCGTCCGTGAGCGCGACCGTCTGCGTACCCGGGGTCACCCGGGCGGTCGCGGTGGCGCCGGGAGGACGCTTCGCGTACGTCGCGAGTCGGGGGGAGGGCACGGCGGATGGCTGGGTGACGGTGCTGGACCTGGACGCCGACGGCGCGGCGGTGGGTGACCCCGTGCCCGTCGGGGCCGAGCCCCGTGCCCTTGCGCTCGGCCCCGCCGGCGACCGCCTGTGCGTGGCGAACTACGGCTCCGCGTCCGTCTCCGTCGCCACCGTGGACGTGGACAGCGGGCGGATCGACACCCCCGGCACCGTTCCGGCCGGCGCGCATCCTGTCGCTGTGGCCTTCTCCCCGGACGGCGGAGTGATCCATGTCGTGGGCCAGACCTCGGGCATTCTCACGGCCATCCGCACGGACACCCTCGGCCACACGGCCGTCGCGCTGAAAGGCGTGCCCGCAGGGGTGGTGTTCGGCCCGGACGGCCACCACTCCTATGTCACCGATCAGGTCACCGGACAGCTGACCGTCGTGCGTGCCGCCCCGCGCAGGACGGCCGGCATCCCGGCCGGAGAGGGGTCGAGGCCGGTCAATGCCGCCGTGTCCCCGGACGGCACCTGGGCCTACGCGGCCGACTCCGCGTCGGACAACGTCGCGGTGCTGGACCTCGAGGGCCTCGCCCCACTCGCCCCGGTCCCCCTCGGGGCCGCGCACAAGCCGTGGGGCGTCGCCATCGCACCCGACCGGGGGTTCGCCTGCGCGACCAGTCCGGATTCGTCGCATCTTCTCGTCCTCACCCCGGTCCCGGGGAACGAGCTCGGCACCGGCGGCGACGTCACGGTGACCCCGGTCCCCCTGGCGTCCGACGCACGCCCGTACGGGGTGGCCGTCACCCCCGACAGCCGGTACGCGGTGACCGCCGACTCCGGTACGGCGACGGTCTCGCTCGTCGACCCGAAGGGCGGTACGCACACGATCGGTGCTGATGTCGTGGGGTGCCAGGGGCCCACCGGTGCCGCCGTCTCCAAGGACGGTCGGACGCTCTACGTGGCCGACTTCGCCCCCGAACAGCAACAGGGGTCGCGCGGGCAGATCGCCATACTTCACAGGACAGGGCCGGAAACCTGGGAGCGACAAGGCGCCATCGGCACGCAGAAAGGCCACCTCGCGGGCCCGCACGAGATAGCCCTGTCACCCGACGAACTGCGGCTCTACGTCGCCAACTACGACAACGGAACCGTCTCGGTCCTCAGTCGCACGTCGTTGGAAGCCGACTGGGACTTCGAGATGGCCGTGACCAAATCCCCTGTCATGAGGCAGCCCTACGGCCTGGCCCTGTCGCCCGACGGAACGACCCTCTACGTGTCCAACACCGCCACCGACCGGGGAACGGTCGAGGTGTTCGACGTCACCGTCAACCCAGCGGTGCACCAGCCGCCACCGATCCAGGTCAAGAGCGGCACGGACCGCGTTTATCTCGGGCTCGCCCTCTCCCCTGACGGCCACTACCTCTACGCGGTCGACCCCGAGGAGTGGAAGTCGGGAAACGGGGCGCCGGGCACGGTGTACGGCATCCGGCTGGGAGGAGGCGATCAGATACAGCCCGTCGCCACGGCCCAGGCCTACATCGACCGGCCCGGTGCGCTGGTGGTCTGCCGGGACAACCGGACGCTGTGCGTCGTCAACCATGGCAAGACGAGCCCCGACCCCCGCGAAGCCTGCCTGGCCGTGATCACCGTCAAGGACGACTCGCGACTCGAAGTCGAGCGCACCGAGACCCGCCCCCTCGACAAGAACGACTTCCCGTACTCGGCGGCGATCTCCGATGACGGGACGCTGTATGTCACCAACTTCACCAGCAGGACGGTCACCGTCCTCGGGTCCAAGGTGACGCCCGTCAAGGTCGGACAGCCAGGCGCGTCACAGCCATGGGACGTGGCCGTCACCGACGACGGCGCCTACGCCTACGTCACCGACCGCACCGCCGATTCCCTGCGATGCGTCCGCCTCTCCGACCACCAGGTGACCTCTTTGGACGTGGGACGGGACCCCATGGGCGTGACAAGCGTCCCGGGGGGCGGCCTCCGCGCCTATGTCGCCAACCACGGGAGCGACAGCATTTCGGTCATCGGCCCCGACGACGCCTCACCGGGCACGCCCAAGGTCGTCGCCACCTGGCAGCTTCCAGAGAACACCAAGCCCGAATCAGTGTCGGTATCCGCGGACAGGGCCTGGCTCTTCGTGACCACCGAGAACAGCGGAGAGCTTCTGATGCTCGACACCCGGACCGGAACGCCCCGCTTCACCGTACCGGCCGGCGAACGGCTCACCGGAAGCGCACCTCACCCGCAGTCCGCGAAGCACCTGGTGTACCTCGCCGACGAGGCGGGCGCGGCCGTATCGGTGGTCGACACCACGACGCTCGCTCCCTTGGACACGACGACCCCGCTGGGGCTCGACGTACGGCAGGCGGTCGGCGTGCCGACGACGAACTGACCGTACCGACTCCACCCACCCCTCCGGCGCGGACAGAGGCACACAAAATGATCGAACTGGTCGACCAGGCATTGAAGTCACGCGTACAGCAGGATGTGACATGGCCGCCGCCGGGCATCCCCGTCACCTTCCAGCCGCCCGGACGCGACGGAGCGCTCGGTGAGACCGCCGGCTCCGAGGCGGTCGGTGTCTACCTGTACGACATCCGCGAGGACCTGGACCGGCGGCAGACCGGCACCGTCTACCAGTACGACGTGGCGTCGGTCGGCGGTGCGCCCCGCCAGAAGAGGGCAGAGTCCGACCCGCCGCGCTATGCCCGGCTGTCGTATCTGGTCGCCGCCTGGGCCCCGGACGCCCTCAGCGCCCACCGCATCCTCGGCGAACTCCTCGTCGGCTTCGCCAGGAGCCGGGTCTTCCCCGTGCCCCTGCCCCCGGAACTGGAGGAGATGGAGTTGTCCGCGCTCCTCGACGTCGGCCACCCGCCTGCCGAGGACCGTGCTCTGACGGAACTGTGGAGCGCGAAGGGGCACATGCTCACCCCCGCCCTCAACGTGACCGTGACCATCCCCCTGCTGTCCTTCCTCCCGGACAGCTACACCCACTGGGTGACCGGGCCCCCTGTCGTCCGCGAGGCGCTCAAGCCCGGGCCGGGGACGGACGAGGACGCGCGGTGACCGCCACCGCACACCCCGGAGCGCCCACCGCCACGGCCGCGGACTGGCTGCTCGCCCGACTGGCCGTCATCGAGGCCCGGGTGCGGCGCGCGATCGCCCACCGTACGGGCGAGGAGTCCGCACCCGCGGAGCTCCTGGCACCGCCCTTCGACCCTTTCCAAGGGCTCTACATCTCCGACGACATGGCCTCGCACCTCCTGGACGCACCGGCCGGCCCGCTGATCCCCGCCACCGCGGACGACGCCCTCGCCGCCGCTCTGCGCGCCCGGGAGGACGCGGCCGCGGCGGCCGGGGCCGCGCCGCCCCCGCGCCGCCTCGCCGAGGAGTTCGGGCTGGACGCGCTCGCCCTCGACATGGTGGTGATCGCGCTCGCCCCCGACGTCGACGCCCGGTTCGAGCGCTGCTACGGCTACCTCAACGACGACATCACCTGCCGCCACGCCACCACCGGCCTGGCCCTCGCCCTCTGCGACGTCCCGAGCGCCTCGGTGACCGCCCGCCGGGTCCTCGCGGCCGACGCGCCCCTGCGCGCCGGTGGCCTCGTGGAGATCCCGGATGTCTCCCGGCCGTTCCTGACCCGGTCCCTCCGCGTCCCCGACCGGGTCACCGCGCACCTGCTGGGCGACGACTCCCTGCCGTCCTCCCTGCGTCACCTGCTGGCCCCGCCCGAACGCGGCCGGCCCTTGGGCGAGGGCCCCGTGGCCGAAGCCGTGCGGCACCTGACCCGGCTGCTCGCCCACCGCCACCCGGTCCACCTGCGCGACAGCCCGGACGGTACGGCCGAAGCCGTCGCCGAGGCGGCACTGCGCGCGTGCGGACGGCCCGCGCTCCGTCTGGACCTCGCGGGCCTGGCCCACGAGACGGACCCGGCCGGGTTCGTTCGCGCGGCGCTCCTCGAAGCACGGCTGCGCGGCCATGGGCTGATCGTCGGCCCCGTCGGTTCCCCCGACGCCCGGCACGTACAGGACCTGCTCGCCCCGCTCGCCGGCGCCCCGGTTCCTCTGGTCCTCACCGGGAGGCAGCCGTGGGACGCCCGCTGGACGGCCGCTCCCCCGGTGCTCGCCGACTGCCCGCCCCTGACGGCGCCCGAACGCACCGCGCTGTGGCGGTACGAACTCGGCGCCCACGCCGGCACCGTGACCGACGAGGCGGTCGCCGTCGGCGCCCGGTACCGCCTCGGCCCCGGCCGGATCCGCGCCGTGGCCGCGGCGGCCGGCCGGCGGGCCGCCGCACACGGCACCCCCGTCGACGCCGCCGCGGTCCGGGACGCCGCCCGCTCGTGGAACGGCGGCGCGCTCGACCGCCTCGCCCGGCCCGTACGCCCCGCTGTCGGCTGGGACGATCTGGTGCTGCCCGAGCGGACGCACGAGCAGCTACGGGACCTCGCCCGGCGCGTACGCCACCGCGACCGGGTCCTGGGAGAGTGGCGGATGCGGCCGGGCGGGGGACGCGGGCGTGGCATCACCGCCCTGTTCAGCGGCGGCTCCGGGACCGGCAAGACCCTGGCGGCGGAGGTCGTGGCCGCCGATCTCGGCCTCGACCTGTATGCCGTCGACCTCGCCACGGTCGTCGACAAGTACATCGGCGAGACCGAGAAGCACCTCGAACGGATCTTCACCGAGGCCGACGCCGTCGACGCCGTCCTCCTCTTCGACGAGGCCGACGCCGTCTTCGGCAAGCGCACGGCCACCCACGACGCCCACGACCGCTACGCCAACACAGGGACCTCCTACCTCCTCCAGCGCCTGGAGTCCTTCGACGGTCTGGCCCTGCTGACCACCAATATGCACGCCAACATCGACGCGGCGTTCCTGCGCCGTCTCGATCTCGTCGTGCACTTCCCCGCGCCCGACGATGCCCGGCGCCAAGCCCTGTGGGACCGCTGTCTGGGCACCGCCGCACCCCGGGCCGACGACATCGACCAGGAGGGCCTGGCGGCCCTCGCCTCCGCCTTCGACCTGTCCGGCGGCTCGATCCGATGCTGCGTCATCACCGCCGCCTACCGGGCCGCCGACGAGGACCGCCCGCTCACCATGGCGGATCTGCTGACGGCCGTCCGCGAGGAGTACGCCAAACTCGGCCGCTATATGGACGAGTCCCGCTTCCCCACCGGGGAACGGCCATGCGCCCCGCGCCTGAGCCCTTGAACCCTTTTCGGGATCAAGGGCTCAGGCGGGTCAGCCGGCCGTCACGGGTCGCACGCGGGGGCAGGTGAGGGTCGCCTTGCCCTGGTAGGTGGCCCCTGGGGTGTCCATGCCGCCGGAGAGGTCGCTCGCCGGGGACTCCACGGTGAAGACCACGTCGAACGGGCCACCGTTGACGACGACCTCCGTCTCGCCCTGACTCGTCCTGCCGTACGTGGCGCGGTTCTCCGAGGGCACCTTCAACTCGACGCCCAAGGTTCCCGGTTTCGGAAAGGTCGGTGTCACGTAGCCGACGGGCGGGATGACCCACGACTCGATGTCGTCGGGCACACAGGCGATGTGCTGTTCGATCCGAAAGCCCGCCGTTCCCAGCGGCAGGGGGGCGGGTGGCGGCGGTGGTGTGAGCACTTCGGGAGGATTCATGGTGAGCGTGACCATGTCGCCCTGCCTCACCACGATCTTCTGCACGGGGCCTCAGCCCCCCTGACCGGGCTGGCCGGCGATCTGGGTGATGGTGAACTGGACGAACTCGGCGGGACGCACCGGTGCGATACCGATGTCACAGATCACCTGACCGGCGTCGATCGTCGCCGAGGTGTTGTTCGTACGGTCACAGATCACATAGAAGGCTTCATCGGGAGTGCGGCCGAGCAGCGCACCCTGACGCCACTGATCGGTCAGGAAGCTGGTGACCGAGTGCCGGAGGGTGGCCCACAGGCGGTCGTCGTTGGGCTCGAAGACAGCCCAGGTGGAGGACTGACGGATGGAATCCGACAGGAACGACACCAGACGACGCACATTGAGATAGCGCCAGTCACGACTGCTCGAGCGCGTACGGGCACCCCACACCAACAGACCCCGGCCGGGGAAGACCCGCAGGCAGTTGACGCCCTTGTCGTTGAGTTCCCCGTTCTGGTCGTCGGTCAGCAGGGTGGGAAGGTCGAGCACGCCGCGCAGGTTCTGGTTGGCGGGGGCCTTGAAGACGCCGCGCTCGGCATCCGTACGGGCCCACACACCGGCCAGATGACCGGACGGCGGCACCGTACGCGGAACACCGTCCACACCGGGCACCTTGACCCAGGGGTAGTACAGCGCCGTGAACGCCGCGGCATCCGAGTCCGGCGAGTCGAGCGTGCCGACGAACGTCTTGAGTGGCTCGACGAGTTGCCCGGGCGGCGCGTCGACCACCGCGAGACGGTTGCGCTGCGCGGTGCAGTGGGCGAGGACCTTGCCGATGAGCGACTTTCCGGTCGGCAGAACCGGGGCGGGCGGCTCCTCGGCCTCGGTGGCCGCGACGGTCATGTCCCAGAGACTGGGCACGGCGACCATGGTCACTTCCGGCACCGTCTCCAGGCCGCCGAGTCCCGTGCGTGCCTCCGCGTCCCCGCCGAGGCCGGATTCCGTCACGACCGCATGCGGATTCAGGAAGCCGACGACGTAGCAGGACGTGCCGCCGTTGGCGAAGAAACCGTAGACCGCCTCCGCCAGCGTGAAGCATCGCTGGAGTACCTGGATCCTCTTGAAATCGGCAGGTGCCTTGTCGCTCTTCTTCCGGAGAGCCGACAGCTCTGTCCCCAGCCCCGCGATGCTGTAGCGGTCGGCGAACTCCTGCCAGCCGCGGATCGGCTGGGGGACGGTGCGTTCGTCCAGTGTGAACGGAGGGGTCCCCGCCCCACCGGCATTCCCGGTCGGTTCGGTGGTGTATCCGAGGAAGGCCGGGGTGGAGGTGCCCACTCCGACGATCATGCGTACGCCGCTGGACTTCTCCGTGACGTAGACACCCGGAGGCTTCGTCGTCATCGCTGTTGTTCCCCTTTCGGCTGATCGGCTCCGGGCTATTCGACGGTGATGTCCTCGTAGGTGATCGTCACCTGTTCCGTGGCGATCCCGGAGTTGGCCGCGCCGAGCTGGGGGCCTTCCCAGCGGGATGCCCAGGCGTTGGCGAGGTGGATGCGGCGGACGGTCTGCTTCTGTGCGTCCTTCAGCGCGATGGTGATGTTCTGCCGGGCGCTGTCGAGGTCCGCGTTGACCAGCGTGGCCTTGATCCAGTCGGTGAACGCGGTGCTCTTGTCCATGCCACGGGTGATCGTGATCTCACCGCTCTTGCGAGCACCTGGCTGTTTGCGCACGATCAGCTCGCCCGTCGCGGACACCTGCCGGACTTCGACGACGTCCTGTTCCAGGGTCAGTCCGGACACGTCCTGGACGGTCTCGACCTGGAACTTGCCCAGTTCGACGGCGAAGGTGCTGCTGCTGAAGGTGTCACCGGTCAACACGTGCGTTGCCTCCTGGGTTCCGGGCGTCAGTTGTTGGCGCCGGGCTGGCCGGCGATCTGGGTGATGGTGAACTGGACGAACTCGGCGGGACGCACCGGCGCGATACCGATGTCACAGATCACCTGACCGGCGTCGATCGTCGCCGAGGTGTTGTTCGTACGGTCACAGATCACATAGAAGGCCTCGTCCGGCGTACGTCCGAGCAGCGCCCCCTGACGCCACTGATCGGTCAGGAAACTGCTGACCGAATGCCGAAGGGTGCCCCAGAGACGGTCGTCGTTGGGCTCGAAGACAGCCCAGGTCGAGGACTGACGGATGGAATCCGACAGGAACGACACCAGACGACGCACATTGAGATAACGCCAGTCACGACTACTGGAACGCGTACGGGCACCCCACACCAACAGACCCCGGTCAGGGAAGACCCGCAGACAGTTGACGCCCTTGTCGTTGAGTTCCCCGTGGCGTTGGTCGGTGAGCAGCGTGGGGAGGGACAGCACGCCGCGCAGGTTCTGGTTGGCGGGGGCCTTGAAGACGCCGCGCTCGGCATCCGTACGGGCCCACACACCGGCCAGATGACCGGACGGCGGCACCGTACGCGGAACACCGTCCACGCCGGGCACATTGACCCAGGGGTAGTACAGCGCCGTGAACGCCGCATCCTCTACGTCCGGGCTCGCCAGATGCATGAGGAATTGCGGCACACCGGCCGGTGCGGTGTCGGGCGGTGGTTCGAGGAGGGCAAGCCGGTTGCGCATGGTCACGCAGTGGGCGACCACCTTGCCCATGATGGCGGCGCCGATCTCCGGCGTGGTGTCCTCGCGCCATACGTCCGGGACGGCGACCATGGTCACGTCCGGCACCGTCTTGAGTCCGGCCAGACCCGTGCGTTCGTCGGGGTTGCCGTCGACCTCGTCTGCGAGGGTCTTGTCGGGGTCGAGCCGGAGGACGTAGCAGGATGTTCCTCCGTTGGCGAAGAAACCGTAGACCGCTTCGGGCAGCTGAATCTTTCCGGACTGCTCGAAGTATCCGGCGAGGACGGTCAGCTCTCCCTCGCGCCGTTTGAGGTCGGCCAGTTCGTTCCCGGCCGCGATCCAGAGCCCGTACGGCCCGGGAAGGGCTGCCGCCACCTTCTGCGCCGCGGCTTCGGCTGCTTCCCTGTCCTCTTCCCTGACAGCTTCGCCGGCCCAGTCGGCGGCCTGCACCAGGACGAGGACGGTGATCTCTTGCTGGGTGAGGACGGGGGGATCGCCTGTGGTGGCCTTCTCCGCGAGGTCCGTTCCCAGGCGCTCGAGCTCCGCCTCGGCCTCCGTGACGGCCCCGGACAGCCTCTCCAGCTCCCGCTCTAACTCCTCCACCCCCATCGGGGAGCGGAAGTGGAACGTGTCCACGAACTCGGACCAGCTGCTGATCCGTACCGGCGGCGTGGGCGCCTGTGGGCCGCGCACGGTGTAGCCGAGGAATGCGGGGGTGGACGTCCCCACCCCGGTGATTGTCCGGACTCCGCTCGAACGCTCCTTGATGAACACTCCGGGTGCCAACGGACCTGAAACCATGCCCGGTTTGCCCCTCTCATCGGGAATGCGATCCTTCAGCCAACCACTCCCGCGGGGTACGCGCATGCAAATGGAGGAAGGTACGACAGATGACGTAGCGGGGTTTCAGGTAAAGGTGGCGCAGCCGCTCGCCGCGGCCGTCAGCGCGTCGTGTACGGCGTCGGCCGCCTCACCGAGTGACCGCCGCCGTCAGGGGGACTTCGCTGGACGAAACGGCTGCTATGGGTCCTCGCTGGCGCAGGTCAGCCAGCTCTGGGTGATCACCCTTGCTTCGTCCGCCTGTTCCGGCGTGACGACGCCCTCCACATCCGGGACACGCCCCAGGAAATCCTGCACTCGTTCTCGCTCATCCGCGCTGACGATCCAGACAGACGACGTGGAGGACCCGTCATCGTGCCAGTCGAGCACGCTCAGGGTATGCCGATCGGCCATTGCGTCCTCCCAGCCCCTAGCACCGGCTTCGGCACCGGCCTCTGCAACGGGATGCAATTCTCAGGTGTGTTCGTCGCGTGCCGGGAGTTCAGAGCGGCTTGACCCGGGAGGCCTGCGGCCCCTTCTGGCCCTGGGTGACCTCGAACTCCACCCTCTGCCCTTCCTCCAGGGAGCGATAGCCACCTCCCGCGTCGTCGATCTCCGAGAAATGAACGAACACGTCAGGGCCGCCCCCTTCCTGCGCGATGAACCCGAAGCCCTTTTCGGCGTTGAACCATTTGACGGTCCCTGTAGCCATGACCCCTCCAGGGGTTGAGGCGGCGCTCCGCCGATACCCAGCGGAACAGTGTCGATAGCCCCCACCGATAGGTACCGAAAGAGGTACTCATTCAGCAAAGAGGCGACTATCCATCCGACAGTACCGCCCATACCTGGAACGCTCCACACGGGCAAAGTCAGGCACTTCCCTTCCTGTCCGTTAGGCCATCCAGGTGACCCGAGCGAACGGGCGTGGCCCACGCGAGCGAAGCCGGTCGTCGTCACTTGTGGTCGCGAAGGAAGGCTGGGATCTCACCGCTGGTCGGGTGGTTCGGCAGGGGTGCCGGCTTGTCCTGGAGGAATGCGGTGATGGAGGCGATGGCCCGGTCGTTGTTGTCGTCGAGGCCGTTCCACATGTGGTGCCCGACTCCGGGCATGTACTGCGTGCGCTGGATGGCGGGGTCGTCGGCAAGGATGGCGGTCGCCCATTGCCGGACCTGGGAGGAGCACTCGGCGATCATCAGCATCGCGGGGGTCCGGGAGTGTCTCAGTTGCGGGGCGATGGAGGGTGAGTCCTTGACCGTCTGCTGGATGCGGAGGCTGGGGGCGGGGCTGAAGGAGAAGTTCTGTGCCGTGTCTTCGGTGGGGATGCGGTGCGCGTCGCGCGCGCAGTAGGCGGATGCGGTGTCGCTGCCGAGATCGGCGGCGGTGAACGCGTTGTCGCCTTCGGCCTGTCCGATCAGCCCGGTGTCGGGGGTGAGGAGCCCGAGTCGCATGAGGCCGAATGCGGCGGCGTACCGGGGGATATTCGTGGACCGGGGTCCGGTCATGGCCGGCGCGAGGCCGCGCGCGGATGGTCGGCCCTTGTGCCCGCTGATCCGCGTGGTGGGGCCGTCCATCGGGCCGGGCTCGGCGATGATCGCCCGGTGCACGTGTGCGGCGACGCCGGGGTCGGCCAGGGCTCGGGTGAGTACGACTCCGCCTGAGGAGAATCCGAGGACATCGACCTTGCCCTTGCCCAGGCGGTGGGTGAAGGCAGCGAGGTCGCGGACCGACCTGGAGATCGTGTACTGGTCCATGGGGAGCAGGTCGCTTCGTCCGCCGCCGGCCTGTTCGTAGGCGTAGACGTCGTAACCCTGTCGCGCCAGGAGTTGCAGGAACCGGTGGTCGAGTACCGAGATGCCGCGTACCGGTCCGCCGTTGAGGTACACGAACGGGATGGGGTGCCGGGTGGTGGGGTTCGCGGGCGGGTAGTGGTAGACCGCGACCCGGCTGCCCGTGGCCAGGCTCCAGTGCTGCGTGGCGACGAAGGGCAGGGCGGGCGGATGCTGCCGCGTCGTGGGCACGGTCGGGATGCAGACCGACGCCGTCAATGCCGCCGCGATGACCACCGGCAGGAACGGCACGAGCCGCGCCGGCCGGCCACGGCGCCACCCCCGCCACAGTGCGAGGACAGTCGCGATTCCAAGGGTCGTCAGCCATGCGGCGAGCCCCGAGCCCGCCCCGTCGGTGAGGACGATCAGTGCGAGAAAGACGGCGACTAACCCCACGATGGCGGCCAGGCCCAGCACCAGGCGCCCGGTGAGGCGGACGAGACGTATGACGGACGTTGGCATGAGGACCCCCAAAGTTTCAGAACGCTGTTTCAAAACGACGTTATCAGAGAGGGTAGGCTGGTCTTCGTGGGTAGGCCGAGAACGAACGACGACACCGTCAAAGAGCGGCTCGTGGCGTGCGCGACCGAGATGCTCGCCACCCGTCCGCGGGAGTCGCTCACCGTCCGATCCCTGGCCGCTGCCGCCGGAACGTCAACGACAGCGGTGTACTCCTTGTTCGGCGGCAAGGACGGGCTGATCGGCGAGGTACGCAACAGAGCCGTCGCCGGCCTGTTCCAGGACGTGTCGGCAGTGCCGACCTCCGAGGACCCCCTCGCCGACCTCTACGCACTGGCCGCCGCATACCGTCGATGGGGACGCGAACACAGCCACCTCTACACGGTGCTGTTCGGTGGCGTGCAATCCTTCGACCCGTCAGGCACAGTCGGCACCAGCGACCCCATCCGACCACTCCTCGCGGCGATCGACCGCGCCCTGACGGAGTCTGTCCTCGCCGGCGAAGCGACGTCGATCGCTCTTTCGCTCTGGGTGACCCTGCACGGACTCGTCACCCTCGAACTGGCCGGAGCCCTCGACACCGCCACGGCCGAGACCACATTCCGATCGACCATTCACGCCACGCTGCGCGGCTGGACCACCCCCGCGGTCTTCCGCAGCCTTCGGCGCGCAGAACCCGCTCCGTAACGAACGCTCAGGTCAACCACCTCGTGTTCCGCTTGGGTGGACCCAGGGGTGGTCCGTCACCGACAGACCCGCGAGCATCTTCCGCGTCGGGCAAGGCCCTTCGCCGCAGTAGCGGCTGCGGCCCTCGCCGTGGCCCAGGCCGGCGCTCAGTCCCGCCGCCTACAACCAGGACCGCAGCATCCTGGCGAAAGCCTGCAGCATGACCACGGCCAAGTCCCACCCCATCCACGGCACGACCGGCGTGCCGGGCCGGGCAGTGCCGTGGCTGCGACCACTGCCCGGCCCGGGGGCCTCAGTCCTGCGGTACGAGCACGGGGTGCTCGTACTCACAGGCGTCGTCGATTCCGTAGGTGTCCCACGCGGGGAACGGGTCGGCGGCGGGGAGGCTTTCGCCGTCCTGCACGAGGCAGCCGGCCAGGGCGGTCCGGAGGGCCTCGGCGTGCAGGCCGGTGCCGATGAAGACCAGTTCCTGGCCCTGCGCGCTGTCCGCGTCCGCGTCCCGGGCTCCGGAGGGTTCGAAGCGGGCGACGGAGCCGGCCTGCGACCACAGGCCGGTCACCCGGGGGCGGCTGGCCAGCCAGAAGAAGCCCTTGGAGCGCAGGATCCGGCCGTAGGCCCCGCTGTCGAGGCCTTCGGTGACGAACTCCCACAGGCGGCCCGGGTGGAACGGGGTGTCGGAGCGGAAGACCGTGCTGGAGATCCCGTACTCCTCGGTCTCCGGGACGTGGTCCCCGTTGAGCTCCATGACCCAGCCCGGGGCCTGCTGTGCCCGTTCCAGGTCGAACAGCCCGGTCCCGAGGACGTCACCGAGGGCCACACGCCCGCGGGTGGCGGTCACGATCCGGGCCGGCGGGTTGAGCCGGGTGAGGGCGGCCCGCAGACGTCCGGCGCTCTCCGCGTCGACGAGGTCGAGCTTGTTGAGCACGATGACGTCGGCGAATTCGATCTGGTCCACCAGCAGGTCGCTGACGGTGCGCTCGTCGTCCTCGTACTGGTCGAGCCCGCGCTCGGCGAGCCCGTCCCCTCCTTCCAGTTCCGGCAGGAAGTTGGCCGCGTCGACGACGGTGACCATGGTGTCGAGGCGCGCCAGGTCGCCGAGGGTGGCGCCGTCGTCGCGGGGGAAGGCGAAGGTCGCCGCCACGGGCATCGGTTCGGAGATGCCGCTGGACTCGATCAGGAGGTGGTCGAATCGGTCCTCGCGGGCGAGGCGGTCGACCTCCTCCAGCAGGTCGTCGCGCAGGGTGCAGCAGATGCACCCGTTGGTCATCTCGACCAGGCGCTCCTCGGTCCGCGACAGGGCGGCCTCGCCGCCGCGCACGAGCGCGGCGTCGATGTTGATCTCGCTCATGTCGTTGACGATCACCGCGACCCGCAGGCCCTCACGGTTGCTCAGCACGTGGTTGAGCAGGGTGGTCTTGCCGGCTCCGAGGAAGCCGGACAGGACGGTGACAGGCAGTCGTCCGCTCATGCCCGTCAACCCTCGGGGTGCAGCAGACCGCGCTCGTAGGCCTTGACCAGGCGCTGCGGCACCAGATGGGCGACGCCGTCGACGGTGACCGGCACGAGCTGCGGCGTGACCGCCTTCCACTGCGCGCGGCGGTGGCGGGTGTTGCTGCGGGACATCTTCCGCTTGGGTACGGCCATGGGTTCGGGGTCCTCTCCGGTCGGTGCGAGCCCGACGCTATATGAAAATGGATCCCATTACCAACTCATTCCTCCGGCAGCGGGTCGGTGATGGCGTGAGGGCGGCTATGGGCAGGTGACGACCTGGCCCGCCCAGGACAGGCCGCCGCCGAAGGCGAGCAGCAGGACAGGGGAGCCGGAGGGGATGTCGCCGCGCTCGGTCAGTTTGGACAGGGCCAGGGGGACGGACGCGGCCGAGGTGTTGCCGGACTCGACGACGTCCTTGGCGACGATCACGTGCTCGGGCAGGCCGAGTTGGCGCACGACGGCCTCGATGATGCGGAGGTTGGCCTGGTGGGTGACGACGCCGGCGAGGTCGGCGGGGGTGATTCCGGCGCGGTGGCAGGCTTCGCGGGCGATGGCGGGCAGTTCGGTGGTGACCCAGCGGAAGACGGTCTGGCCTTCCTGGGCGAAGCGGGGATGCCAGTCGTCGACCAGGCGGACGGCGTCACCGCGGGTGGGGTCCGAGCCCCAGACGACCGGGCCGACGCCTTCCTTCTCGTCGGCGCTGATGACCGCAGCGCCCGCGCCGTCGCCGAGCAGGACGCAGGTGCTGCGGTCGCTCCAGTCGGTCACGTCGGACATCTTCTCGGCGCCGATCACCAGGGCGTGCCGGGCGGCGCCGGCCCGTACCGCGTGGTCCGCGCCCGCGAGGGCGGTGCAGAACCCGGCGCAGCCGTTGTTGAGGTCGTAGGCGACGGCGGACGGGATGCCGAGGCGGCCCGCGACCTGGGCGGCGATGGAGGGGCAGCGATCGACGGCGGAGCAGGTCGCCACCGTGATCAGGCCGATGTCGGACGGCTGGAGACCGGATGCGGCCAGCGCCTTGCCCGCGGCGGCGGACGCCAGATCGGTGACCGACTCGTCCCGCGCTGCGATCCGCCGCGTGGCGATTCCGGTCCTACGGCGGATCCAGTCGTCGCTGGTGTCGACCATAGCGGCCAGGTCGTCATTGGTGAGGACGCGGGCGGGCTGGTAGTGCCCCAGGGAGGCGATACGGGATCCAGGCACGGCGGTGCTCCTTGGTCGGACAGCAGTGCCGGGAATATAGCAACCGATCGGTCGGACGCTAAATGGGTTCCCGTCGGCTACGATGACGGCATGAGCCCCCGCAAGTCCGTCGCCGAGGCCCGCAGGACGCGGGAGCGGATCGTGGAACGTGCCATCGCCGTCGCCTCGGTCGAGGGCCTCGAAGGGCTGACCATCGGGCGGCTCGCCACGGACCTCGGCATGAGCAAGGCCGGAGTGCTCGGACACTTCGGCACCAAGGAAGCCCTGCAGCTCGCCACTCTGGAGGGCGCGTCGGCGGTCTTCGCGCGGACGGTATGGGAGCGGGCGCAGCACGAAGAGCCCGGCCTTCCCCGGTTGCGCGCCGTCTGCGACGCCTGGATCGCCTACATCGAGACGGAACGCGAGATCTTCCCCGGCGGCTGTCTTTTCACCACCGCAGCCGTCGAGTTCGATGCGCGCAGCGGCCCCGTGCGTGAGGCAGTGGCACGCCTGTTCAGGGGATGGCGCCGACGGCTGGCCGGCGAGGTACGCATCGCCGCCGACTGCGGCGACCTGCCCCCGGGCACAGATCCCGAACAGGTCGCCTACGAACTGGTGGGGCTCTACATGGCCTTCAACCAGGAAATCCAGCTCTTCGCCGAGCCGACCGCTGCCGAACGCACTCGACGGGCCCTGAATCGCCTCTTCGGACAGGAGCAAGCACCCTCCGGCGGATCGTGAGGGTGCCGCACCGACGGGACGAACCCCGGCGGACGGCTCCCGCTACGGGGCCGGGGAACGGCTGCGAACGTGCGCGGATGTTAGCTTCTTGCCCGTGGTGGAGCACCAGGAGGAGACCAGGGCGGCCTACGACGGTGTCGTCGAGCTGTATGCGTCGATGTTCGCTGATCGGCTGGAGACGCAGCCGTTCGCGCGGGCCATGGTCGGCACCTTCGCCGAGCTGGTGCGCGGGACGGGGAACCTGCGGGCAGCCGACGTCGGGTGCGGGCCCGGACATCTGACGGCCATGCTGCACGACCTGGGGCTGGACGCCTTCGGGCTCGACCTCTCCCCGGCCATGGTCGACCACGCCCGGCGGGCCCATCCGGCGCTGCGGTTCGACGCGGCGCGGATGGAGGCCCTGCCGGTCGAGGACTGCGCGCTCGGCGGCGTGCTGGCCCACTACTCGATGATCCATACCCCGCCTGGGGAATTGCCCGCGCTGCTCGCCGAGCAGGTGCGTGTCCTGGCACCAGGGGGCCTGCTCCTGGTCTCGTTCTTCGCGACCGACGGACCGGAGCCGGTCCGCTTCGACCACAAGGTGACGCCCGCCTATAGCTGGCCGGTTGACCGGTTCGCCGAGTTGCTGGCCGGGGCCGGGCTCGTCACGTTCGCCCGGCTGCTCCACGACCCGGCCTCCGAGCGGGGCTTCCTCGACGCCCACTTGCTGGCCCGCCTCCACTAAGTGTCCGACGGGTGGGTTGAGCGGAATTGACGGCGTCGGACAATCCTTAGTGGTCGAACGTCTCGAAGGTGACGACGGCGGTGCCCGGGTGTGGCCCGCAAGGCCGCCGCTGAGCTCGGTGCACCGTTGGTCGCTCGCATGGTCGGGAAGCACCCAGCCCATGGCGCACATGGCCTCCGAGCAGTCCATCGGGCGGCTGAGGTATCAGCTTCACTGTCCCTCCCCCGCACGGCTGATTCCCGATAACGTCGCACGGCGAGCCCAACCGGCAATGACCGCGCCTGTCATCCCTGCCTGGGAAGACGCGATGCCACGCGGCGGTGAGAGGGCGGGCAGCGTCCTTCATCAGGTGGCTAGGCCTTCGGGATTCGGACCAAGGAGCATCAGCAGATGAGGAATTCGATGCGTGCCCTTCCTATGCTGGCGGCAGCTGCGGCTGCCATCGTGCTGCCGGCCTCCGCGGCCCATGCGGCCGACAGGTACGACCGTTGCCCTGACGGCTATTACTGCATGTTCTCGGGCCTCGACGGCACCGGCGACATGATCAAGCTGCGAGGAAGCACGCCGGACCTGGTAACGCTCGGTATGAACGACCGGGCCAAGTCGGACTGGAACCGGACCGCTTCGACCATCTACCTCTGGTCCGACGCGAACTACGCCGGTTGCACGGCGACCACCTCCGCCGGCCCGGCCGGCAAGGGCAACTTCTTCCCCGCGTACCGGGACTTCTTCAGCTCGGTGCAGTTCGACGGCCCGGGCGGACCAAGCTGTGGCACACCGCCCGGCGGCGACGGCCAAGAGGCCGGCCGACGGTGACTGCCGGGTGGGAAGGATGTGCCGGAGCGAGGGGCCTGATTCGCTGAGCCGGCGTGCCGATGCACTGCGCCAGTGCTCGGTGTTCTGAGTTGGCCGTCTGCCTACCGGAGGCTTCGTGTCGTACTCGCGACAAGCTGGTCGTCCGCGAAGCCGTCCAGCCGGGCCGAGCGCGCCCTGGCCGCGCCGGGCACCGTTACCTCGGTCTGGCCGTCGGTGGCGTCCACCGATGCCCGGGGCCGCTGGTCGAGGTAGACGTCCACACGGTCCACGTTGGCGGTTCGCAGCCGCAGGCGCAGGTCTCCGTCGGCGGTGGTGACGTCCGCGATGGCGATCTCGCGCACGGGCTGCTCGCTCAGCAGCCGGCCCGCCCGGTCGAGGAGATCGGCGTTGTCCTCCAGGAGGTCGCGCCGGGTCATGTGGTGGCGTTCGTCGGGCTTGATGCCGAGGTCCTCCACGGGCGTGCCCGACAGCGCACCGACGCGCAGTGTCCGGCGGATCGACACCCGCATGCCCGCCCCCTTGGGCAGCGGCTCGTACGGCACGTTCTCCTCTCCTTCCAGCAAGGCGGTGAGCAGCTGATGGGTCCAGACGTTGGCGCCGCCCGCGCCGGTGGCGTCGTCGGTGCCGAGCACCGGGCCGATGCGGTGGTCCTGGAAGCCCGCCGCGAAGATGTCGGTGGCCGAGTAGCAGCGCGCGTTGGTGATCAGGACGACCGGGCCGAAGTACTGCTGGCCGATGGCGTTGGCGCCGTCTTCGGGTGTGATGGAGAAGGCGCTGGAGAAGGCCGTGCCGAGTTCGACGGCCTGCTCCATCGACGCCACCCACGGCCCCAGGTCGATGGCCGGGTCACCGCGGTGCCTGCCGCAGATCCGCAGGTTGAGCGGGGTGTTGAGGAACTGGACGGGCTCAGGGACGATCCGGCGCGGCGTCAGGGTCTGCAGGGTGAACTCGGCAGCGTGGATGTGTCCGCCGCCGTTCTCACGGACGTCCACGACGAGCCCGTTCTGGGGCAGCAGGCGAATGAGGCGGACGAACTCCTTCACGAACTCCGCCGGACTCTGGACGTTGAAGGTGAAGATGCGGATGTGGCCGAAGGTGCCGAACGAGGTCCGCACCTCCCGCGCCTTGAACACGGTCGACATGGTGGTGACCAGCTCGCCCTGCCGTGGCTCGGGCAGGTCGGCGGTGCCCTGCGCGGCGGACCTCTCCCGAGCGAGTGCGCCCGGCGCGAACAGCGCCAGCTTGGCACGGTTGGTTTCGTCAGCATCGAGGTCCAGGCCCTGACACGCGGCGGCGGTGCTGAGCGCGTCGGTGTCGACGAACGTCGGCAAGTTGTCGCGGATCTGCCACTCCTGGCGAAGCTCTCGCTCGGTGCCGTCGCGGTCGATGAAGCTGATGGTCACCCACTCCTCCAGCGGAGGCAGATGGATCCGCAGGGGCCGTACGGTGAGGGACTGCAGGCCCCGGCTGTGCCGGGCGGAGGCGTTGCTGCCCGCGTACCGGGCGGCGTTGAGGTCGACAGCCGTGGCGATGGGAATACCGCTCCAGTGGGTGATCTCGGCACCGGGGGCGAATCCGAAGGCGGAGAGGTCCTGCGCGACATGCGTGACCAGGAAATGCGACCCCTCCTCGTCGATGTACTCCTCGATCAGGAACGGCAGGAACGCAATCTTTCCGGCGAAGGGGTTGGGCAGAAGGTAGTTGGTGTGAAGGTCCCGGACGGAGTGGAAGATCTCCGACAGCTCCGCGTGGAAGATCCACTCCTTGGGCATGGTGTCCTCGGTCTGGCGCTCCAGCCGCCTGCGCATCACCCGCAGCCGCTGTACCGGGTTCACCGCGTGCATCGCCATCTTCAGTGGCAGATGGACATAGTTCTGCTCGAAGAGGACCAGCGCCTGCTCGACGAGGAGTCGTCGCTCCGCCAGTGTGAGGGTGTTCGCGGTGGCCAGGAAGTTACTGAGGGCCGCCGATGCGACCAGCCAGTCATCGGTTTCCTGGGGTGTGGGGTCGGCCGGGTTGGGCGACATGGCGGCTCCTGGGTGTCCGACGGGCTACTGCGCGAATCACCAGTCTTCGACCGACGACAGGTGTCCTGATATCTACCCCACGGCGAATCCGCGACGCGTTCACCCGACTGGGCGGACCCCGCCCCCCGCGTGCCCGGCCCGAGAGGGCCGGGCCTGGTTCGTGGTTCAGTACGGCCGGCTCTGCGTGGGGGCTTCGGCGGCGGTCTTGAGTTCGCGCAGCCATGTCTCGAGGCCCTGGCGGAGGATCTTGGTCGCGGTGGGAACGTCCGCTTCGACCTCGGCACCGGTGTGGGTCTCTTCGGTGCTCACGCGGACGCCGCCCTTGACCTTGGTGAAGTTCCATATGTGGACGCCGTCGATGCGCAGCCCTTCGCCGACCGCAGGGCCGGTCCAGCGGATGCAGGAGTTGTGCTTGAGCTGCTCGACGGTCGAGGTGATCTCGAGGCTGGTGGCGGGGGTCGTGGGGTTGGGAGGTACCGGGGTCGTCCACCGGAACGCCGAACCTTTGCGGAACGGGCCGTGGTCGAGGCGGTTCACGCTCGTGACGGCGCCCTGCCAGGACGGCCAGCGCTCCACATCGGTCTGCAGCTTCCAAATGGTGCGCAGCGGCGCGTGGATCACGGTCTCGGTCCGGTGGCGGACGAGGGCGTTGGGTTCGACGCCTTCCCCGCGGCAGGTCAGCGACTTGGCGGGGTGAGAGGCAGTGGCCCCGGCCGGTACGACAGTGGAGTCGAGGATGCCGATGGCGACGAGCGGGGCGGTGAACAGGGCAGCGCGGATGCGGGTGCTGCGGATGCCGGACATGTCGTTCCCCTCTTATCGAGCTAGAAGCTAGCGCGTTCGTTAGAAGTTGTAACGCAGCGCGGACCGAGGGGTCAACAGGTTGCGTGATAGCCTCTAACTAAATCTTGAAGCTGTAGCCACGTGGTTGGGGAAGGCGACAGACCATGGTGAAGACGGACGCGCAGACGCCGCGCGAGCGCTACCGCACCCAGGTGCGCGCGGAGATCAAGGCGCACGCCTGGGAGCAGATCGCCACGGCGGGGGCGTCCGCGCTCTCCCTCAACGCGATCGCCAGACAGATGGGCATGAGCGGACCCGCGCTCTACCGCTACTTCGCCAGCCGCGACGAGCTGATCACCGAGCTCATCCGGGAGGCCTACCGAAGCCTCGCCGACACCCTCCGCACGGCCTCCGCCACCGGTGCCGACCCGGCCGACCTGGCCGGACTGGCACACGCCCTGCGCGGCTGGGCCCTGGAGGACCCCCAGCGGTATTTCCTCATCTACGGCACACCCGTCCCCGGCTACCACGCACCCGAGGACATCACCGGCATCTCCGACGAGATCATGAAAACGCTGCTCGACGCGTGCGCGGCGCTCACCCCGGACGGCCCCGCGACCTCGTTCAGCGCCCACCTGGAAGACCACCTGGAAGACCACCGGGACTGGGCCGGCGACCACCTCGCCCCGCCCGCGGCCCTCCACCGGGCCCTGGCCTTCTGGACCCGGCTGCACGGCGTTCTGTCCCTGGAACTCGCCGGCCACTTCACCAACATGGGTTTCGACCCCGCCGTGTTCTTCACAGCCGAGCTGGACGGCCTGCTGACACACCGAGCCTGACGGAGCGACGCACCACCCTGGACGGGACCTGGACGGGCCTTGTATCAGGCGCGTATCAGGGAGCGCTTGGTTGTCCATCGAATCCGTGCGCCAGGTCACGGCGAAGGGGGTCGAAGGAAGCCGGAGCCTTATCGTTCCTTTCAGGCCACCGTCTGCACATGAGTGCACCCGCCGGCCTATACCTCACGACCATCCGAACAGGAGTCATCTGCCCGTGTCCTCGTCCGCCCCGGCTCCGGCCTCTCCCCAGCCTGTTCGCGTGCTGCTGGTGGAGGACGACGACCTGATGCGCCGCTCCTTCACCGTCGCCCTCGAGCGCTACGGCTACCAGATGAAGGCCGCGGCCGACGGGCTGACCGGGCTGGAGCTCTTCCGCGACGAAGCCTTCGACCTGCTGATTCTGGATGTGATGTTGCCCGGTCTGGACGGGATCGGCCTGTGCCGCAGGGTCCGCGAGACCAGCTTGGTGCCGGTTCTGATGATGTCCGCCCGCGGCGACGGGCTCGACATCGTCGCCGGTCTGGAGGCCGGGGCGGACGACTACGTCGTCAAACCCGTGGACACCTACGTGCTCGTGGCACGTATCCGGTCGCTGCTGCGGCGGGCGACCTACGCGCCCGCCCCGGGACCTGGGCAGACCACAGGCGACGGGCCATCACCGTCCGAGGGCGAGTTGTTGACCTTCGGGGACCTGACGATCGACACCGGCGGCATGGAGGTGTTCGTCTCCGGGAGCCCGGTGGCGCTGACCCCGACCGAACTGAAGCTGCTGCTGGAGTTCGCCGCCCACCCGGGCATCGTGCTGGAGCGGCACACCCTGCTGCGGGACGTGTGGGAGTACGGCTGGGACGGCGACAGCCGGGTCGTGGACCTGTGCGTACAGCGGCTGCGCAAGAAGCTGGGCCGGGACCGGATCGAGACGGTCCGCGGCTTCGGCTACAAGCTCAGGCGCTGAGACCGGTGCGCTCGCTGAACCGGTCGCGGCCTGCCCGCGTACCCCTGCGTTGGAAGATCGCCGCGCTGGCCGCGTCCACGGCATGCCTGGTCGCGGTGGCGGTGGGCGTGCTGGTGCACGTGTGGACCGCGCACGACATCCGGGACCGGGCCCAGATGCGGGCCTTCAACAGCCTGTACTCGGCCATGGACACCTACCGCCGCACCGGCACTCTCACCGACGGTGCCGAGCTCGACCCGGCCGAGCTGCCCGCCGCACTGCGACACCCGGCCGGCGACGACCGGCTTACGGCCTACGACGGGCACGTCAACGGAAATGTGGGCCCGAGCGTCTGGGCCGCCCAGCGGGTCGACGGCCCGGGCAGCCGGGTACTGGCCGTCCGGGTCAACATGAGCTCGGAGCTCCACAATCTGGACCGGCTCGACGTGACCATGACCGTGGCCTCGCTGATCGCACTCGCGGCGGCCACGCCCCTGGCGGTCTACGGAGCCGGGCTGCTCGGCCGCCGGCTGCGCCAGGTCTCCGAGACCGCGGGCCGGATCTCCGCCGGGGACCTGGACGCCCGTACCGGGCCCACCAAGGGCCGCGACGAGGTGTCCGACATCGCCGCCACCGTCGACCTCATGGCCGACAGTCTCAGCCGCCGGCTGCGCACCGAGCGCCAGTTCACCGCGGACGTGGCCCATGAGCTGCGCACCCCCGTCGGCGGTCTGCTGGCCGCCGTCGATCTGCTGCCGCCCGGGGAGACGGAGGATCTGATCCGGACCCGGGTGCGCGACCTGCGCGGCCTGGTCGAGGACCTCCTGGAGATCTCCCGGCTGGACGTCGGCGCCGAACAGCCGGTACGCGCCCGTGTGCCGCTCGACGCGGTCGTCTCCGAGGCCGTGGCGCGCACCGGCTTCGACACAGAGGTCACCGTTGCCGACACACAGCAGGCAGAAGCCTCGCTGACCGTGGAGACCGACCCGCGCCGCCTCGAGCGGATCGTCAGCAACCTCGTCATCAACGCCCACCGGCACGGGTCCGCCCCGGTGCAGGTCACCGTCGAGGGCCGGACGGTCGTCGTGCGCGACCACGGCCCCGGCTTCCCCCCGGACCTGCTGCTCGACGGCCCGCGCCGCTTCCACACGGGTGCGAAGGAGCGCGGATCGGGCCATGGCCTGGGGCTGACCATCGCCCTGGGCCAGGCCCGGCTCCTCGGCGCCGAGCTGCGCTTCGGCAACGCCCCGGACGGCGGCGCCGTCGCCACCCTGCGCCTGCCGACCTGACCCGTACCGGTCCGGCCCGACCTCACCCGTACCGGCCCCATACCGGCCTGCCCCGACCCGGCCCCTACAGAACCGATACGAAGCGGAGCGGGCGCCGATACACGGCGGCCCAGGCCCCGATACGTACCCCGGACACCCTTCGACGTGCACCCTTTGGCACCCGAAGAGGAGTCCCCGTGACCGCCGAACCCCTTGGCACGCTCACACCGCACCCGACGACCGGGATCGCGGCCGCCGTCACCGACCTGTCGAAGGTCTACGGCAGCGGCGACACCCGCGTCGTCGCCCTGGACCGTGTCAGCATCGCCTTCCGGGAGGGCGAGTTCACCGCGATCATGGGCCCCTCCGGCTGCGGCAAGTCCACCCTGATGCACTGCGCCGCCGGGCTCGACTCGTTCGACTCCGGCTCCGTCCGCATCGGCACCACCGAACTGGGCGCGCTCGACGACCGGCAGCTCACCGCGCTGCGCCGCGACCGGATCGGCTTCATCTTCCAGGCGTTCAACCTGCTGCCGACGCTCACCGCGCTGGAGAACATCACGCTGCCGCTGACCATCGCCGGCCGCCGGCCCGACCGGCAGTGGCTGGATCAGGTGGTCTCCATGGTCGGCCTCTCCCAGCGCCTCGACCACCGGCCCGGGCAGCTGTCCGGCGGGCAGCAGCAGCGGGTCGCGGTGGCCCGGGCCCTGGTCTCCCGGCCCGCGATCGTCTTCGGCGACGAGCCCACCGGCAACCTCGACTCCCGCGCCGGCGCCGAGGTCCTCGGCTTCCTCCGCGACTCCGTGCGCGCGCTGGGCCAGACCGTGGTCATGGTCACCCACGACCCCGTCGCCGCCGGCTACGCCGACCGCGTGGTCTTCCTCGCCGACGGCCGCCTGGTCGACGAGATGACGCACCCCACCCCGGACCGGGTCCTGGACCGGATGAAGGCCTTCGACACCCGCTCACGCACCAGCTGACCGGCCGTCGGCGCCGCGCGCCGCCCGCCGCCCGCCGGCTTACGCCAGCACCGAACCCGCCACCCGCCACCCGCCCGCTCTCCCGCTCGCATCCGCCGAGCCCGCCTCCCAGGATCCGCACCCCATGTTCCGTACCGCCCTGCGCAACGTGTTCGCGCACAAGGCCCGCCTACTGATGACCGCGTTCGCGGTCATGCTCGGCGTCACCTTCATCACCGGCAGCCTCGTCTACGGCGACAGCCTGAACCAGGCCGCCACCGCCAAGGCGACCGCCGGCTACGAGCGCATCGCCGTCGACGTCGCCGCTGACGCCTCCCCCGGCGGCCGGCCGGCCAGCCTGGACGCCCGCACCGTGACCACTCTGGCCAAGCTCCCCGGCGTCGCCGCCGCCGCGGGCCGGGTCGACGGCTTCGCCGCCGTCGCCGACCGCGACGGCAAGCTCATCGGTCAGGGCACGTCCTCCCAGGGGTCCTCCCAGGGCGGCAACTTCGCCCCGGCAGCGAACGGCAAGGACCCCGCGTACCGCTTCACCCAGGGTTCCGGCCCGACCGGCGACGACACGATCGCCCTCGACGAGACCACCGCCGCGAAGGGCGGCTACCGCGTCGGTGACACCGTGCGCGTCGGTACGAACAAGGGCGCCGCCTCCTACACCCTCGCCGGCATCTTCCGCACCGACGGGACCAAGCTCCCCTCCGGGGGCAGCCTGACGCTGTTCACCGACACCACCGCCCAGCGGCTCTTCCTCGAGCCCGGCCGCTTCCAGCACATCGAGCTCACGGCCACCCGCGATGCCAACGTGACGCAGCTCCTCAGCCGCGTCGATCCGGTGCTGCCCCAGGGCACCACCGCGGTCACCGGGGCCCGGCTCGCCCAGATCAAGGCGAACCTCGCCTCCAGCGACAGCGACACCATGAGCCAGATCCTGGTGGGCTTCGCCGCGGTCGCCCTGTTCGTCGCCGCCTTCCTCATCTCCAACACCTTCACCATGCTGGTCACCCGACGCACCAGGGAACTGGCCCTCATGCGGGCCATCGGCGCCACGCGCCGGCAGGTGCGCCGCATCCTGCTGGCCGAGTCCCTCCTCGTCGGCGCGATCGCCTCCGTGGCCGGCGTCGCCGTCGGCACCGGGGTCGCCGCCCTGCTCCAGTCGCTCTTCGCCCCCGCCGACGCCCCGGCCGGCCCGCTGGTCCTCACCCCGGGCACCGTGATCATCTCCATGCTGGTCGGCACCCTCCTGCCCATGGTCGCCGCATGGCTTCCGATCCGCCGGGCCATGGCCATCCCGCCCGTCGCCGCGCTCAGCGCGGCCGAGCACACGGCGCCCGCGCGCGCCGGCTCCCTGCGCACCGGCATCGGCGCCGCGCTGGCGCTCACCGGCACCGCCGCCGCGGTGTACGGGGCCCTCACCACGGGCAAGGACGCCCGGACCGTCATCGGCATCGGCGCTGCCCTCACCCTGACCGGGGCGATCGGCCTCATCCCGCTGCTGTCCCGGCCGTTCGTAGCCCTGTGCAAGCCGCTGCTGACCCGCCTCCACCCGGTGCACGGTGACCTCGCCGCCCGCAACACCCTGCGCGACCCGCGCCGCACCGGCGCCACCGCCGCCGCGCTCGCCATTGCCCTCACCCTCGCCTCGGGCCTGTCCGTCCTGGGGGCCTCCGCCTCCCAGTACCTCGACCGCGCGACCACCCACGCCCTCCGCGCCGACTACGTGGTCAAGCCCGCGGGCGGCCAGCGAATGACCCCCGCCACCACCGCTCCCCTCGAGAAGCTGTCCGGCACCACCTTCAGCCCGCTCAACCAGTCCACCGAATACCGCCTGGCCGGCACCTCCTCCGTCCTGACCGGCGTCGACCCCGCCACCATCGGCCGACTGCTGCGGTACGACATGGTCGCGGGCTCACTCGACTGCCTGGCCAAGGGCCAGATCGCCGTGGCCGACTTCAAGGCCAAGGAGGCAGGCTGGCATGTCGGCCAGACCCTCCCCCTGCAGCGTCAGGACGGCCAACGCGGCAGCGTCACCATCGGCGCCATCTACCAGGCGGACGAACAAAGCGACCTGATGCCGAGCATCACCGCACCCGACTCCCTCGTCGCCCGCTACGACTCCGCCCCGAGCACCCACGCGGTCCTCGTCGCCACACACGGCGGACCCAGCCGGGCCGCACTCGCGGGCGTCACCCACGCCCTCGGCGACAACCCCGCCCTGACCGTCCTCGACCAGGCAAGCATCCGCGCCCAGGACAGCAGTGGCATCGGCGAGCAACTCAACGTCTTCTACGCCCTGCTCAGCATGGCCCTGGCGATCGCCGCACTGGGCATCGCCAACACCCTCGCCATGTCCGTCCTCGAACGCCGCAAGGAGATCGGCACCCTGCGCGCCCTCGGCCTGGACCGCACCGGAGTGACCCGGATGATCCGCCTGGAGGCCCTGCTCCTCGGCGCACTCGGCGCGACCCTCGGCACGGCCCTGGGCGTCTTCCTGGGCTGGGCCCTCGGACGCACCCTCCAGGACAGCGTCGCCGGCTACACGCTGGTCCTCCCCTGGGGACGCCTCGCCCTCGGCATACTCATCGCCCTGGCAGGCGCGCTGATGGCCTCGATCTGGCCGGCCAACAGGGCTGCCCGCGTCGACATTCCCGCTGCGACGGCGGCGCAGTAAGCACTCGCCCCGAACGCCGATCCGGATCTCCGCTCGCGGCTGTGGGCTCTCCTGATCAGGAGGAGCGCTTTCGCGCAGTGACGTAACTGAACGGCTCGGAGACCCCGGCGCTGTGGTGGCCGGCAGCCGCGAGGGCCAGAGCCAGACGCTGACGTGGTGCAAGACCCAGGCTCGCGGTGGCGTGCAGAGCGCCAAGTGCGAGTTCGTCCCCGCACCCCACAGCCGCGTATCCGTCGGCGGGCTCGGCTATCTGATAGTCGTCGTGGACGGTGAACAGGCGACCGTATATGCCGACAAGGAACGTCCCGGCCTGCTCCTGCTCAGAGTCCTTGCGCGACCAGCCGCCGTCCTTGAGACAGGTGCGCAGCCTGTCGACGAAGACGGTGGTCATGAAGCGGTCCAGGTCGCCCTTGGGCTTGGGCGCCTTGAACGCGTGGTGCAGCAGCTGGCCCATGCGGAAGCTGGTGGTGAAGCCCATGGCGTAAGGACCGTTCCGGAAGACCTTCGGATCCCGGCGCACGGTGATCCTGAGGCCGCAGACACCGGCCGAGTCCCCGCCCAGGTGCACCCGCTCGTTGTGCACGAGCCCGACGATTACGGTCATGGCCTCCCCCTCCGCTGCGCCGCTTACGTTCTGGAGATCCCCTTCAGCTCACCACTGAACGGGCAGTGTCAGCAGTCCCCCTCCGGGGAGCCGGTCCATGCACCAGTCCAGTGTGTGGAGCGGAACCGCTGGGCGCAGGCCGGGCATGCGCTGCAGCAGGGTACTGATCGCGATTTCGAGTTCGGCCGTGGCCAGAGCCGCTCCCAGGCACCTGTGCGGTCCGTGGCCGTAGACGATGTGGGCGTTGTCCCGGCGCCGGATGTCGAGGCGGCCGGGGTCCTTGAAGTGTGCGGGGTCGCGGTTGGCGGCCCAGGTGAGGGGCATGACGCTGTCGCCCCGCCGGATCGGCGTACCGCCGAGTTCGAAATCCTCTCGCGCCACGAGGACGCGGAACAGCAGGGCCGGCGTCTCCGGCCGCGCCCAACTCCGGGGTGCCCGCGGCGACATCGCGCGCCAGGAGGGGGTGACTCAGTGCCGTACGCACCTCGTCGTATCCGGTGACGGCCCAGACCAAGTCTCCGCTGGGCAGGCGCATCCGGAAGACAGGAGCCTCGGGCAAGGGCGGGGGATTGCCCTTGAACTCCCGTACCGGCATGGCATACACGTGCGCGTGGTCGTCCACTCACGCCCCCTCGGCAGGCGCCCTGGCGGCACCGAGGACACGACTACCCTGCAGAAACGTCACGTACTCCGGCGCGGGACCGAGACTTCAAAGGTGCCGCGCCCGTCGTCCCTCCCTGCCCGGCGCCGGCCTCAGCCGCCTCTCAGCCCATGACGCTCCGGACGTATGCGTGAAATCCGCGTGGCGGTCGGCCGGTCACCCTCTCGACGGTGTCGGTGACGCGGTCTTCGGCTCCGTCGGCTATGGCACGGTCCATGGCGGCCAGCATCGCGGCGAACTGTTCGGGGATTCCGCCGCTCACCAGGTGGTCGCGCATCTGCTCGTAGGTGAGCGGCCGGTGGGACACGTCCTTGCCCAGGACCTTGGTCATGACGGCGGCGACGTCGTCGTAGCTCAGGGCCTCGGGGCCGGTGATCACCAGGTCGTCGGCCGGCAGCGTCTCATCAGTGAGGGCATGGACGGCGACGGCCGCGATGTCGTCGGCGTCGACGAAGGCCACGCGCCCGTCACCTGTCGCCGTCAGGATGGCGCCGTGGCTGCGGATACTGTCCGCGTGCAGGTGCTGGTCGGTGAAGTTCTGCATGAACCATGACGGCCGCAGCACCGCCCACCGCTCGAACATCCCTGCCAGTTCGCTGTGCACGCGGCCGACGCCGGGCCCTCCCTCGGGTATCGCGGACGAACTGAGCAGCACCACGCGCCGCACGCCGGCGGCGTGGGCCCGCTCCAGGAAGGGCAGCATGACGGCGGCCGGGTCCGGATCGCCCACGGGCGGGACGAGGTAGGCCCGGTCCGCGCCGCGCAGGGCGTCGCCGTGGGTGGCGGTGTCGTGCCAGTCGAAGCGAACAGCCCGGGCGCCGTCTTGTGCGGCAGCGCGACGGCCGGCAGCCGTCACCGTGTGCCCGAGTGCGACGAGCCGGGACACGACGCGGCGGCCGGTGTTTCCCGTGGCTCCGGTGACCAGAACGGTGGGCGTGGTCATCTCGTTCTCTTCCTTCCTCACGCGGCGGGGGCGGAGGACTGCGCGTCACGCACGGAATCCGGCACCGCCAGGGGGTTCCAGTAGTCGCGGTAATGGGTGATACGGCCGTTGTCGATCGTGACCACGGCGACGTACGACATGTCGTAGGCCGCGCCGGTGGTCACGATGCGGCCGGTTCCGCGCCACTCGGCGACGATCGTGCGCGGGTCCTGGGTCTGATGGATCTCCAGAGCGGGGATCTCGCGCAGGTCGATGTGGTCGGGGTAGTCCCGCATGTACGCGGCCACGGCCGGTCGGCCCTCCAGCCGCGACGGGTAGCCCTCGGGCGCGTAAGGGAACTCGAAGACCACGCTCTCGTCGCACAGGGACAGCCAGCCGTCGATGTCCTTGTCCAGGATCAGGCGGAGGCTGTGGCGGTAGAGCTCCGCCGGGGTCAGGGTTTCGGTTTCGGTCACGGGAAACGCCGTCCTCTAATATGTGGACCATCGGTCCGCTTAACGATACGGACCGTCAGTCCGTTTGCCAAGAGGAGAGTCATGACCCAGCGCAAGGAACGCGCGGACGCACTGCGCAACCGCGAGGCCGTACTGGCCGCGGCCGACGAGCTGTTCGCCCGTAGCCAGAGCCCCGGCGGTGTCTCCATGGACGACATCGCGGCGGCGGCCGGGGTCGGCAAAGGCACCCTCTTCCGCCGCTTCGGCGACCGGACCGGCCTCATCCAGGCAGTGGTCGAGCAGCGCATCCAGTCCCTGCGTCACGCCGTGGAAGAAGGACCCGCCCCCCTCGGCCCCGCCACCCCACCCGCAGAACGCGTACCCGCCCTGCTCGACGCCCTGCTCAGCTTCAAGCTCGACAACCGGCACCTCACCCTCGCCCTGGAGGAGACCGGCAGCGGCAGCCCCTATCAGGCGGCCCATTACGCGTGGTGGCACCGCACCCTCGCGGACACCCTGCAGCGGACGCCGGGCGGCCTACGCGACAGCTCCTACGCCGCGCACGCCCTGCTCGCCGCCACCCGCGCCGACCTCGTCGAACACCTCGTCGGCCAGGAACAGATGGCCGCCGAGCACATGCGGGCGGCTCTCGCCGAGTTCACGGCGAAGATCGTGGGCCGCACCTGAGCGGGCCGGGCAAGAGGCGGGCCAAACGGATGCACGTGCGCGGCGCCACACGCCGGCCGATGAGACGCTCGGGCTCCGCACCCCCGGTGCAGCGCGGAGCCCTGGTCGTTCAGCAGCCCCGGGCACTCAGCGGAAGGGACCGTCGTTCGCGAAGGCGCGGGCGGCGAAGCGCTTGCCCATCCGGCGGTATGCGGCGGCGGTGGGGTGAAGGCCGTCGGCCAGGTCATCCACCTCGTCCGGGCCGAGCAGCTCGCGTCCATCGAGATAGTGGAGGTGGGGATCGCGGGCCTGCCGGGCCGCCACGGTCCGGGCCAGCTCGGCACGGACCACCGTCAACGACAGCGCCCCACCGGCCACATCGGCCGGGTCGCCCAGGGCTGTGACCTTCCCGTCCGGGCCCATCGCGGTCAGGCCGGGAGTCTCCTCAAGGGCAGGACAGCTCACCGGGGACATCAGCAGCAGCGGGGTGTCCGGGTGCCCGTCCCGGATCGTGTCCAGGAACCCGTGCACCGCGGGGCCGAATGTGCGCAGCCGGAAGGCGGCCAGGCTCACGATGTTGATGCCGACCTTGAGGCTGATCAGGTCGGCGGGCATGTCACGGATCGTCCGGGCGACATACGGGTCCAGCAGCGCGTTACCCGCCTGGCTGAGGTTGATCACCTCCACTCCCCCGAGCGCAGCCGCCACCACCGGCCACGTGCCGGTCGGGCCGTCGGCTTCGAGGCAGTGGCTGATGGAACTGCCGTGGTGCACCCAGCGGCGCCGCCCGTCCGGCAACGGCGCCAGTACCTCGCCGTCGGCCCTCAACGCCACCAGCTCCGTGGGGGTCTGCTGCGGCAGCCACAGCTCGACGTTCTTCATGCCGGCCGGCAACCCGGCGAACCGTACGGTCCCCGGCTCGCCCGGAATCACTCGCTGCACGACCCCGGGCCCCGCCATCCGCACCACGTTGCCCACCGGCGCTTGCCGACGCCCGGCCGGTACGCCGTCCACCAGCAGCTCCAGCATCCCGGTCGGGCGGGGATGGGGGTCGGTGTCGAGCTGTCCTGTGGAGGTGAGCACCTCGAACTCCAGCTCACACGCATCCGTGCGGAACACCAGCCGCACCCCCGAAGGCATCAGGGTCACCCCGTAGACCGACGGGTCCTGGTACTGCTCCTTGGTCCACGCCGGCAACCGGCGCGGCATCACCCCCGCCTGTGTCATCTCCAGGTCCAGCGCACCCCGTAACTCCACAGGCCCGCCCACCAGTGGAACCGCCCGCATCGCCATCGTCATCGCTCCTGCCCGGTAAAACGCTCTCGGCTCCCGGATGCGTGTACACACCCGCGAGTTCTCCGCCGCCACCCTGGCACACCACTACCGAACGACCTCTGATGCACCGCTCCGGTTCTTACATGCTTTTGCCACCGTTCTGCCGTGCCTGCGAAGTGCGCCCGGCAACGTTGTGCCCGCAACTGCAGAACGCATGGCAGAGGAGTGGGCAATGACGTACAAGAGCACGGCGCGGCGTGCGGTTCTGGCGGTGAGCACGATGTCGGTGATGGCCTCGGTGCTGCCGACGGCGACCGCAACGGCCACCGCCTCCGCGCCCGAGAGCAGCCCCGCGGCCTCGACCGCACCCGCCTGGTGCCCGACCATGGACGGGCACCAGGTCGACTGCGGCCGGCTGGACCGTCCGCTCGTCGTGGGGAAGCCGGAGCTCGGCGAGGTCAAGGTGAGTTACGCGGTCGTACGCCACAGCGCGCCCGGCCCCGCCAAGGGCACCGTCGCCGTCAACCCGGGCGGCCCGGGCGAGACCTCGATCGACAAGGCCGAGGCGTTCGCCTGGGGCCTGGAGGGCCTGCTGAAGGACCACGACCTGCTGCTCGTCGACCCGCGCGGCACCGGGACGTCGCAACCGGTCCCGTGCGGGGTCACCGACGCCGAGTACCGCTTCGGCACGCGGGACCGGCAGCGGGCCGCGGTCGAACGGTGCGCCAAGAATCTCGGGCCCAGGGCCGCCGGTTACACCTCGGCGGCCACCGCCGACGACATCGACGCGATCCGCGCCCACCTCGGCGTAGCGAAGCTCAGCCTGTACGGGCTGTCCTACGGCACGTACCTGATGCCGGTGTACGCC
Organism: Streptomyces sp. NPDC021096; assembly: GCF_040641275.1. Lineage (NCBI taxonomy): Bacteria > Bacillati > Actinomycetota > Actinomycetes > Kitasatosporales > Streptomycetaceae > Streptomyces > Streptomyces sp. NPDC021096. Next base: position 412,973 of record NZ_JBFADG010000002.1, on the reverse strand, counting down.
TCCCGCCACCCCGAGCACGTACGCTCCATCGTCCTGTCCGGCGCCTACCCCCTCCAGCTTGACCCGCTGGCGCGGCCCAGCGCCCAGGCGGTCTCATCGAACCTGCACCGGGTGTGCGAGCGCAGGGTCCCCGTCGCATGTGACGGCCGGCAGGCCGTGCGGGACCTGGCCACCACGGCCGCGCGGCTGCGCGCCCAGCCCATGACGGTGCCGATCACTACCGAACACGGCGTCTACACAAAACGGTTCACCGAGGACAAGCTGGCCAACCTCCTCTTCGAGGCCGCCAGCAGCCAGGTCGGTTTCGAGCCGGACAAGCCCTCGCTGCTCGGTCAGCTGCCCCACGCCCTCGACCGCTTCGTGAAGGGCGACGCCGCGCCGCTGCGGAAGTTGGTCCAGGAGGAGGGGAAGACGGGCAGCACGGTGGACCAGGCGCCGTACATCGCGGTCACCTGCAACGACTACCGCAAGGCCTGGTCGAAGGACGCGCCGCTGCCCGAGCGGTGGCGCCAGTACAACGCCGCACTGGCTGCCGTACGTCCCGGTGAGCACGGGGCGTTCAGCGCCAAGGGCTTCACCGAGGGCACCACGGACGCCGGCGACGTGTGCATCGGCTGGCCGCGCGAGAACACCCCCGATCCGCAGCCCACGAAGCTCAAACTGCCGGACGTCCCGGTCCTCGTACTCTCCGGCGACCTCGACGCCAACACGCCCGACGCGAGCGGGAAGAAGGCCGCCGCGCAGTTCCGCGACAGCCGGTTCCTCTCGGCCCGCAACATGGGGCACGTGCCCGAGCTGGAGCCGAGCCGCTGCGTCACCGGGATCTCCTCGCACTTCCTCCGCAACGGCACCTCGGGCGACACGTCCTGCCTGCGCGCCCTCCCGCCGATCGCCGTCACTCCGGTCCACCCCGTCCGCGGCTGACGGGCCGGCGCCGTGACCGCTTCCACCACCGACCAAGATGATCACATGACTGACGAAACGGGACACAGCCGGACGGTGCTGGTCGTCGAGGACGACCCGGGAGTGCGCAGCACCCTGGACCAGCTGCTGCGCTTCGAGGGCTACCGGGTGCTCATGGCCTCCGACGGCCTGGAAGCCCTCGGCTTACTGGAACAGGAGCGGCCCGACCTGGCGGTGGTGGACGTGGTCATGCCGGGCCTCGACGGCCTCGGCCTGTGCCGGATGCTGCGCAGGCGCGGCGACCGGCTGCCCGTCCTGGTCCTGACGGCCCGGCACGAGGTCGGCGACCGGGTCGCCGGACTCGACGCGGGCGCCGACGACTACCTGGCCAAGCCGTTCGCGACCGAGGAGCTCTTCGCCCGCATACGCGCGCTGCTGCGTCGAGCCGAGCAACCCGATGACAGCAGCGCCGGCGCAGCCCTGACCCTCGCGGACCTCACCCTGGACCCCGCCTCCCGGCAGGCGTCCCGCGGCGAGCGGCGACTGGACCTGACGAAGACCGAGTTCGACGTCCTGGAACTGCTGCTGTGCCACGCGGGCGTGGTCCTCAGCCGGTCGCAGATGTACGAGCGCATCTGGGGCTTCGACTTCGACACCACGTCGCGCTCCCTCGACGTCTACATCGGCTACTTGCGCCAGAAGACCGAGCAGGGCGGCGAGCCCCGGCTGATCCACACCATCCGCAACGTCGGCTACACGATCCGGCCCGCATGATGCTCCGCACGAAGGCCTGCACGACACTCGGCACGAAGACCCGCATGACGCTCCGCACGAAGGTCACCGCCGTCGTCGCCGCGGCCGCCGCGCTCGCCATATCCCTCGCCGCCTTCATGTCGTACCGGGGCGTGAGCGACCTGGTCGCCGACGAGCTCGAGCGGGGCCTCGACGACCGTACGAACACCGTCGTCACCCTCCTCGCCGCCGGCCTGGCCCCGCCCACCCGGCCGGACATGATCGAACAGGTCGTATCCGCCCAGGGGGCGGTACGGCCGCTGGCGCCCGGCCGCGACGCCCTGCCGGTCTCGCCGGACGCGCTGCGCGTGGCCCGTACCGGGAAGGGGGAGAGCCGCGCGGACGTGGTCGTCTCCGGCACCGAGTACGGAACCCTGACCAGGCCCCTGCCCGGCGGTGGGGCGGTCATGGTCGGCCAGAGCTACGAGGGCGCCGCGCGCGTCGACGACCAGTTCCTGTGGCGGATCTCCTGGACCACCGCGGCCGCCATCGGCTTCGCGGCGCTCCTCGGCTGGCTCGTCCTGGGCCGGATCCTGCGACCGGTCCGCCGGCTGGCCACCGCCACCCGGCGCATCACCACCACGCAGGACCTCGCCACGCCGCTCCCGCCCGCCGGATCCGACGAGATCGGCCAACTGACGCACAGCTTCGAGCACATGCTCGCCGCACTGCGCCGCTCCCGCGCCCAGCAGCAGCAACTGGTCCAGGACGCCAGCCACGAACTGCGGACGCCGCTCACCTCGGTGCGCGGGAGCGCCGAGCTGCTGCAGCGGGCGCGCGGCAGGCTCGACCCCAAGGACGAGGAGCAGATCCTCACCACCCTGGTCACCGAGACCGCCGCCCTCGACGACCTGGTGCGCGAGCTCGTCGAGCTGGCCACCGACCGCCACACGGAAGAGGAGCCCGAGACCGTCGACCTGGCCGTCGCCGCGGAGGACAGCGCCCAGCGCTTCCGCCTGCGGACCGGGCGCACCGTCCTCGTCATCGAGGACGACGCGAACCCACCGGTCCCGGTGCGCGCCCGGCCCCGCGCCCTCCAGCGGTGCATCGACAACCTGCTGAGCAACGCGGTGAAGTTCAGCCCCGAGGGCACCCCGGTCACCGTGCACATCGGCGGGGGCAGGCTGACCGTACGGGACCAGGGCCCGGGCATCGCGCCCAGCGAGCAGCACGCCATCTTCGACCGCTTCTACCGCGGCCCCCGGACCCAGGCGACACCCGGCTCCGGTCTCGGTCTGGCCATCGTGCACGACATCATCGCGGCCGACGCCGGAACCGTCTTCGCCACCACGGCGGCCGGCGGCGGCGCGGAGGTCGGCTTCGCCCTGCCGCCTCACGACCGGGGCGGGCCGAGGGGGTTGACGGCGCGGAGGCGTTCCCGGAGAGCACCGTGAACCGGCGGGACGGGATGCGGCTGAGCTCCCGGCGCGTGCCCGGGTCAGTCGCTGGTCCACAGGGGTACGTCCCCTTCGTGAAAATGTCCATGACCATTGGAGGCGCCTGACCACCCTCGGCAGCCGCACCGCGCGCGAAGGAGCACCCATGGTCCGGATCACCACCGTTGTCGAGGACCTCGTTTTCGGGGAAGTCACCATCACTCTGGACAGCGCCGAGGGCTCCGTCGAAGTCAACGGTGACCGGCTGCCCTGGACGACACTGCGCCGCGATCCCGGCAGAGAACCCACGTCATGGCCGCCCGGAGGCAACGTTCGACAGGTGACGGTCGATCTCCTCGTCCGTTGCGAGCCCTTCCGCCACCAGACGGTCGCGGGGACCTGCCACCCCGTCGCGTCCTCCGGGACGGCACATGCCGGCGAGGTGATCGGGAAGTAGTCCGCGCCGCGCCTCGCCATCAAAGTGCGGAAGCCGGACCGCAACCGGTTGGCAAGCCGCTGTTCGGGACCCGACTCGTCCGGGCACAGCAGCGGCTGCAACCTGGGGGCGGCGTCCTCCAGGAGCAACCAGCCACCAAGCCGCAGCGCCCGAACCATCCGGCGCAGTGCCTCGGCGCGGTCGGCGACGTGCACCAGCACCAACCGGGCGTGCACGAGGTCGAAGCCACCGGGCGGCGGCGGGTCGGCCGTCACGTCGTGGGACAGCACCTCGATCACGCCATCGGCGATGTCCGGCGTCCAGGACACGTCGATGTCGGTGGCGATCACCGTGACCGTCGGGCCGACTCGTTCGGCCAGCCCGACGGGTACGGAGGGACCGCCGACGCCGACCTCCCAGCACCGCATGCAGGCACCGATCCCGAGCCGGTCGACGTGCCGGAACGTCACCGGGTAACTCGACCCGGTAACCCGCTCACGAGGCGTTCGGGCCCACGTCCGCAGCTGTGAGGGGACGACGGACCGGGGCCAGTGTCGTGTACTGGTCCGCGCCGACGTCACGGGCGCTGCCGCGCGGGTGACCGTCGATGTCCTCGGCGACGGCCGGACTCTTCAGCGTCGCCGCTCCGATCGCGGGGCTGCCCGCCGACAGCCGGAACACCCCGTCGGATTCCTCCCGGAGCAGCGGGTCGACCCGGCGGTATCCACCGGAGGGGATGTTGCCGTCGGACGCCGCGCCCCACAGGATGTTGCCCTGCCAGATGAAACGGGTGCTCTTCCCCATCGCGACCAGGCTGCCGGAGCTCGCGACCAGGAGGTTGTCGGCGATGACCACATCCTGGGGCGCGTGGTCGCGGCCCTCGCCCGAGAGCGTCCTGGCGTTGCCGAACAGCGTGTTGTGCACGATCACCGCACGGTCGCACGCGTCGTTGCCCCGCCTCTCCTCCGCCGACTCGCCGGGGTGGTGGTCTCGGGTGGTACCGCTGCCGATGACCAGGGCACGCCCCGACAGGCCGCTGAGGTAGTTGTTGACGACCAGATGGTCGTTGCCGTAGACACGCACACCTTCGGCGCCGCCGAGCAGGTAATTGCCCTCCACCGTGGAGTGGTTGCCGTGCCGCAGCACGATTCCGCCACGGCTGTTGCGGATGGTGTTGTACCGGACGGTGTTGTCCGAGGACTTCACCGAGATGGTCTCGGGGTCTCCGTCGCACTTCTCGAACAGGTTGTACTCCACGACCGCGTGAGCGCTCGACAGCGACCGCTTGCTCTCGCCGAGCCGGACCGCCTCTCCGCCGTTGGCACCGGCGAAGCTGTGACCGGAGAAGTGGTTCTTGAACAGATGCAGGTTCTGAGCCACGGCGGTCGAGTCGGGACCGTCGAGGACGACGAAGATGCCCTCGGTGGTCCTGTCGTGGAACCGGTTCCGGTCGATCTTGACGTCGTTGCCCCGCACGACGACCCAGTCGAGCCCGCTGACATCGGCGAACCGGAAGTCGTTGCGCGTCAGCCGGATGCTCGAGGAGTTCGCCGGGATCTCCAGAGTGCTGCTCTGCCGGAAGGCGAAACCGCTGACCGTGATGTTGCTCGAATTGCTGAAGACGAAGCTGCGCTCACCCTGCAGCACCGCGCCACCACGGGTTTCCGCGACGATGCTGATCGGTGCGCTGCTGGTGCCGTTCTTCCCCGAGACACGAAGGGCACCCTTCGACGGGACGGTGTACGCGCCGTCGGCCACGACTATGCGGTCGCCGGGCACCGCGCGATCGATCGCCTTCTGAAGTCCGTCCAAGGAATTCACCGTCACCGAGGCCGCCGAAGCGCCGGCCGGGACAGCGGTGAGCCCGGCGGCACCCAGCAGGGTGCCGGTCAGAAACGTACGTCTTTTCATGATGACTCCTGAGAAAACGGAAGCGTTCCGGGCTGATCCTTGTACCCCGCCGTGCCGTTGCGCAACGGCTGACGGACCGCCACCACGGGACCGACGACTAGCGCAGCGGGGACGACAAGTTCGGGCGCTCTGTTGCGCAGGAGTGGACCCGGGTACCTTCCGCCCCATGGGGACACGCGCACCATTGACAGCCCGCATCCGCACTCTCGCCATCGGCTTCACCACGGCCGCACTCGCCCTGACTCTCGTCCAGACGCCCGTCCAGGCTGCCCAGGTCGCCCAGGCCGCCCGCGCCCCGCTGCCCCGCACCGGCTTCGAACTCAGCAACGGAACCCGCTGGACCACCCAGGCCGAGGAACAGCAGCTCCTGGCCGCACTCGACCGGTCGAGCGGCCGCGTCGCCGTCCGCAGCATCGGCACCACCCGTCAGGGCCGACCGCTCCAACTGGTCCGCATCGGCCCCGCCCGCCGCACCGCCGAAACCGTCCTTCTCACCTGCAGCCAGCACGGCAACGAACCCGCCGGCCGCGAAGCCTGCCTCATCCGCATCCGCGACCTCGCCCACGCCACGGACCCGGCCACGCTGCGCTTCCTCGAGCGCACCACCGTCCTGGTCGTCCCCACCGCCAACCCCGACGGCCGCGCGGCCGACACCCGCGCCAACGCGGACGGCGTCGACGTCAACCGTGACCACCTCGCCCTCACGACCGCCGAGAGCCGCGCCGTGGCCGCCGTGATCCGGGACCACCGGCCCGACATCGTCTACGACCTGCACGAGTACCACGCCACCCCGCCGTACTACGACAGGGACCTGTTCGACCTCTGGCCGCGCAACCTCAACACCGACCCCCGCGTGCACCGGGAGGCACAGACCCTCTCGGCGGCCTACGTACGCCCCGCCGCCCACGACGCCGGGCACAGCACCGGCACCTATGGCATCTGGACCGACCCCGCCACCGGCGACCCCGTCAAACAGGTGGCCGGCGACGGGCAGGAGCGCATCCTGCGCAACACCGCCGGCATCAAGCACGCGATCAGCCTGCTCATCGAGAGCCGCATCGAACCGGCGACGGACGCCGAGAAGGCGGACCAGGCCCTGAACAACCGGCGTCGTGTCCGGTCCCACCTCGTCGCACTCGACGGAACGTTCGCCTTCGCGGACGAACGTCGCCGGCAGATCACCTCGGCCACGGCCGCAGCACGCGGCAAGGGCCTCGCCGACCGGGGCCCGGTCCACCTCGGCGGCGCCGACAACGAACCCGTACCCCCCGGCCAGACCCTGTCCGACCCGCCCTGCGCCTACCGGCTCACTGCCGAGCAGTACGCGGACACGCAGGACGAACTCGCCCTGCACGGCATCGAGACCATCCCCTCCCCCGCAGGCGGCGCACTGGTCCCGCTGCGCCAGCCGCTGCGTGCCCTGGTACCGCTGCTACTGGATGCCAGAGCCTCGTACGAACTCACCGCAGCCGAACCCGTCGACCACTGCTAGGGCCAACCTGCCTGCTACTGGTCGGTAACGCCGCGCACATCCACTCCCCCATCGGCTACCAAGGGCTGGACACCGACCACCACACCGCGCTGTCCCGATCGCATGGCCACGGCGTGGTTGAGGTGGAAGAACGGGCGCGCCAGTGGCATCCAGCGTCGCAACGCTGCCTTCGTTACGCTGACATGCTCAGCGAAGAAGGCCACGCAGCCGTGCCCGCCGCCGTCTCCCACGCGCCATCGCACGATGCCCGTGATGTCCCCTTCGAGTGCCGCCTCCAAGACACGCTCGACCGGATCCTGGACGAGCGGTCTCAGCCGAACCGTCAGCTCGTAGGGCAGCATCGACCTGATGACGACCTCGCACTCCTGTTCGCCGGTCTGCCTCACGGAACGGAAGGCCGGCCACCATCCGGGGTAGTGCTCGATGTCGGCAAGCTTCGCGTACATGGTGCCGGCCGGGAGCGGTGCCCTCCAGCGTCCGGCGAAGCGCATCTCGTGGCGGCTCACGTCAGTCTCCTTGTCGGCTGCGTGACGATCGTCGTCGGGGTGAGTGTCAGCTGCTGCGGCGGGACAGGTCGGTGATGAAAGACCGCCACTGTGCCCGTACGTCAGCAGGGATGGATGCCCCGCCGAGGGCCGCCAGTGCCGACGCCACGTGGCGGACAGCCGCCTCCTCGGAACGTCGCCTGCTGTCCGTCTCCTCCAGCAGCCGCATGGCTTCGGGGACATCGATCGGAGCCGGAGGACCGGAGTCCAGCAGGTCCGCGAGCCGCCGGCCGGCGGCGGTGCCGGAGCCGACCGCAAGCAGCAGGGGCAACGTTTTCTTGCCGCGCTTCAGGTCCGTCCCGACGGGTTTCCCGGTGATCGCGCTCTCGCCCCACAGGCCGAGGATGTCGTCGAGGATCTGGAAGGCCACCCCCAGCTCGCTCCCCGCGGAGTGAAGTGCTTGCGTCACGGGGGCCGGCGCGTCGGCCAGCACAGCGCCCAAAGCCGCGGCACAGCCGAAGAGAGCTCCGGTCTTGCCGCGCGCCATGCGCACGTACCGGTCCGGGGAGACCTCGCTCATGGACGACCCTTCGAGCGAAAGGTCCTCCGCCTGCCCCTCCACCATCTTCTCCACGGCCACGATGAGAGCGTTGGTGGCCGCAGCAGCCCCGGGAGCCTGCGCGTGGAAGATCCCGGCGACGGCCTGCACAACGAGAGCGTCACCGGCGAGCACGGCCGGACCCGTACCGAACGCGGCCCAGGCGGCAGGCCGACCGCGACGCTCGGTGTCACCGTCCATGACGTCGTCGTGCAGAAGGGAAAGCTGGTGCACCAGCTCGACGGCCGTTCCGGCGACCGCGGCGAACCGCTCCGGCGCCCCGACGGAGCGGACCGACAGCACCGCCAGCGCCGCGCGCACGCGCTTGCCGGCCCGCTGCACGAGGCCCGCCGAGCCCTCTGCGTCCCATCCCAGGTGGTAGCGGCACACCTGGGCCACGGACGGATGAAGCCGTGCCACGATCCGGCGCAGCTCGGGCTCGACGAGCGCCACCCCCCGCTCGAGGATCTCCTCACTCCCCGGCGGCCGCTCCGATGTGCCGTGCGAGACAGTGCTGTGCAACAGAATGCGTGTCATCACTGCCTCGCCCCATCCCGTGGTCCGCAGCCCCGCAGTGGTCGTCTCGGGGCCTCCGCCCACCGCATAACGACACCGCCGACCGGGAGTTACTGCAGCATTCGCCGTCCGACCGGACGGTTCATCCGGAAGCTGATCGCCCATGGCGATCGGCGTCTTCCTCGGCCTCGCCGCCGTGCTCACCTGCGTGATCTCTATGCTGACGACATGATCGATGTACCGCTTTCAGCGTTGGAAGTCGCGATAGTTCAAGAGGGCGCCCGGGCCCTGGATACCCTGCGCGACACCACGGCCTTCGCACAGGGAATGGAACGGCTGGGCTACCACCGGATCTGGTATGCCGAGCATCACCACTCGCCCGCGATCGGCGCGTTCCCGCCCGTCGTGTTGATCGCGCACTCTGCCGCCTCGACCTCGTCCATCCGTCTCGGTTCGGGCGGAGTGCTGGCCCCCAACCACGCCCCCATCACGCTGGCGGAGCAGTTCGGCACGCTGGCCGCCCTGCACGAGGATCGCATCGACCTGGGCATCGGCCGTGGCCCCGGGACCTTCGACGAGGCCACCGCACGGGCGCTGCGCCGCGGCGCCGGACCGGCGACGGACGGGGAATACCGAGGCGACATAGCCGCGACCCTGTCCCTCCTGGTCGACGAGGTCGCGCTCGGCCCGCTCCCGGAGCCATGGCTCCTGGCATCCAGCACCGCAGGAGCCGCCCTGGCCGCGGAACTCGGCCTGCCGATCGCCGTCGCGCACCACATCCGCCCGGACAACACCCTCGGGGTCCTGGAGCGTTACCGGGCGGCGTTCACCCCGTCCCGTTGGTGCGAGCAGCCTCGGGTGCTGGTGTGTGTGGAGGCGGTGTGTGCCGAGACGGAAGAAGAGGCCGCGCGGCGAGCCGGACCAATGGAAGTCGTCAAAGCCGGGCTCCTCAACGGCCACAGTGAGATCCCCTTCCCCACCCCGGCGGACGCGGCCGCCCACTCCTTCACGGTGGAAGAACGGCGGGCGCTGGACGGCTTCCGTGCGCAGCAGGCCGTCGGGACACCCGAAACCGTCGTGCACCGGCTCGCGCAACTGGTCGGTGAGACCGGAGCGGACGAACTCATGCTGACCACACCGGTCTATGACCTCGGCCACCGCATTCGTTCCTACGAACTCATCAAGCAGTACATCGAGGCCACGGCGACCCCGTAGGGAAACGCCGGGCTACGTAGGTGGACAAGCGGCGGCACCGGCGTCCGCGTCAGGCGGGGCTCAGGGGGCGAAGACCGTGCTGGCCAGGATCACGTGGGCTGCCGTGCCGCCGAGAATGCTCAGCAGCGCGTTGCGGCGCCACAGGTGCAGGCCGACGGTGACGGTGAGAGCGGCCAGCGGGGCCACGGCGCGCGCGTGGGTGAGGGGGAGGTCGCGCAGGCAGTAGACGAGGAGGATCACCATGACGCCGGCGGGCATGCGGGTGCTGAGGTACTGGACGGTGCTGCTGGCGCGCAGGGGTGTGAGGGCGGCGAAGGGAAGGGCTCGCAGGCCCCAGGTGACGGCGGTGGCGACGAGGACGGCGGCGATGGCGTAGCGCGTGTCAGGCATGGGTCGGCTTCCTGCCGGTGGTGAGGTGGCGGGTCAGGAGGGCGGCGGTGAACAGGGCGAAGGCGGCCAGGAGCAGCTGGCCGGGGAAGAGGAGTCGGGCGGCCAGGGCGCTGAGCAGGGCGAGCGCGGGGGTGGGCAGGTCGCCGCGCAGGTCCCGGACGGCGTCGAGGGCGAGGACCGTGAACATGGCGGTGAGGGCGAAGTCCAGGCCGGTGACGCCGTCCGGGATGAGGGAGCCGAGCAGGGCTCCGGCCACCGCGCTGGCTGCCCAGTACAGGTGCAGGAAGAGCTGCAGCCACAGGATGCGCCGGCCGGACCAGGAGCGGGCCTGTTTCCCGGTGGTGAGGGCGTACGCCTCGTCGCACAGGGCGAAGGTGGCGTACGTCTTGCCGAGGCGGCCGGTTATTCGGTGCAGGGGGAAGGACAGCGCGTAGAAGACGTGCCGGACGTTCACCATGAACGCGGACAGTGCGATGGCCGCCAGCGGGGCTGCGGCGGTGACCATGCCGATGAGCAGGAACTCGAACGATCCGCCGAAGGCGAGCGTCGCGGACAGCCCCGCCCACCACCAGTCCAGGCCCGACTGTGCCGCGAGCGCCCCGAAGGCAAGCCCGAGGGGGACGAATCCCAGGCCGGCGCCCACGGACGCCTTGAACGCCGCACGCGCCTCGGACGGTCTGGCGAGCGGTCCGGCGGGCGGGGGGACGGGCGCAGGGGCGGGCGCAGGCCGAGGACGGCCCTCGGTGGCAGCCGGGCTTATGTTCATGGAGAAATTTTAGAAAGAATCCCGCCTCATATGGTTGCTGCTTATCGCTCTATGATGGCGCTGTGAGCAATGAAGTGAGCCTCGATGAGGTCGATCGAGAAATTTTGTTTCACCTCCGCCAGGACGGGCGGCTGACCAACGTCGAGCTGGCCAAGCGGGTCGGCCTGACCCCGCCGCCCTGCCTGCGCCGGGTCAAGCGGCTGGAAGAGACCGGCGTCATCGCCGGGTACCGGGCCGCCATCAATCCCGAGGCCATGGGTCGCGGGCTGGAGGTCCTCATCGACGTCGAGATCTACGCCCAGGACCGCAAGAGCTTCGAGGAATTCGAGGACACCGTGGCCTCTTACGAAGAGGTCGTCGAGTTCCGCCGCATGTACGGGCGCCCCGACTACTTCATCCGCGTCGCCGTGGCCGACCACGCCGCTTACGAAGCCTTCCTCACCGGCAAGCTCAGCTGCTTGCCCGCCGTCCTCCGCCTCGAATCCCACCTGACCATGAAGGAGATCAAGACCAATCCATAAGAGCAGCCCGCGAGCCCGCGACAACTAGGCCGACTCGGTCACTCAGGTTGACGTGCTCACGTGCTTCTCGGGCGGCAGGGTGTCGTAGCGGTGTCTGAGGTAGCCGTCACCTTGCATGTACGTCTTGCTGTACTCCTCGTCGGCCAGGTAGTCGAACAGGCCGCTGGTATGGTTGAGCAGCTGCCGGACGGTGATCTTGCCGCCGTCGTTGCCGTTGCCCCGTACCAGGCCGGGCAGCCGGCGCTCCACGGTGTCGTCGAGGCTGAGTCTCCCCTCCGCCTCCATCTGGAGCAGGACCGTCGCCACGAACGTCTTGGTGATGCTGCCGACGCGGAACTTGTCGTCCTTGCCGCGCGGCGCACCCGACCTCAGGTCCCCCACGCCCGAAGCCGACTTCCAGACGCCGTCGGTGTCACGTGCCTGAGCCGTGACGCCGGGGATTCCCGCCTTCACAGCCGCGTCCATCGCGCGCTGCGTGGCCCGGTGGCCGGCCCCCGCGGGAGCTACGTCCGATGCCGCCTGGGCGGGCCCCACGAAGGCAGTGGCCGCCATTGCGGCCGCCGCGATACCCACCACGCCGGCCTTCGTGCTCTTCCGTAACGCCATTCCGTACACCTCACAGTCGTTGGAACCGGGCCGTACTCATGCGGCCCGGTGCAACTGCGGGGGGTGTTGCTGACCGCGTTACGGAAGGGCCGCCTGTGTACCAAGACCGCGGGCAGTGCCGGAGTGGTTGAGAAGGATACGCGCGCTGGTTGGCGTCGTTGGTGCAGTCCTGCATCTGGACCGCGCGGGTGCGCCACGCACGGCGGACGCCCGTACGCTTCCTCAGGCATCATTGCCGCGCACGTCAGATCTCCACATGGGCTGACGTTTTCCGTCGCAGGCAGCCCCTAGGCGCGGTGCGCCGTGGCGTGCACGGAGCCGAGCAGGCTGAGTGCCTCGGCGCTGGGGCTGCCGGGTTCGGCATGGTAGATGATCAGCTGCTGGCCCGGGGCGTCCCGCACGTCGAAGGCGTGGTGGGTGAGGGTCAGGCCGCCGACGTCCGGGTGGTGGAAGTACTTGTTCTCCCGGGTCTTGCCGCGCACGGTGTGGGTGTTCCACAGCCGGGCGAAGTCCGTGCTGTGCGCGCTGAGTTCGCCTGTGAGAGCCCGTAGGCGTGGACTGCCCGGATCGACGCCGGACGCCTGGCGCAGATGCCCCACCACCGTCTCGGCCGTCCGGTCCCACCGGGAGTGGAAGGGCCGGCCCGCCGGGTCGAGGAAGACCATGCGGGCCAGGTTGTCCATCGGTTCGAAGGAGGAATACAGCGCTTCGGCCAGGGCGTTGGCGGCCAGGATGTCCAAGGTCGGGTTGATGACGAACGCCGGAGTGCTGGGGTAGCCGTCCAGCAGGACGCGCAAGTCGGGGGCGACCCGGTCGGTGGCGGCGACGGGCCGCTGGGACGGTGCGGTTCCGGACAGTTGGTGAAGGTGCGTCCGGGCGTCTGTATCCAGCAGCAGCGCGCGGCTGAGCGCATCCACCACCTGCGCGGACGGGTGACGTTCGCGGCCCTGTTCCAGTCGGGTGTAGTAGTCCGCGTTCACTCCTGCCAGTACGGCGACCTCCTCGCGGCGCAGCCCTGCCACCCTCCGCACGCCATGGCTCGGCATCCCGACCTCGTCGGGCCGCACGGCGGCCCGGCGCGCGCGCAGGAACTCACCCAGCTGGTTGTCGGTCATGTGCCCAGGCTAGGCCGTGGGCCCGGCGTGCTGCCTGGGTGTACCGCACCCAGGCGGCACACGGCCTGGGCCGCCCGGAACATCCCGCCCAGACTCGGTGCCCTACCGAGAGAAGGGTGCAGTCATGCCAGAGCAGACAGCCAAGGTCGTAGTGATCACCGGCGCCAGCAGTGGGATCGGCGAGGCGACCGCCCGCCGGCTCGCCGCCGACGGCCACCGCCTGTTCCTGGGGGCACGGCGCACCGATCGCCTGGACCGACTCGTCATGGAGATCACCGCCGCCGGCGGCACGGCGGCGTCCCGGCGCCTGGACGTCACCGAGGCGGCCGACGTCCACGACTTCGTGGCGGCGGCCAAACAGCGCTACGGCCGCGTGGACGTGATGGTCAACAACGCCGGGGTGATGCCGCTGTCGCCGCTGGAGTCGCTCAGGACAGAGGAGTGGAACGGCATGATCGACGTGAACATACGGGGTGTCCTGCACGGCATCGCCGCCGCCTTGCCCGTGATGCGCGCGCAAGGCGGCGGGCACATCGTGAACATCGCCTCCGTCGGCGCGCGCGAGGTCTCTCCCACCGCCGCCGTCTACTGCGCGACCAAGTTCGCGGTCCGTGCGATCTCCGAGGGCCTGCGTCAGGAGTCGGCCGGTGACGTCCGGGTCACGCTGGTCTCGCCGGGTGTCACCGAGTCCGAACTCGCCGACGGCATCGCGGACCCTGCCGCCCGGGCGGCCATGCGGGCGTACCGCGCCGTGGCCCTGCCGGCCTCCGCCATCGCGGACGCCGTTGCCTACGCGATCTCCCAGCCGCCGTACGTCGACGTGAACGAGATCGTCGTACGACCTGCGGCGAGTGCCCAGTGACGAAAGGAACCGCAATGCCGCACTTCCCTGCCCTCGAGGACCTGGCGCGCAGGGTGCGGGCCCTGGAGGACCGCGACGCCCTGCACGCTCTCATGATCCGAGGCTGGCGGGCACTGGACCGCAAGGACTGGCGGACCTGGTCCGCGTGCTGGGCCGAAGACGCTGTGCTGGAGTTCGGGCCCTGGGGGCGGATCCAGGGAAGGGAGGCCATCCGGGCGAAGGTGGAGGAGGCCGAGTCGCCTTACACGAGCATGCAGCACCACATCCTCAACATGCACGTGGACGTGGACGTGGCAGGCGACCGGGCGACCGGCATCGGATACATGTGGTTCGTCGCCGTCACCGCTCCCGGGAGGACCTCCGCCCCCTACTCCATGGGCGGCTCCTACGACTGGGAGTTCCGCCGGAACGGGGACGGCTGGCTCTTGGCCCGGCAGCGGCTCGGGGTCTTGTGGACCGACGGCGACGACACCCTGCGAGCCTTCGAACCGGAGTGAGCACACATTCACCCTTACGCGACTCTTCGAACATGCCCACGCACCCCGACGATCGGTGCTTTTCGGACTGATATATTCCGGCGCACTCGGCCACCGCTGGGCAGCGCCCCAGGTGGAGCCGCAGGGCAGTCGATGCACGGACGGGGCCGGGTGACCAGAACTCATCCCGCCCACAGGAGGCGCTCAGCCCGGCCGTTGACAGGGCTTTCGTTTCGGCTGCATTGTCACTAAAACTACCTTTCCGGCTCACTTCAGCAACTACGGGTGGTAAACAGTGCCCAACCTGTGGGTGGTCGTGTGAACGAGGCCGCCGCGCCGCCGTGGCGGGCTCTGCGGGTGCTCGTGGTGCGCAGCGCCGGTTTTCCGGCCTCCTGGCTCGCGGAGCTGGGGTCCGGTGCGACGGTGGCGGCGCTGCGCCGAGGTGACATCGCCGCCGAGGTGGGCGCCGTGTACGAGGCCGAGGTGACACAGACCTCTGCCGCTGTCATTCGGCGGTTCCATACGGAGCCGGGACTGCGCGATGCCGTGCAGTTCGCCAACCCCCCGCTGTGGCGGCGGATGGCACCGTGGCTGGATCGGCGGGTCGAGACGATGGAGACGTGGCGTAGCGCGGACCGCCAGCAGACGGACACGCTGACCTTGATGCTCCAGAGGTACTGCGCCAAGAACGAAACAGTCAGCCATGCCGGGCCCATCACCACCGCCGTGTTCGACCCCGACCGGATCGGTGTGATGTCGACGTCTGTCGTCCCGCAGCGCCGCCCGCAGTTGTCACCCTGGGCCGCGGAACAGTTGCAGACGTCCTTCCTCGGCGATGCCGCCACTGCTCACCATTGGTGGCGGCCGCGTATCGCCCCCGGCTGTCGGTTGACCGACGGTGGGTTGGGGGTCATCGGGTACGACTTCAGCAAGCGACACCAGAGCTTCCCGGAGGCGGTCACCGGCGTTTTCCAGTTCTCGATCCCGGAACGCGAGGCGCGGTTGCTGCGGTTGTGCGACGGCAGTCGGCCGGTGGGCGAGATCCGCCGCCAGTACGAGGCCGAGTACGGCGAACCGCTGCCGGAAGCCGAGGCTGTGGCGATGCTGCGCTGGCTTGCCGAATCCGGCGCGGTGCTGACGGGCCCTGAGCTCCCGTACGGGGGAAGGGACACGCTTCAGCCGTTGCGTCACCTCGCCGCTGAGGTGGGAGACCGGGATGCCGAGCGGCACCTTGACGCTGTCGGGTCCGCCCTCTCCGGTCTGGCCGCAGCGGTCGGCGAACCGGACCGGGCGGCCGCCATCACCGCGCTGGAGACGGCATTCACCGCAGCCACCAGTGACTCGCTCTACCGAGCGGCAGGCGTCACCTACGGTGATCGCACCATCTATAACGAGGACTGCGACAGCGAGCACGGCGACATGGTGCTGGGGCAGCCGCTCTGCGACGTGATCGAGCGTGATCTCGCCTTCGTGTACGACATCTTCCTGATGCTGCCCAGGGCCCGCCTGAGCGCGGTGCGGCGCATGATGCAGCACTGGTTTCGCGACGTTTTCGGGGTCGGAGCGCACGTACCGGTTCATGACTTCGTCACCGCCTGCCTGCGCCATGACACCTCGCTTACGGTCCGGTACGACGAGGTCGAGTCCCTGCTGGCCGCGAAGCAGGCCGCACTGGAGCAGCTGCTGGCCCCCGTGGAATCCACGGAACCGGTGCATCACATCGACGACGACGCGATCGTGGCGGCGCGTGCGCTCGCGGGCGAGGCCCTGCCCGCTGTCTGCAACCCCGATCTGATGCTGTGCACCGACAGTCCGGACGGGCTGGTTCGCGGGGACTTCCTGGCCGTGGTGGGCGATCTGCACGCAGCCGAGGAGGGGTTGTCGCACGGCCTGTTCGCACCGTGGGTCGCCGAGGCCTGCCCTGACGTCGAACTGGGCGCCCATGTAGCGGACGCCTATCGGACGATCCTGGGTGAGGACGAGGACCTTGCCGACGTAACGCACAGGCATCGCAACAAGAGTTACGCTCGAGTCGATCTGCCGTGCCTCGACATCGAGGCGGCCGATCGATCGTCTCGGCCGGCGGACTCACGGGTGCGCTTGCACGAACTGATGGTCAGCGACAGTCCGCGCGGTCTGCGACTGCACCTGCCGCACAGTGACCGAAGCCTTCGGCTGACCTCCCCGCCTCTCTATTGGCAGGGTGTTCGGGCACGTAACCCGTTCGCTGTGTTCTCCTTTCCCCAGCGCGTCGACGGCCTGCCGCTTCCGCTGGGCGCTCGGCGGCATCTCCCCCGGCTGGTATGTGGGCGAGTAGTCCTCCAGCGCGCGATGTGGGCACTGCCGGCGGACGGGTTCCACGACCGGGACTGGCACCGGGGATTCCTGGCGGTGCAGCGCTTGCGAGAGCGGGAGCGTCTTCCCCGGCACATATTCGTGAAGTTCCCACAGGAACTCAAACCGGTCTACTGCGACTTGGACAGCCCTCTGCTGGTACGTCAGGTCTCGCGCCTGGCGCGGGCAGCCGGGAACGGCCGACTGGTGCTGTCCGAGATGCTTCCCGGCCCTGACCAATTATGGTTGACCGGCAACCGGGGGAAAGTCACCTCGGAGCTTCGATACGCCGTATTCTCCGCCGACCGGACAGATATGGTCCGCGAGCGCGCTATCAACTCGGGGCAGAAGGAACAGTGAAGGCGCAGATTCGCAGGATCCTCGTCGATGTCGAACCCCTCAGGACCGACGCGGCTTTCCGCCGGCTCTGGCTCGGGGGCACGCTGTCATCGCTGGGCAGCCGGATGACCACCTTCGCGGTCATGCTGCAGGTGTACCAGGTCACCGGTTCCTCGGCCGCGGTGGGCGGGGTGGGATTGGCCACCCTGCTGCCGACCCTCGTCGTAGGTCTGATCGGTGGGTCGCTGGCGGACGCACTGGACCGCCGCAAGCTCGTCCTCGTGACGGGCAGCAGTATGGCTGTGGTCTCCCTGCTGTTCGGGGTCCAGGCCTTCACGGGCAGCGAACAAGTGTGGCCTCTCTATGCACTCACCATGGCCCAGTCGCTGTTGTTCGCCATCGACAATCCCGCCCGCCGAACATTTATCCCCCGGTTGCTGTCGAAGGAGCAGCTGCCGGCCGGCCTGACCCTGCAGATGCTGGCATTTCACCTGAGCGTGATGCTCGGCCCCACCATCGGTGGATTCCTTGCCGCCGCCGGCGGGGTGAAGATCTGCTATTTCGTGGATGCGCTGACGTTCCTCTTCGCGCTGTACGGCGTCTTCCGGCTGCCTCCCATGCGGGTCGAAGGAGGATCGTCCAAGCCCGGTGTCCGGTCCATCTGGGACGGCATCAGATACGTCGCCCGCAACAGGATCGTCGCGGGTGCGCTGCTCTCCGACCTGACCGCAACGGTGTTCGCGATGCCGTTCGCTCTTCTGCCGGCCCTCAACTCCGACCGCTTCGGCGGGTCACCCACCACACTCGGCCTGCTCAACGCCGCTCCCGCGGTCGGCGGGGTCCTCGCCATGTCATTTTCCGGTCCGGTGGGACGTACCTCGCGCAAAGGCATCTGGTTGCTCGCCGCGGGTGCGCTGTGGGGAGCCTCGCTCGCCGGTCTCGGGTTGACCGACCAGTTGTGGCTGGCACTGACCGTGCTGGTCGTGGCGGGGGCCGCTGACGCGACGGCCGTCGTCCTGCGGGGGTCCATCGTCCAGACCAGCATTCCCGACGGGTATCGCGGCCGGACGACCGCCCTCGACTTCGTGGTCGGCGCCGGCGGCCCACACCTCGGCAACTTCCGCGGCGGCGTCGTCGCTTCGGCCACCACCCCGTCGGTGAGCGCGCTGACCGGCGGGCTCTCATGTGTCGTCGGCATTGCCTTCGTCGCTCTGTGTTTCCCCGCTCTTCGGCGCTTCACCACCGAAACCGATGAGCCGAGTTCCCGCGTCGACCCGAACGCGTCCATCGATGAGAAGAACGTGTCCGTGAGCGATCCGAAATGATCTGCGACTCCCTTCCGAGCGGATGGAACAGGCCATGGTGAAAATTCTGGTCGGTAATGACTTCGACGAAGTGCTCCGCACCCGCTCCGCATCCGCCTGGTGGGCTCAGCGCGTGATGTGGTTCGCCGACGAGGGTGACATTGTCGTCCTGCCGTCACATCCGGAGAGAGCGTTCCTGCGGTATGTGACCTCCATGACGGGTACCCGGCTCGAATCGCTGCGGGTCCTGGTGCCACCGACCGACTGCGATGGGTCGGACACACTGTCCGGGACGTCTCTCACCGACGAGCGTCTGCTCGCGGAGATCCGTTCGGCGATCGCGGGCCGGACCATCACCAGCATCCTTCCGCTCTGGCCGGGCGCGGCGATCGCCCGGCTGGCACGCGCCCTGGGCGTGCCCGACGCATTGGCCGGCCATGGCTTCATCGAACAAGGCGGCGGCGCCTTGATGAACAGCAAGACGGCCTTCCGAGCCATCGCCGCGGGCGTGGGCGTCCCGGTACCGCACGGGCGGGTGTGCGCTGAAGAGGAGGACGCCGTCGACGCCGTCTGTGAGTTGGTCGGCGCCGGCCAGACGGCCATTCTCAAGAAGGACTACATGTCCGGCGGTGCCGGCAACGAGATCGTGAGCCCGGTGCCGGGGCTGTCGCCCGTGGGCGCGAAGAAGGTGGTCGTGGCGTCCGAGGAAGGCGCTGTACGCCAGTACCTCTCGGACCGTTGGGACTGGCTCACCGACAATCGGAGGAACCCGTTCGTCGTGGAACGGTATTTCCCCGGCAGCGCCGCCTGTTTCGCCGAGTACCTGATCAGCGATGCGGGCATCGAGTTCGGTGGTTACGGTGAGATGTTGTCGGAGCCGGTGACGACGAAGCAGATCATCCCACCGACGGAGTTCTCCCCGGAGATCCTGGGTGAGCTCACCCGCCAGGGACGGAACCTCTGTGAGCCGTTGCGGGCGATGGGATACCGGGGAAGGCTCAGCGCCGATGCGGTCATCACCCCGGACGGCGAGCTGTTGTTCACCGAGTACAACGGGCGGGTGACGGGATCGACCCATGTCTACAGCGTCTTCGGGGGAAAGATCGTCGGCCGGGAGTTCATGAAGGACCGGGTACTACTAGAAGGCTTCTGGCCCAAGGGCTGGTCGGTCCCCTCGTTCGACTCGGCGGTGGAGACTCTTGCCCATGCCGGACTCGCCTACGACCGGGGCAGCCGTAGCGGAGTCATCATCAGCAGCGCTTTCGACCGGCGCGACGATACGCTCCTGCACTGCGTCGTCGCGGAGAGCCTCACCGCCGCGTACGAAGTCGAGAAAAAGCTCGAACAGTGCTTCGCCGGATAGCGCGCCCCATCACGGGAGCGCCCTCGGGCCAGGTCGCCCGGCCGTGACGCGCCGCCCTCATGACCAGGCCACCGGCAGCCGGTGCACCCCATAGAACCCGGTGTCCCGTCCGAGGGAGACCTCCTCGGACGGCACTGCCAGGCGTAGTCCGGGAAAGCGACGGAACAGGGCGGGAAAGCCGACTCGCATCTCCATTCGCGCGAGATTCTGCCCGATGCACTGGTGAACTCCATGCCCGAACGCGAGATGTCCACTCGCGCGCCGCCCGATGTCGAGGCGATCCGGTGCGGCGAACCGTCCGGGGTCGCGGTTGGCCGCGGACAGCGAGACGGTCACCGACTCGCCTGCCCGCAGTACCTCACCGGCCACCGACACGTCTTCCAGTGGGGTTCGCGGCACGCCGAAATGAAAGATCGTCAAGTACCGCAGCAGCTCCTCCACCGCGGTGTCCGCCACGTCCGGGTCCGCCGTCAGCCGGGCCAGCTGATCCGGATGGCACAACAGCGCGAACACCCCGAGCCCCAGCGAGCCGGCCGTCGTCTCGTGGCCCGCCGACAACAGCAGGACGCCCGTGCCCGCGATCTCGGCCGTCGACAGCTCGTCGTCCGCCGCCAGCACACTGAGCAGGTCCCCCTGCGGCCGTCGCCGCTTGTGCCTGGCCAGCTCGGTCAACAGCGCGTCCAGCTCGGCCATGGCGCGAGCCGCCTGCTCGGCGGTCGCCCGGAGGCTGAAGAGGGTGGCGCTGTTGCGCTGGAAGCCGCCCCGGTCGGAGTACGGAACACCCAGCAGCTCGCAGATCACCAGTGACGGTACGGGCACCGCGAATTCCGTCACCAGGTCGGCGGGCTCCTCCGCCGTAGCCATCGTCGCCAGATGGTCGGCCACGATCTGCTCGACCCGGGGCCGCAGCGCACGCATCCGGTGCGCGGTGAAAGCCCCCGCCAACCGCCGCCGAAGCCTGGTGTGCTCCGGCGCGTCCATGTCGACCAGCCAGCCCGGCAGTGCCGTACTGCCGTAGAACGGGTCCGTGCCAGGGCGGGCCACAGGCACCCGTTTCAGCTCGGAGCGGGCGCTGAACCGAGGGTCGGACAGCACCGCCCGGGCCAGCTCGTAACCGGTCACCAGCCATCCCAGGTGCCCGTCGGGGTACCGCAGTCGGCTCAGCGGCGACCGGGTGCGCCACATCGCCAACTCGGGCGGCGGATCGAATGGGTTGATCCGCTCGGTCGGCAGCGAAGGGGGCGGAGACTGGTTCACGACCCTGTTGAGCATCATCGCGTGCCCCAACCGTGATGACCATCAGCAACTGACTCATTTCTCAGGCTGAACGAAACGACCACTGCCCACAATGGGCCGAACAGCACTTTTGGCCGAGTTTCCCAATGATCCGATACGGCACCGGAAATGAATCCCGCCGGTTGACTCGAATCCCATGAGGCGTGATTGCATGTCAGGTAGTGAACGAGACGGATGTGCTCACAGTTGGCATGTGAAATCTGGCCGAAAGCAGCCGCTCCGGGCTTGCCCGAAGTCTGCCCGGACTCGCAAGATGGCCTTGCGGTGTGGGCGATTCAACCCCTACCTGCCCGTCCAGCCCCGGGCTGGGCTCGGCCGCACTGGACCCACGGCACGGTGACCGTCGCCAACGGGTGACACAACGCCCATCGACGTGAACGAGCAGATCGGTGACGGCTCTGGAGGGTACGGGGTGATACCGCACGTTGAACTGCCGGGGAACCCGGCTGAGTGGACCTCGCGGGACCGACTGGAAGTCGCCGGCAGAATCAGCGGCATCTGCAGGAGCGAAGGCTTTCTGTTCGTCCACAATCACGGCATTCCGGCCGACCTGTTCGCGGATGTCTACGCGGAAATTCGACAGTTCTACAGCCTCCCGACGGAGGAGAAGAACAGGTACGCGGCCACCGAGGAGTCCCAGTTCCTGGGATACAGGGGCCTGGGCCGGGAAAGGAGCCGCACGCACAGCGGCACCGAGGCCTGCGAGCAGTACCGCATCGGCAACACCACGCACGAACTCGCGCTGCCCGACTCCGTGGACTTCTACCATGAGCACTTCCCGAAGTCCTTGGAGCTCTTCGAGTATCTGGTCCCGCTGGCCGACGGGATCCTGGCAGCCTGCGCCCTCGACCTAGGGTTGGCAGAGGATTTCTTCGCGGCCCACCGGAGCTCACCTCTGGACCGGCTGGGACTCAACTACTACGGCGCCACGCATTTGACCGACGTCGACTCCAAGGTCAACTACTCGATGTCTCCGCACATCGACCTGTCGCTGTTGACGATCCTGTCCCAGGACGAATCAGGCCTGAATGTTCGCGACGCCGAGGGGAGTTGGCTGGAGGTCCCCGCCGACCCGGACGCGCTGTTCGTCTTCCTCGCCGACTACGTACAGCGCTGGTCGAACGGGGTACACCGGGCGGCGCCGCACAGGGTCAGCGCTGTGCGCCGCGACCGGATGTCGATCCAGTACAAGCACCGACCCGACTACGGTGTCGTCGTCGCCCCGCTGGACGCGTTCACGGATGAGGCCAATCCACCCAAGTACGCACCGCTCGACACCGGTTCCGACTACGTGGCCGTGCTGCGGTCCATCCTCGGCAGGTGAACCCGCTCACCCGGCGCCGACGCACTCCTGCCCCTCGGAGCGCGACTCGGCGCCCGTCCCAGACCGGGCGAAGCAGAGGGACACATCGATGACAATGACGAATCCCCATGGGTGGGCCATCACGCGCAACCCTGTCCTCGATCACTACCACCGGCTGCCCGAGATCGTGGAGGCGTGCGTCCAGGACCGCACGGGCAGCAACGAGCCGGAAGGGTTCCGGCCCGGATTCCACTTCCCGGAGTTGGACGACCGCGTGCGCGAGTACTTCGCCGCCGCGGCCGTCTCCTGGCGCTCGCTGGACGATTTCCAGGGGCTCCGGGTCCGCCTGCTCGACCTGACCGGCAACCCCGCCACCCAGACCACCAAGTCCCTGGCATCGCTGCTCATCGTGGCCCGAGCCATCGAACACGTGCGCCGCACCGGCACGCCGGTGATGCTGGTGACCCCGACCTCCGCCAATAAGGGCACGGCCTTGCGCGACGCGGTGCTACGGGCACTCGATCTGGGCCTGGCCGAACCACATCAGCTGCGGGTGGCGACGATCTCCCCGGCCGCCTGCCGCGACAAGCTGCGCCGCGGACGGCTGTCCACCGACCCGGAGTTGCGTGCGCTCAATCCCGTCCTGCTGTTCGAGGGCCAGCAGGCCGAGGACGTCAAGCCACTGGCCCGGGAGTACGTCCGCAAGTACGCGGCCGAGTGGTCCGGCCACACCGGCGGCCGGATGTGGTTCTCCCTCGAGTTGGCCAACTACATGCTGGCCGACACCACCCGGGCGCTGTTCGAGCACGACGCGGAACCGATCGCCCAGGGCGAGGTCCGCGTGCACGCCCACGCCGTCTCCAGCGCCTTCGGACTGCTCGGCTACCACACAGGCCGTGCCCTGCTGGAGGCCGCCGGCGACGCGACGCCCGCGCAGCGGCCGGAGTCCTTCCTCGTGCAACACCTGCACACCCCGGACATGGTTCTCAGCCAGCGTTTCGGCAGCTTCGAGCGCCGCAACATGCCGCGTTACACATGGGACCGGGTCGCACGCCTGTACCGCCAGGACCAGGATCCGTGCTTTCCCTACGCGACCGACAGCCCGAGCGAGATCCTGGATCCCACCTTCTACACCCACCGGCCGCTCACATCCCAGCGGATGAACGAGATCACCAGGGAGTTCGGTGGCGGAGGGATCGTCGTCTCCCGGCACGAATGCCTTCGGCACTACGCCGCGGTTCGCCTCGAACTGGCCCGCGCCGGGATGCGCATGCCCGAAGATCCGGGAGATCTGGCCGAGTGGTCACTGTTGATGGCCATGACCGGCGTCCGGGAAGGCGTGGAGCGCGGACTCATCGGCCGGGACCGCACCATCGTCGTCCACGCCTCCGGCACCTACGCCCGGTCCGACTACGACCAGCTGGAGGACGGTGACCTGCACTTGGTGCGGTCCGTCGACGACGTGGCCACCGCTGTCGGGGCAAACGCGTAGGTATCCATCCCCTGCCGAAAGTTGGTCGTAGTGAAGCCGGGAACGTCCTCGTGGTTCGGCGCGCGCCCCTTCCCCACCGCGAACCGCAGCCCGTCCGACGTCGTCAGCACGGTACTCCGCCACGAGCTGCGCGATTGCGGAACGTGGCTGCACACGCAACCGGTACCCACAGAGCCCTTCGCGGTCTCCCGACCGGCCTACGACGAACTCTTCACCGCCACACGCGGCTTGCTCGCCCTGCTCCGCCGGGCGCTGTTGGAGGCGGCGCCCACCCGGCAGGGCCGACTGGCGGCTCTGGGCATCCGCTCCACCGCCGACTCCTTCCCGTTCTTCGTCGGCGACGACGACTTCGAGTTGCGCCACTGCGACGTGATGGCCCGCCCCGACATCGTGATCGGACCGGACGGACCCCGCTTCCTGGAGTTCAACGTGGGCGGTGCGTTCGGCGGTCCCACCGAGACGCACCGGTTCAGCCAGGCATGGACCCGTCTCTACGGCGGCCCCGCCGGCGGCCTGCCCTTCACCGTGGACGACCCGCACGAAGCCCGCGCCGACCTGCTCGAAGACGTCTGCGCGGAACTCGGACTGCGGCGAGCGGTCGCGCTGGTGGGCAACCGGGTGGACCGCCGGTGCGAGACCACACGGTACTTCGACGGCGAGGCCGCCTATCTGCGGGAACGGGGCTTCGACGCCGAGGTGCTGGAACCTCACGACCTGCCGGACGTGATCGGCCGGGCCGGCAGGCTGCGGTTCCCGCTCGCACTGCGCTACTTCTCGCCTGCGGACTGGGTGTCCCGGGGCGAATCGCTGGACCCGGTGCGCGGTCTCATCGCGGCCGGATGCGTCCTCTACCCGCCGGAAAGCAGCTACCTGGTCGCCAACAAGAAGCTGCTCTGCCGGCTTTCGAAGGGCGAGTCCTGGATGAACGGCGAGGAGCGCCGACTGGTGGCCCGGTACCTCCCCTGGACCCGTGCCACGTCTGATGCCAAGGTCGATTGGCACGGTGAACCGGTGGACCTACGGCGGCTGCTCATCGCGCACCAGGACTCGTTCGTGCTCAAGCAGACCGTGGGCATGATGGGCCGCGGTGTCATGATCGGCCGCCTGTGCCCCCAGCCTCAATGGACCGCGGCCGTCTCCCGGGCGCTGGATGCCGGGGACTCCGTCGCGCAGGAGTACGTGGAGCCGGGCCGGTACGAGCTGGAGATGGTGGCAGGCCCCGGCTCACAGCCGTACCACGTGTCAGTGGCCCCGGTACTGAGCCCCCTCCTCTTCGGCGGCCGACCGGGCGGGGTCTACGCACGCTACTACCCGGACGGCCGTGCCGGGGTGGTGACCGTCGCCCGGGGCGGGGCGATGGAAAACGTGGCGTTCGCGGCCGCTTGAGCAGGCCACGGACACCGCTTCGACCGGACAGGAACGAGAGGGAGGTCGCGCACTCTCATGTCAGAGCCTCAGTGGACGGTCGACCGCCTCACCGGGAGCATCGGGGCGCAGGTGTCGCGGCTCGACGTCCGCCGGATCGGCCCGGCCGACGTCAACCGCCTCAAGGAGCTGATCAGCGAGCACGGAGTGCTCTTCCTACGTTCCCAACCCACCGATCCGGCCGTGCTGGTCGAGTTCGCGGCCCGGTTCGCTCGAGTGCTGCCGGCCCACCCCCTCAAGCCCGGGCTCCCGGACCATCCCGAGGTGCTGGCCAACGAGACAGGCGGCGTCACACCCGATGATGTGCGGTGCCGGGACGCCCACAACAGGCACGGCACCAACTGGCACGTGGACTGCACCTTCGTCCGGGACGTGCCGACGTACTCGCTGCTCCAGGCGGCACGCGTGCCGCCGGTCGGCGGCGACACCCTCTTCGCCGACCTGGCCGGCGCCTACACGGCGCTGTCGGAACCGCTGCGCGTCCTGGCGGACGGTCTCAGCTGCCTGCACCACGCCCGGAGGCTGTTCGCCGACTGGCTCACGCCCGGGGCCGACCCGGTCGGGCGTGACCGTCTGCTGTCCCTGCCGGTGGTCCGTCATCCTCTGGTCGCCGTCGACCGACGCGCGGCCGGGCGCCGGTCGCTCGTCCTCAACCCCAATTACGCATCGACCATAGAGGGACTGTCCGACCTGGAAGGCCACACACTGCTGGACCTGTTCATGCACCACGCGCTCGTCCCGGAGCGCACGGTGCGATGGCGGTGGGCCGTGGGCGACATCGCCGTGTGGGACAACGTCCGCCTGCTGCACAACTACGTTCTCGACCACGGCGCCGGTGACCGCACCATTTACCGGGCACTGGCCGGGTGCGGCCCGCTGTCCGGAGTGACCGGCTGCAAAAGCCAGGTGATCGCTCAGGCCACTCCCCTACCGCTCGACCCGTGAGGTGCCTCCCGACATGGACCGCTCGCTGTCGCACGACGAGAGGGACCTGGTTCTCGAACGCTTCCATCTGCTGGTGAACGCCCCGGCACTGTTCAACGCCCTGGTCACCGCGTTGGAGCTCGACCTGTTCGCCGCCCTGTCCGGCCAACCGTCGTCCTTCGACGAACTGCGCGTGGTCACCGGACTGCCACCCCACTCGCTACGGGTCCTGCTGCACGCGGTGTGTACCACCGGGCTGCTCGAACGGCATGACGGGTGGTACACGAACTCCCCGGTCGCCGAGGAGATGCTGACGCGCGACGGCCCCGACAGCTGGCGCCACATCCTGGTCGGCTGGCGGGAGATCTACTACCCCGCCTTCGCCCGGCTGACCGAAGCGCTGAAAGCCGGCACGAACGCCGCGCTCGCCGCTCACCCGGGCGACGAGCCGACCCTCTACCAGCGGTTGTCGCACGCTCCGGAGCAGGAGGCCGTCTTCCACCGCGCCATGAGCGCTTTCACCCTGCGCAGCGTGGAAGCCCTGGTGGAGACCGAGGAGTTCGCATCGGTCCACCGGCTCCTCGACGTGGGCGGCGGCGACGGCACCACCAGCGCCCGGCTCACTGCCCGGTATCCGCAGCTGAGCTCGACCATCTTCGACATCCCCAGTGTGTCGAAGCTCGCCGAGCGGACCACCGCACCCGACTTCGGTGACAGGGTGACGGTTCATCCGGGGGATCTGTTCGCAGACCCCTTTCCGGCAGGCTCCGACACGGTGCTGTTCAGCCACGTTCTGGAAATCTTCTCCGGCGAGCAGATCGTCACTTTGCTGGCCAAGGCCCACCGCATTCTGCCGCCCGGCGGGCGGGTCCTGATCTACGGGTACAACGTCTCGGACGACGAGACCAAAGGCTGGTACTCGGCTCGCCTGTCGCTTTACCTCAATGCCTTGGCCAGCGGCCAGGGCATGGCCTACCCGGCCCGCGACTACGAAGAATGGCTGCGTCAGGCCGACTTTCAACAGGTGAGGACCCTGACCGACTACCCGTACGAACACGGCCTGCACATCGGTGTGAAGCTCTCATGAGCCTGAGCGGCTCACTCGGAAAGGTTGGGCTTGTGACATGACAGGCAGCGAGCGGCTGACCTCACAGACGGCCCGTCCGGCGGCCCTGCCGCCACCACGCGTCCCTCTGAACCAGCGGCTTCGCCTGCACGCCGGCTACGAGTGGCGCAACAGTGGAAATCCACTCCTGACCGGGCTTCGCGTCGGCTGGGACACCAGGAGCTGGGGAACGTTCCCCGCCGTCCGTTCGGACCTCGGAGGGGTGTCGATCTCGTACTCCGGCCTCCCCGAGGGGCTCGCGTACACGCTGGAGTTCACCGAACACCGCCGCGAGGAGGGCCTGGGAGAGTCCGCCGTGCGTACGGCGACGACGCTCAAGGGGCGGAATCTGACGTCCCCGCCTCAGCTACCGGACGCCGACATCGTCATAGTCGGCACCAGCAGGGCCAAGGCGAGGCAACTGCCTTCGAACGCCTCGCTGATCATGCCCATCCGGGTGCACTTCGTGTTGGACTTCGGCGAGGATTTCAAAAATACTCACCACCAGGCTTCAAAAGGCGCACGGCGTGACTTCCGCCAGAAGTCGCGACAGCACGACTGGGCGTTCGGCGTCGAGCACGACCCCGCCTGGTTCGAGTTCTTCTACGACCGGATCTACATGGCGACGATGCTCGAGCGCTACGGCGAGCGGGCGCGCACCGAAAGCAGGGATTCGGCGTACGAGTGCTTGTTCCGTTCGGGAGTGCTTTTCTATCTTTCCGCGAACGGCAAGCGTGTCGCCGGACACCTGTGCCACTGGGATCCCAGCTCCGGCGTGCTCACCTCCCGCCTGCTGGGCGTTCTCGACGGCGCGGCGGAGCACTACTCGGCCGGCGCACTCAAGGTGATGTACTTCCTCCTCATCGAGTGGGCGGCCAAGAACGGTGCCCGCCGACTCGACTTTCAAGGCACGGAAGCTTTTCTCAGCAAGGGCACTTACCAGATGAAACGCCGCTTCGGCACCCGGGTCGCCCTCCCTCCGAACCACTTCGGTGGCAAGCGGTTGTGGTTACAGGTGCGCCGCGATTCCCCGCCGGTGCGCGACTTCCTGGTGGCGAACCCCATGCTCACCGAAACTCCTGACGGGGTTCTGGAGGCGGTCTACTTCCACGACGACAAGCGGCCGGCCCGGATCGACTACCGCGCGGAGTCGCCCGGGGTCGAGCGCATCCGCCATGCCGGTCTGGACGACTTCCTCTCGGGACTTGGCGGTTGCAGGGACTAACTGCGGCACCCGCATCGGCGACGGCCCCTGCCAGGGGTCGTCAGTCGTCCCGTCCGTCCTCGAGCGCCTCGGCCACCAAGGGGCGGAGGTCACGCAGCGAGGAGGGCAGCCGGGTCAGCAGCCAGTGCTCCAGGGACCGGTCCGGGTCGGTGCGGGACGTGGTCCCCTCGGTCACCCGGCCGGCAAAGACGTGGATCACGCGGTCGGCGTCGGTGACCGTGAAGCCGCGGTAGCCCAGCCCCGGAGACGGGGGCTGGGCCACCGGGCCCGCGGGTGGGAGACCAGCCGTCAGTGCGCGGAATTCCTCGGCATCCCCGGGATCGAGGCGCCAACGAGGATTGGGGCGACCGCTGAACAGGTCCAGTTCCACCAGCATCGGTCTCTCTTCACGCTCTACGTGCTCTGGGTGCCCTCACCTGATGACGACCGAGCGTCCGGCATAGAAGTACCCGCAGAAATCACGATAACCCCCGCGGTTGCACGTTTCCGGATTCGTGATCCGTACACCGCTGTTGTCGTAGTCTCGGGCTGCCGTCTGGCCGGGCTTGTGCCCCCAGAAATTTCCGTTGTGGAACCTGTACCAGTGGTAATCCCGACCCGGCCACACGACCAGTGCGGTGAGCCAACGGGGCTTCTCGCTGTCCGGCAGACACTGGAAGCGCCGGACGAAGCCGTCGGCAAGGGCGGCCTGCGTGACGTTCGGACAGGCCATGGTCCCGGTCTGGGCGCCGTGCGCCCGGCCGGGCTGGGCGAAGGTGTCGGTGCGGATGTTGCGCGCGTAGTTGTAGCAGTTGTTGTGGGGCTGGACTTGCGGGGTGTTCCAGAAGCCGGGGTTGAACTGACCGAATTCGATGTAGCAGGTGGCGGTCGGCGCGGCTTCCTGGGCAGTCGTGCGCAGGGGGTACGCGGAGAGCTCCGGGGACCGGGTCCAGGCCGGCGGCTCGGCCTGGAAAGCGTCGATCTCACCGAGCACCAGATCGCGCAGGTCATCGTCCAGTGGCGTCTGCTCGTGCTCGGCCAGCCGCGTGTCCGCGTGGCGGGTCATGCCTTCCACGACCCGGCGGGCCAGTTCGGCCGAGCGGCCGGGGTCACGGGCGCCCAGGGTGCCCAGGGCGAAACTGCGGGGTAAGGAATCGGGCCAGGGCTCGTCGTCGCTGACCGCCGAGACCACGACCTCGCGATATCCCAGGCCGTCATACCCCGCCCCGGGTATCCCCACCGCTTCTTCCGCCGCATCGGCCACATCCGACAACAGACTTCTTGCCTCGCTCTCGTCCATGATGATCCAGGACGGGTCGGGGCGACCGGAGAAAATACTGATGTCAATGCGCAGCATGCCGATGCTCCTCGTCTAGTGGGGGATTCGTGCCTCTTGTTAGTAGCATTGCCTGGTGAGCAGGGTCAATCGCTTCCACAGAAGTGGAATTGACCCCCTCCGATTAGCTTTAGGGCCAGCAGTCGATTGATCAGGAAAACCGGCTCGCTTGAATTCTGAATTACCGCACCGATGGCCGTCAGTTCCTTTGCAGGCCATGGATCCCCGGGACCCAAGCGCTCCTCGACCGCCTGTACGAGGCCCAGGATCCGGCGGCGAGTTCCGCCTCACCCACAAGGGGGAATCCACCGGATCCGCTGTCTGATGATCGGGTGGCACCGCTTGCATGGACGCGTCACCCAAGAGTCGCGTCCATCAGGAGAGCAACTTGGAGCGCCGCACCTTTCACCGCCGACTGATGTCCTTGGGCAGCCTCGCGGCAGCCGGAACGCTGCTCGGAATGCCGGGCACCGCGACTGCGGGGCCGCAGTACCGGAACGTCCCTTCCCAACCGGCGGGGTCCTCCCGACGCACGGTGGTGGAGTACGAGCTGCCGCCCGCCGAGGAAACGCACGAGATCGTCAAAGTGCCGGGGCATCCGATGCTCCTCGTGTCCCAGATGTCGAACAGCCGGCTGGTGAAGCTCCAACTGGATACCCGCACCGAGCAGGTGACGGCCGTCAAGGCGTTCCCGCTCGGCTCCTCCGACGCGATGCTCCACGGGCTGGCGGTCTCCTCGCGCCACCCCGGGCGGATCTGGGCCACGCACGAGGGCACCGACCGGCTGCTCCTGGTGGATCCCCGGGCGGATTCCCTCGAGGCCGCCCCGCGCATCGAACATGAGATCGCTGTTCCGGGCGGCGGCCGGGGGCCGCACTACGTCAGCGAGTACGGCGACACCCTGTGGGTGACCCTGAAGGGAAGCGACCAGGTACTGGCCCTGGACCACACGCGTCCCGACCGCCACCGCCTCTTCGACGCCGAGCCGCACCCCATCTTCGCCGCACAGCACCCGGTCAGCGGGGACTTCTACGTCAGCCAGGACGTCGCGAGCTCACTGCTGCGCATCGACCCGCGCAGCGGACGCACCTCCCAGATCCCCGTCCCGGCGGGGCAGGGCAGCACCCCGGTCGGCCTGATCAGCGGCCCCGGCGGCATCTGGGTGGTACTCCTCGGCACCGCGAAGGCGGGGACCGGCACCTTCGGCCGGATCGACGCGGACGGACGGATCGTCTGGCACCGGCTGGGCAACCCGCTGGGCCGGTCGGCGTGGCTGCTGCACCTGGCCTTCGACCCGCCGGGCAAGGCGCGGGAGCCCGGACTGTGGCTCCTGGCGTCGACGATCGTCTCCGAGCAGGCCCGCGACCTCATCATCCGGGTGCGGTTCGACCCGTCCTGGGCACGCGTCACCGGGGAGGAGTACGCGGCGCTGCCGACACAGCTGTGCAAGGCACATCGCCTGCTGCCGCTGGAGAACAGCGTGCTCGCCACCGAACTGACGAGTGCCAGGGTGGCCCAGCTGATCAGCGCCCGGCACTGACAGCCTCGGTCCGGCTCAGTATCCGGGGACCGAGCCCGGCTCCGGAAGGCTTCCCTTCGGCAGGCTGCCCCTCGCCTTCGCGGTCATAGCGCTGCCGATGGACTGTCCCGCCGATCCCGCCGTCTGTCCGACGAACCGTTGGACGCCGGAGGTCGTCTGCCTC
This sequence comes from Streptomyces sp. NPDC021096, assembly GCF_040641275.1. Lineage (NCBI taxonomy): Bacteria > Bacillati > Actinomycetota > Actinomycetes > Kitasatosporales > Streptomycetaceae > Streptomyces > Streptomyces sp. NPDC021096. Next base: position 381,385 of record NZ_JBFADG010000002.1, on the reverse strand, counting down.
AGGACACCGCCGCCCGCCCGGCCGACCGCGGGCAAGGTCCTCCCGAGCTCGCTGCCCCCGGCCGTCCGGCCCAGTTCCGCCGTCGTGTTCTGCAGGACGTTGTCCACCACCGCGGTCACCCCTTCCGGATCGAAGCCCGTACCGACCAGGTCGACGTCCGGCGCCCGGCCCACGGCATGGGCGACGGCGCCCGGGCCGGTGACGCCTGCGCTCAGCGCGGCCGCGGTCAGGGCAGTCACCGCGAGGACTCGTCGCATCGGGACTCCTTCAGTCAATTCCGGCAAGACAGGCCTTTACGGCAAGAACGAGCCGGAGGAGCTCCCGGACACGCCACCCGTTCGCCACACGCGCCGGCAAGGACGCGGGCCGGCGGCGTAGCGCACCGGCTATGACAATGCCCCCTCGCGGGAGGGGACATTGCGGACTACTTGGAGCGTATCTTGCGGCCCTTTGGCGGCTCACATTCCTTCGCGGCTGCGATGAAGGGCTTGAGCGCATCATGGAGCTTGTTCAGCGAGTCGGGCCCGAGCTCGATCTGGTAATACTGGACAGACGGGATCAACCTGGGTTCGAATTCGCTGCTTCCGTCCTCGTCATTCTTCGCGGCCCCAACCCGCACTTCCATACCTGGGACCGCGAAGGTGTGCAGATGGACGTCCCCGGTCGCTGTCGGATCGAGGTCGTCGTAAGCCTCAACCTTCACCCACGTCTCCTGGGTGATGGACTGGTCTCCTACCGTCAATGTTCTGCCTCCCTTCCGCACACCCGGCTCACCTTGCCGCGATTCGTCTACCTCAATGAATCTGATGCCCATTAGCGACCCCTTTTCAAGAACAACCAAATCCTAGCTGTTGCCGGGGAGTTGCACTCAATCGGGAAGACGTCAGGAGGCCTCTAATGTCCCCGGACATCCTTTAACTGCCACCTCGGGCGGGTGAAGGCCAGGACGTGGCCGGCCTTGCGTTCGTAGCGCCGGTGGAGTGCTGGCATCCGGCAAGCCGGGGGCGGGCCTGCCGGTCAGCCGCATTCCCGGGGGCTCAGCAGTAGAGGTTGCCGCCCGGAGCCACACCCAGCAGCTGGGCGAATCGCTGGTAGCTGTTCACCCGGCTCTGCACCTGGGCGGGGCTGCGGCCGTCGCACTCCGCGGAGCCGTTGATGCTGCGGATGGTCTCCCCGAATCCCCGGCTGTTGACCATCGCGTCGTGCGGCGTCATGGTGCCGGGGCCGCGCTGGGTGTTCCAGTACCACAGGGCGGTCTTCCAGGAGACGGCCGCGTCGGTCTGGACAAGCGATGGGTTGTTCAGCAGGTTGATTCCGAGGGCGTCGCCCGCCGCCTTGTAGTTGAAGTTCCAGCTGAGCTGGAGCGGACCACGGCCGTAATAGGCGGCCTGACCGGCAGGGCAGCCATAGGGCGGGTTCCGGTCGCAGTAGTGGGGATAGTTGGCCGTGTTCTGCTCCACGATGTGGACCAGGCCCCCGGTCTCGTGGTCGACGTTGGCCAGGAAGGCCGCGGCCTCCTGCCGCTTGACCTGGTCACTGCCGGTGCCGGCCAATCCCGGGTACGCGGCCAGCGCCGCGATCAGCCCGTCGTACGTGTAGAAGGAGTTCCGGCCCGGGAACATCTGCTGGAACTGGGCCTCCGTCACGGGGAACTTTCCGGTCCCCGGGTTCCCACCTCCCTGACAGGTGTACGGGTCCCAGTACCACGTGCTGATGAGCGGGTCGTAGCCGGGATTGTCGTGCTCGGCGATGTAGTACTTACCGTCCGCGTACCGGACGACCGTGCCCGTCGGATACCAGGTACCGGCCGCCCAGTTGGGCGCGTTGTCGCACGGGCCGGCGGCACTCGCCGTGCCGGACGGCACGAGGAGGGTCGCACCGACCAGAGCCAGTACGGCCAGCAGCAAGGTGACGAAGCGGTTTCTTCTCACGGCGGCTCCTGTGGGGTCGGATCGCTGAGGTGGCACTCGCTTACTCAAAGCGCGACGGGCCGGCGGGAGGCGCTGCGGCCGTCGCCCTTGCGCAGTGAATAACTCTTCAACTTCGTTGTCAACGACATGCATCATAGGCGGCCAAACCAGGTGCATTGGGGAACCGGTTCCGGACAACTGTCGCTGCAGGGACTTGCGTCGGCGTCGTCCCGCATGGCACTCATGGACCGAAAGCCGGACGCGTGCCGAAGAAATGCCGCTGTCCTTCGACTTCCTGACCGGCGAGCCGTGACGGCTCCGTAATGCCGGTTTCCGGGGCGCTCGCTCCACGGGTCCGTGGAGTACACCCGCCCGCCATTACCCCTGAACGAGGAGAGACCATGCGTGGAATCAGAGCTGCGCGCTCCGCAGCCGTCGTCCTGGCCGCCGCGGCCACCGGAATTGCCGTCGCCGCGGGACCGGCGGCCGCCGACGTTCCGATCGGCCAGCCGATGAACGGAAAGATGACCTACTACACCGACAAGGGCGACGGCGCCTGCGGGACGGCCATCGACGCGAACTCCCAGGACCTGGTCGCGGTCTCGCCCTCGTGGTGGACCTCCGCCAATCCCAACAACGACCCTCTCTGCAAGGGGATATCGGTCGAGGTCAGCTACAACGGTAAGACCATCAGGGTGCCGGTCAGGGACAAGTGCTTCTCCTGCGACCGCACCCACATCGATCTCGGCCGGCCGGCCTTCGAGAAGCTTGCTCCGCTCGACCGAGGCGTGGTCAACGGCGTCACCTGGAAGTTCGTGCGCTGAGCCGGGGTCCCGTCGAGCCCTGTGCCCTAGGCCCGCTGCAGAATCAGCACGGTGTTGTGGCCGCCGAAGCCGAAGGAGTTGCTGGCGACAGCGTCGATTCGGGAAGGGCGGGCGGTCTTGGCGACGACATCGAGGTCGATGTCGGGGTCGAGACGGTCGAGGTTGGCGGTGGGCGGGATGGACTGGTGTCGCAGAGTCAGGGCGGCGAGAGCCGCTTCGATGGCTCCTGCGGCACCGAGGGTGTGGCCGGTGACGCCCTTGGTGGAGGTGACAGCGGGTGGGCCGCCGTGGAAGTAGCGGCGGATGGTGGCGCTTTCGATGCGGTCGTTCATCGGGGTGGCGGTGCCGTGCGCGTTGATGTGGCCGATGTCGCTGGTGTGCAGGCCGGCGTCGGTCAGGGCCGCGTCGAGGGCCCGTTCGATGCCGATGCCTTCCGGGTGGGCGGCGGCGTAGTGGTAGCCGTCGGTGGAGCAACCGTATCCGCTGAGATAGGCGTAAGCGGGAGCACGACGGGCGCGGGCGTCCGCGGCGCGTTCGAGGACGAGGATGCCGGCGCCTTCGGCCAGGACGAAGCCGTCGCGGTCGGCTTCGAAGGGGCGGCTGGCGCCTGCTGGGTCGTGCAGTCGCGTGGAGAGAGCTCCCATCTGGGAGAAGGTGAGTGAGGTGAGGGGGTGGCAGGGCGCTTCGGCGCCACCGGCCAGGGCGATGTCACAGCGGTTGGCTGCGAGGAGGTCCTTGGCTACGCCGAGTGCCGTGGCACCGGAGGCGCAGGCGGTGGTCACTGCCATGCTGGGGCCGTAAGCGCCCAGGGCCATGCAGATTTCGGCAGCGGCGGCGTTGGCGGTCGACCGGGGAACGGCCAGGGGCGAGATCGTCGCGTACTTGCGTTCGATGAGTTTGCGGGTGTTGGCGACGATGGTGTCCTTGCTGTCGGCGCCCACTCCGACGATCACGCCGACGCGGGCGCCGTCCCAGGAAGTGGCGTCGAGTCGGGCGTCGGCTACGGCTTCGAGTGCGGCAGCCAGGGCGAGGTGGGAGAAGCGGTCCATGCGCCATACGTCGCGGCCGAGCAGCGCGACGGCGTCGAAGTCGGGGACGCGGCAGGTCAGCGGGACGGGGACGTCACCCAGGCTTGCGTCGATGCCGGCCGTGGGGACGCCGTCGCTCACTCCTTGCCAGGTGGTTCCGGTGTCCGTTCCGGCCGCGGTCAGCAGTCCGATGCCGGTGATGGCGATCTCATGGGTGCTCGTCACCGGGCTGCCGTCTCCACGGTGGCGTGCTCGCCGTCGGCCGGCGCCGAGGCCGGCTCGTCGTCTTGAGCTCGTTCAAGGGCGGCAACGGCCTCGGCAAGGGTGCTCTGGCCGCCTTTCAGGGTGTCGAGGTCGGGAACGCGCAGCCCCAGGTCGTCCTGCAGTACGCACATCAGTTCCACCACGGCGATGGAGTCCATTCCGAGGTCTTCCAGAGTGGCTGCGGGGTGGATGGTGTCGTCCGGGATGTTGAAGTGGCCGGTCAGGGTGGTCTTGACGGTTTCGTACAAGGGGGTCACGAGTGCTCCTGAGGCGTTGGGGCCCGGGCGTCTCCGGCGTGCGCTCCGGGCGGCCCGGGGAGTGGGTCAGAGCCGAATGATCACGGCGCCTGCGCTGCTGCCGGCGGCGAGGCCGATGAGGACGATCAGGTCGCCGGGGTGCGCCATCCCGCTTTCCAGGGCGCATGACAGCTGCAGCGGCAGGGAGGCGGAGGCGACGTTGCCGTGCCGGGGAAGGGTGATCACGAGCTTGTCACGGGGGATGCCGACCTCGGGGCCGCACAGATAGGCGAGGTCGGCCAGGGCTACTTGGTGCACGCCGATGAAGGCGAAGTCTTCGAAGGCCAGGTCGAGTTCGTTCATCAGAGGGCGGACCTGGGTGAGGGCCAGGGTGCGGACACTTTCCCGCATGTGCGTGCTGTCCATGCGGAAGTACGCCGCGTCGTCGTCCTGCGCATCGGAGCGGGCGATCGCGGACCGGGTCCCGCCGGTGCGCACGGTGGCCGAGGCCCAGGCGGTGGAGTCGGCGGCGAAGCGGCTGGCGATGACACCGCGGCTGTGCACGGGGCCCGCCTTGGTGGCCTCTTCTGCCGTCCACAGCAGGGCGCAGCCGGCATCGGAGAAGCCGTAGGAAGGCAGGGATTGCGCGAAGGCCCTGGCGTGGGGAATGCGCAGGCGGGTGTAGGCGGTGAGCGCTTCACCACAGGTGATCAGCACCGTGCGGTACTGGCCCGAGGCGATCAGGGCCTGGGTGATCTCGATGGCGTTGAGGACGCTGTTGCAGGCGTTCTTCACATCGAACACCGGGCACTTGAGCCCGAGTTTGGCGGCGACGATGTGGGAGGTGGCCGGCTCGGCCATGTCCTGGCTGGCCGCCGCGAAGATCATGAGGTCGATGTCGGATGCCTTGGTGCCTTGGTCGGCCAGGAGTTTTTGCGCGGCGCTCACCGCGAGATCGGATGCCTGCTGGTCTTCTCCGATCAGATGCACGCCTTCCACGCCGGTCATCTGGGTCAGCAGTCCGGCCGGAGGGCTGAAGCCGGGGCTGGCGGCGGCGATCTGCGCCTCGCGTTCCGTAGTGGAGATCCACGTTTCGGGCAGATGGGCGGCCACTCCCGCCAGGCACGCTCGCATGTGTGGCATGTCAAGGCAACCTAGTCGTGGTGACCTGCGCCGTCCGGGTCACACGCCGCCGTTTGGCAACTGATGCCGCATACCACCTGGAAGGCGTAGGTGTGCTTACGGCCGGGCATCGGTGACGTGCGGAGTCCGTTTCTCCTCCAGTTCCGCGATGCCCTCGGCGATGCTGATCGGGGCTGTGAAGCCCAGGTCGCGACGGGCCGCGGTGAGATCGAACCAGTGGGGGCGGGCCAGTACGTCGACGAGGAAGCGGCTGAGCCCGTGGACGCCTCCGCGGCTGGTCACACGCACGGCCGCGTCCCGGGCCGCAGCAGCGGCATAAGCGAGGGGAACCGGCACGGCGTGCCGCCGTACGCGCATGCCTGCTGCGCCCAGGAGAAGGTCGACGACTGTGCCCAGGGGAAGCGGTTCGCCTTGGGTGATGAAATAGGCGCGGCCACCGATGGGATGACCGTGGTGGAGCCGGTCCAGAGCCAACAGGTGGGCATGGGCGGCGGTGCGTACATGGGTGGTGTCGATGAGATTGGTGCCGTCTCCCGGCAGTACGAAGCGGCCCCTGCGGGCCATGCGCAGGAGGGCGGGGAGGAAATGCGGGTCGTCGGGCCCCCAGATCAGGTGGGGGCGCAGGGAGACGGTGGCCAGGCCGGGTCCGTTGGCGGCGAGCACCAAGGCTTCGGCGCGGGCCTTGGTACGGGGGTAGGCGGCCAGGTGGCGGCGGGGGTAGGGGGTCCGATCGTCGGCGTTGTCCAGACCGCCGGGTGGAAAGACGACGCTGGCGGTAGAGGTGTAGACGAGGGTGCGGACCTGGTGGTCGCGGCATTGGGCGACGACGTTGCGGGTGCCCTCGACGTTGACGGTCCAGAACGGGCGCGCCGGTCCGCTGACTCCGGCCAGGGCCGCATTGTGGACGACGGCGTCACAGCCGGCCACAGCGCGGGACACGGCTGATGGATCCACCAGGTCTCCCAGATGCTGGTGGACGCCGAGGCGGGCCAGTTGTGGGCTCGGGCGGCGGCAAAGGGAGGTGACGTGAGTGCCCTGGGCTGCCAGTTGGCGGCAGATCTCCAGGCCGAGGAATCCACTGCCGCCCGTGACCAGGACACGCGTCGGTCGGCTCATCGGGGCTCCCGCAGGCGTGGAGCGGAAAGGACGAACACCGCGCCAATGTAGCGATCCGGGCACCCGCGGGCCGGCCACTGCCGGCCCATGTGGCAGCCATTGCACACAATGAGACTAGTGGGCTCTTCGCCGGCGGCGCCGAGTTCGTGGCCAGCCGTTGGCGGTGCTGGGCAGCCGATCGACGCCTGGCCGGCTGATGCTCCACCGCCGCCTGACCTGCGACTACAAAACCCTCTCCAAGACCATGGCTGCGGTGTGTGGCATCAGTACCGCAAGGCGTTCCGGACCTCGGTGGTCACCGTACCGGTCAGGTCCCGGTTGCTCCGGGCAGTGGCTTGGGCCGTACCACCCGCGGCGACCTGGGGCACTTCGAGGACGGCCACGTCGAGCAGGTTGCCCGACTGGTCCTTGAAATCGACCACGATGGTGTAGCGCCTCGGCTTGGAGTCGTGGTTGGTGACGTTCACCGGGACCTCCGCCCGGCCGTCGGAGCCGATCGTGACACTGCCGAGGGCGACGTCCGCCTTGGCGTCCAGTCCGCCCTTCACGTTCGCCAACGCAGACGTCGCGGCCGCCTCGGCGGCAGCGACCGCAGAGGCCACCGCAGATGCTGCCGCACTGCTGGCCGCGGAAGCCACCGCAGATGCCCCCGACCTCGCCGCAGAGGCTGCGGGAGAGTTTGAAGACTCGTTCGACGAGCAGCCGGTCATGCCGGCGCAGCCGAGCATGACCGCCACCCAAGCAGCAGCGCATCGGTTGACCTGGAGTTTCATGGCATCTCCCGCTCGACGGCACTTCCCCGTCCAGCGTCGGCTGTCCCTACGCGCCGTACCGGCAAGGCACGCGCGGCACCCGGGTGACGTCGACAGACATCAGCGCCAACGCCGCAGGGGCGCGGGGGCCGCTCTCAGCCCTGGGCTTCGATCTCGGCATCGGCGACGGCGATGGCGATGCCGAGTGCCGTGGCGATGTTGCCTGCTGCCGTCATGACGCGGGCGGTGCCCACGATGGGTGCGATGGCGACCAGGACGTCCTGTAGTTGTTCCGAGGTCAGGCCGGTCTTGAGGGCAGGGTCGATATGGGCCACGTAGGAGATGGGCGGGGCGTCCGAAGCGGCGAGTGCCGCGATGCGCGTGAGGATGAGCATGTCCGGGGCCATCCCGCACCGCTCGATCGAGTCGACCGTCATGGCGGCGAGGGTGTCCAGGACAGGGGTTTCCGATGCAGTGGACATGTCGCATGCCCTCCTGGTGAGTTTCGAGCCCGAGACGTGCGGCGGAAGGAACCGAGTTCCGCGAGTACCGGGTCTTCCCTCAACCCTAGAACCCATTCGGGCCTCACGCATGGGGCGCATGGTTCGCCACGCCATGGGGCGGAGGCGGGGCCGTCTCTTCGCCTGGCCATGAGGATGTCCGATCCCCTGCATGGCCTCAGAATCGGTATTACGTGCCGTCCCTGCCGGATCGGAGACATGCATGAAGGACCTCAAATTTGAGCAGAAGCGCTCGATGTCACGCTATGAGGCGGCGGACCAGCTCACGGCCCTCGCAGCTGTGCTGAGGGAAGGTGGGGAGGCCGAACTGGAACTCGGCCCCGGGACGCTGAGCCTGCGGGTACCCGATGACCTTCACGGCGAGATGGAGGTCGAGGTCGGTAACGGGCAGATTGAGCTGGAGATCGAGTTCACGTGGCCGACCGCACCGAACCAGACGGCGCCGTCGCAGGCGGTCACAGGCACAAAGAAGGCCCCGAGGCGGAAGAGCCTGCCCGCCAAGCCCGGTCGGAGCAGCACGGGCACCAGCAGGAGCAAGAGCACGAAGCAGTCAGCCACGAAAACGCCCTGAGTCGCTAGGCGCGATCGAGCGCAGCGGACTGGAGCTGGCCGCCGTAGGGGCCCGGCTCGACGACGCTCCGGACGACTCGAAGTAGCTGACCAAGCAGCTCACACGAGCCTGGGCGCTTCCCCGGCGTGAACGGTGTCGGCCTCTCCGCCGCAACGACTGAGCCGAAGGCTCACTCCGCAGTCGGCAAGGGCTGCTCGGTCCAGATGGTCTTGCCGGTGGGGGTGTAGCGGGTGCCCCACCGCTGGGTCATCTGGGCGACGATGAACAGGCCCCGGCCTCCCTCGTCGTCGGCGGCGGCGTGGCGCAGGTGGGGCGAGGTGTGGCCGGTGTCGGCGACCTCGCAGACGAGGCTGCGGTCGCGGATCAGCCGGACGTGGACCGGCCCGCCGGAGGCGTAGCGGACGGCGTTGGTGACCAGCTCGCTGACGATCAGCTCGGTCGTGAACGACAGGTCCTCGAGCCCCCACTCGGCCAGCTGCCCGCTGGTGACGGACCGGGCCCGCGCGACGCTCGCGGGGTCGGCGTCCAGCTCCCAGACCGCCACCTGGTGCTCGCCGAGCATCCGGGTACGGACCAGGAGCAGGGCCGCGTCGTCGTCCACCGGGCCGGGCAGCAGCTCGGCCACGGTGCGGTCGCAGAGCTCCTCCAGGGGGCGCCGGCACTCGGTGAGGACGCCGGTGAGCAGGCCGAGCCCCGTCTCGGTGTCGTGGCCCGGGGCCTGGACGAGACCGTCGGTGAACAGGGCGAGCAGGCTGCCGGCGGGCAGCTGGAATTCCACGCTCTGGAAGGCCGCACCGCCCAGGCCCAGGGGCGGGCCCTCCGGGAGCCCCGGGCGGCTGACGGCGCCGCAGGCGGGGTCGACGAGGGCGGGCGGCGAGTGGCCCGCGCGCGCCATGCTGCACAGCCCGGACACCGGGTCGTAGACGGCGTACAGGCAGGTGACCCCCAGGGCCTCGTCGCCGTCGGCCCCCGGCGTGCCCCCGCCGCGGCCGTGCGCCCGCTCCTCGGCGATGCGCTCCTCGGCGGTCCGCCCCACCACATCGTCCAGGCGTGCGAGCAGCTCGTCCGGGGCGAGGTCGAGCCGGGCCAGGACGCGTACGCTCGTACGCAGCCGGCCCATGGTGGCGGCGGCGCGCAGCCCGTGGCCGCGCACGTCCCCGACCACCAGGCCGACCCGGGAGCTCGACAGCGGGATGACGTCGAACCAGTCGCCGCCCACCCCGGAGCGGCTGTCGGCGGGTACGTAGCGGCTGGCCGCTTCGACCCCGGTCAGCGACGGCAGGTGGTGGGGCAGAAGTCCGCGTTGCAGTTTGAGGGCGGCGGTGTGTTCGCGCGTGATGACCAGCATCAGGACGACACCGACCAGCAGGGCGCCCAGGCCCACGACGCTCACCCCGCCGGTCGGCCCGAGGAGCGGCAGGTCGAAGGAGGTCGAGCCGTAGTCGGGGGCGGCGTAGACGACGAAGGCGGCGTAGCAGAACAGGCTGAGCATCAGGAGCCCGCCCAGCCCCGGAAGCACCCCCTTGAACAGCAGGTCCCGGGGGCTGCGCGTGAGCAGCCCGCGGTAGCACCAGACGCAGGCGAAGCCGGTGAGGCCGTAGTAGAAGGCGATCGCGAGGCCGACCGCGCTGATGGAGTCGGCCAGTACGTCGCGGCTGATCACGGTCAGCAGGACGAGGAAGCCGATGGAGACCAGGCCCATGCCGACGGTCGACCAGGTCGGGGTGAGGAACCGGCGGTGCACCCGGGCGAAGTGCGAGGGGACGGCCTTGTGCGCCGCCATGGAGAAGACGGTGCGGGCCAGCGGCAGGATGGTGGTCTGGGTGGACGCGACCGCCGAGGTCAGCACGGTGAAGATGAGCAACTTGGTGAGGAACCAGCCGGGGCCCGTGGTGCCGAAGACGGCACCGCCCAGGCCGGAGAGCACGTCCCCGGAGTTGGCCGTGTTGCCCAGACCGGTGCCCTCGGTGCCGATCCCGGCGAACGCCTGCGCCGACGTCGCCACCAGGGCGTAGATGCCCAGCAGGAGCACGATGGAGACGACCGCCGCCCGTCCGGGGGTGTGCCTGCTGTCGGCGGTCTCCTCGTTGACCGCGACGGCGGTGTCCCAGCCCCAGTAGATGAAGACCGCGGCGAGGAGGCCCGCGGTCAGCTCCTTGGCCGACGGCACATGGAGGGGGTTGAACCAGGAGGCGGAGACGTGGATCGCCGTCGGCGGCCCGTCGGTGTAGACCCTGACCAGGGCGGTCACCGCGAACAGGATCAGGACCGCCACCTCGGCGCACACCAGCCAGCGCTGGAGGGCCGCCGACACCTCGATGCCCACGTAGCAGACGGTGGTCATCAGGGCGATCCAGGTGACCCCCGCGACGGTGGTCCACAGCCGGTCCTCGGCGAGCGAGTCGAACCCCAGCAGCCGGAAGCCGTAGATGCCGGCGATCTCCGCGAGGTTCGCCATGGCGATGACGTCGGCGACGATGATGCCCCAGCCACCCATCCAGCCGACGCGCGGGCCGAAGGCGCGGGAGGCCCAGGTGAAGGTGGTGCCGCAGTCGGCGTCGCCGGCGTTGAGCTCCCGGTAGGCGTACGCGATCAGCAGCATCGGGACGAAGGCCAGCATCGTCACGATCGGCGCCTGGAGGCCGACCCCCACGACGATCAGGCCGAGCGTCGCCGCCAGGCTGTACGCCGGAGCGGTGGAGGACAGGCCCATGGCGACCGAGGAGAACAGTCCCAGGGCACCCGCCTTGAGCCCCTTCTCGCCCGCGCCGGAGCCGGGCGCGAGCGGCGCAGCGGACTCGACCGGACCACCGAAGAGCTTCACCCCTGCATTCATCTCCGCATCTCGCCTGGAGAGCTCGCGCCCCCGAGAGGACTCATGATCACCATTTTCCCCGTGGTCGATCAGGTCCGCCAGACGATTGGCCCGCCGGGCAGGTGCGGGTCGCCGCATGGGGCACATTCCCGGGGCCCGGGAATCGGCGCAGCGGTGTGCCAGAGTGGAGGTACGGCGCGACGGCGCGGGTGAGGACGCGGGAGAGGGTTTCCCTGTCATGCCGGCACAGCCTGATCGCCTCGCCACTGCACATCGCATGTTCCTGCACGGGCGGAGCGAGGAGTACACGGACCTGTTCGGGCAGGCTCCGGTGGTCTTCGCTGCGCTGAGCGGCCCGGAGCATGTGCTGGAGGCGGCGAGTCCGGCGTTTTTCGACGCCTTCACGGCCGGCCGTACGACGACCGGCATACCGGTCGGGGAGCTGGTTCCGGAACTGGCCCGGCAGGGTGTCCTCGATCGGCTCGACGAGGTCTACCGCACCGGCACCGTGTACCGGAACCGAGGCGGGCACCTCGTGCTCGGTGGGCGAAGCGCCCAGCGAGAGGAATTCTTCGACATCACCTACGAGCCCCGCCGGGACGCGGCCGGCCGGGTCGACGGGGTGACGATGATCGCGGTGGAGACCACCGCGTACCACCACGCGCAGCTCCTGGCCGCCGAGCAGCGCGTCCTGCTGGAGCAGATCGCGCGTGACGCCCCGCTGAGCGAGATCCTGACCGGCATGGCGAGGGCGATCGAGGAGCTCTCCCCGGACATGATCGTCTCGGTGCTGCTGCTCGATCCCGACGGCCGTCACCTGCGGCACGGCACCGCCCCACGCCTGCCCGACTTCTACAACGACGCGATCGACGGGACCGTCATCGGCGAAGGAGTCGGCTCGTGCGGCACGGCCGCCCACCGGCAGGCACCGGTGATCGTCAGCGACATCGCCACCGACCCCCTGTGGGAGGGCTACCGCGACCTGGCCAAGCGGGCCGGGGTCGCGGCGTGCTGGTCCACTCCGATCCGCGGCTCGGACGGCCGGCTGCTGGGCACCTTTGCGATCTACCATCGCACTCCCAGGGCGCCCGACGACCAGGATCTGGCGCTCAGCGCGGCCTTCACCCGCATCGCCGCCCTGGCGATCGAGCGCCACCGCGCGGTGGAGGCGGGCCACGCCGCCCAGGAGCGGGAGAAGGCGGCCCGTGAGGATTTGGCCTTCGTCCTGGAGGCCAGTACCGCCATCGCGCGCCAGCCTCACTACTTCGACTGCCTCGAGCGCATGGCCCGGCTGACCGTGCCGGCCTTGGCACCGCTGTGCGCCGTCCACGTGGTCGAGCGCGACCAGATCCAGCGGATCGCCGTCGCCGCCGCCACCCGCGCCGGGGAGGGCCTCCTCGCCTCGCCCGAACTGAGCGGCGAGATCGACACCGTGGTTGCCCGTGTGCTGGCCTCCGGCACCACCGAGACCGGCCAGGTCGGCTCCTGTCCGGGCGGCCTGTCCGCACATCTCGACGTCAGCGGTTACGTGTGCGTGCCACTGGCCACCCACGGCCGCACCTTCGGCGTACTGACCCTCCTGACCACCGACCGGCCCCTGGACGACCACGCCGTCGCCCTGGCCGAGGAGCTCGCCCGCCGGGCCGCTTCCAGCGCCGACAATGCCCGCCAGTTCACCGACCGGGCCAGACTCGCCCGCGACCTGCAGGCCGGCCTGCTGCCTCCCGAGTTGCCCGAGGTCCCCGGCGCCACACTGGCGGCCTCCTACCATCCCGCCGGCGAAGGACTCGACGTCGGTGGCGACTTCTATGACGTCTTCCCTCTTCCCGACGACCGCTGGGCACTCATGATCGGCGACGTATGCGGGCGCGGCGCTCGCGCCGCCACCACCACCGGCATAGTCCGCCACAGCGCTCGCGCCGCCGCCCGTCTCCTCGACGACCCGGCGGCCGTGGTCACCGCCATCAACGCCGCTCTGACGGATCGGGCGGTCGGCGAGGAATGCTTCGTCTCACTCGTCTACGGCGAACTGCGGCACACCGCATCCCACCTGGCGTTGAACCTGATCCGAGCCGGTCATGTACCCCCGCTCGTGCGCCGGGCCGACGGCACGGTCGAAGAAATCGCCCAACCGGGCCTGCTCCTGGGCATCGGCCCCGACCCCGACGCGTCCCCGTGCGGCGTCGACCTGTATCCGGCCGACAGCCTGATCCTGGTCACCGACGGCATCACCGAGGCCCGTTCCACCAGCGGCGAACTCTTCGGGGAGGATCGCCTGGCCGACGCCCTCGGCGCACTCCGAACCTCGTCCCCAACCGCCGGCGTGCTCCTCGAGTCGATCTCCACCGCGGTCGCCGCCTTCGCGCCCGATGGCACGCACGACGACCAAGCGGTGCTGGTCCTCACCGCCACCTGACCACGGCTTCCACAGCCGACGCGACCAACGCCGGGGTCAGCTCACTGCCGGATCGGATGCATGGCCAGATACGTCCTACGTGACGGGTTGGCCGATTTTAAAGCCATGATGTTGCCGGGGAGTTAACACAGGGACATGATCACTGCTCGTATCGACCTGATCACTCATCCAGGAGCCGAGAAGTGATACGCCCAACCGCTCTCCGCGCCCTCACCACCGTCGCCGTGACCGCGGCCCTCGCCCTGCCCCTCACCCAGGGGGCCCAGGCGGCCACCCCGGACGCGATCACCCCGGCAACCACCGCTACCGCCACCGCAGCTGCCACGATCAACGCGCACGACGACAACCCCTTCCGCTGGATGGAACTGGACGGCCTGCGGGCCGACTTCCGGTTCATGTGTCCCGCGGGCCACTGCGTGGGCTTCTGGTCCCTGGTCCTGACGGACGACGTCGCGCAGCAGAAGTTCGAGGGGCGCAAGTTCTTCGTCTACGCCCCGGCCACCGGTGAGTTCAGCTTCTTCCTCGACACGGACATCGCCGTGCGTACGGTCGACCACCCCCGCCAGGTCCGCCTGGTCGATACCGAGTTCATGCGCTCCCACCCGCGCGTCGAGGTCCGCTACGGCGACCCCGACCACCCGGACCGGGCCCGCGTCGTCGCCTCGGCGACGACCCTGATGTAGCGAACCACCGGCCCCGCCCGACCCGGGCGGACAGCCAGGCCGGGCGGGCGACCGATTCGCGCCCGGCCCGCCCGGCGGCACCACGGTCATGAACCGGCAACGACCGCGCCGCCACCGCCATCTCCCGCATGTACTGCACCTCCTTCCGCCTCGCGGCGGCAGCCTTCCTGTCGCCGGCACAGCGGCGCAGGACGGCGCGGCCACGGCCCTGAGCGGCAGCTCGCCGCAAACCCCTCCATCGCGTCGCGCTCTCGCATGCCCTCGTTTCACGAGACTTCACCACAAAGGAGTTATTGATCTTCATGCATCAACGTCGGAGATTGCTCGCCTTCGCCACCGTGGGTGCGGTCATATGCACCGCTGGATTCACGCCGTCGATCAGCCAGGCCGCCGACAGCGGTAATGAGCAAGGAAAGGGGTCCTACGCCGAAACGCACGGCCTGACGGCGGACGACGTCAAGAACATCAACGCACTGAATGAAAGTGCTCTGACCCTGGGTCAACCCGGCAAGCCTCCGACGGGATTACCTCCGAGCGCCAGCGCGCCCTCCCGGGCCCCCGCCTCCGACGACGACAGGGTAACCCCGCCCGCCGAGCCTCTCGACAGGATGCCTGACGCGTACCGGGCCTACGGAGGCAGGGCCACTACGGTCGTCAACAACTACATACGCAAGTGGCAGCAGGTCTACAGCCACCGCGACGGCAAGAAGCAGCAAATGACCGAAGAACAGCGAGAAAAGCTGTCCTACGGTTGCGTCGGCGTCACCTGGGTCAATTCGGGTCCCTACCCGACGAACAAGTTGGCGTTCGCGTTCTTCGACGAGAACAAGTACAAGAACGACCTCAAGAACACCAGCCCCCGACCCGGGGAAACGCGGGCGGAGTTCGAGGGCCGAATCGCCAAGGACAGCTTCGACGAGGGGAAGGGCTTCAAGCGGGCGCGCGATGTGGCGTCCATCATGAACAAGGCCCTGGAAAACGCCCACGACGAGGGGACTTACATCGACCACCTCAAGAGGGAGCTCACGAACAAAAATGACGCTCTGCTCCACGAGGACAGCCGCTCGAACTTCTACTCGGCGCTGAGGAATACGCCGTCCTTCAAGGAAGGGGACGGAGGCAACTACGACCCGTCCAAGATGAAGGCGGTGATCTACTCGAAGCACTTCTGGAGCGGGCAGGACCAGCGGGGCTCCTCCGACAAGAGGAAGTACGGCGACCCGGAAGCCTTCCGCCCCGCCCAGGGGACCGGCCTGGTCGACATGTCGAAGGACAGAAGCATTCCGCGCAGTCCGGCCAATCCCGGCGAAGGCTGGGTCAATTTCGACTACGGTTGGTTCGGGGCTCAAACAGAAGCGGACGCCGACAACACCACATGGACCCACGGCGACCACTATCACGCGCCCAACAGCGACCTGGGACCCATGCACGTACACGAGAGCAAGTTCCGGAAGTGGTCTGCCGGGTACGAGGACTTCGACCGCGGAAGCTACGTGATCACGTTCATACCCAAGAGCTGGAACACCGCCCCCGCCGCGGTGAAGCAGGGCTGGCCGTAACAGAACCAGGCGGGAGGGCCCTCGGGCTCCCTCCGGACTCCACCTCGCGATGACGCCCTTGCCTCCGGCTCGGGGTTGGCAACAGTTCCTCCCCCAGAGGACTTCCAACCCCCAGGCGATCGCCCAGGCCGGCGTACCGGCAGCGAATCCCCAGTTACCGAAAACGGGGATTCGCTGCCGGACATCGCCACGGACCTCACCCGCCTCCGGGCGATCCGTGTGGAGGCGCCCACTGACTGACGGGCAACCGTCAAACTGTTGCCTATTCCTGGCGCACTCCGGCTGCGCTGTCGGCCTCGTAGCCCCGCAGCAGTGCGCTCAGGATGCCGGTCAGCCGAGGGGCGACATCGACGACGGCGTGGGCGAGATCCGGGTCCGACTCGTAAAGGCGGCGCAGTTCGGTTCCCGGGGCGGCCATCTGCCACAGGGCTCCTGCCATCGCCGTGGCAGTGGCGACGACGTCGCCGGCCTGCGCCGGGCTCAGCGCGGCCACCCGGCGCAGCGCCTCGCCCACTGCCGCGACCTCGGCGATGGCGATCAGCTTGAAGGACCGGACGCTCTCCAGTGAGACGTTGCGCTCCAGGGTCATGGGCGTGTGGGCGAGCAGGTCGCAGAAGAGAGGTCGCGCGACCAGCGACTCGGCCAGCAGGCCGGCGGCCGCGTGAAGGCGAGGCTCCGGGTCCACGCTGTTCGCGGCATGCGCAGAGTCCTCGCCGTCCTCGTCGCCCGTGCCGGGCGGGACGGCGGCGAGCTGCTCGCGTACCGCCTGCGACCACTCCACCCACCCGGCGGCGGCCAGCCGGAGGAAGATCTCTTCCCGGGTCTCGAAGTAGCGGAGCATCGCCGACTTGTGCATGCCGACCTCTGCGGCGATGTCGGTCAAGGTCACCGACCGGATGCCGTTCGCCGTGGCCAGACGGGTCGCCGCGTCGAGGATCGTGGCTTCGCGGGCGCGCTTGGCCTCGGGGCTCCGGGCTCTTGTGGGCTGACTGCGGCTGGCCATGCAGACATCCTAACGCAACGAGGTTGCACTATTAACGCAACCGTGTTTTGCTATCTGCATGGCAACCCAGACGTGGTTCATCACCGGTTCCTCCCGCGGCTTCGGCCGCTCCCTCACGGTCGCCGCCCTCGAAGCGGGCGACCGGGTCGCCGCCACTGCCCGTAGGCCGGAACAGCTCGCCGACCTGGTCGAGCGGTTCGGCGACAAGGTCCTCCCCGTCCCGCTCGACGTGACCGACGCCGCCGCGGCCACGGCCGCGCTCGACGCCGCCCGTGACCGCTTCGGCCGTATCGACGTGGTCGTCAACAACGCCGGCTATGCGAACGTCGCCCCGGTCGAGACGGCTCCGGAGGACGACTTCCGCCGTCAGTTCGAGACGAACTTCTGGGGCGTGTACAACGTCTCCAAGGCGGCACTGCCTCTGCTGAAGGCCCAGGGCGGCGGCATCGTCGTCCAGTTCTCCTCCATCGGCGGCCGGGTGGGCGGCAGTGCCGGCCTGGGCTCCTACCAGGCGGCCAAGTTCGCCATCGACGGCCTCACCCGCGTGCTCGCCACCGAGACCGCGCCGTTCGGCATCCGCTATCTGGTCGTCGAGCCCAGCGGCTTCGCCACCGACTGGGCCGGAGCCTCCATGGACATCCAGGACGTCCCGCCGGAGTACCAGGCGACCGTCGGCGCCTTCAACGACCGGGCTCGCGGCAGCCGTACCGCCGGCGACCCGGACCGCGCCGCCGGGATCCTGGTACGCGTGGTCAAGCGCGACCACCTCCCCACCCACCTGCCCCTGGGCACGAACGCGGCCCGGATGGCACTCGACTATTCGCGGCAGCAGATCGCCGAAGCCGAAGCCTGGCAGGCCGTCTCCGTTTCCGCCGACTTCGGCGCGCAGTACCCCGTCGGGCTCCCGGCGGACACCGAGTAGACGGGCCGCATCGCGCAGTTCGACCGGAACACCGATTTCATGAGGCTTCCGCGCTTCCTGGCTCGCCCCAGTTCGCCACCAGGTCGTCGTCGGCGAGGGTGTGGAGACGACGTACTTCGGCATCCGCTTGTAGTCGGCGAAGTACGCCATGTCCGGCCACACGGGGCTGAACGCCTCGTAGCTGGTCCGGCCCATGAGCATGGCGGTGGCTTCCTGCTGCTCCCGGCCCTTGCTCTCGAACGCCTCGGGGAGGAACTCGATGTCCTTGAAGGTCCAGCCGGAGTTGCGGTAGCCGGGCTCGCCGCCCGGGGACTCCACGACGCCGTCGAGCGAGATGAAAGCGGTGCTGATCATGGGACGCATCTTCGAGGTTCCTCGCTGTCTCGTGTCTGGGTACAAGAAGGTTCGGCCGGTGCAGGCTTCGATCACATGCGCTGCGCGAACTCACCGGTCGCCGCCCGCCCGTCGGGGCGGCTCGAGCGCGCGGTCTAGTGGGGCCGTTCGTGACGGAGGAGGACCACCTGGGAGTCGAAGGTCCTGGTCTCGGTCAGGGTGAGGTCGAACCGCTGCTGGGGGGTGGTGAAGACGCGTGTTGATCCGGATTCCCTTCCGGCTTCGGGGAGGAGTGCGGAGCGAGCCTGGCGGACACGACATGCGAGACCACGACCGAGACGATCACCAACGGCATGACGGTGAGCCCCTGTGACCCGAGCAGCAGGGTGGCGAGCAGGACCGAGACCAGCGGAAGTCCGAGCATCGCGGCACTCATCGCTCCGACGCCCGTGGCGAACCCCGCCATGAGGGACAGCCCCGGGAGGTGGGAGAGCAGGATGCCGCCTGCCGCGCCCACGAACATCGAGGGAAAGACGGGGCCTCCCCGGAAACTGCTGAGCGAGGCGCAGTAGGCCAGGCCCTTGCACAACACCAGGAGCAGCAGTGCTCCGGCCGAATACGCGGTGCTGTGGGCGAGGAAGGGACCCAGCGCCGACTGACCCGAGTACAACACGTCGCTCTGCGGCTTGCCGGTGCTCTCCGCATAGGCGATCGCCAGTCCCCCCACGACCAGGCCCATGACCACCGTGGCCGGCACGCGTCGGCGTTCGACGTGCGTCTTCAGGTGAACGGCGAGCCACCGGATTCCCACGCCCGCGACGGCGGCCGACAGCCCGATGACCAGCGCCCAGCCGAATTCCGCGGCTGTCGGTGTCACGGCCTCGGGCAGGTCGGGGAGCGCCAGCGAGTAGGTGCCCAGTCCGGTCCAGGATCCCAGGCCGATGAAGATGAGCGCGCCGATGCCCGCGGCGAGCAGGCCGGGCACCAGTACCAGGGCCATCATCGGTCCACCGAGTCCCGAGGCCTCCATCAGGAAGAACGCTCCGAGCAGGGGTGACCCCAGCAGAGAGCTGATCGCCGCGAAACTGCCGGCCGCTCCCATCATCGCGATCACCTGCGCCGGGGCATCGCGCTTGGCCAGGCGCACGGCGCCCGCGGCCAGTCCGCCGCCGAGAGCGATGAGAGGCGCTTCCGGGCCGAGCACCGCACCGCAGGCCAGGGTCGCCAGGGCGGCGAGGAAGATGCCGGGGAGCTCGATCGGTGTGGGCGCGCCTTGGGGCTTGAACCCGGCCGCCGGCTCGTGACCGCCCTTACCCGGCAGGTAGTGCACCGTGAGCGCCACGAGCAGTCCCCCGATGCCGAGCAGGGGCAGCGGCCACCAGGGCGGCGTGTCGTGGAATCCCAGCGCCTTGGGGAGATCGGTGTAGAGCATCGGCTGGAGTTCGGCGACCAGCGCGAGGAAGCCGAACGCCGCCGCGGTCACCGGCACGCCGAGCACCGCGGCCATCACCAGGAGCACCACGTAGTTGCGGCTCCGGAGGATCGTGAGCGGATCCGGAGGCGGCGTGTCCGTGGGCACTGCCTTGGCGTCCGGCATGCGCCTTGCCTCCTCGCGACGCGGACCCCAGAGGTGGTTTCACCGGCTGTCCTCAGCGAACCCCGACCGCCGCGTCACCCGCTCCGGGCGGCGTTTTCCCACCCTGGCACACCGTCCTCACGCGGGCATTCCGAAGCCGCCCGAGCGGGTAGCACGAGCCCCCCCCCCAGCGGCCGGCCTACTCCGGTGTTCGCGCGGTACCCCGCCCGCCGGGGGCCAGCAGAACAAGCGTGTCCGCCGGCCCGGGCAGCGGTGTGCCCGCGTCCGTGACCGGATCGAGGCGGCCGTCCGGGCGTACCAGGAACAGCAGGGCGCAACCAGGCGGCAGAGCAGTGCCGGCGGGCTGGGCCAGGACGGCCGCCCCGTTCTTGTAGCTGCGGGAAAAGGCCGGCCACGTCAGATCCGCGCCGAACAGGACCTCGCCGCCGACGAACGGCGCCACCACGCCGTGGCTCTCGGGCGGTGCGGCAAGGCGGTGGACCACCCCTTCCACGCTGCCGCGCAGAATCGTCGCCGCCAGTGCGTTGAAGTCGTCCTCGGCGGTGAGGAAGAACACCGCCGTGATGCCCTCCAGCTCTGCGCCCTGGCCCGTGACGGCGGCCAGTAGTTCACCCGGCGCGAGCTCGATCCCGGCCTGCCGGATGCGTTCGCGCTGCTGCTCACGGCCTGCCCACATCACGACCTCCAGCCCCGCCGACCTCAGGGCCACACCGAGGTCGACCACCCACGGGTCGCCGCCGACCAGCAGCGGACGGGAGCGGGAGGGGCGCACGGCGCCCAGGAGCCGGGCCACGGGCGAGGCGGTCAGGCCGTAGAGCGTCACGGTCGCGACGATGACCACGAATGTGGCGGGGAGGATCTTCGCTGCGCCGTCGATCCCCTGGGCCACGAGGCCGGCCGAGAACGTCGACGCGGTGGCGGCCGCGACGATGCCGCGCGGCGCCATCCAGCCGATGAAGCCTCTCTCGCCGCGTGTCAGGTCCGTGCCGAAGGTGGACACAGCCGCGACCACCGGTCTGACGGCCAGCACCAGAAACGCGGCGAGCCCGAGTGCGGGCAGCCCCACATGGCGCAGCGACTGCGGGGTGACGGTGGCCGAGATGGAGATGAAGAGCAGGCCCAGGATCACGGTGACCAGGGTTTCGAAGAACGGCCGGCGCGCCGGGACGTCGATGCCGGGGAGGTTGGCGACGGCCAGGCCCATCATCACGGCGGCGATGAGTCCCGTGTCCTCGCGCAGGACGTCGCAGAGCGCCGCCACACCGATCACCGCTGCGAGCTGCACCGTGGTGCCGAGCACCTCACCGAGCGGCAACGTCCGGAACAGCCACCACAGCAGAGCCGCTCCGGCCACTCCGCCGGCCGCTCCGATCCCCACACCGGTCAGGAAACCCGCGGCCACGTTGCCGACGTAGTGCCCCGTACTGGCCGTGACCGCGTGGAAGACCAGTGCTCCCAGAATGCCGCCGACCGGGTCGATGAGGGAGCCTTCCCAGACGAGGATGTGCTGGAGCCGGTCCTTCGGACGCACGAAGCCGAGCAGCGGTCCGACGACCGTCGGCCCCGAGACCACGAGGATCGCGCCGATCATGACGGCCGCCCGCCGGGACATGCCCAGCAAAGGCGCGGCGAGGAGCGCGCCGAGCAGCCATGTGATCGGTACTCCGATACAGATCAGCCTGGAGACGACCCGGCGCCGGTGGCCCCTCATCCTCGCCAGGTCCAGCCCGAGGCCCGCGTCGTAGAGGATCACGGCGACGGCCAGCGACACCAGCGGGGAGAACGCCGCCCCCAGCAGCCGCTCGGGGTTGACGTCGTCGATCAGTGCGCCGGCGGCGAAGCCGACCGGCAGCAGGACGATGAGGGCGGGGATGTGCAGGCGGCTCGCCAGGATCTGCGAGCCGACCGCGAGCATCAGGGTCAGGCCCACTCCGATGAGGACCTGATCCGTCGTCACGGACAATCCCTTCGCCGCGTGGTGGGCCCGGCGGGGATCAGGGCGAGTGCCATGACGGCGCCGTCATTCCCCCCATGGCGTGATCCCCCACCGGACGGTGTGCCGCTCGCCCGGACCGAGGCTGACGAGAGCTGTGCCGCTGCGGAAGGCGTCCGGTGGGCAGGTCATCGGTTCGACGGCGACCGCGCGACGGCGCTCCCCCGGTGGGAGGGTGTCGCCGGTGTAGAGCTGCACGTAGTCGGCTCCCTCGCCGAGCCATACGTCCGTACCGAACGCACCCGACGGATGGGCGAGGCGCACCACGGCCCGCCCGTCCGGGTCCCGGTCGAGGTCGCCGAAGGGGGTGTCCAGTCGGCGCGCTCCGACGGTCTGCGGTGTCCGCAGGTCGTACGGCGTGCCCGCGACCGGCTCGGCGGCCACCGGCAGGCCTCGCTCGTCGGTGCGCAGCCTCGTCCGGGCGGGGACGGTCAGCACCGACTGGTCGACGACCGCGGTGCCCGCCGTGACGTAGGGATGCTGGCCGAAGCCGTAGGGGGCGGCGTTCGCGTCGAGGTTGCGCGCGGTGACGGCGACCTCGAGCCCGCCCTCGCCCAGGGCGTACTCGGCGCGGAGGTGGAGACGGAACGGGTAGCCCGGCTGCGGCCACAGCGGAACCTCCAGGACGGCCCGGCTGTCGCTCGCCTCCACGACCTGCCACGACGTCCACCGCAGCAGTCCGTGGATGGCGTTGCCGCTTTCCGGCTCGGTGAGCGGCACCTGGAGGTCCTGCCCGTCCCAGCGGTAGCGGCCGTCCCGGATCCGGTTGGGCCACGGCACCAGGATCTGGCCGCGCCCGCCGGTGATCCGGTCGTGTGCGGCGAATCCGTCGACCACGGTGCGTTCCCCGACCGAGTACGTCCGCAGCGCCGCGCCCAGCTCGACGACGACCGCACTGTGCGCACCATGGCGCAGGGTCAGCTGCCGTCCGGTGCGGCTCTCCTGCACGTGTGGCCTCCTCGGTCCGCCCGGCCGACGTCCTCGGCCACGGGCGCGATGGCACCCCGGGGACGTGGCCTTCCTCGTCGGGAGCGTGCGGCCCCGCACCGGCCCGGTCAAGCGCGACACGTTCCCGCGGGCCCGATCGTCCGGGACGTTCGCCCACTGGGGCCACAGGCGGGTGAGCCACCGCTGCGCCCGGCTGCGGGGCCGGCCGTGCGGCGCGCACATGATGTGCCGCTCCCGTACGGGACGGCGGCCTCATCGGCCGCCGGAGCGCCCGCTGCGCCGGCCGATGTACCGCCAGACGGCCCGCTGGAATCTGAGCGTCAGCACGCCCACCACGATCAGCAGCACGATGTTGAGCAGGAGCTGGACCAGGGATCCGCGCGCCTCGCTCCAGCTGGAGAACGCGCAGGAGACGCCGATGTCGGCGGCGGCGGGGATGGTGGTGACCGAGATGAAGACGCCGAACAGCGCGCTCGTCCGGGCCTGCGTCAGCGACACGATCCCGACGATGCCGGCCAGGACCGCGACGACGACCGAGAAGACGTCGGGGGCGTCGATCAGTGTGGAGACCGGCCTGATGCCCAGGTCGAACGCCTCGGGCTGAAGGCCGAGGCCCCGGATCGTCCAGGAGAACAGGAAGGTCACCACGACGGCCAGCAGGAATCCCGCGGTCAGGGCGAAGAGGCCCTGCCGGATCCTGATGCGGTTGCCACGGTCGATGCCCAGCGCGACGCTGGTGATGGCGCCGTACTCCGGTCCGACGACCATCGCCGCGACGATCAGGATCTGGGAGTTGGTGATGATTCCCACCGCTCCGATGACGCCCGCGCTGACCAGATAGACGTAGAAGCTCGGCAGATAGGTGCCCTCGGCGCGGATGCGCGCCTCGACCTCCTCCCAGACGGGCGCGTGCGCGAGCGCCCCGAGCTGCTGCTTCTCCGCCTCGGCCGCGGTGCCGGAGAAGGCCATCTCGACCGGTTCGATGATGATCGATCCACGGCGGTCGATCTCCAGCTCGCGCAGACCGCGCAGCACGGCGTTGGCCGCACCCGCCAGGATGTCGCATTCGACCGCGTCGCCGTCGGGGTTGCGCGCCCGTTCGGGAAGGACCATCAGGTTGAAGACGTAACGGTCGCCGGTCAGCAGCCCGACGGCCCGGGGCGTGAGATCAGGGGGGCTCACCAGACGGATGTGGATCATCTCCATGCACGACCTCCGTCGCTCCGCCGGCGCCGCACCGGGGCGCTGCGCCGCCTGCGCTCCGGGTCGGGCCCACCTGTAGCCTGCCGACCCCAGTCAGTAACGCCCGCCGGAAGGGCGGTCGGCAAACCGGGTGCGGTACCCCGGCTCCGCGGCCGCGGTCGCTTCGGCCGCACGGCCAAGCCCCGGCTGCGGTGTCCCGGCAGCCGCCGCCGTTGCGCCGTACGGGTGCTGCCCACGGACTGTCGCCGCCGTCGGCGGCCCCGGGCGTACGGTCGTGACCGCTGCGGCATGGCAGGGCCCACCGGGGAGCCGGATAGTGGACACAGGGGGCCTCTCCCGAAACTTCGGAGCAGCCCATGGACCGCTACCCTCCCATCGCCGAGCACGGCCTGGTGGGCGACCTGCAGACCAACGCGCTCGTGTCGTCGCAGGGCGTCGTGGACTGGTTCGCCGCTCCCAGGTTCGATTCGCCCAGCATCTTCGCCGCGCTGCTCGACCACGACCGCGGCGGGTATCTGCGGCTGGCTCCCGAGCACCCCGACGAGACCCGCAAGCAGCTCTACTACCCCGACACCGCGATCCTGGTGACCCGGTTCATGTCACCGGACGGCGTGGGCGAGGTCGTCGACTTCATGCCCCCGGACCGGACCCGCACCGCCACCGACCGGCACACCCTGGTCCGTATGGTCCGCGCCGTGCGGGGGACGGTCGACTTCACGCTCGAGTGCCGGCCGCGCTTCGACTACGGCCGGGCCGGGCACGAACTCGAACTCGGCGAGAACGGAGCTCTGTTCCGGGCCCCGGGGATCGACGCGCACCTGCAGTCCACCTTCCCTCTGGAGCGGGACGGCCAGGACGTGCGCGGAAAGGTGACGCTGAAGTCCGGCGAGTCCGGCGGCGCCGTGTTCACCGTCTGCGCACCCGATGGCGAGGCGCCCGCACCCCTCACGGCCGACGGGCTCACCGCGCAGATGGGGGATGTCGCCCGGTTCTGGCATCAGTGGCTGCGCCAGTCCCACTACCGGGGGCGGTGGCCCGAGCTGGTGCACCGCTCGGCCATCACCCTCAAGCTCCTCACCTACGCCCCCACCGGCGCCCTGATCGCGGCGGCCACCACGGGCCTGCCCGAGCAGGTCGGCGGCGAGCGGAACTGGGACTACCGGTTCACCTGGGTACGCGACGGCTCGCTGTCCGTACGGGCCATGCTGGACCTCGGCTTCGCCGAGGAGGCCACCGCCTTCGTCCACTGGCTGGTGGACAGGCTGCGTGAGCGCCAGGGCAAGGAGGGAGAGCCGCTCCAGACGATGTACCGGGTCGACGGCGATCCCGACCTGCCGGAGGAGACACTCGATCACTTCGAGGGCTACCGCGGCTCCTCCCCCGTCCGCATCGGCAACGGCGCGGCCGACCAACTCCAACTCGACATCTACGGCGAGGCCCTCTACGCCATGTCCCAGGGGCGCGAGATCGCACAGCAGGCAAGCTACGAGGGCTGGCAGGCACTCACCAGGACACTGGACTGGCTCACCGACCACTGGGACCGGCCGGGCGAGGGCATCTGGGAGACCCGCGGCGGCCGCAAGAACTTCACCTACAGCCGGGTGATGTCGTGGGTCGCCTTCGACCACGGGCTGCGCCTGGCCGAATACTTCCGCAGGCCCGCCGACCAGGAGCGGTGGCGCAACGCGAGGGACGCCGTGTTCGAGCAGGTCATGGAACGCGGCTGGAGCGAGAAGGAACGCGCCTTCATCCAGCACTACGACGGTGACGTCCTGGACGCCTCACTGCTGCTCATGCCCAGGGTCGAATTCATCGCTCCCCGGTCCGGGGCCTGGCTCTCCACGCTCGACGCGATGGATCGAAAGCTCGTCTCCGACAGCCTTGTCTACCGCTACGACCCTGCGGCGTCGCCGGACGGGCTGCGCGGCTCGGAGGGCACGTTCAGTCTGTGCACCTTCCTCTACGTCGACGCGCTGGCCCGGGCGGGGCGGCTGTCCCAGGCCCGTTACGCCTTCGAGAAGATGCAGACCTACGCCAACCACGTAGGACTGTTCGCCGAGGAGGTCGGCCCGAGCGGGGAGCAACTGGGCAACTTCCCCCAGGCGTTCACCCATCTGTCCCTCATCATGGCCGCCATCACCCTCGACGAGGCGCTCGACGCGGAGGACGGGCGCTGACCCATGGCCGCGCGTGCCCGCCCGGCAGGACCGCCACGGCTGACCGCGGCCGAGTTCGACGTGCTGTACCGGCGCCTGCTCGCGCGCTCCGCCTGGGCCAGGGGCGAGAGGGGTGCCCTGGACGCGCTCACTCCGGCCCGGGTGCTGGCCGCCACCCGCGAGGTGCGCACCGGCCGGACGGTGACGCTCGCCGCGCCCGTGGAGACGCTGCCCGGTCCGGACAACCCGGAGCCGGCGAGGCACCGGATGAGCGGGCGGCCGGAGGGCGACGCCTCGGGCGGGCTCCACTTCGCGAGGGACAGCTTCGCCATGAACGTGCACGGTGACGCCGACAGCCACCTCGACGCCCTGTGCCACGTGATCTACGACGGCACGCTGCACGGCGGCGTGGCCGCGAGCAGCGTCACGCCGGGCGGCGCCGAGGCGCTCTCCGTCGAAGTGGCTCGCGACGGGATCGTGGGACGCGGCGTGCTGCTGGACATTCCGCGGGTCCGTGGCGTGCCGTGGCTCGAACCGGGCGACCACGTGAGCGCCGGCGACCTCACCGCGGCCGAGGCCGCCCAGCACGTACACGTGGGTGAGGGCGATCTCCTGTTCGTCCGGGTCGGCCACCGCAGACGCCGGGGCGAGCTGGGCGCGTGGCAGGCGGCGGATGCGCGCGCGGGACTCCATCCGTCCGCGTTGGAGTTCCTGGCGGAGCGGCGGGTCGCCGTACTCGGCGGCGACGGCAACAACGACACGGCCCCGAGTTCCACCGAGGGGGTGGACTTCCCCGTGCATGTGCTCGCGATCCACGCCATGGGCCTTCACCTGCTGGACTACTTGCAGTTCGAGGATCTGGCGCCGGTCTGCGAGGCCGAGGGCCGCTGGTCGTTCCTCTGCGTGATCGCCCCACTGCGGCTGCCGGACGCCACCGGCTCACCGGTCAACCCGATCGCCGTCCTCTGACGTCTCCGTCGAATGCACACCTGATCGGCTCCCGTACGGTCGCCGCTCCCCGGACCGCCCGATAGCTTCGGATGTGATGCCGAACGTCCCGACAGCGCGCACGCGCGTCGGGCGCGGTGCAGCGCAGTGGCCCTCAGGGCTCTACGGCCAGGTCAGCCAACGACTCCGAGAACGGGATCTCCGCATGGCCGACGATCACCACGACGTCATCATCATCGGTACGGGAGCGGGCGGCGGCACTCTCGCCCACCGGCTGGCCCCCACCGGCAAGCGGATCCTCATTCTGGAGCGCGGCGACTACCTGCCGCGGGAGCGGGACAACTGGGACTCCACCGCCGTCTTCGTCAAGGGAAAGTACCGTGCCCCCGAGTTCTGGTACGACAAGCACGGCAACGAGTTCCCCCCGGAGGTGAACTACTACGTCGGGGGCAACACCAAGTTCTACGGCGCCGCCCTCTTCCGTCTTCGGCCCGAGGACTTCGGCGAGCTGCGCCACCACGACGGCGTCTCACCCGCCTGGCCGATCCGCTACGAGGATCTGGAGCCGTACTACACGCAGGCCGAGCAGCTCTATCTGGTGCACGGGCGGCATGGCGAGGACCCCACCGAAGGCCCGGCCAGCGGCCAGTACCCCCACCCACCGGTGGCACACGAGCCGCGCATCCAGCAGCTCAGCGACGACCTGGAAAAACGCGGACTGCACCCCTTCCACCTGCCCATCGGCGTCAACCTCACCCAGGACGAGAACGGCCGGGCCACCCATTCCAGCGTGTGCATCCGCTGCGACCGGGTCGACGGCTTCCCCTGCCTGATGGGCGCCAAGTCCGACGCGCAGGTGATCTGCGTCGACCCGGCGCTGAAGCACGACAACGTCACGATGGTGACGGGCGCCGACGTACGACGCCTGGAGACCGACCCGACCGGACGCACCGTCACCAGGGTCGTGGCCGAGCTCGGAAACGGAACGACCCAGGCGTACACCGCCGACATCGTGGTGGTCGCCTGCGGCGCGGTCAACTCCGCCGTCCTCCTGCTCCGTTCGGCCAACGACAAGCACCCCGGCGGCCTGGCCAACAGCTCGGACGTGGTGGGACGCCACTACATGCGTCACAACAACCTGGCGCTGATGGCGGTGTCGAAGGAACCGAACCCCACCAGGTTCCAGAAGACCCTGGCGCTCCACGACTGGTACCTGGGAGCGGACGACTGGGACTTCCCGCTCGGCGGCATCCAGATGCTCGGCAAGTCGGACGCCGACCAGATCCACGGCGAGGCGCCGCGCTGGGCCGGCGCGGTCACGCCCGACATGCCGTTCGAGATGCTGGCCCACCACGCCGTCGACTTCTGGCTGTGCGGGGAGGACCTCCCCCTGCCCGGGAGCCGCGTCACCCTCGACAAGAACGACGACATCCACCTGGCCCTCGACGAGAAGAACAACATCGCGGGACTGAAGCGCCTCCAGCACAAACTGCAGGGCATGCTGGGCCACCTGGGCATGCACGAGCACCACCTGCTGTCCCACAGCATCTACCTGCACAAGGGCATGCCGATCGGCGCCACCGCGCACCAGGCCGGCACCGTCCGCTTCGGCGACGACCCGGGCAGCTCCGCGCTGGACGTCCACTGCAAGGCCCACGACCTGGACAACCTCTACGTCGTCGACACGAGCTTCTTCCCCAGCATCGGCGCGGTGAACCCGTCGCTCACAGCCATCGCCAACGCCCTGCGGGTCGGCGACCACATCGCCGCCCGCCTCGGCTGACGGGGTGCCGTACGCCGCGACGGAGCCGGCGGAGTGCCGCTACGGGTTGTCCCCGGGAGCCCTGGCGGCCCGGGTGTCGGCGTCGGTGAGCGGCTCCAGCTCGCCCATGGTGTCGAGCCGGTAGAGCAGCACCAGCGCCGGGCCGACCAGCACGACCGCGATGGCCGTGACGATGCCCAGCCAGCGCAGGGTGTGGGCGGCGCCGGCCGCCTGGGCCACCGTCAGCGAGGTGGGCAGTACGTAGGGGCGCTGCGCGAAGCCCCACGCGCCGACGGTCAGGGCGACGCTCGCCACCGAGGTGTAGCGGGACCAGCCGTAGGACCGGCGCAGCAGAAGCAGCACCGTGGCCAGGCCGCAGACCGCGGCCAGGACGATCAGCAGCAGGCCCAGGCCCCCGGTGAGGCCCTCCCAGACGTACCGGGCGTCGTCATGGGTGACGGGCAGGCCGATGAGTGCGAGGACGACGACGGCGCAGAAGGCCAGCAGGGCCCGCAGCCGGAAGTAGTCGACGAGGTCGTCGGCGCCGAACCGCCGCGCGTCGGAGCAGAGGAACACCGCCCCGAGGAACGCGGTGGCGGCGACGGCCAGCAGACCCGCGAGGACGGAGGTCGGATGGGCCCAGGCGTCCGCGGAGGCGTCGGTTCCCACCGCGACCCGACCGGCGGCGATGCCTCCAAGCACCGCCCCGAGGAAGAACGGCGTGAGCAGCGAGGAGATGGCGAACATCGCACCGAAGACCCTTCGTTGGGCCAGACGGCGGGACGGCTTGCGAAGGGCGAACCCGGCGCCGCGGAGCACCAGGCCTACGGCCGCGAGCGCGAGGGGCAGCCACATCGCCTCGAAAACGGCCTGGAACATCCTCGGAAAGCCGGTCCACATGATGACGAAGACGAAGATCAACCAGACGTTGTTGGTCTCCCAGACCGGCTCCATCGCGTGATCGATGAGCCAGCGGGGCCGCCGGCCCCGCTCCGCCCCTCCGGCCAGGAGGTCCCAGAAGCCCGCGCCGTAGTCGGTGCCCCCGGCACAGGCGTAGGCGGCGATCGCGAGCACCATGACCCAGGCGATGAGAGCGGCCATCATGACGCACCGCCGGACGTGCGGTCGGACCCGCCACCGGGTGCGGCCCCCGCGGCTGCCGGCTCGGGCTCGCTTCTGGGACCGTAGGGGGTGTCGGTCTCGGGCGGCAGTGCGGCACGCGCGGCGGCCGAGCCCTCGTCCGCGATGCGCCAGCGAGTGCGCATCGTCAGGACGATCGCGAGGAACGCGCCGAACACGGCCACGTACACGGCCATGACAATGCCGAGCATCGCCCACAGCGATCCGGCTCTGGTAGCGGTCACCGCCTCCGAGACCCTCATGTGGTGGTAGACGATCCAGGGCTGGCGGCCGACCTCCGTGGTGATCCAGCCGCACTCCACGGTCACCAGGCAGGCGGCTCCCGCGATCGCGGCGCAGCGGAAGAACCAGCGGCTGCGCGGCAGGCCCCGGTGCCGCAGCCAGGACCAGGCGTACCAGAGGGCGAGCAGGATCAGCAGGCTGCCGATGGTGACCATGATGTCGAACGCCCAGTGGGCGATGGTGGCCTGGACGGCGGTGGGGCGGTCGGCAGCCGGCACCGACGTCAGCCCGGTCACCTGGGTGCTGGGCTTGAAGCCGGCGAGGATCGAGTCCAGCTGGGGGATCCTGAGTCCGCCGGAGATCGTCCCGTCGCTGTTCAGCCGCCCGAACATGTACTCGGGCACGTGGGTGTCCGTCTTCCAGACGATCTCCGTCGCGGCGAACTTCACCGGCTGCTTGTGGAAGACGGCACGAGCGGCGGAGTCGCCGAGCATGAACTGGACCGGCGTGAGGATCGCCGCAACGGTGAACGGCAGCGTGAAGCCGAGCCGGTGGTACCGGTCGCGGCGCCCGCGCAGCCAGCCGACCGCGTACACGCCGGCGACCACGTAGCCGGCGGTCATGAACATCGCGACCACGAAGTGCCAGTACTCCGGGCCGAACATCGGTGTGAAGACCGCCTGCCGCACATCGACGTCGACGGGATTGCCCTGGGCGTCGAGGCCGAACCCCTGCGGGGTGTTCATCCAGGAGTTGGCCGCGATGATGCCGAAGGCGCCCATCAGGGCCGCCAGCGGCAGCGGTACGGCCAGCCAGAAGTGTGTCCATGGCTTGAGCCGGCGCCACCCATAGAGGTAGATCGCGATCAGGACGGCCTCCAGGAAGAACGCCCACGCCTCGACGCCGAACCCGAGGCCGAAGACGTCGCCCCAGCGGCCCATCATGCCGGGCCACAGCAGACCGAGCTCGAAGGACAGCACGGTGCCCGTGACGACGCCGATGGCGAACTGGACGGCCATCACCGCCGACCAGCGCCGTGCGAGCTTCAGGGCGACGGCATCGTTGCGGCGCAGTGCCCGGTGGTGCATCAGGACCGTGATGAACGGCAGCGCCACACCGAACGGGACCAGCAGGATGTGCGAGGCCAGGGTGAAGGCCATCAGCTCACGAGCCGGTAGGAGCTGGGGCGGGGTGTTCGCCAGAAGGGCCGCTGTGCTGAGCATGTGCGCCTCGGTGGTCTGCCCCGCGGGGGCGCGGGGGGGCTGAGGAACGACAGGAGTGCGAGGGGTGGCACCCGGGAGGTGCCGGCGGTTGCCGTGGTCAAGGAGGCGGCGGGGGCGTCTTCTGCCCGGGCGCCGGGCCGGCCGGCGCGTCGCCACTGGCACCGGCGTCGGCGTCGGCGTCGGCGTCGGCGTCGGACCAGGTGAAGGCGCGCTCGCGTCGCGAGCTGGTGGCGAAGGCGACGGACCAGCTGAGCACCGCTCCCAGCCTGCTGCGGAATCCGGTGAGGAAGGCAAGGTGGATGAAGAGCCAGACCAGCCATCCGATCGCACCCGACAGGTGCAGCGGGCCGGCCTTGACGACGGCCCGGCCGCGGGAGATGTAGGCGGCACTGCCGAGGTCCCAGTACCTGAAGGGCTTCGGCTGCCTCGTCCTGCCCTCCACCGCGTGGCGCACGGCCCGGCCGGCGTAGGCGCCCGACTGCATGGCGACCTCGGCCAGGCCCGGCAGCTTGTTCAGGCCCATCACGTCGCCCGTGACGCGGATCTCCGGGTGGCCGGGGACGGTGAGGTCGGGTTCGACGGCAATGCGTCCGGCCCGGTCCTGCGTGGCGCCGGTCGCCCGGGCCAGCGCGGTGGCGATGGGCGGCGCCTCGACCCCGGCCGTCCACAGCACCGTACGTGCCTCGAACCGGGTGGTCGCACCGTCATGGTCCTGAACCGTCAGGCCGTGCGCGTCGACGGCGGTGACCTTCGTGCCCAGGTGGAGCTCCACGCCGATGCTCCGCAGCGTACGGGCCGCGCGATGCGCGAGCGGGCGGCCGAACGCGCCCAGCACCTCGTCGGACCCCTCGAAAAGCAGCACCCGGGCATGGGCGGAGTCGATCGTCCGGAACTCCCGGTCGAGCGTGTGGCCCGCGATCTCCCTGATCTGTCCGGCGAGTTCGACGCCGGTCGGCCCGCCTCCGACGAGCGCGAAGGTGAGCCACTGCTGCCGTTCCCGGGCGTCCGCGGCCGTTTCGGCCATCTCGAACGCCTGGTAGATCCGTCGGCGGATGTCCAGCGCGTCGTTCAGGGTCTTCATGCCGGGGGCGTGCGCGGCGAACTCGTCGTGCCCGAAGTACGACTGACGCATGCCGACTCCGACGATCAGGTCGTCGTAGGGCAGCTCGACGGCTCCGCCGTCCGGTCGTCGGGCATGGACCAGCCGGGCCTCGACGTCCACGTCGGTGGCTTCGGCGAGCAGGCAGCTCACGTTGTGATGGCGTCGCAGCACCGCGCGGAGCGGTTGCGCGATCTGGCCCTCGGACAGGATTCCGGAGGCGCACTGGTAGAGCAGCGGTTGGAAGAGGTGGTGGGCACGGCGGTCGACCACGGTCACGGCGACCGGTGACCGGCGTAGGGCGCGGGCGGCGAACAGCCCGGCAAAGCCCCCGCCGAGGATCACCACCCGGCGGGGCGTGACGTGATCCTGCATCGGCGATCAGCCGCCGGTGGCGAAGCCGGGGAAGAGCGTCATTCCGCCGTCGACGTAGAGCGTGGCGCCCACGACGTAGTCGAGCAGGTCGGACGCCATGGCGACGACGGCGTTGGCGATGTCGTCCGGGTCGCCCACCCGACGGTACGGGATGAGGCGCAGCAGCTCGGCCTCGGCCTCGGGGGTGGACCAGGCATCGCGGTTGATCGGTGTGCGGATGGCGCCGGGCGCGACCGCGTTGACCCTGATCCGCTTCGGGGCCAGCTCCTGGGCGAGGGTCTGCATCAGCATGCCCACGCCGCCCTTGGAGGAGGCATAGTTCACGTGCCCCGACCACGGAATGATCTGGTGGACCGAGCTCATACAGATGATCTTCCCGGCCGAACGGGACACCTCCGCCACCACACCGCGCCGTACGAACTCCTTGGCGGCCTCACGTGCGCAGAGGAACTGGCCGGTCAGGTTGACGTCGATGACCTTCTGCCACTGGGCGAGACTCATGTCCGTCACCGCCGCGTCCCGCTGCAGGCCCGCGTTGGCCACCATGATGTCGATGGTGCCGAACTCCTCGACCATCCGCGCGACCATGGCGACCACCTGGTCCTCGTCGGACACGTCGGCCTCGTGGGCGTAGGCGCGAACCCCGAAGCCCTTGATCTGCGCCACGACCTTCTCGGCCTCATCCGCACCGACGACGTAGTTCACCACGACGTCCGCTCCGGCCCGGCCCAAGGCAACGGCGGTCGCCAGGCCGATGCCGGAGTTGGCGCCGGTCACCAGCGCCTTCTGGCCCCTGAGAAGCTGCGCGGGCATCGCCCTGCGGCTCTCGTCGACACTTCCTGGCACTACGATCTCTCCTTCGGCGTTTCGGACGGCACGCACGCCGAACGGGCGACACGCACTAGAAGGCCGGAAGCCGGCCGGCCGCCAGGACGGCCACGGGAGCCGTCGCATGCCCGGCCCCCAGACCAAAGCACCCTGCGTCGCGGGCGGGACAGACCGGCGCGCCACGCAGCCGTATTCGTCCGGGCATGTCACACGGTCGGGCTATGGGCTTCCGGCAGCGAGGCCGGCGGCGATGTCGTGCGGGTAGTGGGCGCCGACCCAGGCGCGGGAGGCCGCCATGGCCAGCGCGAAGACGGCGGCAATCGCGCCGAGGCCCGATGCCGATCCAACGGCGCCAGGTCCGCGGTGTCAGCCAGTGAACGTTGCTCGGCCGGGCGTCCCCCGCCCGCTGTCCGGGAACAGACACGACCTCGCCGTTGCGCCCCAGGACTTCCTTCATGAGGACCGGATTCCGTGGAAGACGGCCCTCCTTCTTCGCCCACGAGTACAGGCTCTGGAATGCGGCCAGTTCGCGGTCCCACTCGGATCCGCCGATCCGCTTCGGGTTCGCAGGGGCAACTCGCCGCCAGTGCTCGTAGTCGAGGTCGGGACCACTTCGTGCCGCGTCCCGCGGCGCCCAAAACACCCGCCGTCCGGCGGAGGCGGCGGCCGGGGAGCCGCGAACGCCCAGGGGAGAATAACGTTTTGCACCGGACCGGCGCGCCGGGCTATTTTACTTTCCGTTTGCTTAATCGGCAGGGAAAGGTTCATGCGCAAATTCACAGAGGGACTGGTTTTCGCCGCGCTCATGGCCGGTGTGCTCACCGGCTGCGCTTCCGGCAACGACAAGGCCGGTAAGGCCGGTAAGGCCGACACGGCGGAGGCGGCCGGCAAGGCCGCGGGGAAATCGGAGTCGTCGAAGTCCGCGGCGCCTGCCGCGACGGCGAGCACCGAGTCCGGGCGGGGCAGCGGTACCAGGGTCGGCGAGGCCGGCTCGGCGTGTGAACTCCCGGTGTCGTTCGAGACGGCCGAGGGCTGGACGGCGAAGGCGATGTCGGCGGTCGACAGCGAGTTCCTCGGTGAGTTGACCCACCACAAGTCCCTCAAGGGAGCCTGTGAGCTTGACACGAAGGAGCGCGTGATCAGCAGGATGCTGGTGTGGACCGGGCCCGCGACGGACTCGTCCGCGCGGCATGTGCTCGATGTCTTCATGACCGAGGAGGGGGAGTACCTCGTCGAGAGCAAGTACCAGGACCTCAAGGTCGGCGGGCTCCCGGCGGTGGAGGTCGTCTACAAGCTGAACAGCCCGAAGCTGAAGGAGAACCGGGAGCAGCGGGCGCTCGCGCTGTCCACCCCGAAGGGCGTGGTCGTCGTGCAGCTCCGCGGCTTCGACACGGCGGAGCACCGGCAGATCCTTCCGGTGTACGAGCTGGCGAAGAAGACCGTGTCCGGGCCCTCTGTCGCGGCGAATTAACGGTCGTCAATTTCCAGCGGGTGTAGCGTAAGGATGACGACCTCACGACCTTGAGGCATGTCCCGGATCAAGCGCTTCCGGGACGGTCGACCAACTCGCCGGATCTTCCGCATATTTCGAATCCAGCCCTTACCGACTTCTTTCCCCTGAGCAGAAACGGTTGTGTCGTGGATTCGAGCCATGGCTGTGGAGTGCCCAGTTGACCGTGTCGCCGGAACCGCTGCCGCGCGTGGCCTTTGGTGTCCGCGGTTCCGGCATCCGCTGTGGTGCCCTCGATGATTCCGGCCCATGACTCATTCCGCTTGGCATTGAATCGATGGCCCGATAGATCCGATGTGGGCGATTCTGCGCCGGCTGTACGTTTTTGATGCGGCCAGGAGATGGAGCACGACTGCAATATCTCCGGATTATCGGAGTTTTCGATTCGAGGTACTGGGCTTGACGCTCCTCAGGCCGCGGCTGCCGTTCACCTTCTCGGTACCGGAGCAGTTCGAGGACTGCGATTTCACCCTCTCGCCCGAGGATCGGGCCGACACGATCATCGACAGGCTCACCGCCCTCGACTCCCAGCCCAGCGACGAAGAGATCCTGCACGCGGTACTGGCCCAGCATTCGATGGTCGATCTGCTCGCCAATAGCGGCTGTGTGTACGCGGGCGTCCTGCTCGCCCGCCCGGAAGCCCGGGAGGCACAGGACGCAGAGGAACCACAAGGCGAAGAAGGAGCTCAAAAGGAAGAGGAGGCGCAAGCCCCCATCTCCTCGCTCCTGCTGACGGTCACCGTACGCCCCAGTGAACTGTCCGACGACGACACGGTCGAGCGGCTGGCCCACAGCATGGCCGCGACCTACCCGACCGCCGAGGTCGGCGTGGTCATCCCGTACCGGCGCGCCGCCGTAAGCCGGGGCGCCGGATGCCCCGGCCTCGCTTCGCCGGGGTCTGGCCGCGCCGATCGACGCGTGCTACGAAGAGACATGGCGACATCGAGGGACATACCCGGGACGATCCCGGACGCCGCCCACCGGACGGGAGCCCGCCCCCCGGCCGGGCAGGCCGTCGGGGCGTACGACGCGGTGATCGTCGGCGGTGGTCACAACGGTCTGGTCGCCGCCGCCTATCTGGCCCGTGCCGGGCGCCGGGTGATCGTCCTGGAACGCCTCGGCCGAACCGGCGGTGCGGCCGTCTCCACGCGCCTCTTCCCCGGCTTCGACGCCCGGGTCTCACGCTACGCCTATCTCGTCGGCCTGCTGCCCCAAAAGATCGTGAAGGACCTCGGGCTGCGCTTCACCGTCCGCAGGCGCGCAGTCTCCTCCTACTCCCCCACCGCGCGTGCGGGGCGGCCCACCGGCCTCCTGGTGGAGCGTGATCAGTCCCGCACCCGCGCGTCGTTCGCCCGGCTCACGGGATCGGACAAGGAATTCGACTCCTGGCAGCGGTTCCACGGCATGACCCGCCATGTGGCCGAGCGGGTCTTCCCCACCCTCACCGAACCGCTTCCCACCCGAGCCGGACTACGAGCCCGTATCGACGACCGGGCCGCCTGGGAAGCCCTCTTCGAGCGCCCCCTCGGCGAGGCCATCGAGGCCGCTTTCGACGACGACCTCGTGCGCGGCACGATGCTCACCGACGCTCTCGTGGGCACCTTCACACACGCCCATGACACCACGCTGCGCCAGAACCGCTGTTTCCTCTACCACGTCATCGGCGGCGGCACCGGCGACTGGAACGTCCCCGTGGGCGGCATGGGGGCACTGACCGACGCCCTCGCCGACGCGGCCCGCTCCGCCGGCGCGCACATCCTCACGGAGTGCGAAGCGACGCACATCGCCACGGACGGCCACACGGCCGAGGTGACTTCCCCGCAGGGTACGTTCGCTGCGCGGCACGTCCTGGTCAACGCCTCACCGCACGAACTGGCCCGGCTCCTGGGCGAGCCGCCCCCACCGGCGGCCGAGGGCTCCCAGCTCAAGGTCAACATGCTGCTGCGACGGCTGCCCCGGCTACGCGACACCGCCGTCGAGCCGCACACCGCCTTCTCGGGGACCTTCCACATCAGCGAGGGGTACGAAGAGCTGGAGACCGCCTACCGACAGGCGTCCATCGGCCGAATCCCGTCCGCCCCGCCCTCGGAGATCTACTGCCACTCCCTCACAGATCCCTCCGTCCTCGGCACCGCACTGGCCCGCGAGGGGTACCACACCCTCACCCTCTTCGGGCTCCACACGCCGAGCCGGCTGTTCACCACCGACCACGACGCCACCCGGGAGCGACTGCTCCGAGCCACGCTGGAACAGCTCGACTCCCACCTCGCCGAGCCCCTCGCCGACTGCCTGGCCGTCGACAGCGACGGCCGCCCGTGCATCGAGGCCAAGAGCCCCCTGGACCTCGAGGGGGAACTGGGCCTACCGGGCGGCAACATCTTCCACTCCGCGCTCGAATTCCCCTACAGGGACGACACGGACAACGGTGACGAGCTGTCGGCGGCTGCCCGGTGGGGCGTGGAGACCGCCCACCCCAACATCCTCCTGTGTGGTTCGGGCGCGGCACGCGGCGGCCTGGTCAGCGGCATCCCGGGCCACAACGCGGCCATGGCCGCACTGAGCCACTGACCTCGGTGGTGAATCCTCCGCGGGACCTGGAAGGCCCTTCCGCAGTCCAAGTCGCAGCATCGAACCTGTTGATCATGGCAGCGCGCTCGCCACGTCCCGGCAGTGAGCCGCGACGTGGCGAGCGCCTTCGGGCGAGCGGTCCATGTGCTCGCTTGCTTGTCTGCTGCCTAGTCGGCGCGCCGGTGTCTGGCCAGGCCGACGACCGCGTCGATCAGCAGGAACCCGAGCAGGGTGACGCCGAGGACCGGCAGGGCCCAGCCCAGGGCCGCGACCGCCGGGGCTCCGACGATCAGGGCGGGCAGCGGGATCTTGCGCCACGTCCCCCTGGCGGGCGCCTTGCCCACCGGAGCGGGCCGGTCGGAGCGGGTGGGGCGTCGCTGCCACCACATCCGGTAGCCCCAGAAGGTCACCGACATGAGGCCGATGGCGACAGCGGCGAGGAGGATCTGGTTCGCGATGCCGAAGAGGACACCCATGTGTCCCTGGATGCCGAGTTTGGTGAGCTTGGCGGTCAGGGGATAGTCGGCCCACCGGCTGTGCGCGGTGACCTTGCCGTTGGCGGTGTCCACGGCGACCCGGTCGTAGTGGACGGGCCAGACGTTGTCCTTCTGGGCGACGGCCCAGGCATGTGAGGGTGCGTCCGGCGCGGTGATCTGCACGGTGCCGCCGAGCCCGGCCTCGCGGGCCGTGCGCAGGGCGGCGTCGAAGGCGGCGGGGTCGGCGGCGGCCTGCTCGGCGGCGGGTGCCCCACCGTGGCCTTCGTGGCCGGCGTGCTCGTCATCGGCGGGCGGAGTCGCGCCGGGCAGCTGGGTGTCCAGTTCGGGGGCGTGGCCCTGGACGGCGTCCAGGGCCCGGCCGAAGCGCTCCCCGGCGTACGTCGACCAGGTCAGCCCGGTCGCGCTGAGGAACAGGAGGCCCAGGGCGAGCCACACGCCCGTGGCGGCGTGCCGGCTACGGGTGCGGCGCACGCCGCGCGCGGCCCGGTCGGGCAGCAGGACGCCGCGCGCACCGCGGGCGCGCCGGCCCCGACTGCGGCCGATCCACAGCACGAGTCCGCCGAGTACGAGCACCCACAGCCAGCTCGCGGCCGCTTCGGAGTACAGGCGGCCGACGTCGCCCAGGTGCAGGTCGCGGTGCAGGTCACCGAGCCAGGTCGTCAGCGGGGTGGAGCCGAACGAGGTGGTCAGCTCACCCCGGATGTGGGTCGTGTACGGGTCGACGAACACGGTGAGCTGCTTCTCGCCGAGCTCGGGCAGCGAGAACACCACGCGGGTGGTGTCCTCCGGTCCCGGCGGGGTGATGACGGAGGCCAGCGTGTCGTGCGGGTGGTGGGCCTGCGCGGCGGCTATCTGCTCGGCCAGCGGTCGCGGCGCGTCGCCGACGGCGGCGACGGTCAGCTTGTCGCCGTAGAAAAGCTGGTCGAGCTGTGGGGTGAAGGTGTAGAGCAGGCCGGTCAGGGCGGCCACGAACAGGAAGGGGGCGACGAATACGCCGGCGTAGAAGTGCATCCGGAGCAGGAGGGCGCGCACGCCCTGCCAGGAGCGGGTCGCCGACGGCTCCGGACCTTCGGTGGGGGGACGGTTCGGGGGACTCTGGGTGGGTTCTTCGATGGTGGGCATGCGGGTGATCCCATGGTGCTGAGCGCCGCAGGCGCGGCGCGTCCGGCAAGGACAGGAGGACCCGCCGCGTGGCGGCGGGGTGTCGTGATCGCGGAAGCGGTGCCGGGCGATCAGGCCGGAAGCAGCGAGGGAGGGCCGCGCCGGGGAATGCCGCGAGCCAGGAGGGCACCGAAGGAGAGGCGAAGCGGGGCTCCGGGCGCCGGAACGCGCGAAGTGGGAGGTACCGGCGACGTGGCCAGGACGGGGCAGTGGAGGCCGCGCAGCAGCAGGCCGGCGATGCGGCGCAGGATCCGCTCGCCGAAGAGCAGGCACACGGCCGTCCCCAGGGTGGCCAGAGCGTGCCCCGCGGTCATCGCGGCCGTCATCTCGTGCCCGACGCCGCCTGCGGCGTTCGTCTCCGCCCCGAGCGGGCCAGGAAGATCCCAGGGTTCGGCGCACCCCGCACCGGCGCCCGGGGGCTCGCCGCACATCCGGCCGGTCGGGAGCGCATGCGCCGCCATGTGATGGCCGGCGGAGGACCCGGAGTGATGCGCGACATGCCCGGAGCCGTCCGCCCGCTCGACGCTGGAGGATGACAGCAGGTGCAGGACGAAGTGCAGCGCGAACTGCGCCCCGCCGGCAAGGAGAACCGCGGCGTCGAACCGCAGCCGCCGGACACCGCGGACCGCCGTGCCGAGCACCGACAAGGCGGCGAGAACGCGCAGCAGCGCGCCCGCGCCGGGGAGGTGCCCTCCGGCCGCTCCGTGTCCCGCTATGCCGAGCAGCAGGCAGACGCAGGCGCAGAGCAGACCTTCAGCGGTCCGCCTCGGCCAGCTTTCCGGTCCGCGCACGGGGACAAGGTAGCGGCGGCGCGGCAGTGCGTCAGGCCACCAGGAAGGCGGCCTAGTGCCGTTCACACCAGTGCGTTCGTCGGGCGACTGACCGTCATACCGGGACGGGCGGGCTCCACTTGTTTCCCGCCGTCAACCGGCGCGCCCTCCGTCGATCACCGGACCCTCGAAGACACAGTGCGGTAAGTCACAGCGGCACGAATCGCAGCCTTTCTCAACCGTCCGGGCGTTTTCGGACACCGGAGCGACGGGACGGCGGGGGCGGGCCGGCCCTCACGCGGCGGGTACGGGCCGCTGCTGCCGCCCGGCGTAGGCGGCCAGCGGCCTGATGAGTGCGTTGCGCTCCAGCTGCTCGGTGATGTGGGCGGTCCAGCCGGTGACGCGGCTCATCACGAAGAGCGGCGTGAAGGCGGGGATGTCGAAGCCCATGAGGTGGTAGGCGAGGCCGGCGGGGTAGTCGAGGTTCGGGTGGATGCCCTTGCGGCTGAGCATGGCCTGCCGCAGTGCGGTGTGGAGGGCGGCGAGCCGGGTCACCTCCGGGTCGCCGGCTCGGGCGACGAGCCGGTCGGTGGCCTCCTGCATCAGCGGGACGCGGGAGTCGCCGTGCTTGTAGACGCGGTGCCCGAAGCCCATGATCTTGCGCTTGTCGGCCAGCGCCCGGTCCAGCCACTGCTCGGCGCGGTCCGGGTCGCCGATCTCCTCCAGCATGTGCATCACGGCCTCGTTGGCGCCGCCGTGCAACGGTCCCTTCAACGCTCCGACGGCTGCCGTGACCGCGCTGTAGAGGTCGGAGAGCGTGGAGGTGACGACCCGGGCGGTGAAGGTGGAGGCGTTGAAGCTGTGCTCGGCGTACAGGATGAGGGAGATCTCGAAGCACCGAATGATCTCCGGCTCCGGCACGCTGCCGAAGCACATGTGGAAGAAGTTCTCGGCGAGGCCGAGGGACGGGTCGGGCTGGACGGGGTCCAGGCCGCGGCGGCGCCGGTGGTCCGCGGCGACGACGACGGGGAGTTTCGCCAGCAGGGTGAGCGACTTGGCGCGGTTCGCGGTCGGACTGCCGTCGTCCTCGATGGGGTCTTCGGCGCCGAAGAAGCTGACGGCCGTCCGCAGGACATCCATGGGGTGACAGGTCGCGGGCAGCCGGGCGAGCAGTTCGGCGGTCGTGCGGTCCAGCGGGCGCAGCGCGCGCTCGCGGGCCCGGAAGTCCCGCAGCTGTGCGGCGTCCGGGAGCTCGCCGTACCACAGCAGGTACGCGACCTCCTCGAACGAGCGGTGGGCGGCCAGCTCCTGGACGGGGTAGCCGCGGTAGGTGAGGGAATTGGTCTCCTCGATGACCGTGGAGATGGCGGTGGTGTCGACGACGACACCGGCCAGGCCGCGGTGGATTTCGGGCGTGGTGGTGGTCATGGCGGGCTCTCCGGTGCGTGTCAGGTGCCGGGCGGGAGGGTGAAGTCGAAGACCGTCGAGTCGAAGGCCGCGTACTCGTCGTAGCCGAGGAGTTCGTAGAGCCGGGAGCGGGTCTGCATCCGCGGCAGCAGGGACTCCTGGGTGCCCTCGGCGGCCAGGACGCGCAGTCCCTCCTCGAGCGCGCCCATGGCCAGGCGCAGGAGAGTGACCGGGTAGAGGGCGATGTTGTAGCCGAGGTTCTCCAGTGTGGTGACGTCCAGCAGGCGGCCCTTGCCGAACTCGGTCATGTTGGCGAGCAGCGGCACGTCCACGGCTTTCCGGAACGCCTCGAACTCGGCCTCGTCCGCCAGCGCCTCGGGGAAGACGGCGTCGGCGCCGGCGTCCACGTACGCCTTCGCCCGGTCGATGGCGGCGGGCAGCCCCTCGACGGCGCGCGCGTCGGTGCGGGCCATCAGCAGGAAGTCCGGGTCGCGGCGGGCGTCGGCGGCGGCCCGTACCCGGCGGACCATCTCCTCGCGTGGCACGACGCTCTTGCCGTCGAGGTGGCCGCACCGCTTCGGGTTGACCTGGTCCTCCAGGTGCAGTCCGGCCAGGCCGGCGTCTTCCATGAGCTGCACGGTGCGTGCGGTGTTCATGGGTTCGCCGAAGCCGGTGTCGGCGTCGACGAGGACGGGCAGGTCGGTGACCCGGGTGATCTGCTGGGCGCGGCCGGCGATCTCGGTGGCCGTGGTCAGGCCGATGTCCGGCAACCCGAGGTCGGCGGAGAGGACGGCGCCGGAGAGGTAGACGGCGTCGAAGCCGGTGTCCTGGATCAGCCGGGCGGACAGCGGGCTGATGGCGCCCGGCACGCGCAGCAGGCGGCCGGAAGCCAGCTTCTCGCGCAGGTCCCGGCGGCGTTCGGCTGGGGTGGTGCGGGTGTGGAGCATCAGAACAGGCCCATCGGCAGTGCGGAGTCGTACGCGGCGAGGAACGCGTGGTCGACGGCCGGGAACAGGCCGTCCAGTCCAGGCGCATCCAGCTCGGCGAGCCGGCTCGCCGCCTGCAGGAACCGCTCCTGGTCCCCGGAGGGGACGATGCCCTCGGCGAGCGTCCGGAACTTGGCGGTGTAGCCCTGGCGGTCGAAGGGGCGGGCGCCGGCCGGGTGTGCGTCGGCGACGGCGAGCTCGTCCTCTATCACCGTGCCGTCGGCCAGGGTGATCACGGCCCGGCCGCCGAAGGCGCGGCGGGCCGGATCGGGGTCGTGGTAGCGGCGGGTCCACTCCGGGTCCTCCACCGTGGAGATCTTCCGCCACAGGGCGACGGTCTCCGGGCGCTGCGCGCGCTCGGGCGCGTACGACCGTTCGTGGTGCCAGGTGCCGTCCTCCAGCGCCACGGCGAAGATGTACGGCACGGAATGGTCCAGGGTTTCCCTGCTGGCCTGCGGGTCGTACTTCTGGGGGTCGCCCGAGCCGGAGCCGATCACATGGTGGGTGTGATGGCTGGTGTGCAGCACGATCTCGCGTACGCCGTCCAGCGGTCCGGCCTTCTCGCTCAGCCGCCGTGCCAGGTCGATGACCGCCTGGGCCTGGTACTCGGCGGAGTGCTCCTTGGTATAGGTGTCGAGGATGGCGCGCCGGGCCTCGCCCGGCTCCGGCAGCGAGACGGTGTACGAGGCGCCGGGGCCGTCCAGCATCCAGGCGAGGAAGCCGTCCTCGCCCTCGTAGATCGGTGACGGGGAGCTCTCGCCGCGCATCGCCCGGTCCACCGCCTCGATGGCGGCCTTGCCGGCGAAGGCGGGGGCATACGCCTTCCAGCTGGAGATCTCGCCCTTGCGGGACTGACGGGTCGCGGTGGTGGTGTGCACGGCCTGCTGCACCGCTTGGTACACCGTTTCGGTCGGCAGCCGCAGCAGCGCGCCGAGGCCGCAGGCCGTGGCGGCGCTCAGGTGCGCCACGTGGTCGATGCGGTGCTTGTGCAGGCAGATGCCCTTGACCAGGGCCACATGGATCTCGTACGCGGCGATGATGCCGCGCAGCAGGTCGGCGCCCGTGCGGCCGGTGTGCTGGGCGACGGCCAGCAGGGGCGGGATGTTGTCGCCGGGGTGGGAGTAGTCGGCGGCCAGGAACGTGTCGTGGAAGTCCAGCTCACGGACCGCGGTCCCGTTGGCCCAGGCCGCCCACTCCGGGGACACGCGCACGGCGGGGCCGGCACCGAACACCGAGGCGCCCTGCGTGGAGCGGTGCGGCAGCGCCTGGGCGCGGGCAACAGCCACCGGGCGGCGGCGCAGGGAGGCGACGGCGACCGCGGCGTTGTCGATGACCCGGTTGACGGCCATCGCGGCGGCTTCGGGGGCCACATGCTCGGTGCCGGTGGCTACGGCGGCCAGCTTCCAGGCGAGCTGCTGCTCGCGGGGCAGCCGGTCGGCGCTGGGGTGGACACGTACCTGATGGTCGATCACGGGACTCCTCGCGGCGTGCGTCGGATGCTGCGTACACACCGGACACTGCCCGCCGTGGGCCGTGAGAGCGACGGCTCCATTCTGTGGAATCCGTCCAGGCAGGAGCTGTGAAACTGCGAATCTTGCGAAAGATGCGGATGCTATTTTTCGCAAGACGAGGGGCGGAAGGTGAGCGGATGACGAGGACGCCGGTCCGGAAGATCTACGCACACGCCAAGCTGCGGAGGCTACGGCGCGAGCACGGGCTCAACCAGGTGGAGCTGGCGCGCTCCCTCGGCATCTCCACGAGCTATCTGAACCAGATCGAGCACAGCCAGCGCCCGCTGACGGCCCCTGTCCTGCTGCGGATCGCCGAAGTTTTCGGAGTCGACCCCGAGTTCTTCTCCGAAGCCGACGAGGAACGCCTGGCCACCGACCTGCGGGCCGCCCTCGGTGACGAGGCGTGCGGCACCGGGACTCCACCGCCCGCCGAA
Organism: Streptomyces sp. NPDC021096; assembly: GCF_040641275.1. Taxonomy (NCBI): domain Bacteria; kingdom Bacillati; phylum Actinomycetota; class Actinomycetes; order Kitasatosporales; family Streptomycetaceae; genus Streptomyces; species Streptomyces sp. NPDC021096. Next base: position 336,951 of record NZ_JBFADG010000002.1, on the reverse strand, counting down.
GAGGTCACGGAGATCGCCCGGGATCACCCGGAGGTCGCCCGCGCCCTGGTCGCGCTGCACCGCCGCTACCGCGACGCCGCCGAACGCGCCGCCGCCCTCGCCGGCCCGGGGGACACCGCCGTACTGCCGCCCGCCGAACCGCACGACGAGGTACGGGACTTCTTCTACGAGCACCACAACCACTTCGCGCTGCTGGACGAGGCGGCCGAGCGTACAGCGGAGGAGCTCGCGCAGAGCGACGGGACCGGGCTGCGGCCCGGCCGGGCTGCCGACGCGGTCGCCGCCCGCCTCGAAGCCCGCCACGGCATCAAGGCCGTCCCGGCGTCCGGAACGCGTGCGGTCGACGTCCGCCGCTTCGATCCCCGAACCGGATTGGTGTTCCTGTCGCCGTGGCTCAGCGACGGGCAACGGGCGTTCCAGCTCGCCACCCAGCTGGCCCTGACCGAGCAGTCCGGGCTGATCGACGCCCTCGCCACCGGCCCGGCCCTCGTCTCACCGGAATCGGTGTCCCTCGCCCGGATCGGCCTCGCCAACTACTTCGCCGGCGCGCTCCTCATGCCGTACACCGCCTTCCGCGCCGCGGCGGAGGAACTGTCCTACGACATCGAGCTGCTGCAGGCCCGCTTCAGTGTCGGCTTCGAGACGGTCTGCCACCGGCTGAGCACCCTCCAGCGCTCCGGGCAGCGCGGGGTGCCGTTCTCCTTCCTGAGGGTGGACCGGGCCGGCAACATCTCCAAGCGCCAGTCGGCGACCGACTTCCACTTCTCGCGCCTCGGCGGCACGTGCCCGCTGTGGACGGTGTACGAGGCGTTCTCCGCGCCGGGCCGCATACTGACCCAGGTCGCCGAAATGCCGGACGGGAAGCGGTACTTCTGGCTCGCCCGTACGGTCACCCGCAGCGGCCTCGGCCACCACGCTCCGCGCGCCGACTTCGCCGTCGCCCTCGGCTGCGAACTGCGCCACGCCCACCGCCTCGTCTATGCCCGTGGTGTCCCCCTGGACGACCCCCGGGCCGCCACCCCGATCGGCCTGGGCTGCCGCATCTGCGAGCGCCGCGACTGCGCCCAGCGGGCCCGCCCGCCGGCCGGCGGACGCCTGGCCATCGACCCGAACGGGCGCACGCATGTGCCGTATCCGGTGATCGAGGACGCGTGAGCCCGCGCACGAATCCACGGCCAATCCGAGGGCCTGCTGGACGACGCCTGCCACATGCCGCTCGAGCTGGGACGAGGTCAGGGGGAAGCTCTTGTCCCTGCGACGAGCACGCACCGCAGAGCTGACGTCCGGACGCTCCGCCCGGAGCGTGCGCAGAGCCTCCACCGCCGCAGGAGGGCTTCAAGGTCCTGCAGGAAAACCAGAAGGTGGAATTCGAGGTCAAGACAGGCCCCAAGGGCCTGCAGGCCGCCAACATAAGGCCCCTGTAGCCCTCCGGCGCTGAGATGCGCCTGACGCCTGACCGACGACCGGGGGCGGGCGGGAGCCTCGTTCGGGTCTCGGTCAGCCGGTGAGAGGTCGGCGAGGTCTTACGGCATGACGACGGGTACCAGTGATCACCGCCCTTGCCACGTGCGTATCAGTTAGGACGTGTCCGACCGGACGGGGCGTCGTTGATCCGGCCACCAGGCCGCGATGATGAGCGGCCCATATGACAGGAGTGCAGCGATGCTCTTGCCCATTACCGGTCAGCTCTTGAGCTGGGCCGTGGCCGGGATCCACGCCTTCGTCGGAGCCTTGATCCACTAGGCGGCTGGCCTGCTCTGAGGGCAGCGCACTTGCCGTGGCATCGGGCCGGGGAAGCCTCGGAGCCTCCCTCGGCCCGACGCCGCCCGACCCTGAAACGCCTAGGTGGTGTCTGATGGCTCTTTGGCGAGGTCGCGGAGCCAGATGACGATGGCAGTCGCCGTCGTAGTCGTGGTTCTTGAGACGCGGGCACGTGTCGGCGCACTCACCGCCCAGCGCCCCACCGACCTGTCCCGCGACCGCGCGAGCGGCTCTATCCCTCCCTACCGCACCCAGGGCTGTTGCCAAGTCGTGTGATCTGGCGCGCATGATCCGAGCGGCCTGGATCGTGCCAGGAAAGTCCGGCTCCAGCCCGTCAACGGTCAGCGCCTTGACGACCCTCCGTTCACGCCGACCATGCCCGCGGCTGCGGGCCGCATGGCGGGCGGTGACCCGGCTCCAGGCAGCGGGCGCAGCGCCGTGGACAGGGACGGCTGGTTGTTCTTGACCACCAGCAGGTAGTGCGCCTGCTGGTCCCGCTGGTCCCGGGTGAGGAAGCGGACGTGCTCGCGCTGGGTGTGCAGCGCGTCGGCGGTGACGACGATCCCGGTCAAGCCGAAGGGCGCGAGCAGCCGGGCAAAGCCCGTGATCTCGTTGGTCTTGTCCGGCACCCACAGCTGACTGATCGTCTGCCCGTCGCCAGCCGTCGCGGCCGGCAGATGTGCGGACGGGACGTGGCCGTTGCGGGAGCCGCGGGCACTCTTTGCGGTCCACTGCGACTGTGGTAGCCCCGGCCGGATCGCCACCGGCCAAGTCGGCCGGCCCGCCTGGGCAGACCCGCTCCAGCGCCCGGCGGATGGTCGCTGCACTGGGCGCGATACGCACCGCGAAGGCGCCGACGACCCGGGTACCCAGCCGGGCCAGGGTGGTCTGCGGGGCCGCAGCGGCCCATTGCCCGATCGCCGTGTATGAGCGGGCGCCGGCCACTACCGCGGACGCCGCGATCAGCACCACACTCACGAACGGATGACGTACTCCCCGCCTACGGCGCGGGCCGGGCAACCTGACCAGCCGCTCCGTCAGCGACATGCCCGCCACCCGGTACGGCGACAGGGTCTTGACGAGACACGGCATGGACGGCCCTGCGCCGGGACCTGCCATGCTGAGCGGGTTCGATTCGATCCTCGCACCTTGGAGGTTTTGATGCGTGCAGGCGTCGTTGTCGCCGCGCAGCCCGGTGTGGAGGACCTCGCCGTGCGGGCCGAGGAGTTGGGCTTGCACAGCTTCTGGGTCAACGACACCCCGATGGTCCACGGCGACCCCTTCGTCGCCTTGAGCCTGTGTGCGAAGGCCACCAGCCGCATCAGGCTCGGCATCGGCGTGACCTCACCGGCGCTGCGCTCGGCTCCGGCCGCCGCGAGCGGGCTCGCCAGCCTCAACGCCCTGGCACCGGGCCGGATCATCTGCGGAGTCGGCACCGGAAACACCGCCCGGCGCACCCTGGGCATGCGGCCGACCACGGCGGACAGGCTGGAGAACTTCACCGTCGCACTGCAGGACCTGTGCGCCGGACGTTCGACCGAGTACCGCGAAGGTGACCGGGTCCGCGACATCCGGTTCCTGCACGCCGGGGCGCACGTGAACACCGCCGACCCGATCGAGTTCGTCGTGGCCGCGCTGCTCGGACCGAAGGCCGCCGCCGTCGCCGGCCGCCGCGGCACCGGCCTCATCTCCTTCGGCCTGCTGGACCCCACCGCCTGGCACGCGCTGCACGACACCCGCCGCCACGCCGCCCAGGGCACACCCCGCGACCCCGACTCCCCCACGGGCTCCCGGGCGGACTCCTACGTGGTCACCTCGCTCCACCTACTCGACGAGGACGAGGACCCCCACGGCGAGGCGGCCCGGGACGCGACGGGCCACCTCGTCCTGTCGCTGCTGGCCTTCGCCGCCGATACAGCCGCCGACACACCCGCCTTCGCCGAGCAACTCGGCCTCGAGGAACGCGAGGCGGTGCGGCGGCTCCTCGACCGGCGCGGCACTACCGCCACCGCGCCGGACCGGCACACCAAGCTCTACCCCAACTACCTCGGACGCATCGCACCGCAGGACCGGGACCTGGTCCTGCCCTCGCTGATGAACACACTGGCCCTGGTCGGCACCCGCGACGACCTCCTCGCCCGCATCACCACCATGGAACAGGCCGGCGTCGACGAACTCCTCATCCAGCCGGTGATCGACCCGCCCACCGAGATGGCTCTGCTCGCGAAACTCCTCACCTGAGCTGACCCGCCTGCCGCACGTCCTTGACCCGCACACCTACGAGATCACCAAGACTTTGCAATCGCCCTGGGTGGTGGGGGTGATGATCACGCTCCGTCGCCGCCGTCGGCGCCACTACTGCCGGGCAACCCTGGCTTACGACGGCCGCCGCGGAATGTGGCGATCAGGAGTCGGTGCATAGGCGTTGAACGGCAGGGAAATGCTTCTGCGGCTGCCGGGCTCCTGGATGGAGGCGACGGTCTCCAAGGCGAGGAGGCTGTCGCCGAAGCAGCGGTAGGTGACCAGGTCGATGGTGCGGCCCATTTCGTGGACGGCGTGGAGGTCGTAGCGGGTGAAGTTCTCCGCGATGCAGATCACCCGCGGGGCGGACCACAGCACCTGGGAGGCGGCCTCCTTCCCGAGGCGCTCGCGGACCAGGAGCTGGAACTCACCCCGGTATTCAATTTTACCGACCGCAGGAGCCCGTGAACCGGCTCTGAACTGCGGACACTCATAGGCTACATGTCCATGACGGGGAGTCGGAGCCGTTTGGCTTTGTTCACGAGAACCGAGTTCGTGAACAAAGCCAGGCCGTTGCTGTTCGCCGTCATTCAATCGAGGCGTTTGACAGTGAATCCAGTCGTTCAGGCTTCCTTGTCAGTGAACCTGGTCGCTCTTCGGCCCGATGCTTTTGATCCTGGTCGGAGTTCCGTCCGGGGCGAATGAGTGGCGGAAGGTGAAGGCGTGCGGCGCGGAGCCGTGGTCGTGGAGGTGTTCCAGCCTGGAAACCCCGTCCTGCCAGGTGGGTATCATGCCGTCGGAGACCCACCAGCACACGTAATTCGGGTGTGCTGTCCTCTCGAACCAGTCGTAACGCCTGTTGAGTGCCTCACGGTGCAGACCGGTGTAGATGGCGTCGAAGGCGGGGCGCAGGTCGGTCCAGAGTGAGAGGGTCGCGTCCAGGGCAGCGGTTTCCACAGTGCGGCCCTTGCCGTACCAGGTCGGTACGGCGAACTCTCCCCATGCACCCCAGTCCAAGTCGAAGTGTGTGCCCCGGCTGCGGTCTGCCGCTTCAGCACGATCGAGGTATCCGGGGTGCTGGCTGATCTTCCGGTAGATGGCCTTGCCGCTGTCGCGGAGTTCGCGCGTGAGAGGTGAGGGATCGGCGATAGGTGACTTCAGGACGCCGAATGTGTACAGCGCAAGATGGGGCATGCGTCTCTCCCTGGTTGAGGGTGCCTGGTGTGGACCCGGTTCGGTGGCTTACGCATCGGGGCGAGGATTCCTGGGGCGTGACCGACTCATCCCGTAGCGGGTGGCTCAGCCTGAAGGAACTCCTATGCGACGGTGGGCGATCACCGAAGACCAGGTGAAGGTAGCTGCCTCTGCGCGCCATGTCGAAGTTGCGATTTCCCTGTCCAAGTGCCCTCCTGCACAGGTCCTTGCGGGAACTGGGGCAGTGGCGCTGCCTGCCGCCGTGGACAGTTGCTGTAACTCGCCTGGGAGGTCTCATAGGACGGCCCGACCACCGGGGCGATGGACGGGCCGTGGAGTGATTGGGTGGGAGGGATCAGGACTTCGGTGCCGGTTCGGCGCGGCTTTCTCGCGTCGGAGCCGGGCGATGGCCTAGTGGACGCGTTCAAGGACGGCTTCGGTCTTGCGGCGGCGTGCGGCCAGGGCCGCCGCGGTGCGAGGTTCAGGGACGGTGGCGGTGTTCATGCAGCGTCCAGTTCGGGGTCGTCGCCGTCGGCTGTGCACGTATCGCTGTACTCGTCCTGCTCGTCGCTGCACGCGTCGGCGAGGTCGACGGCGCGGAAAGCGGTGGACCACACGCGGTGGACGTAGTCCTGGGGTTTGCGCAGGTCCAGGGCGAGGGCGTCGTCGAGGGGGCCGAGGCCGGCCAGCGCCTTCTCCAGGCCGTCGATGGCGCGGGCAGTGGGCTCGACGTGGCGGTGGAGGTAGTCGGCTGTCGCGTCATCCGGGGCGCCTTCGGCCGGCAGCCGCCACTGCTCGCGCTGACGACGTCAGTAGAGCAGGTCAGCGCCCGAGAGGACGGACTTGTCGCCGCGGCCAGAGACGGTCAAGGCGTTCAGCCAGGTCGGGGACCACTTCGAAGGTTTCCTGAGCTGGTCCGCTCCGCATGTCGGGCAGGCGGTGGCCACCAGAGTCACCCCGTGCGGTCACCGCGCGTCATCCGGCCGCGCCGGAAATCTCGCGGCAGAATGCGCCTGAGGGCATGACGAGCCATGTCTTGGTGCAGGCGCTGTCGGAGTCCCATCTCGTTTGGCTGTGTGATCGGCAGGCCGAACAGGCGGGCCCGTGCCGGGGCGCGGGTCCGGGTCTCTCGGGCTGGGCGTTTCCCGAGGTCGCACCCTGATGTTCCTGTCCAGGCGTCGAACGCCGCCACGGCTTCAACGGACGACGGGAGATTCTTATGAGCGGCTACCCGGCGATCGCCGATCACGGGATGGTCGGTGACCTCCAGACCGCCGCGCTGGTCTCCTCCGACGGGACGATCGACTGGTGGTGCACGCCGCGGTTCGACTCCCCCAGCGTGTTCGCTTCGCTGCTGGACAGCGAACGCGGAGGGTACTGCCGGCTGTCCGCCCATCTGCCGGGCGGCCAGGAGCCGGTGGTCCGGCAGCTCTATCTCTCCGACACCGCCGTCCTGGTGACCCGTTTCATGGCGCCGGGCGGCGTCGGTGAGGTCGCCGATTTCATGACCCCCCTGACCGACGCCACCCCCACCGACCGGCACCGCCTGGTCAGGCTGGTGCGGGTTGTGCGGGGCAGCCTGGACTTCCGCCTGACCTGCCGGCCGCGGTTCGACTACGGCCGCGCCCCGCACTCCCTGGAGCGGACCGGCGAGGCGGCGGTGGTCTTCCACGGGCCCGACTCCGATCTGCACCTGCAGGTCACCGACCCGTTCGTGCTCCACCCCGATGACGACGACCTCACCGCCCGCTGCACCCTTGCCGCGGGGCAGACCGCTGCCGTGGTCCTGACCAGCGACGCGGGCGGCGGCGGTGCCCCGGGCCCGCTGTCACCCGACGACATCTGGGCGGAGCTGGAGGCGTGCCGGGCGTTCTGGCACGGGTGGCTGCGCTCCTCGACGTACCGCGGTCGGTGGCGCGACATCGTCAACCGCTCGGCCATCACCCTCAAACTGCTCACCTACGCCCCCACCGGCGCTCCCATCGCCGCCGCCACCATGGGACTGCCGGAGCAGATCGGCGGCGAGCGCAACTGGGACTACCGCTACACCTGGATCCGCGACTCCTCTCTCGCCGTCAGCGCCCTGTCCGACCTCGGCTTCACCGACGAGGCGGCGGCCTTCCGTCGCTGGCTGCGCGAGCGTCTCGACGCCGGGGGTGCCACCTCCGGCGATCCTCTACAGATCATGTACCGGATCGACGGGGACCCTCACCTGACCGAGGAGGTATTGGACCATCTGGAGGGCTACGAGGGTTCGGCCCCGGTACGGGCGGGCAACGCGGCTGCCGACCAGATCCAGCTCGACATCTACGGCGAGGCCGCCGACGCTCTGGCCGAGGCCGGCGAGATGGGGGGAATCCGCGGTTGGAAGGCGTTCGCCGGCATGCTGGACTGGCTCGCCGACCACTGGGACCGGCCCGACGAGGGCATCTGGGAGACCCGCGGCGGGCAACAGGACTTCACCTACAGCCGCCTGATGACCTGGGTCGCCTTCGATCGCGGCATCAGGCTGGCCACGGCCTACTCCAGACCCGCCGACACCGCCCGCTGGACGCAGGAGCGCGACACCGTGTTCCGGCAGATCATCGAACACGGCTGGAACGACCAGCGGCAGGCCTTCGTCCAGCACTACGCCACAGACGTCCTGGACGCCTCGCTCCTGCTCATGCCCCGCGTCGGATTCCTCTCGCCCACCGACCCGGCCTGGCTCAGCACCCTGGACGCCATGGAACACGAGCTGGTCAGCGACAGCCTCGTCTACCGCTACAACCCCGAGGCCTCCCCGGACGGGCTGCGCGGCTCCGAGGGCACCTTCAACCTCTGCAGCTTCCTGTACGTCGAGGCACTGGCCCACTCGGGCCGACTGCACCAGGCCCGCTACGCGTTCGACAAGATGCTGACCTACGCCAACCACGTCGGCCTGTTCGCCGAGGAGATCGGCCCGTCCGGCGAACAGATCGGCAACTTCCCCCAGGCATTCACCCACCTCGCGCTGGTCGCCGCGGCCATCGCCCTCGACGAGCACCTCGACAAGGCAGAACGCGGTGGCGCCGGTGAGTGACACCGCCCCGACCGCGCGGACGCCCGGCGGCCTGCGGCGGGTCATCGCGCCGCTGGCCCTCGCCCAGTTCATCTGCAGCTTCGCCGGCTCCAACATGAACGTGATGATCAACGACATCAGCGAGGACCTCGACACCACCGTGCAGGGCGTCCAGATCGCCATCACCATCTTCCTGCTGGTGATGGCCGCTCTGATGATCCCCGGCGGCAAACTGACCGACCGCTACGGCCGCAAGCGGTGCCTGCTCACCGGCCTCGTCGTGTACGGCGTCGGCGCCCTGCTGAGCGCCATGGCACCGGGCCTGGGCGTCCTCATCCTCGGCAACTCGATCCTCGAAGGCGTCGGCACCGCCCTGCTCATCCCGCCCGTCTACATCCTCACCACACTGCTCTTCACCGACACGACCTCACGCGCCCGCGCATTCGGGACGATCATGGCGCTCGGAGGAATCGGCGCCGCGGCCGGGCCACTGATCGGCGGGCTCATCACCTCGGCCCTCAGCTGGCGCGCCGCGTTCGTGTTCCAGGCCCTGGTCATCGTCGCGATCATCGTCCTCAGCCGCCGCATCGAGGACCCCCTGCCGCCGGACCCGACCCGCCCCTTCGACACCGTGGGCACCCTCCTGTCCGCCATCGGGCTCGTCCTCGTCATCACCGGCATCCTTGCCACCGACAACAACATCTGGCTGATGCTCGCCCTGCTCGTCCTCGGCGCTCTCTTCCTGGCCGGCTTCTTCCAGTGGGTCCGCGCCAGGGAACGGGCCGGCAAGGAGCCACTGCTGTCCACCAGCCTGTTCCGCAGCCGCACCTCCAATCTCGGGCTCGCCACCCAGAACACCCAGTGGCTGCTCCTCATGGGGGTGTCCTTCACCGTGGCCTCCTACCTACAGGTCGTCCGCGGATACGACGCGATCCAGACCGGCGTGATCTTCACCGCGGCCACCCTCGGAATCCTCGTCTCCTCCCTCGCAGCCGAACGCCTCGCCAAGCGCCGCGCCCAACGCACGCTCATCCTCACGGGATTCGCCACGACCATCGCCGGCATCGTCGTTCTCACCCTCGTCGTCGCCGGCTCACCCAGCCCCTGGGCCTTCGCGCCCGGACTGCTCCTCATCGGCCTCGGCCTCGGCGTGATGCTCACCCCCTCCGTCAACATCGTTCAGTCCAGCTTCACCGAAGCCCAGCAGGGCGAGATCTCCGGTCTGTCCCGCAGCATCTCCAACCTCGGCTCCTCCCTCGGCACCGCCATCGCCGGCACCATCCTCGTCGCCGGCCTCACCAGCCACGCCTACGCCGCGGCCATGATCACCCTGGCAGTCGTCGGACTCACCGGCCTCACCGCCGCCGCACTCCTCCCCCGCCACCCGCCACATGCCCCCGCCCCCACCGGCCCACAAGACGTATCGAGCCCGGCCAGCGATGAGTGAGGAAGGGATCGCGTTGCCGAAGGCACGCGGGCTCAGCCCGGTGAACGCGCTGTGCAGGACGGCGCGGACGCCGTGATCACACCAGCCACCACCAAACGACCTCACGCCTGACCAGCAGCTACCCGACAGCCATTAGCGAGCTCACGGCTCGCACAGCAAGCGCCAACTCAGCTGCCTCCCCTTGAGTATCCAGTGAGTATCTAGTTCGCGAGTTCGGTTACATTCCCTTCATGACAAGCCGATCGCTGGGTGACCACAGTCACGACACTGCTGTGGTCGTTGCCCACGAGATCTACGGTGTCAACGACCACATCATCGGCGTTGCCAGGATGCTTCGCCCCTACCGGTGCGATGTCTTCACGCCCAGTTTTCTGCCGTCGGGCCTCGTGTATCCCCGGGAGGACGAGCACCAGGCATACCGGGAATTCATGCGGGCCCCTGGCGTGATGAGTATGAGCCAAGCGCTCGTGCAGTTCACCGGGGGCCTGCGTGAGCGATATCGCAGAGTGCTCTGCATCGGCTTCAGCGTCGGAGCCACCAGCGCATGGCTCGCTTCCGGGACAGGCGCAGTGGACAAGACTGTGTGCTTCTACGGATCTCGGATCCGTGACCACCTGGATGTCCAGCCGGCCGCGCCGTGCCTCGTGGTCTTCGCGGCGCAGGAGCCCAGCTTCTCGGCACCGGCAGTTGCCGAGAAGCTGGCAGGCCGTAGAGATGTGGTGACAGAGATCTATCCTTGTCGCCATGGCTTCTGCGATCCCGGGAGTCCCCATTACTCCGCCGAGCACGGCCATCAGGCGTGGGAATCGGCTACCCGGTTCCTGGGGCTGTCCCGGTGACAATGAGAGTTCTCTAGCCGATGAAGCCCAGCCGGTACAACGTCGATCGGTCCGCAGCGACTCAAAGACCGGTTATGGGACAGCCCTTACGAGCTCGTGCGTGATTGTCGTGCCACAGGGCTACCGCCCGGGGTGATCTCTGAGCTCATCGAGGAGATCGGACTGCTGTGGCACGAGCGTCACCATGACCGGCTCGGTCTCGGCGGGGGGGGGCAGGGTGTCCGGGTGCGTGCTGGTCTTGCTCCGTAAGGCCTGGTGGGAGCGGGTGACGCCGACTGCGCTGCACTCATGTTGCGAGGCCCTCCCGCCGAGCTGATCCTGAAGAAGGGCATGTCGCCGACCATTCGAGTGAACCGAGCGCAGAGAGGCTGCGGAGCCTGCGGTCATCGCGGCCCGAGCAAGGAGCGGGGTTCCAGATGAGGCTTGTCGTCGATCTCAACCGGTGTCAGGGATTCGCGCAGTGCGCCTTCCTCGCCCCGGACGTCTTCGTACTGCACGGCGGGGAGGCGCTGCTCTTCACCTCCCGCTTCGACGAGGGACTGCGTGACCAAGTCGAGCAGGCTGCGGCTGCTTGCCCGGTCCAGGCCGTTCTCGTCGACTTCTCCGACGAACCGGCCAAGGGGGCAGAGGGCCATGTCGGCTGACGCCGATGTCCAGGCTCTCCGCCGGAAGGGCCGGATCGTCGTCGTCGGTGCGTCGCTGGCCGGCTTGCGCGCGGCGGAGACGCTTCGCGACCTGGGCTTTACCGGGTCGCTCACGCTGGTCGGGGACGAGCCGTACGAGCCGTACGACCGGCCCCCGCTGTCCAAGCAGGTGCTGCTGGGGATGGAAGCCGCCGAGGACACCGCGCTGCCGCGCAAGCGCGACATCGACGCCGAATGGCGTCTCGGTGTGGCCGCCACGGGCCTGGACCGGACCGCCAAGCACGTACGCCTGGCGAACGGCGACGTCCTTCCCTACGACCGCCTGCTGATCACGACCGGGACCAAGGCCCGGCCCTGGTTCCATCCGGAAGAGGCGGCGCTGGACGGGGTTTTCGTGCTGCGTACCCGCGACGACTCCGCCCGGCTGTCCCGGAAACTCGCTGCCGGCCCGCGCCGGGTGCTGGTGATCGGCGCCGGTTTCACGGGCTCCGAGATCGCCTCCGTCTGCCGGGAGCGAGACGTGGAGGTGACCGTCGCCGAACGCGCCCCAGCGCCGTTGGTGGGCGCCCTCGGCGAGGTGGTCGCCGCGGTGGCGGCGCGGCTGCAGCGCGATCATGGAGTGGATCTGCGCTGCGGTGTCAGCGTCACCGCGCTGGAGGGCGACCAGGCCGGGCGGCTCCGGCGTGCCCACCTGTCCGACGGATCGGCGATCGACGTCGACGTGGCGGTGGTATCCCTCGGCGCCATCCGGAACACCGAGTGGCTCGCCGGTTCCGGGCTGGCGGCCGGCCCCAGGGGCATCGCCTGCGACGCCGGGTGCCGGGTGTTCGACGTCAACGGCATCGTCACCGATGACATCTACGCCGCCGGTGACGTCGCCCGCAGCCCCCATCCGCTGTTCGGCTACCAGTTCCTGTCACTGGAGCACTGGGGCAACGCGGTGGAACAGGCCCAGATCGCGGCACACAACATGGTCAGCGCGAGCCCGGACCGTCGCCCGCACCTGTGGGTGCCGATGTTCTGGTCCGTCCAGTTCGGCGTCAACATCAAGTCGGTTGGTGTGCCCACGATGGGCGACCAGTTGGTCATAGCCCAGGGCGCGCTCGCCGAGGAGCGGTTCGTCGCGGTGTACGGGTATCGCGGCCGGGTCATCGCCGCGGCCTCCTTCGACTCGGGAAAGTGGCTCGGGTTCTATCAACAGCAGATAGAGACCGGAGCGTCGTTCCCCCCTGACTACGCGATGGTGGACCGCCGCACCGACACACTGCAGCCCGTTGACCCAGCCTTCCCGGACCCCCGCCTTCCCACCCACGAGCCGACCGTCACCCTGACAGGCCACTCACCGACCGAGCGGTGCGTCCAGTTCACCGCACCACGTGCCTGACCCTCGCCCCGGACCGCCACCACAGGGAGACACCATGGCCCTCGGCACCATGTCCGCGCAGATCACCGACTTCGCGAATCGCGCCGATCCGTACCCGCTCTACGCCGCCCTGCGCGAGTCGCCGGTCACCCGTCAGGACGACGGTTCCTACCTGGTCAGCACGTACTACGAGGTGCGGAGCCTGGCCAACGACCCGCGGCTCAGCAACGACCTGCGCAACCGCGCCCCGGGCGCCGGCGGCCCCGCCGTGGCCGAGGAGGACGCGAATCTGCCGCCCAGCTTCCTCTTCCACGACCCGCCGGAGCACGACCGGCTGCGCAACACGACGATGCGGCCGTTCGGCCCCCCGCACAGCCCCAGGTTCCTCCACGACATGCGGGATGACATCGCCAGAACCATCACCGACCTGCTGGACGCGCTCGAGGGCAAGGACGAGGTCGACGTCGTCGAAGACTTCGCCTACCCCCTTCCCATCACGGCCATCTGCAGGATTCTCGGCGTGCCACACGAGGACGAACCCCGCTTCCATGGCTGGGCGGACACCGTGGCGTCCGGCCTCGACCCCCGCCAAGGGAAAGAAAAGGCACGGGATGCGCGCCGCGAGCTCGGCGCCTACCTGTCCGACCTGATCGAGGCCAAGCGGCGCCACCCCGGTAGCGGGATCCTCGGCTACCTCGCCCAGGAAACCGGCCCCAACGGCAGCATGTCGACGGCGGAGCTGGTGTCCACCTCGATGCTGCTCCTGATCGCAGGCCACGAGACCACCGTCAACCTGATCAGCAACGCGACGCTCACGCTGCTGCGCCACCCCGACATCCTCAAGCGGTTCCGGACCGAACCGGGCCTGGTCGCCCCGCTCGTCGAGGAGGTGCTGCGTTATGAACCGCCGGTCCAGTTCATCCCCTTCACCGTCGCCCTGTCCGACATCGACATCGCCGGCACCACCATCCCCAAGGGTGCGCAGGTCTGGCTTCTGCTGGCCTCGGCCAACCGCGACCCGAAGCGCTTCGAGGATCCCGACCGGTTCGACCCCGACCGCGAGGACAACCAGCACCTCGGGTTCTACACCGGCATCCACTACTGCTTCGGCGCCCCGCTGGCCCGGATGGAGGCGCAGCTGGCCCTGCCCCATCTCTTCCGACGAATCAAGAATCCACGGCTGATGGCGGACCCGCCGCCCTACCGCGCCAACCCGGTCCTGCGTGGCCCCCGCCACCTTCCCGTGGCGATCGACGGCCTTGCCGCCTGAACCGGCACGGGCGCGAGGGGGCCGGCATGCGCCATGCACTGCGTTGCCCCAATCTGGACGCATGACCTATCGATACACAACGAAAGGTGACCCATGAAATTCGCCGTCATCGGCGGTACCGGTCTGATCGGGTCGCAGGTCGTGAAGAAGCTGAAGGCCGCCGGGCACGAGGCCGTGCCGCACTCGCTGTCTACAGGTATCGATGTGATCACCGGCCGGGGCGTGGAGGAGGCGGTGGCCGGAGCCGACGGCGTCGTCAACCTGACGAATTCCCCGACCTTCGACGATGCTTCTCCCGCCTTCTTCCAGACCTCGATGGACAACCTCCTGGCCGCCGGCCACAAGGGCGGGGTGGGGCACTTCGTCATCCTCTCGATCGTCGGCGCGGACCAGGTGCCCAACCTCGCCTATTACCGCGCCAAGGTCTTGCAGGAAGACATCCTCAAGGCCGGGCCGATCCCCTACTCGATCGTCCGCGCCACCCAGTTCATGGAGTTCATCGCCGCCGTCATGTCCTGGTCCACCGAGGGCGACACCGTCCGCCTGCCCACCACCCCACTCCAGCCGATCGCCGCCCAGGACCTCTCCGACGCCGTCGCCGAAGTCGCCGCCGGTACCCCTCTGAACGCCACCCTCAACATCGGCGGGCCCGACGTCCATCCCCTCGACGAACTCGGCCGGATCACCCTGAACACCCGACCCGACGGCCGCACGGTCGTCACCGACGACACCGCCGGCATGTTCGCCGCCGTTGACGGCGATGTGCTCACCACCAAGGGCGACGCACGCATCGCCCCCACCCACTACACCGACTGGCTCACCTGACCCGGCCGGCCCGCCACTGGAGACCTCGCCATGCCGAACAATGAACAGGCGGCAGGTAGAGCCGGGAACCAGCCGCGCTCGGAAGCATGGAAGACGGCGCTCACCGTACTGCAGTCGGTATATACACCCATCAGGGGCTGAAAAAGGGCGGAGGCTCCGCCCACCGCTCCGCAGCCCGAGCGCAGCGCGGCGCTCTTCACGCCCTGCGCTCGTCACGATGCGCTCCAGGGAGCATTCCCATGACTGGTCGAACCGCCTCAATTGTCCTCGAGCGCGAGGCGCAGGAGCTCGCTGACGCAACCTCGCGACATCCGTTCCTGTACGAGCTGGATCCGACCGCAGCGCGCAAGGTGCTCGACGACCTCCAGGCCGCGCCGGTCGACAAGCTATCGGTCGACGAGGAGTGGGTTTCGGTTCCGGCAGCGGTGGGCGATGTACGGGTACGCATCGTCAAGCCGCAGGGCGCCACCGGAACGCTGCCCGTCGTGTTGTACATGCACGGCGGTGGCTGGGTGCTGGGCAATGCCGGTACCCACGACCGTCTGGTGCGCGAGTTGGCGGTCGGCGCCCGTGCGGCAGTGGCCTTCGTGGAGTACACGCCGTCGCCGGAGGCGCACTATCCGGTGGCCATCGAGCAGGGCTACGCCACCGCTCAGTGGATCGCCCGCGAGGGGGCCTTCAAGGGGCTGGATGCACAGCGCATGGCAGTGGCCGGGGAATCGGTCGGCGGGAACATGACCGCCGCACTCGCCCTCATGGCCAAGCAGCGCGGTGACGTCACGTTCGTACAGCAGTCGATGTACTACCCGGTCACGGATGCGGCGATGAACAGCGGTTCCTACGACCAATTCGCCACCGGCTACTACCTGAGCCGCAAGCTGATGGAATGGTTCTGGGACGCTTACACGACCGACCCGAACCAACGCGCGGAGATCACCGCATCTCCCAACCGTGCCACCATCGAGCAACTCTCCGGCCTGCCGCCCGCCCTGCTGATCGTCGACGAAGCCGACGTGCTGCGCGATGAGGGCGAGGCGTACGCCGCGAAGCTCCGGGCAGCCAGCGTTCCGGTGACCACGGTGCGCTACGACGGCACGGTCCACGACTTCATGATGCTCAACTCGCTGAGTCGCTCCGAAGCCGCCCGCGGAGCCATCGACCAGGCAACGGCGTTCCTGCGCAATGCCCTTGGAACCGCGCAGGACTGATCGTAGCCTCGAGCAGTTGCCCGTGCCCGGTTCGGGCTGAGCGACGCCACCCACATGTGCGCCAGCCGCTCTGCGGCTGTGCCACCTGCCGTCCGCGCGTATGTGCGGCTGCACCGCGCACTGCGCCTGGAGGTCGAGCAGGACTGCCTCCAGAGCCTCCCTACCGTGCGGAGTACTACGAGCGATGGCGCACCCTGCTCACGACCCGTCCGGCGCGATCCGCGGAGCTTGTGGTGAACAGCTCGCACGACGGCAGCGGTACGAAGGGACAGCGGCCCCGCGTCCGCGGAAACCTCCGACCGAGCAGAGCCAACCGGCCGCACACATCCCCGCCGTGATCACCGTGGCACGCGCCATCACCCGCGCCCTGACCACCCAGGTCGTCAATGCACCCCGGCCCTAGCCGGTTCCACGAACGGCCCCAGCCGGCCTATCCGGCCCGGCGGGCCAGGACCGCTGAGTTCCCGTGGCATCGCGGCCCGAGCACCGCGGCTGGACCGCGGGCGGGGTACCGGGGCAGCGGTGCCCAAGCCGGATGCTGCACGCCGTCGTGGCGCGCAATCGCCCGAGCGGCGGGCATGCGTCACGGATCGGGGACGGTGTCGGTGGCGAGGGCCGCGGTGCGCAGGGCGGCTGCGAGGCGGAGGGCGGGTTCGGTGGGTGGCTGGGGAAGCCGGGCCAGGAGCAGGCGCCGCAGCTCTTGGGGTCCGCCGCGTACCGGCAGGATGCGCACGCCGGGTGGCGCGGCGGCGGCCATTGCGGAGGACACGGTGGTCAGTCCGCAGCCCGCGGCCACCAGATGTAGTTTCGCCAGCCAGTCCCGGGCGGTGTGGACGATCTCGGGCCGCTGAGCGTCTGCAGCGCCGGCGGGGGCGACTCGCTGTCGGGTGCGCGGAACGGCGGGGCCGATGCCAGCAGGGCGAGGTCGCTACGCCCTCGACCCGGCGAACGCCCAGCGCCTGTGGACCCTCTCGCAAGACCTGCTCGAGCAGGCTGTCTGAACTGCCCCGCCCGCACCTGCTCGGGCATGCCGGGTCAGGGTGTCCATGAAGGCCAGGGTGAGCGGGTCGGGGTGAGGGCGGGCGTACACGGTCAGCAGGCGATGAACCGGCAGTTCGCGCAGGCCGCGTCGACGGCAGGGGAATCCGCGGCTATCAGGGCAGCGGCTCTCAGTCTCCGCGCCGCACCCGGGCCGCCTTGCGGGCCTCGGCGAGCTTGCGCGCCTCGTTTGCCTTGCGAGACTTGCCGCCGGTGCCGCGTGAGGCGTCCTTGCTGGTGCCCAGGCCGCGGAAGGGGACGTTGGTGTTCTTGGCCCGGGGTGCGGCGGGCCCGCCGTCGAGCGGGGTGCCGGAGGGGGCCTTGGCTCCGGTGATCCGGCTCAGCGCCGCCTCGCCCGAGCGCACCTTGGTGACCGTCGGCTCGATGCCGGCCTCGGCCATCAGCCGGCTCGTCTCGCGGCGCTGGGCCGACAGCACCAGCGTGACGACGCTGCCGGACCGACCGGCCCGGGCCGTGCGGCCCGCGCGGTGCAGATAGTCCTTGGGGTCGGTGGGCGGGTCGACGTTGACCACGAGGTCGAGGTCGTCGACGTGCAGACCACGGGCCGCGACGTTGGTCGCCACCAGGACGGTGATCTGGCCGTTCTTGAACTGCGCGAGCGTCCGCGTGCGCTGCGGCTGGGATTTTCCGCTGTGCAGGGCGGCAGCGTGCACTCCACTGGCCCGCAGATGCCGGGTGAGCAGGTCGACCGCATGCTTGGTGTCCAGGAACAGCAGGACGCGGCCGTCGCGGGCGGCGATCTCCGTGGTGACGGCGTACCGGTCGGGGCCGTGGACGACCAGCACATGGTGGTCCATCGTCGTGACCGCGCCCGCGGACGGGTCGACGGAGTGGACGACGGGGTCGTGGAGGTAGCGGCGGACCAGCTGGTCGACGTCGCGGTCCAGGGTGGCCGAGAACAGCATCCGCTGGCCGTCGGCGTGCACCTGGTCGAGCACCTCGGTGACCTGCGGCAGGAAGCCCATGTCGCACATCTGGTCGGCCTCGTCGAGAACGGTGATCCGCACTCGTCCCAGGCGGCAGGCCTTGCGCTCGATGAGGTCGTGCAGGCGGCCGGGGGTGGCGACGACGACCTCGGCGCCATCGCGCAGCGCTGCGGCCTGCCGACCGATCGACATGCCGCCGACGACCGTGGCCATCCGCAGCCGGAGTGCGTCGGCATACGGCGCGAGCGCCTCGGTGACCTGCTGGGCCAGTTCCCGGGTGGGCACCAGGACCAGAGCGAGGGGCTGCTTCGCCTCCGCGCGCCGCCCGGCCGTCCGTGCGAGCAGCGACAGGCCGAAGGCGAGCGTCTTGCCCGATCCCGTGCGCCCGCGCCCCAGGACGTCGCGTCCCGCGAGGGCGCTGGGCAGCGTGGCCGCCTGGATCGGGAAGGGCTCGCGCACGCCGAGCTCGTCGAGCCTTCGCAGAATCTCGGCCGGCAGTTCCATGTCGGCGAAGGCGGCCGGGGACACCGTCGTAGCGAGGGGCACTGGCCGGGCAAGGTCGCCGTGCGAGGTGCCGGGGCCGTCCGGGTGGTTCATGAAGAGCCTTCCACATGGGGAAAGTACCGAGGAAGGCCCGGCAGGAATGAGCAGCCGACGAACAAGGGAACCGCACGGACGGAGTCGCCAGCCGTCACAGCCGTCCAAACATCCGAGGCTAACACAAAGTGATATTTACGGCTCTCGCCGACTGTGCGGACTCGTCGAGACATGAGGCCCTGACATGGCCTTGAACGCTCCTCCTGGACCGGCTGGACGCCCCTGGACGCCCCTGGACGCCCCTGGACGCCCCTGGACGCCCCTGGACGCCCCTGGACGCCCCTGGACGCCCCTGGACGCCCCTGGACGCCCTTTGCAGTCAGCATCAACGGAACCGAGGTCGGTCCCATGCCGGCCAGTTGCTGACCCGGGCCCCGGAACCATCCCACTCTGACCTGCACAGATGCGCAACCTCGCCCTGCCAACATGACCAGAACCACCGGAAACCGGCCTTGACCTGCCAGATCACATCACAGCCTTATGCAACACGCCTTACGAGCTCGTGCATGGTTGGCCGTGGCGCGTCGGGGCTCGCCGCCCGGCGGTTCTGTCTCTCCGATCGACGTCGCCCGCGTGCCGGCGGGGTGAGTCGACCTCGTACGAGCGCACAAGACGGGCGAGTTGCCGGCCCGCCGCCTGCAGTGGTTCCTCGCTGCGGTTGACCTGGGCGGTGACTTCGGCACCTTCCAAGGCGCCGATGATGGTGATCGCCAGTTCCCGGGCGCTCTGGGAGGGGAAGCCGCAGCGCAGCAACTTGTCGAGGACCAACTGCTCCCAGTTGCGCAGTGCATCGGCGCACGCCTGCTGGATCTCCGAGTCGGTGCCGAGGGTCTCCAGGGCTGCTGCCGTGACGGGGCAGCCGTCGGTCCAGCCCGACTCGCGCAGTTCCTCGGCGAGCTGCCCGGCACTGGCCATCACTGCCTCCGCCGGGTCCTCGTCGCTGTCCAGTGCTGTCCGGAGGAGCGTCGCGAATTCCTCGCTGCTGTGCTTGATCGCAGCCACGGCGACGGCTTCCTTGCCGCCCGGGAAGAAGTGGTAGACGGAGCCGAGGGTGGCTTGTGCCTCCTGGGCGATTTGCTTGATGCCCGTGCCGACGTAGCCCTGCCGCTGCAGAAGGCGGGCTGCTGCGACGACGATCCGGTCCCGTGTGCTGCTGGTCTGCATGCAGCCACCGTATCGGTCCACTGAGTAGAGCGTTCGTTCCAGAGCTGTGATACGTTCCCGCTGTGCTCTAAATAGAGCGCTCGTTTTAGTGAGGGGTGGAGATCTCGTCATGAGCAGCATCAAGCAGTCGGTCACCGTCATCGGGCTCGGTCCCATGGGCCAGGCCATGGCCGCGACCTTCCTGGACCGTGGCTATGCGGTCACCCTGTGGAACCGCACCGCGTCTCGCGCGGATGCCCTGGTGGCCCGTGGCGCGGTGCTCGCGCCGAGCGTCGAGGAGGCTCTCGCCGCGAACGAGGTGGTGATCCTCAGTCTTACGGACTACGCCGCGATGTACGACGTGCTGGAGCCCGCCGCGACGGCGCTGGCCGGCCGGGTCCTGGTCAATCTCAGCTCCGATACCCCCGAGCGGGCCCGGGCCGCCGCCCGCTGGGCGGCCGAGCGGGGCGCCGTGCAGCTCACCGGAGGCATCACGGTGCCGCCGTCCGGGGTCGGGCAGTCCGCATCGTCCACCTTCTACAGCGGTCCGCGTGAAGTGTTCGACAAGCACCGGCCGGTGCTCGAAGTCGTGACCGGTCGGACCGACTACCGGGGCGAGGACCCGGGACTCGCCGCGCTCTTCTACCAGATCGGCATGGTCATGTTCTGGACCTCCATGCTGAGCTACTGGCAGGCGATCGCCCTCGCCCACGCCAACGGCCTGACAGCAACCGACGTCCTGCAGCACGCCACCGACACCGCGAACTCGCTTCCCGGGTTCTTCACCTTCTACGCCGAGCGCATCGATGCCGGAAAACACCTCGGCGACGTAGACCGCCTGGCCATGGGGATGGCCAGCGTCGAACACGTCCTGCACACCAACGCCGACGCGGGCGTCGACACCGCCCTTCCGACCGCGGTCGCCGACCTCGTCCGGCGCGGCATGGACGCCGGCCACGCCGCGGACAGTTTCTCCAGCCTGGTGGAGCTGATGAAGAAGGCCGAGGCATAAACACATCCATCGGCCCCGTAGTCCTATCTCAGACACCAGCCGCAAAGTAGCTGTCCGTGAGGGCCGGGCCTCGGGCCGAAAGACTGCCCTCCGATAAAGCAGAGGGTGCTCTGGCTGGGAGAGGCGGGTTACCCATGTGGTGGTTAAAGCGACTGCCGCATCAGGGTGAGCTGGACGGTCGCCTTGTAGCGGACGGCCAGCTTGTTGTAGCGCGTGGCCCACTCCCCCGGGCTGCTTGAGCAGCCCAATCCGGCATTCGGCTTTGTGCCTGCGCTTGTAGCGGTCACGGTCGCGGCCAGGCGGGCGGCCACCTGCAGAACCGCGGCGGTGATGTGTGGGATCTGCCGTCTGCGCAGGTAGGCGCGGATCGTGCGGGATGAGTACGCGCGATCGGCAATCACGTGGGCAGGCCGAGTGTGGGCGGCATCGGCCGGCGTCACCCGTAGAGCGAGCGGGCTCCTGGGCTGTTGCCCTTGAAGCGCTGGCCCATGGCGATCTCATCGCCCACTACCGACCAGACGGTCTCATCGTCCTGGAAGGGGAGCGGGTCGATGCTGCTCGTCTCCTTACGGATGCGGTCGACCTCGCCGTCCAGGCGCTCGAAGTCGGCCTCCTCGTCGTCCTCGTCGCCGCTGAAGGTGAACTCTTCGAGCAGGCGCTGGAACCGGAGGGTGACCCGGACGAGGGAGGAGACGTCCGTGTGGAGTTCCTGCACGGTCTCCTCGGCGGGGTCGAGGGCGTGCACCTTGCCGGATACAGGGTCGAGGGCGAGGTGCGCGTTGAGCAGCCAGCCGATGACGGGCCAGTCCCCCGCGGCCTCCTCGAAGTCCTCGAAGTCCTCGAAGTCCTCGAAGTCCTCGATGCAGACGACGTCCTGGACGAGAGGCAGCAGGCCGTCGTGCTCGTCGGGCTGACGCAGCAGGAGCGTCCCGGTAGGGACGCCGACGGTCTGCAGGAGGCGGGCGCCCTCGGTGTCCGCGGCGGCGGGCGGGAAGGCGGTGGCGGGCAGAGTCGCGATCCGGTCGTCGCCGAAGACGCTGGCGAGTTCGCTGCGGGTGACGTCGAAAAGCACTGCCGGAACTCCGAACTCCGCGACGGCACGGGCACCGTGGGACTCTCAATGGATGGAAGCGGTCAAACAACAGCTTTGCGGATCGAAGCGCTCTCGGCGACTCCGATTCCGCCCACACGTGAGCTTTTCCCCATAGAGGCGAGTGTACGATCCCCCTCATGCGGCGCCGGCGCCGAGAGCGGCCATCCGGCGGCCGGCCCGGACAAGGTGAACCCTGTCCAGGACGAGCGCCGCGTGCTGCTTCCCCGCGCGGGCAACCCGGTCCAGATCAGTCCCGCCGCCTACAACCAGGCCCGGAGCATCCATGCGAAGGCCGGCAGCATGACCGCGGCCAAGTCCCACCCCATCCACGGCACGACCGGCGTGCCGGCCAGGTACGGCGTCAACCTGCTGGCCTGCGCGCGGGACGAGTACCGGGCCCACGACAAGAACCTTCCGCAGGCCGTCGGTGCTCACCGGGTGACCCCGAGCTGGCTGAGGAGGGTCTGGTTGTCCTCGATGTGCCAGTCCTCGGTGATCTTGTTCTTGCCGACGTGCTGGATGTCGATCGCGTTGAAATCCACCTTCTGCCCCTTGCCCTGGACGCCGTTGAACGTCCCGGTGAAGTGGCCGCGGAAGACGAGCCTCGCAGTGATCTTGTCGCCGGTGATCAGGAGGTCGGAGAGCTCGCAGGTCAGGTCGGGAACGACGGCGCGGAAGTTCTTCGAGGCGAAGGCCGGTCCGGCGGGGCCCTGCGGCCGGCCGGCCGGGAGGGTGTTGTCCTGGAAGTCCGCGCTGACGGCGGCGTCCAGGTACTGCGTGCGTCCCGTGTTCCAGAAGGTGTAGAGGAGCTGGGCGAGCCGGACCTCCTGTCGGGCCCTGCGCTCGCTGAGCGAGCCGTCGACCGTCAGCGACAGGGGGCGGACGAGACCGGGTGTCCGGTCGATCAGGCGGGTGGGGTCACCCTTGTGGCCGTGCTGGGTGGCCGGGGCAGCGGTCGCGCCGGTCAGCAGGATCATGCTTGCGACCGAACAGGCGATGAGGGGCGTCTTGTAGCGCATGGTGGTGTTCCTCGGGGCAGGTGGGAGGTGAGGGGGCAAGACTCAGAGGCGTTTCGGCCCACGGCTCAGGCGAGCCGGCCGCCGCCGTCGACGTGCAGGACGGTGCCGGTGACGAACGGACTGGCCAAGGCGTAGAGCACCGCCCTGATCAGGTCGTCCGGCGTACCGGTGCGGCGGGCCGGGTTGCGTTCGCCGACCTGCCGCAGGAAATCCTGCTTGCCTTCGCCGAGGCCGTCCCAGGCCCCGGAGTCGACGATGCCGGGCGAGACGGCGTTCACGCGCAGCGGTGCCAGCTCCACGGCGAGGGCCTCCACCAGGAAGGCGAGGGCGCCGTTGGTGGTGGCCGTCACCACCCGCTCGGGCATGGGCCGCCAGGCGGCGACGCCGGAGAAGAAGGTGAAGGAGCCGCCTTCGCCTGCCTGCGCGGCCAAGTGCTTGGCGAGCAGCAGCGGTCCGAACACCTTCGCGGCGAACGCCCGCTGCACGGCGGCGATCTCCAGCTGCGCGACCGGCCCGTTGGCGGGCATCGCAGCGGTCGACACAAGGTGGTCGAAGGAGCCGGCCCTCGCGGCGAGTTCGGCGATCGAATCCTCGTCGGCCAGGTCCGTGTGCTGGATCAGGGCAGGCCCGGAGAGAGTGGCTGCCGTGGCCTGGAGCCTGGCGGTATCGGGTCCGGCAAGGACCAGTTCGGCCCCCGCGGCCGAGGCGGTCTGCGCCAGCCTCCGGCCGACGCGGGAACCGGCGCCGACGATGACGAGGCGCTTCGCGTCGAGCGCCTCCCGGGCGGAGGCTGCGGCGGTGACTGCGGTAGAGGCTGCGGTAGCGGCTTCGATGGTCATGAGGGAGTCCTTGCAGATCGCGAGATCGCCGCCCACCGGAGGGGGGCCGACGTGCTCTCATCGTCGGCGGACCGCCGCCATAGGTCCAAGACTTCCTTTCTACCTCTGCCATAGCATGAGTGAATGGCAACGCTGAGGCAGTTCGAGTACCTGGTCACCGTCGTCGACACAGGGTCGTTCACGCGCGCCGCCGAACTGCTGCACGTCTCCCAGCCCACCCTGTCCAACCAGGTCAGGGCGCTGGAGCGCATCGCGGGCGGCCCTCTCCTGGAGCGCCTGCCGCGTTCGGTACGCCTCACCCCGATGGGCCGGGCAATGCTCCCCCACGCCCGCGCCGCCCTCGCCGACGCCCAGCGGGCGCGCGGCGCCGCGCGCCGGGCCGGCGGCCTCGACGGCGGCGAGATCCTGCTCGCCACCGTCTACTCGATCACGCTCGGGGTACTCCCCCCGGTCCTGCGCGCCTGGCACGGCAGCCACCCCGGGGTCCGCATCCGCCTGCTGGAGTTCCCGCACGCCCGGGACCTGCGGGACGCCATGGCCGCCGGCCGCGCCGACCTCGCCGTCGGACCGGTACCGCACGACTGGGAGGGGCCCGTACGGGAGCTGGGGACCGAGGAGTTCGTGGTGGTCCTGCCCGCGGCGGAGCCGGCCCCCGCCGACGACCGGGGCCGCGTACGCCTCGCCGACCTCGCTGACAGAGCCTGGGTCCAGTACGCCCCCGGCAACGGCCTCGCCGAGGTGCTCGACACCGCTTGCGCCGCGGCCGGCTTCCAGCCCCGCATCGCCGTGCGCACCGAGCAGACCGCCGCGGCGCCGCTCCTCGCGGCCGCCGGACTGGGCCCGGCCCTTGTTCCCGCCAACCTCCTGCCGCCCGGTTTCACCGACCGCCGCCTCTGCCCCGACCCGCCCGTACGCCGCATCCTGTGCGCCTACACCCGCCCCGCGCCCGACCCGCTCACCGCGGCCTTCCTCGACACGCTCACCGCCCACGCCCACGTCTGACGTCCGCTCGGCCGGCGGGGAGAGGATCTACTCGGTGGGGGCCGCCCGTTCGCAGAACTGGCCGCCGACACACCGGAGCAAAAGCAGGTGTGCACCAACTTCCACGATCCGTAATGTTCTGTCAGGCCACGCCAGGGACCGCGTCCGGATCTCGTCGAAGATCGCTCAGATAGGCCGGTGCGGGACGGGAGCCTGTCGCGGTCTTGGTGGTCCGCGCCAACAGTTTCCCACGGCCCGCCCCGGCCGGGAGTCAATGACCTACGCGGCGGTCGGCCGCTCCACCTCGCGACCTGGGTCGGCTCCGCGCCGACCGCCGGCTCCTGGAAGCCGAGCTCGAATCCGACCCGGCATGTGATCCCTGTATGGCTCCGACGCCTTCCTGGGTGCCTGGCTGAGAGGTCGTCGACGCGCCCGCGCACCCAGTCCTCCATGGGGGTGCAGTCGAGCCAGAACGGCATATGCATGCCTTGTTCTTGGATGGTGTCCACCGTGTGCTGGACGGTGTCGGTGATCGCCTCGGCGGGGGTCATGACCTGGATGGGTGGGCGTTCGGGAGCGAAGTGGGCAACATCTGCGTCGAGGTCTGCGTCCGGACCGGCGTCGGCCCCGGGAGATGCGAGCAGCACCGTGGCCAGGTGGCGGGCGACGACAGGTGAGTAGTGGAAGCCGTCGCGGTACGTGCCGGTGGCGAAGACCAGACCGGACAGGGAACAGGTACCGAGGAGAGGGAAACAGTCCAGCGGGATGGGGCGGCAGCCTGACATCAGGTGCTGGATGCGGCCGAAGGCCAGGGTGTGGTCGATCTGCTCGCACGCCTCGCGCATGAGGGTGTGGGTGGAGCCGAGTTCGGGCCCGGTGATGGGGGTGGTGGTGATGAGATTGGTGGCGCCGATGTACTGGTGGCCGGGCGTGGCCAGGGGGACGACGTGGATGCCGCAGGTGGCGGCGCGGTTGGGGGTGCGCAGGACGTGGCGCGATCCGGGGCCGCTGGTGGCAGTGCGGGACACCTGCAGGGACACGCCGGTGCCGTAGAGCATGGGCGGTACCGCGCCCGGGGGCAGGACGCCGTCGGCCAGGGAGCCGCTGGTGGCACCCGCGGCCAGGACGACGCTGCCGGCGGACAGGGTGTGCTGCCGCCCGCCAGCCGCACCCCGGTCACCGCCCCGGGACGGGCCAGCAGCTCGCGTGCGGTGTCCGGCACCATGCGCACGCCCAGGTTGACGGCGGCCGCTTCCAGGGCGGCCAGAAGGGCACGGGCATCGACGTAACCCTCGCGGTCAAGGCGCAGTACGAGCAGCGGACGGGCCTGGCTGCGGGGTGCCAGGCCGTCGACCTCCCGGGGGTCGACCATCTCGTGGGGCTCACCATGGTCGGTCAGGGCTCGTCGCATCGCCTGGAAGTTGTCGGTCGCGACCCTTCCCGACCGGGCTCCGAGAAGGACGTAGGTGCCCTGGGCATGCGAGGCCAGCAGGGTGCGGCCCGCGGGAGCGCCGGCCAAGTCGGCGAGCATCTCCAGCCACTGGGGCCAGGCGTCCAGTGCCCGGCGGGCCAGGGCGAAACGGGCCCGGGCTGCAGGGTGGCGGGCGGTGTAGCGGGTGACTTCGCCGAAGCAGTTCAGCATCGCTCCGGCCGCGGGAGTGGCCGCCATCGGCCGCCCCGGCGGACCCACGACCACCACACGCAGTCCCGGTGACTGCCGTGCGACCTCCACGGCCACGGACAGCCCCAGCACTCCGTTGCCGACCACCACATCAGCACTGCGGGCTCCGGCCGTCACGGCTGGATCTCCAGCTGTACCCCGTTGCTGCTGCTCCGGAGGCCGGAGGCCAAGCAGTCCGTGGGCAGTTGACTGGGCAGCGCGATCACGGTCCGCTGCGCGGCCCGTCCTTCACCGCGGCCCTCCACGACCCGTCCCGACAGCCTGGTGAGGGTGACGCCCGCGAGATGCAGGACGGTGGCGTCGTCGTAAACGATCAGCGAGCGGCGGTGATCGGCGTACTGGACAGTCTCCACCGCACGGGAGCCGCCGCCTCCAGCACAGGACAACGCAGGCGAATCCGAGTCGACGAACCCCGTGGCCGCTACGGTCCGGCCGGGCGCGACGGTGCAGGTGTACTGGTCGTCCGAGTGGACGTGGGTCGGCCGCGCATTGCCGCCCGCGTGCCACTTGTCTCACGAATGGCTCATGGGGGTGAGCTGTTCGATGCCGTAACGACGGCGCAGCGTGTCGACCGCCGTGAGCTCGGGCGGGCAATCTGACACTCGCGTTCGCCGCGAACTCACGGGCCAACCCCCAAAATGAGGCCATCGGCGCTCGGGGTCCGGCAGAACAGCCTTCAGTCTCCGTGGACCCGCGGCCCTCTCAGCATGAGCGCGCCGACACCTCAGCCGCCGGGGCGCCCTGCCCAGAGTCCATACGAGTCAGCGACCCGTCCCCGCATCACCCCAACCGCGATGGAAGGGACGGACATGTCAGGAGCTGCTGTGGGGGCGGTGCTCTGTGGTGTCGCCGGGGCGGTAGTGGTGTTCCTCGGCACCGCGGCGTTGATCGCCTCGACGAGCTGACGATGACGGGACAACGGGACAGAAGACGAGGCCGGGGGCCTCGGCGGACCGGGCCCACTGCCGGGCGATCGTGCATCGTGCCGGCAACCGGCCGATGCCTGTCCACGAGCTCCCCGGCGGCGTAGGCGGGGTGCGACTGCGGGTGTTCGACCTGTTTCAGTGCCTCGTCCCTACGTCGGCGGTCGCCTGCGGATCCTGGGGCGCGCGGGCGGTGGCGGCCGGCCCGGCGTGCCTCGCGGATCGGCTCGTACGCGGCGATGGGTTCGGTGTGTACCGCGGATGTGCCGGACCACTCGGTGGCGTAAGGGCCGGGTTCGACGATCGTGACGTGGATGCCGAGCGGGGCCGACTTCCTGGGCGAGCGTTTCGCTCATCCCCTCGAGCGCCTACTTGGAGGCGTTGTACAGCCCGAGGGTGGGGAAGGCGGCCAGACCAGGTGGCCGAACTCGTCGACGGCCCGCTGCACGGCAGCGGTGACGGCCGCGCGGTCAGTGACGTCGAGGCGCAGCGGGAGGACGCTGTCGCCGTAGGTATCGACGAGGGAGTGCAGGGACTCGGGGCGGCGCGCTGTGGCGGCGCCCTGGTCGCCGCGGGTAAGAGCCGCTTCGGCCCAGATCCGGCCGACGCCGGGTCCCGGGGCTGCACCGGGACGAGCTGGCCCGGCTGGCCGGTATCAGCGAGCCGTACCTGACCCGGCTGGAACAGGGTGCCGACCGCGCCCGTCACCGCAGGTGCTGCGGGCGCTCGCGCGGGCACCGGAGCTGGATGCCGACACCTCCGCGTACATGTTCGCGCTCGCCGCTCCGGATCCCGTACGGCCTTCGGACACCGAGGGCACCCCTGACTGGCCGGAGATCGCCGCTCAGACCGCCGCGGCCCTGCGCGCCGAGGCCGACCCCCGCGATCCCAGGATCGCGTCGCTCATCGACGAGCTGGCCGCCGGTGCGGAACCGCCAGATCACCCCCTCGAACTGCTCACGCAGCCGCTCGTCCGCAGTTCGTGCTGAACACGCTCCTGCGCCGCTTCGACGATCCCCGCCTGCTCGAGGACTTCTTCGCGTACCAGTTAGAGCCTGGTCCTGCGCGGCCCGCGCCACCTGCCCATCGTCACATTGCGACGTCTGTGGAAGGGCTGTTTTCACGACCCCGGCAATGCCCCGCTCCGGAGTCCGAAAGGCTCGTCCGATAAGGCGTGGTCCACTCCGGAGTGAGGCGAGAATCATGCGCCGGCGCATACCCCCTATGTGCCCCTCTCAGCGCTATGTGCTCCTTATGTCCACAGCCTGTCGTGTGAGCGCTCTCGTGTCAGCCCACCCCGCATCACTACCATTACGAGGCATAATTCCTATGCTGCAAAGGGTAATCAATGAATCCCGGAGGCGATGTCCCGCAGGGGGAATCCATGGACGGCGCACATTCTGTCGACGCCGGTCGGATACTTCAGATCGCGGAGGTGACCGCCCGGCCCACCGCCATCCGGTGCATGGGCCGCTCCTACCATGCCAGCGCACAGGGCGACACCGTCGTCTTTCATGACGTCACCGACATTACCCGTCCCATCACCTTGGGGACGGCCCACCGTACCGACGGCCACGCGTGGGACATCGTCACCGCACGCGGCCGGCGCCTGCCGCCGGCCACCGAACTGCTGCCCGTCCTCGTCGCCCTCCGCCGGGCCTACTGGCCCTGAGCCCGGCCTCCGGCCCGGCCAGGCATGTCGGCGGCATCGGCGAGCAACTGGGCCAGCTGCCGGTGACCGGAACGGTTGGCGTCATCGAAGGGCGTCCCGCCCCAGCGGTCCACCGGCTTCGGGTCGACTCCCACGGACAGCAGAAATTCCACGGTTTCCCGGTGCCCCTCGGCCGCGGCCAGGTGCAGGGCGGTGCGTCCGTCGTAGTCGGTGGCGCCGAGGGGGACGTTGCAGGCGGCCATGCGACGGATTTCGCTGAGGTCTCCCTGGCTGGCGGCGAAACACAGGCCCACGATGCCCTCGATGGCACTCTGCTGACGCTTGAAGCGGGGGTCGCGTTTGCAGGTCTCGGCACCGGTGCCGGTGAGCAGGTCGTAAGTGTGCACGTTGTAGCAGTCGACCAGGCGCCGGCAGACCTCGATCCCGCGCACCGAATTCCCCTGGGCATCCAGTCGAGGCGACCAGATGGCGATGCCCATCAGCTGAGGCACGACCAGCATCAAGGCACCGGAGACTCCACTCTTGGCGGGCAGGCCGATGGTGAAGGCGAACTCACCCGAGAAGTCGTACATGCCGCACGAGGACATCAGCGACAGGCAGTGGCGCACCGTCTGGGCGGAGAACACAGGATCCTCCGTCAACGGACACACCCCGGCATTGGCCAGGGAGGCCGCCGCGACGGCCAGTTGCTGTGCATTGAGCTCGATCGAACAGCACTGGAAGTAGAACTCCAAGGTGGCCAGGAGATCGGTGCCGGGTGGGAAGGCGCCGCGTTCCCGCATCGAGTAGCCAAGAGCGAAGTTCCGGTCCGCAGTATTGCGTTCGGACAAGTAGACAGAATTGTTGAAGCCGACGCTGCGCCCGCCGACGAGGCGTTTCCAGGTCTCGGCCACGTAGTCGAAGCGGTCCGCGGCATCCAGGCCGCGCTGGATGAGTGCACAGCTCATGATGGCCCCGGCGTTTATCATCGGGTTGTGCGGCAACCCGGCCTTGTTGAAGGTCAGCTCGTTGAAGCCGTGCCCGCTGGGCTCCCGTCCCACATGGCGGTGGACGGTGTCGGGCCCGTGCTCTTCCAGGGTGAGGCAGTAGCTCACGGTCTTGGAGACCGACTGCAGGCAGAAGTTCACGCCCGCGTCGCCGATGGAGAAACGCTGTCCGTCCACCGTGCACACCGACATGGCGAACTGGTCCGCGTCCACCCGCGCGAGCTGGGGGATGTACTCGGCGACGGCACCGGTCCGATCGGCGCGGACCTCCTGGTAGATGCGCTGGAGGTCGTCCACCAGCGCCGGGAAGTCAGGAACTGCGAGTTCCCCGCGGGCGGCACGCTCGATGATGGCTCGGTTGCGCCGGGTGGCGGCTGCGAACTC
The DNA here is from genome assembly GCF_040641275.1 of Streptomyces sp. NPDC021096. Classification (NCBI taxonomy): domain Bacteria; kingdom Bacillati; phylum Actinomycetota; class Actinomycetes; order Kitasatosporales; family Streptomycetaceae; genus Streptomyces; species Streptomyces sp. NPDC021096. The sequence goes on along the minus strand of NZ_JBFADG010000002.1, from coordinate 306,804 downwards.
CTCCACGGTCAGCAGCAGCGGCTCGGCCGGTAACCGGGCAGGGCGGGCGCGGTGCAGATTGGCGATGGTCTCAGCGATCCTCGGGTCGTCGGGCAAAATGCCCGCCTGGCACAGCACCTCCAGCAGCCGACCGGGAGAGAGCAAACCGGATGAATCCTGCTCGAAGCAGCCGAAGACACTCACATGAGCTGCTCCGTCCTGGCCACAAAAGGGGCCTGGACACAAGGAGCGGGCCGCAGACCGCTTCCCGGCCTTCGCAGCAGGCAATGAGCTCCTCCGATCAGTTGCAGCGGGCAGGGCCTCGCGCCTCTCCAAGGAACGACTGATGGACTGCATGGGCCAAGCCGGTGGGACCGACGGAGTGCACCGTCCCGAGCAATCCCACCGCAACGACGATTCCCAGCCACTGGCGACGAAAACCGGCCTCTCCGAGCCCGGCGCACTCGGGCGGGTGGTGCGGTTGCGGGCACCAGGGCGTTCCGATCCCCACGCGCTGCACGCCCCGAAACGCTCCGTCACGCTCTGTCCACGCCCACGCAGCGACGATCCCGAGGGTCACTCGAGACCGTCGATGATTTCGCCGGGACGGTGCGGCTGCCGGGTGAGGTGGACGCGCCCAGGACGAGTTCCTCGCCATCGTCGGCGATCTGGTCGGCGCACAGCACACCCGTCCATTCGCAGCACTGCTGTTGACCAGCGTGCACGGGATCACGGATATGGAGGTCAACGGGCACGCCGTTCCGGGCCCGGTCAGCAACTCGGCCACGACATCGTTCGCGCCGTCGTCAGCCTGCTGAACGAGCAGCGCACGAAGTGAGCCATCTGAAGTGTCCGTCCCGGGCCATAACGCCAACGTCAACTTCGGGCCAGGTTCCTCGACTACCGGCAGTGATCCGCCGGCACGCCGATCAGTGACAGCGGCGCCGACCGGTCTCAGCGGAACGCGGCGATATTGCGGGCGGCCCAGTCGGCGAACGGGCGCGGGGCTCGGCCGAGGACCCGCTGGATGTCCGGGCTGACGCGCAGCTCGGCCGGGCTCGGGGAACCGAGGATGTCCAGGGTGTCCTCGGCGAGCTCCGCCGGCATGCTCCGGGCCATGGCGGTCTTGGCCTCGTCGCGGGTCAGGCCGTGAAACCGCACTGGCGAGCCCAGTGCGGCGGCGATGGCCTCCGCCTGCCGGCGCGGCGTAATGACCTCCGGGCCGGTCAGCTCGTACACGCCGCCGGCGTGCCGGTCCTCCAGCAGGCAGGCCGCCGCGACCTCGGCGATGTCCTCCGGGTCGATGATCGGCACCCCGACGTCGCCGAAGGGAGCGGCGACGACCCGCTGCGCGCGGACGGACTCGGCCCACCACAGGGCGTTGGAGGCGAAGCCGCCCGGCCGCAGGATGGCCCACTCGAGACCGGACTCCCGCAACACGTCCTCCACCGCGCGCAGAGCGATCCGCGTCGGACCGAAGGGCCTGGTCGCCACGCCCTGCGAGGAGAGCAGGACGATCCGGCGAACTCCGCTGGCAGCAGCTTCACCGATGATGGAGGCCGGGCTGGCTCCGGCGGCGTGCATATCACCAGGCAGCAGTACGAACAGCGCCTCCGCCCCGGCCAGCACGGGCTCGAGGCTGGCCTGCTCGGCCAGGTCGGCCGCCACATGGCGGACACCGTTCGGCACCGCCGCCGCGTGCCGCGAAACCGCCGTCACCTGCTGGCCCGCCTCGCCCAGCGCCCGCGTCAACGGCCGTCCCACATTCCCGGTAGCCCCGGTCACCACGATCATGATCAGCTCCTTGTTCGACGTCCTCGGCGGCCTTCACGCTAGGGACCGGGCTAACTTCTGGTAAGGACATACCCCTAGGTAAGCTCCCCACGTGACGGGAAGCGCGCAGCCCAGACAGCCCGAGGCGGGAGAGCGATATGACGTGTTTCACACGGACTGCCCCGCGCGGGATGTGGTCGACCATGTGACCAGCAGGTGGGGCGTCTGGGTGTTGATCTCCTTGCGGAGCAACGACCTGCGGTTCTACGAGCTGCGCGAGAGCATCCGGGGCATCAGCGAGAAGATGCTCGCCCAGACGCTGCGCGCGCTGGTCCAAGACGGCCTGGTCTGGCGGGAGGTCGAGCCGACGACGCCGCCCCAGGTCACCTACGGGCTGACCGAGTTCGGGCGGGACATCGGCGAGCCGCTGACGGAACTGTTCGACCGGATTACACGGCGGCTGTCGCCGCGCGACGCCGGATAGCGTGGCAGTGGCCGGCCACGAAGGCGCATCCATCGTGACCGGCACCGCACGGCCCGAAGACCTGGTCTGCTGGTCCGCCAGAAGGAGGGCCTGAGCCACGCGCCCAACTCGCCTGCTTACCTGCTCGCCTGCTTGCCAGCTCGCCTGCTTGCCGCGTCGATTGCGGGGCGGGTTCGGGTCTGAGCGGGAGTGCGGACCGAGCGGGGTCAGGCCCGCTCCACCGTCCACCACTGCTGAGGAGTGTTGGCGCACTCGTCCACGATGCCCCTGCGCTCTGCGCCGGGGTCCCCGCCGCCTTCGGGCGTGGGGGCGGCGAGGCAGAGGTGGGTAGCCTCATTGCGGAAGCGGGGTTTGCCGTCCTTGTCGCTTTCGGCGCGCCAGCGGCGACCGGTGTTGTCGTTGTTGGTCCGGGCGTCTCCCCAGCGGAAGATCACTGCCGCGGATCCGGGTCCGGCGCGGTCGTTGGCCCTGACGTCGGCGCACTTGCCTGTTCTGTGCTCGACGAGCTTGACCAGATTGTCGCTGTAGTCGGTGTACCGGATGTCCCAGAGCTGCGCGCTGTTGGGACGGTCGCCCGGGAACAGGTAGAGGTTGGACCGGTCTCGGGAGCTGTAGGGGGCGAGGTAGTCGCCGTTGGCGGAGCGGATGCGCACCGACGGGCCAGGCGCCTGCCAGTGCCTCTCGGAGACCTCACGGGACTTCCTCCACCACAGCTGCGTCTCACGGTTCGCGCAGGGACGGGCGTACATGAACCCCACCCTGTCCTCTGCGGTCAGACACAGGCCGGGCGCGGCGGCGTTGCGCCAGCGCGCGGGACTGCCCTCGTCGACGTCGGACACACCGCACCGGGGCGCAGGCGGGGAAGCGCCCCGCGGAAGGTGGTCCTGATCGGTGTCGCTTCATCAGTGGCCGTAGGTGCCATCGCCTTCCAGGCACAGGCGCAGGCAACCTCAGCAGGCGTACCGAGGGGCGCCAAGTACGTGGCCATGGGCAGCTCGTTCGCCGCGGGCCCCGGCATCACTCCCACCAAGCCCGGCAGCCCGGCGGCGTGCGGGCGCTCCGCGGACAACTACGCCAGCAAGGTCGCGGCCCGTTTCGGCCTTGCGCTGACCGATGTCACCTGCAGCGGCGCCACCGCGAACATCCTCACCACCGGCCAGCACGGCCGGCCGCCGCAGATTTCGGCGGTCACCGCCGACACCCGACTGGTCACGGTCACCATCGGTGGCAGCGACGTCAACTACCTGGGCAGTTTGACCAGCTCCGCCGCGGTGTGAAGGGTGGCGGCGTTGAGCGGGGCGTCGACGTGCATGGGCACGACCCCGTTGACGGTGATCCGGTCGGGTGCGAGTTCGAGCGCGAGACTCTTGAACATCGCGCCGAGCGCCCCCTTGGACGCGCTGTAGATTGCGCGCTCCGGCACGCCCGTCTGCGCCGTGGCCGAGTGGACGTAGACGATGCTGCCGCCCGGCGCGGTCATGGCCGGGATGGCGCTGCGCGAGAGCAGGAACGGACCTTTGGCGTTGAAGCTCATGACCCGGTCCCACTCGGCCGGATCGAGATCTTTGGGAAGGGACTTCGGCGTTACCACGGCGGTCGCGACGACCAGCACGTCAAGCCGTCCATGCCGTTCGAGAGTGGCGGCGACCAGTGCGTCGCAGGCCGCGGGGTCGGTGACGTCGGTCTGGATTCCTATGGCGTCGGAGTCCGGGCGGGTCGCCGCGATCTCTGCCGCAACTTCGGCCGCATCGGGGCCAAGATCGGAGAGAACGAGTTTGGCGCCCTCCTCGGCGAAACGCCACGCCGCGGCGGCACCGATTCCCTGGACGGCCCCGGCGACGGTCATTTCGCGCCGGCTGCCGCCGTGCGCGTCGGCCGCTATGTCCGGCGTGCCTGCTCCGTTCGACAATTCCCACCATTGGGTTGGTCATGACAGGCTACGACCCGCATCGCTCAATCTGCGAGCGGCCGGCTCACCCCGCCCGCGTCAGCCGCGGGTTCCGGAACCTTCACCCGCGCCCCAACCAAGCTGAGTGCCTGTCTGCAGAGCTCTGCCTCTTGCCTGCCCGGCTCGGGATACGGGCGAGGTGGGTCCTGGCTGATCGGTGCTTTGAGCAGGGTGATCGGGCGGTGGAGCTGTCGTGTCGGTGACATATCGGGGGCTGTCGGTCCGATGTCGGTGAGGTCGGGCACCTTTCCAGAGGTCCTGCCGGGTGCCCATCCGGCAGTAGGTCTGTGAAAGGGATCTCTCATGCATGACGTAGTGATCGTGGGCGCCGGCCCGGTGGGTCTGTTCCTTGCCTGCGAGCTCGGCCTCGCGGGCTGCTCTGTCCTGGTGCTCGAGCGAGAGCCCGGGCCCGGCTCCCCGTGGCGGGCGGAACCGCTCGGGATGCGAGGCCTGTCCCCCGTGTCGGTCGAGGCGTTCTACCGCCGCGGGATGCTGCAGCCGCTGCTGACGGCGTCGGGCGTCAACGACGGTTCCGGCGCGAACCCCGAAGCGGACAAGCCATCGCATCGTTTGCGCGGTGGTCACTTCGCCGGCATGAGGCTCGATCCGGACCAGGTCGACGTCACTGCCCTGCCGTTCCGGCTTCCCGGCCCGGCGCTGGAGGGGATGTTGACCACCCTCGAAGCGGTCGAGACGGTGCTGTCCGAGCAGGCAGCCAAGCTCGGAGTGGAAATCAAGCACGGCGTCACGGTCTCGGCCATCGCCCAGAACGATGAGAGCGCGGTCGCGCGAGCCGGCGCGGACGAGTACGCGGCACGCTGGATCGTCGGCTGCGATGGCGGACGCAGTACGGTGCGTGGGCTCGCGGGCTTCGACTTCGTCGGCACCGAGCCGCAGTTCACCGGCTACACCATGCACGCCACCATCGCCGACCCCGAGAAGCTGCGCCCTGGATTCAACCTGACGTCGACGGGCATGTACATCCGGATGCCCTCGGAAGGGCCCATCGGCATGATGGACTTCGACGGTGGCGCGTTCGACCGCTCGCAGCAGCCGACTCGCGACCATCTCCAGGCGGTGCTGCGCCGCGTGTCCGGCACCGACGTAACACTGAGCGACGTCCATCTCGCTTCGAGCTTCACCGATCGGGCGATGCAGACGACGACCTACCGGCAAGGACGCGTTCTGCTCGCGGGCGATGCCGCCCACATCCACTCCCCCCTGGGCGGGCAGGGACTCAACACCGGCCTCGGCGACGCCATGAACCTGGGGTGGAAGCTCGCGGCGACCGTGCACGGGCATGCGCCCGACGGGCTTCTCGACACGTACACCCACGAGCGCCATCCGATCGGCGCAGCGGTGCTCAACTGGTCGCGCGCCCAGGTGGCGGTCATGAAGCCGGACCCGCACGGCCAGGCGATCCAATCAGTGATCCGCGACCTGATCGGGACCCGTGACGGAACGACCTACGTGTTCGAGAGGATGTCGGGATCATCGATCCGTTACGACCTCGGCAGCGAGCACCCGCTGGTCGGCCGCAACGCCCCGGACTTCCGGCTCGAAGACGGCACTCGTCTCGGCGACCTGACGCAGGACGGACGAGGCGTCGCACTTGATTTCAGCACCGACCGACGCCTGCACGCTTCAGCGATGGGCTGGGAGAGCCGGATACGGTATGCGGCCGGGCCGGCGAAGAACGACCTCGGACTGGGTGCCGTGCTGGTCCGACCTGACGGCATCGTCGCCTGGGCGGGCGATCGCCGCCCTGACCCTGAAGCGTTCGAGCGGGCCGCTACTGAGGTTTTCGGTTCGGCGTGACGTCATGACGGGGCCGGGATGAGTCCGGTCCCGGCGATGAAGCCATCGAGCAGGCCGGGCCGGTACTGCATCCGTTTCAGGCGGGTGCGGGCCGGTACGGTGGGTTCGTCGGTGCCGCAGGGGGCGAGGTTGCCGAGGCTGTGCTTGAGGTGTGCCCACATGCCTTCGGCCGGGTTGAGGTCGGGCGTGTACGAGGGGAAACGGAACGCTGTCAGCCCTCGGTGCAGGTCGTGCTCGGCATCGCACATGTTCCGTCGGTCCATCTACCCCTGGGTGTCTTGATGTTCGGTCTGAGCGCAGCCGATCCCTCGGACCCCCGGGGTGCCAGGGCCGGGACCATGGTGCGTCCACCACCCTTCCCAGCCGCGAGCCGTGATCGAGCAGGCATCCGCACCGCAACACTGCCGCTCCCAGCATGCCTACAGCGTCGGGGACGAGAAGTGGGGCCGGTGGTTCCAGCGGGCCGTACAGCTGTCCACCCAGCACCTGGAAGTCCAGCTGACCTTCCCCGCCGTGCTCGACCCGGTCGTCCGGGGGACGGAGACGTCGACGACCGGCGAGGCGTCGCCGCTGCGGACCGCGCCCGTGCGGCGGGACGAGAACGGGACCAGGTTGTTCTCCTGGACGACCTCCACACCGGCCCTCCACGCCCGGTACCTTCTCGAATGGCGCTCCCGTGCGAAGAGCGAACACGACGCGATTCACGAGGAGTTCAGGTGACGGCGGTGCGCCCCAGCGAGCAGATGTGTGACCTCGGCGTTGTCCAGTACGGCGCCCCCGTCCTCGCCGAGGCCACCCGCCCCCTCGACCTGCCGGACGGCAAAGACACCGCCGAGCAGACCATCGAGACGCTGTTCGCCGCCGTGGAGCGGATCGCGCGCGTCCATCCCTTCACCAAGGGCATGGGCATCGCGGCCCCGCAGACCGGCATCGCCCGGGCGGCGGCCGTCGTCCAGCCCACCGACCCCACCGCGGCCCCGATCGCCCAAGTCAACCGCGCATCACCGCCCGCTCCCAGGAGACGGACAAGCAGTACGAGGGGTGCCTGTCCTTCTTCGACGTCCGCGGCATCGTCCCCCGCCCCCTGACGATCACGGTGACGCCCACCGCCCTGGACGGCACCGAGATCACCACGGTGTACGAGCGCGGCCTCGCCCGGCTCGTCACCCACGAGATCGACCACCTCGACGGCCTGCTCCACACCGCCCGCATGCGGCCCGGTATCGAGCCGATCCCCGTCGAGGAGTACCGGCAGACCGGCCGCGCTTGGGCGTACGAACAGTAGACGTGGTCACGGCCCTGGACGCTCTCCGGAGCATCGTGTGGCCCCGCCGCCGGCGCGGATTTCCTCCTCCCTCACGGGCCGTGGGGACTGCTGGAAGCGGCGGACCGGCGGGATGGGTTCAGCCGTGAGGCATGGCACCGGATGCTCCGGGTGCTCCAGGTCGGTCCGGGCTCGGCGTATCTCGGCCGACGGACGGTCGCGATGGATTTCGCCCGCTAGTCGGTCTCCAAGACGCCGCTCGGCTCGCCGTTGCTTCTCCTGCCCCTGTACGCCCGTGGGGAGGAGTACCGGCTCGGGCGGTCTCCTGAAGGAGGCGGCCACCGTATTCCACGCCATCGGCGACTTCGCCACCCCGCCCCCCTGTTCCCTTTCCACTCTTCCCTGTGCGGAGAATCTCGATGCGTACATCAGCACATGCACGATGGAAGCGGTCCGAGCCGCTGGTCGATGACGAGGGCATGCTCGAGGAGCTGGGCTAGTGTGCGCCGGCACGAAAGGGGAGGCGTGAGGAATCGCTTCGCGGACGACTTCGACCCGGAGACGGTCCTTCCGCCTTTGCGTGAACCACCTTCTGCTGCCGGTCTTGTGACGTCTGCGGGGCCGGGCACGGCTTGCTCGTCGGGGTGGGGCGGGAAAGGATGACGGGCCGTGTCGGCGCTCGTGGCCGGCGGCGTACAAGAAGGACAAGGTGGGGCGGGATGAGCGAGCACGGCCGACGGCGGCGTCACCGTACGGTGGACCGGGTCGCGTGGATCCTGGACGCCGCCGCGCGGGAGCCGGGCGGGGTGACCGTGGCCGAGTTGGCGCGGACGGTCGGGGCGCCGGCGAGCTCGGTGCAGGACCTGGTCAACGGCCTTGCCGCGACCGGCTTTCTGCTGGAACGACATGGGCGCTTCAGGCTCGGGCCCGCCCCGCATGTCCTCAACCTCATCGCGGGCCGGGTCGTCCCGCGGATCAGTCAGGCCGAGCTCAACGAACTGAGCCGCGTCGCGGGTACCCCGGTGCTGCTCACGGTGCGGGTGGGGCTCGACGCCGTGCACCTCGCGCGCGGCGGCGAGGACGAGATCCCCCGCCTCCTGCCGCTTGCCGACGAGCACATGGCCCGGCCGCTGCTGCGCACCGCCGCAGGCCGGCTGCTGCTGGCCTTCACCGACGAGGCGGAGCGCCACGGGCTGCTCGACGAGCTCGCCCGTCATGACGCCGAGGCGGTCGCGGAGTTCCGCTGCGCTCTTCCGGCTATCCGCGCGTCGCGCATCAGCCGCAGCGAGGGTCTGGCCGATCCCGAGGTCAGCGCGCTCGCGATCCCCGTCACTGACGGCCCCGTCGTCACGGGCGCCCTCGTTCTGACGCACCGGCGTCGCGGCCGCTCGGAGCGGCTGCGCCTGGACCGGGCGGCGGCCCGGCTGCTCGCGCACATCCAGGAGAGGCGGACGTGACATCCGCATCGATTCACGGATATCCGTGAATCCGGGCGCTCGTGCAGCGCTGGGAACGAGCATCCCGGCATGACTTCGCACACGCTGACCACGACCGGGACGATCTCGCCGACCTCTGTCGGCGAGATGCTCTCCCGGCTGCTGCACACCCTCGGCGACCCCGATCCGGCCCGGGGAGCCGAGGACATCACCGTCGTCGGAGCCGATCCCCTGGTGCCCTCGGTGCACCGCCTCGCCGATGCCATGTCCGCCGCGATCGGTGTCTTCGGGCGGCAGACGGCGGCGGTCGGCGAACAGCGCGGTCACCCGCACCAGAAGGTGGAGGTGCAGGCCGGGGCCGCGATCGACCAGCTCATGGCCACGTATCACACGACGCTCTCGGGGCGCCCGATCGGCGCTCTGCTCGACGATCCGACGCTGCTCGGCAACAACGACTTCTACCGGGCGCGCGACGGCCGGTGGATCTTCATCATCACCACCTATCCGCATCTGCGGGACGCGGTCTGCTCCGTGCTCAGGTGCGGGCTCGACAAGGTGGGGATCGCGCAGGCCACGGCCGAGTGGGACGCCTTCACGCTGGAGGAGGCCATCTGCGCGCGGGGTGGCGCCGCCTGCGTCGTGCGCACCCGCGACGAGTGGCTCGCGCACCCCGCCGGGCGGTACGTGGCCCAGCGTCCGGTCGTCGAGATCGAACGCGTCGGTGACGGACCGGTCCGGCCGCTGGAGCCGATCGGTGAGTCCGATGAGGCGCTCGCGGGCGTACGGGTGCTCGATCTCACCCATGTCATCGCAGGTCCCGTCGCGGCGCGGCTCCTCGCCCAGTTCGGCGCCGACGTGCTGCACTTGTCGCGTCCCGACCGCCCCGACCCGATCCCGATGATCGCGATGACCGGTGGCAGCAAGCGCAATGCCTACTGCGACCTGCGCGACGATCACGACCGTGCGGCCTTCCACGACGCGCTCGAGGAAGCGGACGTCTTCGTGCACGCCTACCGGGGACTTGCCCGGCACGGGGCGTCGACCGAGGAACTCGTCCGGCGCCGCCCCGGACTCATCACCCTCGAATACCACGCCTGGGGCGCCGAAGGACCCTGGGGCGAACGCGGCGGGTTCGACCAACTCGCCTGCTCAGCAGCTGGATTCGCCATCGAGGAGTGGACCGACCGGCCGTCGCTGCCGCCGACGTACCTGCTCAATGACTACCTCGCCGCCTACCTCGGGGCCGCCGCCGTGGCAACGGTCCTGCGCCGGCGTGCGACCGAGGGCGGCTCCTGGCGGATCCGCGTGACCTTGGCCGGGGTCTGCCACTGGGTGCAGGAACTTGGGCTGCTTGCACGGGAGGACGTACTCGACCTGCCCCGGCCCGGGCGCACGCCGTTCGCCGCGCTGTCGACCACCGAGACCGACTTCGGCCCGCTCACCGAACCGGCGACACCGTTCGCGTACAGCGGGCGCACGGTCCCACAGGCCGGCCGACGTTCCCCGCTCGGGTCTGCCGCGCTCCAGTGGCGCTAGGCCACTTCTCCGGGACCCGCCACTGTCGCGACCCCCGCACCTCCGTTCGCCCGCCCCACCCGATACCCCAGGAGGCACCGCAAGATGCCCGAGAAGTCGAGCGCCCCGTCCGGCCGCGGACTCCTCGCCGGAGTCCGCGTCATCGAACTGGCCAGCGTGATCATGGCCCCGTACGCCGCCAAGGAACTCGGTGACCTGGGCGCGGACGTGATCAAGGTCGAGCCGCCCACCGGCGACATGACGCGCCACTACCCGCCGCGGCGCCACCCCGGAATGGGCGGCCCGGCACTCAACCTGAACCGCAACAAGCGCAGCGCCGCCATCGACCTCAAGGCCCCGCACGGTCGCGACGCCCTGCTCGCCCTGCTGCGCACCGCCGACGTCTTCATCACCAACCTGCGCCCGCAGGCCCTGGAGAAGCTCCGCCTCGGCTACGACGAGGCCGCGGCCGTCAACCCCGGTCTGATCTACGCCAATGCCCAGGGCTTCCGCAGCGACAGCCGTTACGGCACGCACGCCGCCTACGACGACATCATCCAGGCGGCCAGCGGCCTGGTCTGGCTCAACCACCAGGTCTCCGGCCAACCGCACTACGTTCCCACCGTCCTCGCCGACAAGATCTGCGGCATGCAGATCGCCCAGTCGGTACTGGCCGCGCTGCACTACCGGGAGCACGGCGGCACCGGACAGCACATCGAGGTCCCGATGGCCGACACCATGCTCGCCTTCAACCTGGTCGAGCACCTGGGAGCGGCCGCCCTGGAGGCCGATGGAGCCTTCGGCTCGGCCCGCTCGCTCAGCCCGCAGCGCCGAGCCCTGCGCACCGCCGACGGCTGGATGTGCATCCTGCCGCACAGCGACCGCAACTGGAGGGACTTCACCTCCTTCGTGGGCCGCCCCGAACTGGCCGCCGACCCGCGCTTCTCCACCGGCCCCGACCGGGCCCGCAACGCCGACGCGTTCTATCCGCTGCTCGCGGGGCTGACGCCGCGGCACACCAGCGCCGAGTGGCAGGCGTTCTGCGACCGGGCGGGCATCGCCGCCGCCCCCGTGCTCGACCTGGCCTCCGCCGCCACCACCGCCTACGCCCAAGAGGGCGGCCTGCTGTACGAGGCCAAACACCCCACCGAGGGCCGCTACCGGGTCATCGGCCGCCCGGTGCGCTACTCGGCCGACCCGGAGCCGGAGCTGCGGCCCTGCCCGGGCATCGGCCAGCACACCGACGAGGTGCTCCGCGAAGCCGGCTTCGACCCTTCCCTGCTGCACCCCACGGGCTGACCGATTTCCGTAACGAAGCTCCGTAACGCAAAGAAATGCATCAATCAATTCACCAACCCGGGAGCGAATGAGCCATGTCGCCTTCGACGCTTTCACCGACCTCGACGCCTTCACCGATCGCATTCCCCGATGTCGCCCTGCCCGAATCGGCCCGCAGGCTCCGCGCCGAGGTCCGCGCCTTTGTCGACGAGGAGCGCGCCCGCGGCACCGTGCTCGGCCGCCCCGACTCCTGGCTGGCCGGCTGGGACCCCGGCTTCAGCCGCCGCCTCGCCGAGCGCGGCTGGGTCGGCATGGCCCTTCCCACCGAGTACGGCGGTGCAGGCCGCGGGTTCCTGGACCGCTATGTGGTGATCGAGGAGCTGCTCGCCGCCGGAGCCCCGGTCAGCGCCCACTGGGTCTCCGACCGGCAGGCCGGCCCGTCCATCCTCCAGCACGGCACCGAGGAGCAGCGCCGTTTCTTCCTGCCCCGGATCGCCGCAGGGCAGTGCTTCTTCTCCATCGGCATGAGCGAGAAGAACAGCGGCTCCGACCTCGCCTCGGTCGCCACGCGCGCCGAACGCACCGCCGATGGCTGGCGGTTGACCGGCACCAAGATGTGGACCGGCGGCGCCCACGTCAACGACTACGCCATCGTCCTCGCCCGCACCGACGACGCCGAGGACAAGCACGCAGGGCTCAGCCAGTTCATCGTCGACCTGCGCGCGTCGGGCGTACGCATCGAGCCGATCCACCTGATGAGCGGCGAGCACCGCTTCAACGCCGTCCACCTCGAAGGCGTCGACGTCCCCGACGGCATGCTGCTCGGGGAGCAGGGCAGTGGCTGGAAGCAGGTCACCGGTGAACTCGCCTTCGAACGCAGCGGCCCGGAACGCTACCTGTCCACCTTCCCCCTGCTGGTCTCCCTGCTCCGCGAACTGGAGCAGCGCCCGGCCACGGCCGAACAGCTCACCCAGGTCGGCATCCTCACGGCTCGCCTGCACAGCATCCGCCGACTGTCCCTCGGCGTGGCCGCGGCCCTGGACGCCGGACACTCGCCCGACACCCAGGCCGCCCTGGTCAAAGACCTCGGTACCCGCCTGGAGGGCGCGCTGGTCGACACCGTCCGCAGCATCCTGCCGACCCCGGCAGACCCGCACGCCACCCCCGGCAGCCACCCCGAACTGCTCGCCTTCGCCCTGCTGCACAGCCCCGGCTACACCCTGCGCGGGGGCACCAACGAAATCCTTCGCGGCATCATCACTCGAGGTCTGGAGCAGCACTGATGAACACCCACACGATCGACACCGGCGCCCCCGTCATCTCCGCGGACGCCTACGACACCACCGCCTTCCACGCCGCTGCGGACGCCATCGCCACGGTCGCCAACACCACCGCCCCCGACGCCGTGGCCCTCCCCTCCGAGGACGCCTCCACCGCCGAACTCCTCGCCGCCGCCCGGGAAGCAGGACACCGCGCCGTCCCCGCCCCTCTCGCCGAGACCGCCCTGGTCGCCCGCCCCCTGCTGCGTTGCGTCGGCCTCCCTGTCCCGGGCGGCCCGCTCAGCTACGCGATCGCCCCCGAGCTGACGATCCGCTACGCCCACCCGGCCGCCTCCGCCGTCGGCTCGGCCGGCTGCCTGGGCGACGACGACACCCTGCTGGTCACCGGCACCCTGCGCCGTGTCCCATGGGCCCGCGCCGCCACCGCGGTGGTCGTGCTGGCCGCCGCCCCCTTTGGCCCAGTCCTGTTCACCCTCACCCCCAGCCAGGCCGTCCTCACCCCCGGCGGCAACCTCGCCGAGGAACCCCGCGACGACCTGTACCTTGCCGCCCTTGAGATCCCCGCCTCGCGGGTCCGCCGGATCTCCCCCGAACTGCTCGACGAGGCCCGGCTCCGCGCGGCCCTGGCCCGCTCCGCCCTGATCGCCGGTGCTGCCGAACGCTGCGTCGACCTGACGGTCGCCCACACCACCGCCCGCACCCAGTTCGGCCGTCCGCTCAGCCGCTTCCAGGCCGTCAAGCAGGAAGAAGCGCGGCTGATCGAGGAGACCGCCCTGGTCCGCGCCGCCGTCCAGGCCGCCGCCCCGCTGGACTTCGGCAGCCCGGCCGCACACGTCGCCATCGCCGCCGCGAAGACCCAGGCCTCCGCCTCGGCCGCCGAGATCGCCCGCATCGCCCACCAACTCCACGGCGCCATCGGCATCACGCAGCTCAACCCGCTCCACCTCGCCACCACCCGCCTGTGGTCCTGGCGCGACGAAGACGGTGACGAAACCTACTGGGCACGCCGCCTGGCCCGCCCCCTCACCGCCACCGCCCTCTGGCCCACCCTCACCTCCACACCCTGACCCCTCGCCCCCACGCCCTGCCCCGCCGCCGACCGGCCAAGACCGACCGGCGGCTCAGCAGCTCTCCCCCGGCTCGGGGTGGTGTCACCGGGTTCGGAGGCATCGACAGACTGCTGATCAGGGCATAACCACCCCACTCTTTTTGATCCCTTCAGAGGTCTGGCGGCTTTCCCGTCCGTACGGCGGAGGCCCATCGAGACTTCGCCGACCATGCGGCGACATACCCCACCCCCGAGCAGCAAGAACTGGGAGCAGAAACCCCGGTCTCGATCAGCTGCGGCGTCTCCACCATCAGGTTGGAGAGAGCCGCTGCATAGACCGAGACCGGGATCAGCACTACCACGAGTCAACGATCAGAGGGGAGTTCGTCTCATCCCGCCGTCCCTTGGGCCGGACAAAGGCCACGGTCAATGAGAAAGGGACAGGCGAAATGCGAGCCTACAGGACACCGGCCCGGGCGAATTCGGCCGCCAGAAAGATGGGGGCGCCGTCCGGGCGGGCCGCGCGGATCGACCGCAGGGCCGCCCAGGTGTGGTCGATGCCCTTGCGCCGTCGGACAACGCCCCAGAGCCGGTCGTCACCGACCGAGTAACAGCCGTGGAAATAGGTGATCCCGTGGGTGCGGCGATAAGCGGCCGGCAGCCGGTCCGGGCGGCCGGTGCCCAGCACGAGCCGCCGGTCGGACGGATACCGAGCGGCCGAACTCGTCGAAAGCAAAGGTGCGGTCCGGCCGCTCGTTGATCGCGTACTCGATCCGGTCCAGCTTCACGTCGAAGTCCGGGTCCGGGGATTCCTTCCAGGTCTTGGTCCGCTGGAAGGAGATCCCGCGGCGGACGAGCAGGCCCAGCATGGTCGGACGAGTGGTGGCCGTCTCGGCGACGAAGTCCTCGTCGTCACGGTTGAGCAGGCGGGGACGGCCTCCCGCCCACCGAGGGTCCAGACAGGCCAGCCCCATCTCGTTGAAGCTGTGGATCACGTCCCGGACGGTGTCCTCGTCCGCCTGGACCAGACGCGCGATGACCGGGACGGTGTTCCCGCCGGCCGAAGCCAGCAGCAGCATCGCCCGCCGGAACCGCACCGCACTCGTAGTGCCCAGCCGCACGATCCGCTGCAGTTTCTGCCCCTCCTGCTCGGTCAACCGACGAACCCTGACCAGTGCCGCCATCCCCGCCCCTCGCTGGCCGTTGCTTCCTACCAGCACAACGAGCAACCCGGCGAACCAATGCGGTCACAGCACTAGGAGCCGCCACCGCTCCGCCTTATCCGCATCCGGACGCGACCATCCACTCCCGGCAATCGATTACCGCGGCGCGTCCGGCAGATGTGCTCGCCGAGCCGAAGCCGACACACGTACTTGTACTTGTCGCCGAGCTGTGTCCCAGCTTGCCGGGACCCGGCCTGATGGAGGTCCGGTAGATTCGACGGACAGCTGATCGGCAAGGGAGCGGCCGGGTGCCGCGCGTGGGACAGGGGGCCGGGGGGTGCGGAGCGGACAGGGGCAGGACCGCCGCCGGGAAGCGTTGCTGGAGTGCTGGCGCGCCATCGAGCTGTTCGGTCCGCCGAGCATCCCGGCGTTGCCCCGGCGGCGCTCCGCCGCACGGTCCGGCCCGAGGGACGAGTACGTCGTCGACCTGACGCCGCTGCCGGGACGGATACCACCGCACCTGCCGTGGGATGCCGACCATCCGGAGACGGGCGCGCGCCGGGCGCCGGACGGCCGGATGTGGCGGCACGAAATCTACTGCGGGGTTTTCGATCTGGAGCTGCTCCGTCAGGCGATGATCGCGGTATTGCCCGCGGGGACCGATCCGGATCCCGGTGTGCCGCAGTCCGAGCTGACGCTGCCGGGCCAGAGCGCGATGTTCGCCCTGGTCCTGGACGATCAGGGGCGACCGGTCGAGGACACGTCCGTGATCTCCGCCTGTGCCTGGGCGACCGGCCGCCTCTTCGATCCGGGACCCTCCGCACCGGGCTGGCTGGACGGCTTCGAGGACCTCGACGACGCGTTCGGCACGGCGATCGACGAGCTGACGGCCACCGCGATTCCCTACGGCTCCGCCGCCCCGCCTCACGGCACGGCGTACGGGCAGCGGCCCGGCTCCGGCCGTGGGCCGGGAACTGCGGCCGGGGCCGGGGCCGGCCGCGTGAGCTGGCAGCGACTGCTCGGCGAGATCCTGGGCGAAGCCGCAGTCGGCGCGGTCGGGGCCCTGTTCGGCGAGGTCGTCGGCGCCGTCCTGCAGGGCGCGGCTGAACCCCTGGTGCGCCGCGCCGCCGACTGGGCAGCGGCCCGCCGGCCCGCCGGAGACCATGCCGAGTCCGGGCATCCGGAGGGTGGCGGGAGTGTTCCCGAGCGGGCGCCGGCCGACCCTGCGGACATGCCGGAGGCGCACAGGGGTGGCTCTGGTCCCCGCGCGCTCACGTTCGCCGATCTCGTCGCCCTGACCGCGCAGATCGCCGACCTGTGCGGGGTGCAGGACCATCTGCGGCCCCAGGTGATCAGGGTGCGGAGCAGGCTGGTCCACCGGCCTCGGGACCCACAGGCGAAGGTCGCCGCAGCAGCGCCTTTCCTCAACAGCCTGCTCCCTCCGGATCTCGCCCGGGTCGCCGGGGCCCTCGGCAAGGGGGTCGGCCCGGCACTGGACGCGTATCTGACCGAGCACGATGCCATTGCCGTGGGGATGCGGACTGATGTGCGCCGGGAGCGCGGAGTCGTCCTGGCCGGGGTGAGTCCGGAGCTGGTTCCGCCGGGGCGGTGGCCCGCACCAGCGCAGTTCCCGCTCGCGCTGAGCCAGCAGTTCGCGGTCGACCGGATGCTCACCGACCGCGCGGGCACCGAAGGGGGGATGTTCTCCGTGAACGGCCCGCCCGGCACGGGCAAGACGACGATGTTGCGCGACCTGGTCGCCGCGCTGGTGGTCGAGCGGGCAGCGGTGTTGGCGACGTTCGACCGGCCCGCACAGGCATTTAACGGTCCGGCGTGGCGAGGCAAGGACCGGCAGGGCAAGCACGCGCGATTCGTGTCGCGGCTCGACCCTCGGCTGACCGGGTTCGAGATCGTGGTCGCCTCCTCCAACAACGGCGCGGTCGAGAACATCACCGCCGAGCTGCCCGGCATCGGCGCGCTCGGTGAGCACTGGCACGGCGGCCCCGACCATTTCTCCGACCTCGCCTCCGCCCTCCTCGGCGGCCAAGCGTGGGGCCTGGTCGCGGCGGTGCTCGGGAACAAGACCAACCGCAAGGAGTTCGGCGACCGGTTCTGGTGGGGCCGGCTGCCGGAGAAGGAGGCTGCCGCCCGGTCCGCAGCAGGACTGCCACCACTGCGCGGCATGCAGGCTGTCCTGAGTGACTGGATCCCGCCGAGGACTCCGCCCGGCAGCCGACGCCCCGCCGCCCCGGCGGACCGGGACGCGGCGAACCGGGACGCGGCGGCCGGGCCCGCCGAGCCCGTGCCGTCGTGGACCGCCGCCGTCGCCGCGTTCCGCACCGCCCAGGCCGAGGTCGAGCGCCTGCGTACCGAGCGTGCCCGGCTGGCCTCGGCGCTGATAGCCGTCGAGTCTCCGTCGGCCGGGCAGCGGATCGCGGACCTGGAAGCCGCCGTGTTCCGCACAGACCAGCAGGTCACCGCCGCGACGTCCGCCCTGGAACGGGCCACCGTCGCCACCGGCGCAGCCCGGCGTGCCACCGCGGCGGCCGAAGCCGGACACCGGGCGGCCACCGAGCGCGTACCACGAGCCCGACAGGAGCTTGCCGCCGCCCGTGCGGACCTGTCGGCCGCTCGTGAACTGGCCGCGCACCACCGCGAGTACGTCACGGTGCTCACCGCACGCCAGGACACACCACCTACCGCCAAGCGAGGCCTGCGCGGCGGACTACGGCACCTGTTTCAGAGCTCCGCCGACCGGCAGGCCGCCGAAGAGCAACAAGAGCGTGCCCGGGCCGAGAACGCGCAATTGCTCGTCCAGCAGCGCGCCGCCCTCGACGACTCCCTGGAGCAGGTCGCCGCAGCCGTACGCGCCGAATCCCTGGCCGAGGGCCGGAACTCCCGGTCCGCCACCGCCGTCGACGAGGCCGCCGCCGGCCTCACCGCCGCCCTCGCGCACGAACAGACCACGCGCGCCCGGCAGGCCGCGGCGGACACCGCACTGCGGCGGGCCCGGCAGGCCGCTGAAGCGGCCCGCCACGACCTGCGGGCCGCCATAACCGAGCTCAACGAACGCCACCACGAACTGCAACAGGCGGCTCGGAGTCTGCCCTCACTGCCGCTCGGCTGGCTCCACCTCGACGAAGCCGACCAGGAACTCGGCTCCCCCTGGTCCGACGAGGCGTGGTCCACCGCGCGCAGCGACCTGTTCCTGCGCGCCCTCGACCTGCACCGCGCCTTCGTGGCCGGGGCTGCGAAGAGGGTCCGCGGCAATCTCCAGGTCCTGATGGAGCTGATGGCGGGAACCAGTGGACCGCTGCCCGACGAAGAGGTCGAGCATGCCTGGCAGACCCTCTTCCTCATGGTTCCCGTCGTCTCCACCACGTTCTCCTCCGTCGGCAGCATGTTCGCGCGCCTCGGCCGGGAGTCGATCGGCTGGCTGCTCGTGGACGAGGCCGGGCAGGCCACCCCGCAGGCCGCCGTGGGCGCACTGTGGCGAGCCCGCCGTGCCGTTCTGGTCGGCGATCCTCTCCAGCTCGAGCCCGTCGTCACCATGCCCACCGCTCTGCAACGCCGGCTGCTGCGCGCCTACGGCGTCGACGAGCGGTGGCTGCCCTCGGCCACCTCGGCCCAGGCCGTGGCCGACCGGTCCAACCGCTACGGCACCTACCTGCCGGCCCCGGACGGGGACGACGACCACGTCTGGGTGGGTTCACCGCTGCGAGTCCACCGCCGCTGCGAAGAACCGATGTTCACCGTCAGCAATGAGGTCGCGTACGACGGCCTCATGGTCTACGGCACCGCGCAACAGGCGTTCCCCGACGGGGAACGGGACGGGCTGCTGCCCAGCCGCTGGCTCAACACCGACGACCCCGCCCGCCCGGCCGACGCCCCGTGGGGCGAACGCGACCGCCGCGCCTTCGAGTTCGTCCTCGGCCTCCTGGACCGGCACGGCGTCGGCGTCGAGCGCGTACGCGTCATCGCCCCGTTCCGGGCCCTCGTCGCCGAGTGCAAGAAGGTCTGCCGCGGCCGTGAAGGCTGGACCGCTGAACTCCTCGACGACCGCTGCGCCACCGTCCACCGAGCACAAGGCAAGGAAGCCGACGTCGTCATCCTCATACTCGGCGGCGGCCGTCCCGGGGCCCGCGAGTGGGCGGCCCGCACCCCCCATCTGCTCAACGTCGCCGCGAGCCGTGCCAAGCGCCGCCTCTACGTCATCGGTGAGCGCAGCTTGTGGGCCCCGCTCCCCCATTTCGACGTCCTCGCCCGCGAACTGGTGGAATTCAACCACCTGAGTGACCGCGCATCCTGGCCGCCGGCGGCCAATGACCAGGACTAGGTGGAACGGCTCCGGGGTGAGTCAACGGAGTTCGTTGCGGATGTGTTCGCCTCGCTCCCGCGGCGGGATCAGCGCCGGTGGGGTGGGTGTTATCTGCGAGGCCTGATGCTGTGGGATGTAGA
The DNA here is from genome assembly GCF_040641275.1 of Streptomyces sp. NPDC021096. Taxonomy (NCBI): domain Bacteria; kingdom Bacillati; phylum Actinomycetota; class Actinomycetes; order Kitasatosporales; family Streptomycetaceae; genus Streptomyces; species Streptomyces sp. NPDC021096. The sequence goes on along the minus strand of NZ_JBFADG010000002.1, from coordinate 287,360 downwards.
GGTCAGCCGGCTGGCGGTGGGCATGGCGCTGGCGTTCGTCCCCGTCGCGGGAAGGGAATCACCTGGGACTTCATGGCCGACGGCCGTTACCGCAGGGAGAGCCGCGCCGCCGAGTTCGACGTCATCTGGCGCGCCCGCGTCTGGCGCCTGGTCCACAACGGCACGACCGAAGGCACTTGGCACGTCAAGGACCACAAGCTCGTCTTAGCGAGCGTCACAAACACCAGCGAAACCCGCACCCTCTACCTCGCCCCCATCTGGTGCTCGGGCTCGAGGGCGGCCACGAGGTACTGACAGCTGAAAGCGGACGCAACCGGCAGCGATAGCCGAGTGCTGGTTCAGCGGGGAACAAGGCTCAGCGGGGACCGAGGCCGGGGCCGCTCTCGCCAAATGGGCAGCAAGGAGCCCAAGGGCACAGTGCGCCGCAAACACATTTGGCACCATTTGGGCATTTGACGTTAACCACCGAGTCGACATGATCGGAATTAATCGCAATATGAGAATTGCGCAATTACGGGCCTTGGGTGGCAGGATGCGGCCCCGGAGCCTGTGGCATAACACGGGCTCCTCGGTACGTTCGCCACGTGCTCCCTGGTTGCCCCAGAGGTGAAAGCACACCGGGAGCCGTGAGATGACTCAGACCAGTGCAGGCAATGCCGTTCCGGGGCAGCGAGACGGCTTTGCCGGGTCACCCGGCCTCAGCCTTTCGACGCCACCCCGGCCGGCCAAGGCCGTCATCGCCAACTTCAGGCTGCTACGTGAGACCGAGCTCTCCTTCACTGACAAGGTGACGTTGTGCGTCGGCCGTTAACAACACGGGGAAGACCTCGCTGGCGAAGTTGTTCAAGCTCTTCATCGCTCGCGACCGCACCTGACATGGCGAGGAAGCGAGCAGAGACCGGTAGCGGGCCCGGAACCGCCGCGGCGTGCGAGGCCCCTCGGGCAGGTGCGGCTGCTGATCCGGACGCTCGAGGTCCGGATCGGCTCAGAGCGTCGTGCCGTCGGGGAGCTCCTTCTTCGCGTCGACCACGGCCCGCTTGATGACCACGGTCTCGTGGGTGACGGCACCGGGTTCGAGGCCCCGATACGGCTTGACCAGCACGTCACGCTGGCCGAGGTACGCATAGGTGTTCCTGTCGAAGATCCACTCCTGACGGCTGACGGGGCCGGTGTGAGTGATTGCGATACCGGACCGGCCGGTCGCGTCGACGGCCTTGTCCACGAGCGTGACGCCCGGGATCTTGGCAGCCGCCTTGAACAGTGCGGCGCTGATCTTCGGCGCCGCGATCTGCTCCTCCAACAGCTGGCCTATCTCCCCGAACGCCGTCCAGTCGGCCTGCGGGTTACCCATCTTTCCCCCCTGGTAGAGGCGCTCGAGCAGGACGTCGGGGTCGGTGGGGAGCGCCTTGACGTTGTTGTAGGAGCCCCGGTCGGTGACGTCATCGGCACGCTCGAGGTCGAGGTCCTCGCCGTTCTTGTCCATGAATTCATGGCCGGGCTCGTAGATGAAGCTCTTGAGGCCGTCGGGCGAGTGCCAGACCTGGCGCGAGCGCAGCGGAGTCACCACGAGCTTCTCCTTGCCGCCCGCTCTGTCGACCCGCCCGCCCGTCACCTTGCTCTCCACGTAGATGTACTGGTCCTGCCGGGGCTCCAGTGCCGGCTGCCGTGCCGCCGCGAGCGAGATGCGGTCGACGGTCGCCGACAGGCCTTTGGTGGTGCCGGGTTGCAGCTTCGCACCGGCCTTCGGCGGGCGGGTGTCCGTATCCGAGGTACCCGAGCTGTCCGGGGCAACGATCACGGCACCCGCTATCACGGCTGCGGCGGCCGGCAGCGCAATCCAGGCCGTGCGGTGCGCAGGGGAGCGCGGTGCGCGCGGGGCGGTGCGGTGCGCCTCGGCCCACAGGGCCTCTTCGAGCAGGTCCTGCCGGGCCTTGGGCAGGGCTGTCTCGTCCTGACGGGGAAGCAGCAGGTCGAAGTCGCTGTGGTCGAGCGGCTCTTGGGGCCGCCGGGAGATACGCATCATCGGTTCCACTTCTCGTTCGGCCGGTTCAGGTTCAGGTGCAGGTGGAGGCGCTCGGGCCGCCGGGCCGCCGTCTCGTCAGCGTGTTGCCGGAGCTCCTGTTCGGTGAGCTTGCGCAGGCGCTCGCGGGCCCGGAACAGCCGCGACCGTACGGTGCCGACGGCCACGCCCAGGGCCTCGGCCGCTTCCGCATAGCTCAGGCCGGACCAGACGCAGAGGGTGACGACCTCGCGCTCCGACCGGCGCAGCTTCCCCAGGGCGTTCTTCGCGGCGGTGAGCTGTTCGGCGTCCGCCATCCTGCCCACCACTTCACCCGCGATGTCCGGCACGGCTTCCTTGGCGGGCATGCGGGCCAGCGCCTTCTCGTGGCGGCGGGCGGCACGGTTGGTGTTGCGCTGGACGTTCACCGCGATGCCCATCAGCCAGGCCTTCGCGCCGTCCGGCTCCTCGGGAAGCCGGGCGCGGAGGCGCCAGGCCTCCAGGAACGTGAGCGAGACGATGTCCTCGGCGGTGGACCGGTCGCCGGTGGCGCGGACGGCGTAGCGGTGGACGATCTGGGCGTGTGAGCGGAAGAGATGGCGGAAGGAATCCGGGTCGCCGTCCCTGATGCGGGTGTGTATTGACGTCACGTCTTGATATGTCCGGCAGGAGGTACGGGTTCCCATGATGTGGGTCACACGACGGGACGAGAGCGCCCCGGCTGCGCTGTTCGGGTGGGGGGCGGGGCATCCCACCGGCTTCAGGTGAGGTCGGTGGCGGGCTCGGTAGCGTAGCGGCTCGTCACGTGGATGCCGGCCTGGCCCGTGTTCTCGACGGATTCGCCCAGCAGTGGCGCCCGTATCCCGGCTCCGATGCCCGCATCGCCTCCGTTCCACCGCCCGCTGTCCAGGGCCGGGAGGAGGGGCGGTTCGAGGACGAGCGGGCGTTCCGCTCCGCTTCCACCACCCAGCCAGGCGCCCCGAGGGAGGTCCGGGCCTGTCTCTACGCGGAGAACTTCGCCGACCTCGTGCACGCAGGGCTCTTCGGCCGCCTGGTCGCGCTGGTCCACCGTGGTGAGGCGATCGGCCCCGTCACCGTGGTCCGGGAAGCCCAGCACCGCGGCCTGCTCACCCACACCACGACCAAGTCCATTCTGACCACGTGTTCCCCCTCCGGAGCCGACCCCGCCTATTGGGCCTCACGCCTCCTGCGCCACCCCCTACTGGAGACGGCCGCCACCACCGTCCGTCCCAGACCGGGGACCCGCTGATTCACCACAACCGCAGCACGCGCCATCCCCACCACATGCAACACAAACGATCAAGATCACGACACGCTACGGCCAAACGTGCACGAGGTCGTTAGTAGCGGCCGGTGGTGGCGTGCCATTCGTGGCTGCCGCCGAGCCATGCGTGGAGCCCGGCGAGGTAGCGTCCGAGTTCAGGGGAGGGGATCGTGGCGGCGAGTTCTTTCGCGGCGGCTTCGAAGGCGCGGACGAGGTCGTCGTGGTAGGCGGCGCTGAGACGGACCGCTTCTTGGACGGTGCAGCCGCGTTCGGTGGCGATGACGTCGGGCAGGCCGCCGTCGCCGATGCCGGGTTCGGACTCCTTGGCCATCGAGTACAGGTCGTTGAGGATGATGGACGCGCTGGCCGCCAGCATCGTCGCCCGCCGCACCGGGGGATGCGCGTAGAGGGTGGCGGGTAGCTCGTAGCCGCCGATGATGTCGATCAGCGTCATGCACGGAAGGAAGCTGTTGACCTGCCGGGCCGCCAGGTACTCCCACACCGCCGGGCTCGTCTTCCTGACCCGCCAGCCGGCCTCACCACTCATCGCCACGAACATGGCCACGGTCTCGTGGCGGACCCGGCCCACCTGCGCCGGCGTCCCGAACCCGGCGACCCGCTCGATGTAGGAACGCAATCCCCCCAGGACAGGATCCGCAGCGAGCGCCCGCTCCAGCTCCTCGCGGTATCCCCACCCGCCCACCAGGTAGGCCGGGTCCAGAGCGGTCTGCGCGAGCGTGAGCCGATTACCGACCAGCGCGGTATCGGAGCCGGTGCGTTCGTCATCGCAGTAGTAGTCATCCACCGCGAACAAGGCCGCCATGCACTGCGCGGCCAGCAGCAGCCGGTCCGGATCGTCGCAGTCCGGGTGGATCAGCATCGCGTAGCGGCCGTAGTTGCAGGCGCGTACCGACTCCAGCTTCCCGGGGAAGATACCTACGCGCTCCACCCAGGCAACAAGCCGTTCGTTGACCTCCGCGCCCAAGGACTCGTCCACCCGGACCGGGCGGGGACAGTACAGCGTCACACCCAGCGGGGTTGGGCAGTGTGTTGCCGGTCGCGGCAAGACCGACACTACAACCGGCCGTTTGGAGAGCGGCGCCGCGACGGGTGCCGGGGACAGGTCGGTACTGCGGTCTGCGCCCTCGGCAGGGAGGTCGCGGACGATGCGAGCCGCTGAGGTCCCCAGCCCCCGCGGCCCGAGGAAAAGCGACCTGAGGACTTGCTCGGCCGGTGTCAGGGACCAGGCAGGGGAAAGCGACCGATCCGTCATGATGCACCGCCTCCTCGCAGGCTCCGAGGCCAGCCGTTTGCCGTCGAACCGACGCCAGCGTGGCCAGGGCAGCACTCCTTGATCGGCATACGGACATCGCAGGCCGCCACATAGGACAGCACACCGGCACAGCACGAATCCGAAGATGCCGCCGATCTCACCCCTTCGGGAACTCCGCCAGCCTGCACGGGAGCTGAGCATCGCGGAGAAGACATGGGCCCCGTGCCAAGTGCCCCCGGTCGAGAAACTCGAAAGGGCAGGGGCTGCCAGTCTCACCCGGACATCGGTGTGTGGAGGAGGGAGCGCGGGCCCGGCCCTCATGGCGGCGCCCGCGTTTGCCGGCCGGTGGGCCGTGCCTGAAACCGATGGAGCATGGTTCCTCCTTCGGTGATCACGGTCCGGTGATCGACACCCCTTGCAGAGCGGTAGTTGAGGAGAGCTGACGATGGGTAGCGCTGTGGGAGTTCCAGATCAGAAACTGCGCCGTACGTCCGAGATGCTGGACGGGGGACGGCGACGGCCGTCTGGCGGAGGGCGATGTGCTGGTGATCGCCGACCAGATCGCGACTGCGTTCGGTCTGGGTGAGGGAACTGCGAAGATCACGCGTCTGCGGAGCGCGCTGGGCGAGCTGTGGTGAAGGACCTTGCCTCCATGGCGGCAGGAGACGGGCCGTTGGACTGTGCGGACTTCGTTGCAGGCATGCGCAAGTCCGCGGACAACGACGGCGAGGGCCTCGCCGAGCGTTTGACCGTAGTGGTGTCCGCTTGGACGGGAACGGCACGCTGGACCACGGGGAGATCCTGTGGGGCAGCCAGGAGTACGGCACCAGCGATGACCCCGATGCGCCGGGCAACTGGCGGTTCCGACCCCTGTAGCCCGCGGACTCGGAACGGGCGGCTGGGGCGGCGGGCTGGTGGGCCGACCAGGGCGCCAGCGGTTGCGATCTGCCGTGACTGCAGATGCGACCTTTTCGGGCCGACCCGGACTCGTCCGACAACTCTTGTTCTCCCGCCCGCAGCGCCGGTGCCCCCACGATCTGTCCGGGGCAGCCCCGACAGCGGGCGTCAGACCCAGTATCAGAAATGAGGGGTAGACAGTGCCTCAGCAGCAGCCCGGCCTCGCCGCGGGAGCGTGGCCGCTGGTCGGACACGCTCATCGGCTGGTACGGGACCCGCTCGGCTTTCTCACGGCCCAGGGCAGCGGGCCCGTAATGCGCCCTATGCAGCTTCGACGAGTGTGTCGAACTGCAGGGGCAGGCTCAGCTCTGTCTCGAGCATGAAGACGGAGTCCATCACGGTCCGGAGGCGTTGTGGGGCGTCGGGCATGATGTGGGCGTAGGTCTGGTGGGTGATTTTGGGGTCGCGGTGGCCGAGCCATTCGGCCATGTCGGTGACGGATACGCCCTTGGACAGGCCGGCGGAGGCGAAGAAGTGCCGGAGCCAGTGCGGGGTGATCTTCCTGGTGATGCCGGCGGCTTTCTTGGCGTTGCGCCAGAGCCGGTTGACGAGGGAGTACATGAGGATGTTGGTCCGTCCGATGTTGGAGAACAGGTAGTCACCTGCGATCCGGTTCAGACCGTCTTCGACGCGGAACGTTCCATGCAGTCGCAGGTGTTCGCGGATCTTGGCGGCGATGGTGGCCGGCAGGGGGACGGAGCGTCCTTCGTCCTGGTCCCGCCACTTGAGGTGGCGGATGCAGTGGGCACGCCCCCTGCCCTTGGTCACCGCCTTCTGCCGCTTTGTGGTGGGCTTCTCGTTTTCGCCGTCCTGGGTGATCTGCCGGTCGACGTGGAGGGTGCCGGTCTCGAAGTCGATCTGCTGCAGCGACACTGCGCTGGCTTCGCCGATGCGCAGGCCACACCCGGCCATCAGCCAGACCAGGAGCTGGAGAGGTCCGGGCAGGTTGGCGGCGATGGCTTCAATTTCCGCCAGGGTGGGCAGGTGGATGGTCTTCTTGGTCTTGCGCTTGGCTCGGGACCGGCCTGCCTTGACCTGTTGGCAGGGGTTCTTGGCGATGTAGTCGTTGGCGAAGGCGAAGCTGAAGACCCCGCTGAGGGTCTCGTAGCGGTTGATGGCGGTGCTGGCTTCGTAGCCGCGGTCCTCGACCATCCACTTCAGCCAGGCCTTGAGGTCCTTGGGCTTGATGGCGCCTATGGCCCGGGTGCCGAAGTACGGCTCCACGTGGAGGCGGAGGCTGGTCTCGTAGGCGTAGCGGGTGCTGTTGACGCGTTCGTCACCGCCGATGTCGATGAACTCGCGGTAGACCTGTACCAGCGGTGTCAGGCGCGTCTAGAGGGCAAGGGTGCGTGCGGCAAGGACGAGGCCGAGAGCACTGGCGGTTTCGCAGATCGACCCGCTCTCGACGGCGCGGACTGCGTCTGGCACACGGAGCCAGACCACGGTCATGTCCCGTCGCGTGGAGCCCTGGTTGGCTGTGACGTTGTTCAGCGGCCCCGGCATGTTGGCTTCGAGCGGCCCCAGCCGAACACGGCGCAGACCGGGCTGCAGGATCCGCCGGCCTCGGTCCACATCCCCGGCCAGTGGGGGTGCTGCTCGGTTACGTGCACATCGCAGTGCCAGCACTGGACCTGCTGCTCCCTGCCGGTCAGCTTCCCGGCCGGGCGGGCTTGGACGGCATCCATGACGTGGCTGATGCGCTGCAGGGGCTCGCCCCCAGGCGTGAACGGTCGCACGCCGGCCCGTACTCGTTCTCCACGCCGACCAGCACGCCCGGCCAGTGCGGGTGCCGGTCGGTCACTGGCACGGCGCAGCCGGCGCACGCGCGGGCGGCCAGGCCGTGCGCCCGGAACAGCGCGAAGGGCTCCTCGGGCAGCGGCTCGCACATGCCGCCGGGGCCGTCGGCGATCGGCGCCATGTCGAACAGGGGCAGCTCCTTCTCCGCCAGGCACATGTCCTTCCACCTCTGCATTCCGGCCACCGGCAGGCTCTGTGCCCAGCCGATGCGCGGCACGCTCGTGGTCGACGGCCGCTGCACTGCCTCGAGTCCGGGGCGGCGCAGGCCCTTGGGCACGTACACGGCCAGGGCGCGACGCAGCCGTTCCACGGCCTGGTCCTGGTCGTCGGCGTCGAGCCAGCTCGTCTTCACCAGTTCGCAGGCGCCCCGCGGGTGCAGCATCACCTCGTACCGCCAGCCGTCCACGTCGTGGCGCAGGCTGCGCTCGTACTCGCTGGAGTCGTCGAAGGAGAAACACGACAGGACCCCACCGGCCTCCTCCGCCGCCGCGAGGGCGTCGGCGACAGTCGTGTAGGTGTCGGTGGACTCGACCGGTACGCTCGGCCGGAGCATCGCAATCCGTGCCGCCTCAAGCATGCCCGGCAGGCACCCCACGCGCTCCGTCAAGCTCAGCGCCCTCCAATCGAGCGCCATCAAGCTGGGCGCCACGCAGATCCGCGCCGCGCAAGTCACTGCCACTGAAATCAATTCCGCGCAAGTCGGCGTCCCGCAAGTCTACCTTATAGAAATTAGCGCCTGACACTTTTGTCTCCCCATCCGTATCGACGGAACTTAGTATTGAGTGGCGCATTTGCGCGGAACTGAAGTTCGCCTGGGTCAGGTTCGCTCCGGCCAAATTAGCTTCTTCAAGATTGAGGTGATTCAAGTTGGCCTCTATCATATCCGCTGAGGTGAAGTCCACCCCGGTCAGTATGCATTCACCAGAAAGTTCGGGGTCACCGAAGGAGAAGTCTGCGTTGGTCAATTTGGCCGACCCTAGCCTCGCACGAGTTAGATCCGAACCGGAGCAAAATAGGTCTGTCATGCTGGAGCCTTGAAGGTCCGCTTCGGTAAGATCGCTAGAGATAATACTCGCACTATCCAGCCTTGAATCTATCATTGAGGCTTCCCTGAGGGAGAAAGACCCTAGAGAGGTGCCTTGAAGGTTGACGGAGTCGAACCTCGCCTTTTTGAAATTCACAATACCGTCATCTCTGAGTGATTGAACGTCGCCGAGCCCACGCAAGTCGAGACCAGGCAGATTGACCAGACCGCCAACTGTGCTGCTGTCAGGTCGATCACCCATAACCGATACGGCAGCATCCATTTCAGTAGAATGCTTTGGCTTTTTTTCTTTCCCTTCCCGCGGGGCCGCTCTTATGCCGTCGCGCAGATACTCTGATAGCACGGAAAGTACAGCGGGCTCATCGCGGGGCGAGTCTCGCATTATTCTCTCTAGCGCGTAAATCCCGCCCAGGCGGATGTGCGCCGAACTGGAGCCGAGATTAGTGACGGCCGCGTTGTATCGATTGGTGATCGCACTTTGCTCCGCGACACGGACCTCTTTGCTGTTCTGGTTCACCTGCATCCACGTGAACAACAGAGCAACCAGCGCGGCCAAACCAGGCAACGCCGAGGCCACCAACGCAGCAATCTGCGAGCGAGGAAGCGACTCCGCGCGACGGTCCTTTGAACGACAACCGCTCGCCCGGCGCGCTCTAGCCTTCCGCAGATGAACAGGCAAATACCTACAGAGTCGTCGTCTGCTCACCCCTCCATGGCACACCCAGATAGCCACCCTCGCCATGCGAGCCCGCGTGCCAGGGGTCTGAGGCTTGCGCCCGCCGGCGGAAGCGGGCTGTGGCCATCATCCCCGACCACCCGAGCCCATTTGCGGCACACTGTACGTCTACCGCCTGGAAGCCGCGAGCCCAGAGACGTGGGAACGCTGAAGGCAGGCCGCGATAGATGCAAACCGTGGTTGGGCAAGTCGATCTACCCATGATCATGGCCCCGAAGATGGGCCCCGAGCAATGCTCGCGCAGGCTGGCGCCAGCGGCCGGGAGCTCCCTGGCTCGTTCGGTGACCAGCATGTCAATCGCGGCATCCAGGCGCTGGGCCTGCCATGTCGTGGGGCGAGCTCCCACTCGTTGATGAGCGGGAACCGTCACGGCTGTTGGCGGTCCTCCAGCATGCGGCGGCTAAGGACTGTCCCGCAAAGAACTTTGCTCCGAGTATGGAGCAGCCTGAAGAGCGGGTGAGGTGGTTCGTGAGGTGGCAGGGAGTGGGCGAAGTCGGCGAGTGCGCGGAAGTCGTTCTCCCGTAGGCCGATCCGCGGGTTGACGTGGTGCAGGAGCCCGGGCCCTTGGTGGTGGGCGGTCATGTACGCCTGATCCAGCTCGCTCTGCTCGTCGTCCACCCAGGCGAAAGGACGGCCGTTGGCGTAGTTCACCAACGGTCCGGTCTTCCAGTGGACTCCATCAGGGCGTTCTTGGAGCAGGGCGTCGCCGAAGTCGACGAAGGGTAGTTCCGGAAGGCCGAGGACCGGTGCGATCCACCGGTTGGCGTCGTCCATCCATGTGGTGGCCCAGCACAGCTCGAAGCCGAGCCGCAGCAGGCTTCGTCCGTGCTCCGGGTTGAGCCAGACACGTAGGGGGCGTCGTCGGGACGAGAGGCCCCTGTCGTCCTCATGGGCGTCGTTCCGGGGAACTCTGAGTGTGGTGTAGCCGTCGGGGCGCCTCTCCGGCTGGGCCGCGTAAGGGTTGAGCGGTCCGTCCACGTCGAGGAACAGCAGCGGTTGGTTCACGGTTTCCCCCGGGTCTTGCTCACTGTGGACTGCCCCGATCAGCGTAGCTGTGGGATTGTCTCGGCGTTGGGTCGTCCTGGGTGATGATCATGCTGTGGCCAGTGTGATCACGGCATCGGAGCCGTCCTGGATAACCCCGTTCGCGGGGCTGAGCCCGCGCTGCTTCGGCAAGCTGCTGACCACGCTGCGGCGTGATGAAACAGATCTGGTCCACCGAGGCCGGCCGTGGAGCCTGCCGCTGGAGGACCGGGTGTTGCTGGTCACGGCCTATTGGCGTACCAATCGGACGTTGAGGCAGCTCGCTCCGCTGTTTGGCGTCTCGAAGTCCACGGCTGGCCGAGTCGTCAACCACCTCGGCCCCCTGCTCGCGCTCCGGCCCCGCAAGCGGTTCGCCAAGGACACCGTTCTCATCGTGGACGGCACCCTGGTCCCCACCCGCGACCACACCATCGCCGAGCGATCGAAGAACTACCGGTATTCCACCAACCATCAGGTCGTCATCGACGCAGACACCCGCCTGGTCGTCGTGGTCGGCCGACCGCTCGCCGGGAACCGCAACGACTGCAAGGCATGGGAGGAGTCCGGTGCCAAGGCTGCCGTCGGCAAGACTCTCACGATCGCCGACGGCGGCTACCGGGAACCGGACTCGTCATCCCGCACCGTCGCGACCGCGGCCAGACCGAGCTCCCAGCTTGGAAAGAAGACCACAACAGGACCCACAAACAGGTCCGAGCCCGTGTCGAGCACGTCTTCGCCCGCATGAAGACCTGGAAGATCCTCCGCGACTGCCGCCTCAAAGGCGACGGCGTCCACCACGCCATGCTCGGCATCGCCCGGATGCACAACTTCGCCCTCGCCGGATAGGTCGCAGGTGGCACGATGGCCCGCTATGCCCGAGGCGGCTCCAAGATCTTTACGGGACACCCCTTAGGGCACAGTGAAGAGGACCTTGTCCTCGTCCGCGGCGGGGTTCGCCTGCTTGAGCCTGGCCCTGATGCTGGATCCGAGCTGGAGATCCAGGCCGTTGGTCGAGACGACCTTGGCCAGCACGGCGGGGTCGGCCAGGAACACTTTGCCCTCGCGCGGCCTGCCCCGCTCCGCGTCGGTGTCGATGACCGTGGCGTCGAACACCTCGCCCACGCGGTCCTTGAGCACCGCGGCCTCGGCCAGGTCCACGGTCTGCCGGTCCGCCAGGCCGCCCTTCCCCCGTGCCGTGTCGCACGGGATGCAGGACAGTGCGTCGAGCACCCAGTTCGGCGGGGCCTTGTCCGCGCACGCCATCACGCACAGCTCACCGGTGTACCGGTCGACCAGGCGCCGCAGCGGAGCCGTGCAATGGGTGTACGGGGCCGCGATCGCTGCGTGCATCGTGTACGCCGGCTTCTGGTTGTCGCGGAAGACGGTGTACTCCGCCTTGAGCATCGTGCTCGTGGCCTCGGTGAGGAAGGCCATGTGCTGCTGGTTCTGGGAATCGAGCTTGCGGACCAGCGTGGCGTACGAGATGCCGGGCCGCCAGACGATGCCCAGGGCCTTCGCGATGTCGTGCAGGCGCTTGATCACGTTCTGATCGGCCTGCTCCTTCTGGGTCCGCAGGATGCCGGTACCCGTGTCGAGCATGATCTGGGCCGCGGACATCCCGGTCATGAGGGAGATCTGCTCGTTCCAGCCCTCGACCGGCAGCGTCGCCACGTAGCGCAGCCTGAACGATCCATCCTCGAGGGTGACCTCCTGGTCCGGCAGACTCACCGAGATGCCGCCGCGCGCGATTTCGACAGCCTCCCGCAGCTCGCCGATCTCGCGCAGCAGGGCGAGGGGCTCCTCCGCCGTGCCGTTCTCGATGGCCTGCTGGGCGCCGGCGTAGTCGAGCTGGGCCCGACTTCGGATCATGGCCCGGCTCACGGACGAGTCGGTCAGATTGCCGTGGGCGTCGAGGTCGTGCTGCCACAACAGGGCGGGGCGGTCCTTGTTCGGCAGCAGGCTGGCCGCGCCCTCGGAGAGGACGGGCGGGTGCAGGGGCACCTTGAGGTCGGGGAAGTACAGCGTTTCGATCCTGTCGTGCGCCTCGATGTCCAGAGGGCTGCCCGCCCTGACGAAGGTCGCCACGTCCGCGATGGCGTAGTACACGCGGTAGCCGCCACCGGGCCGCCGTTCCAGGTGCATGGCCTGGTCGAGGTCCTTCGAGGTCGGCGGATCGATCGTGAAGAACGGCAGGTGGGTGGCGTCCTTGTCGGGCAAGCGCGCCTCACCCGCGGCCTTGTCGGCCGCTTTGAGTACGCGCTTGGGGAAGCTCAGGGGGACCTTCAGCTCCGCGCGGAGTTCCTCCAGCGCGGTGCGCAGAGCGTCCTGGGCCTCGGCAGACATGTGCATCAAGCGGCGTTGCATGCCCCGAGCGTAGGGCGGCGGTCACGAACCGGCGCGGCGAGCGGGGCCGGGCGGCGGAGGGGACCGGAGCGACGGCGGTCGCGCGGGGAGGGGACATCGCCGGAGGGCGCGCGACGACAGCTACGGCACCTCGCCGCGTTGTCGGATCGCCCGAACATGCCCAGTATGAGGATGACCCTCCGCCTTGCGATGCACCGCATCTGACGCCGCGCGCTGATCCACCGGGGATTACGGGACAGCCCTTAGCATTTCAGTGCGGACGTGATTTGACCTGCGGACTGAAACAGCTGAGGCGCAGGGCAGGTGATCGTCGTTTCGGCATCGCAGTCGGCACTGCCCACACCTACACCACAGCAGTCGTCGGGCTGCTCACCGACCGCGCGCCCGGGCTGCTGCGTGCCCTGCGCGAAGCCGACCCCGACCACGTCCTGCTCGCCGGCACCTAGCAGAGTGCGACCGGGTCGGCGACAGCCAGGCCGACTACTCCCACAAGCACCATCGGCACGGGGTGAACGTGCAGGTGGTGACCAACCCGGCGGGGCAGCTGCTGTGGATCTCGCCCGCACTGCCCGGCCGCGCCCACGACCTGACCGCCGCCCGCACCCACCGGATCATCCGGATCTACGAACGCCAGGGCATCCCGGTACTCGTCGACCGCGCCTACCTGGGTGTCGGTCCCATGGGTGACGACACCCGTCAGACGCCCGCCGGGCGGCGACCTGTCACCGACCCAGCAGACCGTCAACCGCACGCTCTCCACAGCACGGGCACCAGTCGAACGGGGCATGGCCCGCCTGAAGTCCTGGCGAATCTTCCGCAAAGCCCGGTGCAGCCCGAATCGAATGTCGGCAATCGCCGCGACCGTCCTCACCCTGGAGCGGCAACACTGAAAGAGCTCACTGAATCGCACCCGCCCGGAGCCAACTGGGTTGGGAGGAGCGATCGGTTCAAGCCAAGAGTTGCCCTAGATGTCCCCGAGGGGGAGTGCGGGTTGCAACCAGCTGCCCAGCATGGCGACTTGCTGCACGATTCCCTTCACTGCGGCAACTGGAGCCGCGCTACGAAGGGGAGGCGGGCACTCCGCCCTCCCGGACCACAGCTTCACGACAGGACCATTTCGGCCATTAGTTCGAGTATCGGATCACTCAGGTAACCTGATCCGCTTTAATCACTGCTGATCGCGGGCTGGGCCTCGATCGCCGGGGGCCGAACATCAGCGGTTCAGCTCGGTCTCCACTGCACAAAACCGGCTCACGCTCGAACTCACTCTCTGCAATTCCCGCCCATCCCCAACAGGGAAAAAGAGGAGGAATAGGTGTCTCAGCAAGTTGCCGAGTATTCGGCCGAGCAGATCGATAACGCCAACAAGGTGGCCCTCACCATGGAGGCAATGATCGGGCGCCTCAGCTACGACGAGAGCTTCGCCACGCACCTGGCCAACAATCCTCGTGAAGCTCTCGGCGCAACAGGAATGTTGATGGAGAAGGAGGCTGTCGAGGTTCTCATGGCGACCGACCCGGAGCGTTTCGACAAACTCTGCGAGGCGCTCTTCGACCTGGTCGACTCCGACTTCCTGCACATGATGACGAATCCCTCCTGCGGCTGATCCTCGCCAAGGGTCCCGAAGTCGTTGCCCTATTGCACAGTTCCCGGTGCAACGCGTGGGACAACCGTCAATGGACGGGGGCAGGTCAGCTGTTGCGGTCTGCCCCCGTTGTCCAATTCTTCATCGTCTGCCGCAGTGTAGATCCTTTCGGGAGGACCAATAGTGGCCCGCGTCGCGCTGGTTAATATGGCCAGTCTGCCCATGCCGGGTAATGAGCCCATTTTCCCAATCGGCCTGCGGTGTGTTCAAGACGCCCTCAACCACTCCGGCCACCACACACGCCTGATTGACTTTGCCGAGGATCCCAGCGCCGTGGACGATCTGTCCTGGGTCACTGAACCCTGGGATGCCATCGGGTTCACTATCCGCAATATTGACCCCATCGACCTCTCCTGCGATGGCCACGTCCAGCACTACGAGAACTTCCTCAATCGAGTGCGACAGGCCCTTGACGATGCCGACCGGTCCCCTCTTCTGGTTGGTGGGGGACCTGGATACAGTTTATTCGCCGATCAGTTGCTGGCCCGGCTCAGGTTCGACGTAGGCGTCGTCGGGCCCGGCGAGCAGGCCATGCTCGACATCCTCGCCGACTTGGATCGGTACCGTGGGACTGGTAAGAACATCACGGGCCGCCGGTACGATGGATTCGTAACGAACGTACTCCAGCACCCAAAGTCGTTAATGGAGACATATACCAGGTTCGAAGGGGCGATGATCGGCGTGGAGACGCGCCGGAAGACCTGTTATCAAGGGTGCGTCTACTGCCCGTACGCCTACATCAGCGGCGACAACAGTGGCGAGCTGAAGCCGCTGGACCTTATTGCTTCCGAGCTCCGCTCCATCCATGCGTCCGGAATCCGCCGAGTGTTCTTCACTGACGGAATATTTAATAGTGAGCTCCGGTACGCCAAGGAAGTCGTCCAACTCATCACGGAGCTTAATCTACCCGGCCTGACATGGTCCGCCTACTTTACACCTAAGCCGTTCGATGACGAATTTGCCGAACTTCTTTCCCGAAGTAATGTTGAATTCGTTGTCATCTCCCCCGACAGCCTCGACGACCGCGTGATGAAGCTTCTCGGGAAGACCTTCGACACTCGCCATGTTGACCGGTGCCTCGAACGGTGTAGGCGGCATGGGATTCCTGCCCGGGTGAACATCGTCTTTGGAGCCCCAGGGGAAGACCGCGAGAGCGTGCGCAACAGCACCCAGTACATCAATTCCAAGCTGGAAGACGGCGAGCTGGTGATGCACGTGGGCTACCGAGTCCTACCGCAGACCGGTATGGCCCGACAGCTCAACATGCCCGACGACGACCTGGTCGGACCGACGTTCTACCCGTTTCACTCGGATCTCTTTTCGTGGATCATTCAGGATCTCGATAGCCGTTTCATGCCGACCAAGGTGCTGATCAACTTCATGGCCGCCCGCAGCGCCAGCAAGCGGATGACCAAAGTCCCACTCCCTGCAGAGCTGCAGGAGGCAGCGCCCACGGAATTCCCTTATCTCGCGCTGAGCCGGCAGCTTCCGCTCGTGTGATCCGTTCGACTGTAGGTGAATGCTCATGAAATCCGGCCGAGTACGCCGACTGACGTCGGCGGATGCCGACGAGATCCTCCGGATCGTCGATCTCGAAGGACTCGGCGCCGTGACACTGGCCCGGGAGCTGGCTGCCGAGGACTACTACTTCTGGGTGGGGCTCGACACGCCCACCGACGGCTTGTGCGCCGTACACCGCAGCATGAGGTGGGGGGATTACCTCCTTCTCAAGGGCGTCTTCGTCGATGTGCCCGCGCGCGGCAGCGGTGCCGCATTAGAGCTCGCATTCGCGCTGCGCGACACTGCGCGACGCCGTGGGTACGCCGGCTTGGTGGCGTGGGTAGAGCCGCACAAGCCGGAGGCCGGGTTGGCCCGCATGCTGCGGTTGCAGATGACCGGGCCGCTGGTCCACCGGTTCGAGGTACCCCTACCAGACGATGGGCCTCCTGTAGCCGCTCCCAGCGCTGGCCACGGCACGCTGGCGCTGGATCTGCCGGATCCAGAGCGATCGGCTCCACTGGTGGACGACTTGCTGAGCGGCGGCTCCCCCATGGTGGTGCGCTGGGTTCTTGACCGCTACCGGTTGGTGCTGAGCGGCTTCCCCCCGCGCTCCGTCGCCGACCTTCACATCGTGACCTCAGCTGCAGGGCCTCTGGCTAAGGCGAAAGGCGCGCGTTTCCTAGAGCTTCCGCTTCCAGCGGCGGACATCCCGGCTGCCCTGTCCCTAGCCAAGGTCAAGGCACGGCGCCTCAGCCGGACGCCTGTCCGACTGGGACGCCTCGACTTCGGTACCGGCCGCGTCGGCACGATCCGCGATGGAAGGCAGAACGCCAATGATGCCGCTTGAAGCACGCACGCTGTGCCTGCGTGCCGACCCGGACACGGCACTCGCCGAACTGCGTCGCCACGACATCGGTGCGGCGCAACTGCGGGATCTGCTCGACCGTCCTGCCGAGGGTGAGTGGCACGCCTGGTCAGGAACGACGGAGCTATACGACGAGCACGGTCGGCGCACAGACATGGCGGTGCATGTACCCCCGTACTCACCCGGCCGACGGCTCGGCGCCCTGATCGTCTTGCACGGCGCCGGCGGCAGCGGGGAACAAGTGCTGCCGTACTTCACAGCACTCGGGGACAGGCTGTCGATGGCCGTCCTCTGCCCCACAGCGCAGCTCCCAGCACGGAAGTCGAACAACCTCGACCTCGCCGGAATCTTCGGCAGCCGATTCAACATGCCGCGCTGGGACCTGGCCGGACAGGACTTCCCACTCGCTGCCCTCCGCTGGGCCCGGACCGAACTCGATGCTGACCCAAACCGCTGCGTCCTCGCCGGAGTCTCCATGGGCGGCCTGGCGACCTGGAATCTGGGAATGCGGTTCTGGTCCTCGTTTGCCGCAGCCGTCCCGATCAACGGAGCCCTCTCTGCATGGGAGTCGTTCGGAACCGACGCGCGGACCAGGGCCTTACTGCCCAACGCCCTTCCACTTCCTCTCTTCGTTGTGCACGGGCAAAAGGACGAGCAGATTCCGGCGCAATTCGACCGTGAGTCTGTCCGCACACTGCGCGATCTCGGTCACCAGGATGTGGAGCATGTGGAGGTCCCGCACGGCTCCCATGGCCTGGAGACACTGGGGCTGGCAGAAGGCAGGCCACTGTTCCGGCAGCTCGAACACTGGCTTGGCCGCACGAGCCGTACGGGTCAGCCAGCCGAGATCCGTCACCGAGCCGAGGAAGACGCCCACGGCCGCGCCCACTGGGTACGCCTCAGCGGCATCACACCGCGACAAGCTGCCGCGGTCCGTGCGCACCGGGCCGCCGCGGACTGGATCGACCTCGAGGTCAGGGGGGCTCGCCAGGTAACGCTCTACCTACGCGGAGAGCGACTCACTCCCGGTGACACCCTCACGGTAGTGGTCAATGGCACCGTCTCGCTCGTGCGCTTCGCACCGGACCTGGCGACCGTAGTCCGCTCCTTCCGGGAGACAGCGGACCCGGAGCTCGTCGCCGAACAAGTAGTACACGTTGCTGTCCCACAGCCCTCAGGCAACGAGTCGACCCAACAAAGCAGCGAAGCGAAGGGTGGCCATGCTCACTCGATCTGAAATACGGACGTATCTCACGGCTACAGGCCCGGCCCAGGAAGAGCTCTTCGCTAAGGCCCGGCAGCTCAGGGAGGAACACTTCGGGCCGACCGTGATCCTGCGCGGCGTCATCGAAGTAACCAACGTGTGCCGCGTGAACTGTGATTACTGCCCGATGCGCCGCGACAACACACGGGACAACGACCGGTACTTCATGAGCAGCAACGACATCCTGGAGCGAGCAGGCGCGATACAGAAAGCCGGAATCGACATCATCCTCCTCCAAGGCGGCGAGACACCACGCAATCTCGCCGCGATCGAGGACGTCATCCCCCGGATCCGAGAGCTGTTCGATGGTCGTGTTGAGATCCTGCTCAACCTCGGGAACATGCGCAGAGGACAGTACGAGCACCTCCGCAACCTCGGCGCGACAAGCTACATCCTCAAGCACGAGACGAGCGACCCGCGCCTGCACGAAACGATGCGTCACGAGTCGTTAGACGATCGCTTGCAGTGTGTCAGGGACTTGCTGGACCTCGGCTACCGGGTGGGTACTGGCCTGATATCGAGCCTGCCCGGCCAGACCCTCGACAGCATCGTCGATGACATCGAGTTGGCGGGGACATTGGGGGTCCACATGTGCAGTGTGAGCCCCTTCGTGCCCGCCCCCAATACCCCCTTGCAGATCGCGCCAGCCGGATCCAACGAGCTCGCACTCAATGCACTCGCCGCCCTCCGGCTGCACCGACCCGAGTTGCTCATACCGTCGGTGAGCGCCCTGGAGAAGACGTCCTCGGGTGGACAGTCCCGAGGGCTGGCCGCCGGCGCCAATGTCATGACGGTGAACTTCACCGGCGAAACCGACCGGCAACGTTACCTGATCTACGGAAAGGACCGCTTCGTGGTCAACAAGCAATACGTCGAGGATCTTGTCCGGGCATCTGGCCTGCAGACCCGGGGATCAGTATTCCTTGACTTGGAGGCGGCCACCAACACTCCGGTCGGTGCGGGCAGCTGCCTGAGGTGCACGTCGTGAGCGCCAGCTCTGTGGCATCCACGAACTTCAGACGCTTCTGGTTCGGACAGACGCTCTCCCAGTTCGGCACTCGCATTGGCACGCTCGGCCTATCCGTCACGGCCGTCCAGCTCCTCCATGCGAACACCAAAGAGGTAGGCGCCCTCAGCGCCGCGTCCACCGTCTGCTATCTCCTCATCGGCCTCCCCGCGGGTGTGTGGGTGGACCGAATACTCAAGCGCAAGACGATGATGTGGGCGGCTCTTATCCGCTGCCTGGCCGTACTCTCGATTCCGCTCCTCTGGCTCACAGGGGACCTGCGGATGGAGGTTCTCTACGCCGTCGCCGTCGTCGTCGGCGTGGTGACCGTCTTCTTCGACGTCGCCTACCAGTCCTACGTCCCCGTCCTGGTACCCGAGGACGACATCGCTACCGCCAACGCCCGCCTCGAAGCCACCGCCCAGGTGTCCACCCTCGGCGGACCGGCGCTGGCCGGACTCCTCATGCGGGTCGTCAGCGCACCGGTTGTGATGCTCGTTGATGCCTTCGCATACCTCGCCAGCTTCCTGTGCCTCACCATGACTAAGGATGGGGAGCAGAGATCGGCGCTTTCTCCTCGGGGCAAGGGCCGCCTGCTCACAGACATCGCGGAAGGCGTGCGCTTCGTCCGTACCCAGCCAGTCATCCGGCGTCTGGCAATGTCCATGGGCGTGTCCAACTTCTTCGCCACCATGGTCGCCACCCTGGTTCCGATCCTTGTATTGCGCACCATCGGATTCGATTCGTTCATGCTCGGGCTCATCATGACCTGCGGCGCCGCCGGCGGCGTGGTGGGGGCGTTGCTCGCCCCCAAGGCCCGGCAGCGTCTCAGCGTAGGAACCGTGATGGCCTGCGGCCTGCTCACAGCGGCGTTCTTCACCGTGTCCAGCCCTCTAGCGGCTGTCGCCGCACCACACAGCACGATCCTGGCAGGGGCGATCCTGCTGGTTGGCGAGTTCGGGCTAACCGTCGGGGCACTGCTCTTCAACGTGACCCAGGTAAGCCTCCGCCAGACCCTCTGCCCCAAGAACCTCCTCGGCAGGATGAACGCATCCATTCGCTTCGTCATCTGGGGCAGCATGCCGCTTGCGGCGCTGGTGGCAGGCTGGCTCGGCTCAGGCATTGGTGTGGTACCGACACTGTGGATCGGCGTGGCCGGCGGCGTGGCGACGGTCCTGCCCATCCTCACCATCGACAGGGTTATGTCGGCGAACGCCCCTGAGTCAGCAGCCAAGCAGCCGGAAGTGGTGCAGTGAGTAGCGGCCGCCAGGAAATGGTGACGCGCATTCTGGCGCAAGGCGGGAACGTCGACAGTGAACGTATCGACGCCGCTGGCTCCCTCTTCAACTCCCTGTGCGACCGCTTGAGCCGGGCCGAGGTACAGCCCGGCGAGCTGGTTGTGCTGAGCGGCCTGCAGGGCCGCAACCTGCTGGTGGCCGCCATGGCTGTGTGGCGGCTGGACGCGGTGCCGATGCCAGTTCCGGAGACGGATCCGAGCTTCGATGGGGCTCCCGCTCAGTTCGTACGCGGCGCATGCCGGATCACCGCGGACTTGTCCGTCGCCCCCGCCGCGCCGGGCCGATGGGCTGAAGCCCTCGACACCACTGCGGTGCTCCATCTGAGTTCGGGCAGCACCGACCGCCCGAAGGTCGCCCGGCGCGGAGTTGCCAGCGTGCTGTACGACGCCGAGGGCTACCGTGCGGGGCTGGGGCTAGTCCCCGGTGACCGTGTCGCGGTCCCTGTCCCGCTTGTGCACTCCTTTGGCTGGGGTGTCGCCATCAGCGCGCTGCTAAGCGGATGCGACCTCGACGTGACGCCCTTCGTCCGGGCGAGCACGCTGGCCCGCAAGACCGACTCTGGCGCCGTCTCAGTACTCGCTCTCACGCCGCCCCTGGCCAGACTGCTGGTCGAGACTCGTCGCCAAGGCACATCGACGCCGCGCGCCGCGATGGCGGG
The DNA here is from genome assembly GCF_040641275.1 of Streptomyces sp. NPDC021096. Taxonomy (NCBI): domain Bacteria; kingdom Bacillati; phylum Actinomycetota; class Actinomycetes; order Kitasatosporales; family Streptomycetaceae; genus Streptomyces; species Streptomyces sp. NPDC021096. Next base: position 266,645 of record NZ_JBFADG010000002.1, on the reverse strand, counting down.
AGCCGGCCAGGTTCCCGACGAGCTCAACGAAGCATTCCAGAAGCGCTTCGGACTACCGCTGCTTCGCGGATACGGCTCGACGGAGACCGGGGGCACCTTCTTCGGCGACCGAGGCATGGGCAGGCCGGTGCCAGGGGTTGACATCGTCAAGCCGCCACCCGGAGAACGGGGGGAACTGATCCTGCGGCTGGCCGCGCCAATGGAGGGATACCTCGGCGACAACCAGGGGCCCACGCAGGAATGGCGCACGGGCGACGTCGTCCGACACGACACCGACGGCTCCGTGTACTTCGAAGAGAGAGTACGTGGCCCGCTCCGCCTGAACGGGAAATTCATCAGAACAGACATCACGGAGAAGGCCCTACGCTCCGTACTGGGAGTGACAGATGTCTTCCCACTCATCCTTCCACGGAACGACAGCCCCGAGACCGAGGACTTCTACGCAGTGGTCGAGGGGGACGCCGCCAAGCAGGACCTGCTCGTGGCCCTGGCCGGATGCCCGGCGGGAACACCCCTCCCACGCGTGGTTGTATGCCGCAAACTGCCCCGAACCACAGTGGGCAAGCATGACCGAGACGCGTTGATCGAGACAGTCAGGAGGATGAGCAGGGATGCAAAATTCCGCACAGCGCCGCGCGAGTGAGCTGCTGGTCGCCCGCCATGTCGTACGGGCGCTGACCGAACGGGGGATCGACGCCCCTAAGGCGGAGAATCTAATCGAGGACACTGAGCTTCGTAATCGCGACCTCTCGCTGTTCGGCCTGAACTCACTCGACTGGATCGCACTCGCTACGCGGCTGGAGAACGAGGTAGGCGCGGAGATTCCTGATCACGTGCTGGTGAGCCCCGAATACCGCTGTGTCGCGGGATGGGGAGAGGCGGTCCTCGCTGCCCGGACCGCACAGGTCGAGACGCATCAGTCTGCCCATTGACCCCGAGGGGGAGGACATGAAGGAAACACAACGCGGAAAACGCTTCATCGTCATTGACGACTTTCTTAGCGAGCGCGACTTCTGTGCCGCCCAAGAGCTAATGGAGCACGCGACATTCACCCGGCAGGAGAGCGTCATTTCGATCGAGGACGGCCCTGCCTTCCGCTCGAAGGGGGTGCAGTTCAGGGATGGCCTCGAAGCCTTCAGTAAAGACGGGCGGCCGAAGTTGTACGAAGAACTAGCCGATGCGGTGCGCGCGTACAGCGACTTCTTCGGCCAGGTGGGAGCTGACTGGGACAGGATCGCCTTCGCGTTCTGGAAGTACCCAGCAGGTAGCCGCCTCGGTTGGCACAACGACGCAGGCCAGGGCCGACAAGGTGAGTTCATCCTCTTCCTCCACGACCGGTGGCGGCCGTCCTGGGGCGGTGAACTCAAGCTCATCGACGAGGACTTGCAGGAGTCCAAAGTCGAGGTCACTGAGAGCGACCTGGTGCTACGGATGGAAGCACTGATCGAGCAGAGCACGACGAGCCCAGTGGCCGTCGTGCCGAAACCGAACCGGCTGGTCCTGGTGAAGTCGGAAACCATCCACACCATCGGACGTGTCGACCAAACCGCCGGGGACACACTGCGCCGTACACTCACCGGCTTTGTCTCGAAGAGCCAGAAGCGGGCGGCAGCGCTGGTGAACGCGCGAGAGAAATTCGAGGCAATCCTCGCTGCCGGTTGATCACCGCGGTCAGTCATGTGAACTATCTGCTGACCAACAGCGCCTGGAGGCGTTCATGCAATCGTGGCTTGCCGAGATCCCCTACTACCTGGACCGGTGGATCGAGGAGCAGGCAGTCAACCGATCCACTCTAGGACGAGTGCTGGACGGCCTGGACATTGCACTTCGGGACGAGGTACAGGATCACACATCCAGGGGCCAGGAACCGAACATCTTCATCCCGGGCCTTTCCGAGACTGCCTGGTGGAACAACGAGCATTTCCCGTGGATCACAGATCTGGAGGCGGCCACGGAGGATATCTCTGCGGAATTCGAGGGACTCGGCGGCCTGGCCGGCAAGCGAACGCTTTCCAAGCCAGCCGAACTCGCTGACGAGGGCCGATGGTCGGCGCACTACCTCTACTACGCAGCCAAGGCTTACCCCAGGAACCTCAAGGCATGCCCGACAACCGTCGGGACGCTCGAACCGATCCCCGGTGCACTGGGCTGCGGGATGACATACTTCTCCGTGCTGGACCCCGGCACACACATCGCCGCACATACCGGTTACACGAACGCCCACCTGCGGTGCCACCTGGGTCTGGTTACTCCGAGGGGCCCCCGCATCCGGGTAGGGAACGAGACGAGGGAATGGCAGCGGGGGAAGGCATTCGTCTTCGACGACTCCTTTGAACATGAGGTGTGGAACGACAGCAACGAGGGGCGCGGGGTGCTGTTGTTCGACATCTGGCACCCTGATCTGACGGAGATCGAGATCCGAGCTATCTCACACCTGATGGCTATCTCCCGAAAGCTGATCTATCGGAACTTCTGGACTAAGGAGTTCGTGACGCAATGACACTCTCCGGTATGTCCACGGCGAGCGCCGTCTCTCACGGACTTGCGAGCGGAGTCAAGCGTGCCCGACGAAGTGATCGCAGTCGGGGCTTCGCTTTGTCACCCGCAGAGTGAGGTTTCCAGCTGTCGCCTGCGCCGACTGGTTCCCACTGAGCCTAAATTATGTCCCGTAAGGAGTCATTCGGGCAGGCCGGAGTGGTTTCTGTGCTCGGGCGGGCTATCCCGCGAGGGCGAGATTATGGAGTCGGGCGATGCCGAGTACGGCCTGATGGAAGCCGTTGCCCCGCAGCCGGCAGTCACGGAGGATCGCGGTCACCAGCGACACCCGGTCCTCCAAGGGAAAACCCCACGGCCAGCCGCCGGACGGCACGCCGCCCCGACGCCGGACAAGCCCCACGAGCTTGCGGAACTGCCGCTCGCTCAGCCTCAAGAATTGACCTATCCAGCCCAGCTCCGAGGCCGACCGCATGTACTTCGGTCGCGCTTCGGGCGGCAGCGTCGCTAGGAGCCAGGAGTCGGCCACGTTGAAGTCGCGGCCGTCCTTGCGTTCCACGCTGCCGGACAGCTCGATCGTGCCGTTGACCAGACGCCACCGGGGGTTGCCGCCGCAGGCGGCGACATCGCCGGGAAGTGGCAGGGGCTGCCAGGGTCCGGGGGACAGAGGGGGTCCAGGTGCCGCTGGTGTAGATCTCCATGCGGTCCTCGCCCTGGAGGTAGGCGAGCTTGCCGGGTACCGGCCGTTCCGGGGACGCCGCGCGGGCGGCGGAATTGGCGTACACGCTCTGCGTCAGGGCATACACCCGCTCGTCCACGATGTCCCGGGGTGCGATGGCACCGGCCTGCGGGGCCACGGCCACCCTGCACAGGGGGACGTCGAAGACGCCGTCCTGCCCCTGGCTGAGCACGGGGGGCTGGGGCTGCGCTGCCGGGGTGCCCTGGAGGTAGGCGACGGAGATGCGCTGCCCGGTGCGGGTCAGGCGGATGGTGATCCGGTCGACGCGCGGTTGGGTGCCGGTGTTGGCAGCGATCACCACGTGGCGCTCGGCGTCGGAGTAGTAGTGAAAGCCTTGGACCGTGGCGTGGCGGCGGCGACGTTGACGGTCATGTCCTGGCCGGTTGCCGTGGTGGCGAGCGGGTCGGCGGGGTCACTGGTGCGCGGCGCACGGATGCCGTTTGCCACATGGACGTCATCTGCGACCACTGCTCGCTCGTGACGGTGGTGCCGGCGCCGCTGTCGAAGGGGAAGTAGTACTCGGCCAAGTGGGCCACTCCAAAATTTTGCTGAGGATGAGTCGACATCCGCGAAGCCTTCCTCCGCCTCGCCTGCAGCCTCGTCACCTTCAGACAGATCAACTCATTCTGTTAGCTGTTGTAGCTGGATCTATACGGACTCACAGAAGCATTGCAAAGCAGGGGTCGTGCGCCCTCAAGCACCTCAATACCCCTACACATCTGAGTTAGCTTGCTTGTCTCATTAGGCCATCATGTGGACGGGGCCAGCTTGCAGCTATACCGGGGGACGATGTGGCAGACGAACAATCAGAAGTTGCCTGGTTGACCGATGAAGAGGTTGGAGGGATGCTGCAAATACAACCGGATCGGGTTCAGTTTGCTGTCCGTAAGTACAACGTGCGCACTAAGGGCCACAACTATTTCGCTGGGACGATGCAGTCCTATCACCCTGACTTCTATCACCCCGACGACATACGGCGGATAGCTGGCGATCTAGCTCGTGGAACCCTGTCTCGGGAGGAGTTACTTGCGCCGAGCAAAGAAGATCAGCTCATTGAGGTGGTGATAACAATCGTGGCAGGCTTAACCATTCTCATTACCCTCATCATATGGCTGACTTGAACATCTGGCGCGCAATTTGGAGCGGGCGGGATCGGAATGGGTGGCGTCGGACGGCTCCCTTGTGTTACCCCCCTAAGGCGAGGAGTCCGTCTGTGACAGATCCACCCCCGTATACATGGTTGACCGAGCATCGCGTTTCTGTGATCTGGAAGATACCCCCGGATCAGGTGCAGAATGTTGCAGCAAAACACAGCGTCCGATACAAGGGGCGTGTGGTGGTCCAGGGAAGCGTTTATGGCCATAAAGCGGACGCTTATCATCCCGAGGATGTGCAGCGACTTGCCGATGACCTCGCTTCTGGAGCTGTTCTTCGGGAGAACTTGCTTCCCACCTGGAAGGATAATCTTGCTTCCTTCGCAGAGCTTGCACTGTGCCTTTTCGTCCCGGCTCTTCTCTTCTTCTGCCTCTTGATTATTCTAAGTTCCTTAGGGGATTGACCTATAATCAAGATCCACTACACCATCACCTCTGAGGTTGCGAGCTAAGGGCGGCGAGAGGTCGCGGGACGGCTCGGACGGCACCGGAAGCGTGCGGATGATGCATGATCGCCGCTCTCGCGTGTCGTCCCGTTCTGCCTCAATAGCTCCTGTCCGGTTCGAAAATGCCCGGGTCGGTCAGCATCAGTCGCCCGGACGAGCGATGTACGCGCCCCAACTCCAGGCCGTATCAGTGCTGTCATGACGCCTCAGCCGCCCCGCAAGCCCTACCCGTCCGACCTGTCCGACGCCCGCTGGGCCCTCATCGAACCCACACTGACGGCTTGGCGGGCGGATCGGCAGAAGACCTCGCTCAACCTCGGTGGCAGGGTCGCCGACCTGCGGGAAGTCCTCAACGCGATCCTCTACGTCAACCGCACCGGTATCGCCTGGCGTTACCTGCCGCACGACTTCCCTGCGCACACCACCGTCTTCTCGCACTTCAGCGCCGGGACCAGCGACGGCACCATCGAGAAGCTCGGCGTCCGTCTACACCGGCTGGTGCTCGAGAAGGAAGGGCGCGACCTCGTGCCCACCGCCTGCCTCATCGACTCGCAGAGCGTGAAGACCGCCCACACCGTCCCCACGATGTGGATGCCCCAGAGCGTTCACCTACGTCCGGCTGTCTCTCCCTGACGCAACAGGCAAAATGCTCATCAACGTCCCGGACGCGGGAATATCTGCAGGTCAGGAGGCAAACGCGAGACGGCTGGTCAGCAAGCGACCCGATCGATCGCCAAACGGAGCCGACCAGGGGAACCCTGCTGACCGGTGACCGCTGGGACCCACCCTGCCGCCGACCGTCATCACCTGTCAGTGCCTACCCCTACCCTGGCTGCATGGTCACGGTTCCCTGGGCCCAGCTTCAACACCACGAGAAGCAGTACGCCTCGCTGGTGCCCACCCTGTTGCTGCGGCTACGCCCGCTGGCCCGCGTGGTGGACGGCAGCGGCGGCGACCGAGGCAAGGATGTCTTCGAGTATGACGAGGACAACCAACTGATCATCTATGAGCTGAAGTCCTTCACCGGACGTCTCACGGCCAGTCGCCGCCGACAGGTTGAGAGCTCTCTACGCACCGCTGCCCAACATCAACCAGATGCCTGGGACCTCATAGCGCCCGTACACCTGACCGACCGCGAGTGGGCATGGTTCGACGATCTGCGTAATGAGTACCCTTTTGTGCGTAATATGCACGGAGTCCATTGGCTGAACGAGCAGTTGGCGCGGCATGAGGATCTGGTGCGCAGCGTCCTGTACGCAACCGATACCTACCTCCTGGACCGCATCGCGGAGGTCCGCGCCGAAGAGGCAGTGATGTTGCGTGGCGTTCCCGATCTCGTAGCCCGGCAACGAACCCTGCTCCGTAGAGCGGACGAGGTGTCGCCCCACTATCGCCTCTCTGTCTCAGCGGACGAGGAGGGCAACACCCAGGTAGCGATCACGCCGAAGGATCTACGCAGCGCCCGGGTCGCACCGGTCGTCGTCACGGGCAACATCGCCTTTTCAGGCGACGACCCGGACAGCTCATCGGAGCAGCGCAGGTACGAACAAGCCATCCTCTACGGAGAAGACCTCGAACTGCAAGGCCGGTACCTGCACGGCTTCCGCATCGACGCCCCGCCGGAACTCGGGATCAGCGGCCCCTTGCCCCTGCACGCCCTGCAACTCGAGGCTCAACGAGAGCCACTCGAACCCGCCCTCGGCGCACAGCTCAGCGTGATGGGCTCACTGGGCAAACCGGTTCAATCCATCCCTCTGTTCTTCCGGGAACGGACCTGGGGCACCGGTGGCACCATCCTCCGTGGAGCTGACCTCACGGGCCTGCTGAGTCTGCGAGTACAGGTGAATCGCACAGACTCCACTTGGGGCATTGAGCTGGCGACGTCAGGCACCCGGGAGTACCCGACGCCGTCGGCGGCGCTTCCCGTCCTGCGACTGCTTGCCGCTGCGCGATCTGGAGCCGTCCTGTGCCTGACAATTGGTCCCCGAGCAGAGGCATGCACGTTCCAAGCCACTGTGGCCGAGGACTGGATGGATGACAGCTTTCGCATCTGGCTGGACCTTTGCGAGGACTTGCGCTTCATCCAAGACTCCACGAACGTGCACTTTCCCATCCCGGGAGAGATCACTGCGGGTGATGCTGCCGGCGTTCACCAAGCAGCCCGCCTCCTTCGCGGTGAGGCCATCAGCATTGGCACCGGACCCCTCGCTTTGGAGGTTCAACCCACTGCTGCCGAAGTCCTGGAGAGGTTCTCAAAAGGGGCCCAGCGCCTGGTACGTGCCCGTGACTTGACCCTTGCACTCGGAACGTGGGCCATCGATATCGGCACCTGCGTTGAGTACTGCACCATCAGCGGGGCCTCGAACCTCGCGGAGGCACGGCGCGACATCGAGGCAGGCCGCAGGACGAAGCTCCTCCTCGATCTTCCCGACGGGGAGAAAGTGCTCCGTCAACTCCTCGAGCACACCCCTGACGCCTGGCTGCCACCGACCCTGGCCGCGCGCCGACCAGCCGCCCCTGTCCGACCCACACGCTGAAGTCAGCGAGTTCAGAGTGTCCTGAATCAGTGAACCGTCGGCAATAAGCGGCGAGGCATTCGAAGATTTGGTCGGCGGTCTTGGTCCCTACGCAGGGGCAAGGGTTGTCGTTCTACGTGGCGATCCAGTTCCGTATGTCGCGCTCGAGGGCCTGGACAGAGCGGTGTACGGCGGAGCTTCTTGTTAGTCAGCTCGCCGCTCTACCAGGTTCAGCCAGGAGGATCCTGTCCGGGGGGGGCAGTGCAGCTGGAAGCGGAGGCAAGCCAGCAGCCATCGCCTCACCACCTCGGTCTTGTGGGCGCCATAGTTGTCACAGATCAGATGGACGTCCAAGCCGGCGGGGGCTTCTCGGTCGAGCTTGGCGCGGAACTTCCTCAACTCTGCGGCCCGGTGCCGGTGGTGCAGTGAGCCGATGACTTTGCCCGTTGCGGCGAAGAGTGTGGTGGCGCCGAGACGCAGGTAGTCATGGTGACCCGCTCGGGACCCCGGGCATCATCGGCAGGACGGGCTGGGACCGGTCCAGGGTCGGGATCTGGGACTTCTCGTCTACGCAGAGGACCAGGACCCCCGTTCCGGAGGGCCCTCCAGATCCGGAGACGTTAAGCCTGCTGACCGACGACCGTGCACTCTTCACGGACATCGCAGCGCGCAGCCACGAAGCCCTCGTCGCGCTCAGCAAGGAACGTACCGCGTTCATCGGCGGTGGCGACGGGTCACGCGACACAGGTGCCCCCCGGCGAACGGGTGCCCATCCAGCGCCGGCTCTACGGCCTCGCACGCTTCAGCCCCATCGTCCAGCCCTACCTGCCGCAACTGCGCGCCGCGCTTGAGGCCTACCAGATCCGCCTGCCACTGAACGCCGGCCAGGGCTACTGACTGGACAACGAGCGCTGGCTTCACCCCCGCACCGCATTCACCGGCAAGCACCTGTGCTGGCACGCCCTCGACGAACCACTCCTCCCGCTCCCCAGAGGCTTCGCCCCCGCCTCACGGTTTACGGTCAATTCGGGCGACCCGTGAACCCGCTCTGAGGGCCCACAAGATCACCGCCCGTCTGATGCGTGCTACCTCTCGAGGCGCCTCCCGGGTGAGGCCGGACGAACACCCCATCGAGGGGTCACGCGACCCGGCACGCCAGTCCACTCCGTACCCGAATGCCCGAGTTCAACGCTCCGTAGTCAGCACCAAGTCAGCACGGGATAGGTGACCAGGGGTGCTGACGTGGGATTTTAGTCAGCACCAAGTCAGCACGGGAGTCAGCACCCGGGTGCCAGATCAGCCCAATCGCGAGATTACTCCGCACCGAATCCGTAAATCGAGTTGAGCGATCTGCAGGTCCCGTAGCGCCCTCTCATAGGCGCTGCGCTCACACCCGGCCCCCGAAGTGTGGCCCCCCACCACATAGGCCCCTGACCTGCATCTTCCTACGGTGTGTCGGCGCAATGACACGCCCCCTCCCCCACCCGGAAGTGATGACCATGACCACCCCTGCCCCACCCTCCCCCACCCCCAACTCACTCCCCAAGATCGTCGTCGCTAGCCTCATCGGGACCACTATCGAGTGGTACGACTTCTTCCTCTACGGTTCCGCCGCCGCGCTGGTGTTCAACCGGCTCTTCTTCCCCGACTCCGATCCGCTCGTGGGCACACTCCTGTCGTTCCTGACCTACGCCGTCGGCTTCGCCGCGCGGCCGGTCGGGGCATTGGTGTTCGGGCACTACGGCGACCGGCTGGGGCGGAAGAGGCTGCTTGTGGTGAGCCTGTTGATGATGGGGAGCGCGACGTGTGCCATCGGGGTGTTGCCGACCCATTCCGCGGTCGGGTCTCTCGCGCCCGTGCTGCTCACCGTGCTCCGGCTCGTGCAGGGGTTCGCGCTCGGGGGTGAGTGGGGTGGTGCGGTGCTGCTCGTGTCGGAGCACGGGGATGCCCGGCGGCGGGGGTTCTGGGCGGCGTGGCCGCAGACCGGGGCGCCTGCCGGGCAGTTGCTCGCGACGGGGGTGCTGTCCGCGCTGACGGCTGTGCTGTCGGACGAGGCGTTCGTGTCGTGGGGCTGGCGGGTGCCGTTCCTGTTGTCGGGGCTGCTGGTGATGGTGGGGCTGTGGATTCGGCTGTCCGTCGACGAGTCGCCGGTGTTCAAGGCCGCGCTGGCCCGCGCCGAATCTCGAAAGGAGACGGGAGAAGGCGCCGAGCGGATGCCGCTCGTGGCCGTCCTGCGTGACCAGTGGCGGGACATCCTCATCGCCATGGGTGCGCGGATGGCGGAGAACATCAGCTACTACGTCATCACCGCCTTCATCCTCGTCTACGCGACCGAGCAGACACATCTGTCCAAGCAGACGGCCCTCAACGCGGTTCTGATCGGCTCGGCCGTGCACTTCGCCGTCATCCCCGCGTGGGGCGCCCTGTCCGACCGGATCGGCCGGCGGCCCGTCTATCTGCTGGGCGCGGCGGGGGTGGGCGCCTGGGCGTTCCCCTTCTTCGCGCTCGTCGACAGGGGATCGTTCCTGTCGCTGGTCGTCGCCGTGACGGTGGGGCTCGTGTGCCACGGCGCGATGTACGCGCCCCAGGCCGCGTTCTTCTCGGAGATGTTCGCGACCCGGGTGCGGTACTCCGGCGCGTCGATCGGGGCCCAGTTCTCGTCCGTGGCCGCCGGCGCCCCGGCTCCCCTGATCGCCACAGCGCTGCTCGCCGACTACGGCAGCGCGACTCCGATCGCCTTGTACGTGATGGCCGCGGCCGTCCTCACACTCGTCGCGGTCGGGTGTGCCCAGGAGACGCGGCACCGCGACCTCTCCTACGAGCCAGATGAGTCCACTGGGCGCGCTCAGCCTTCATCTGCCGCCGCCGAGCGACGGTGAGAGCCGGTGCAGGCGCAGCGCGAGCTGAATCTCCAGGGCGCGGGCGGGCGACTGCCAGTCCGCGCCGAGGAGGCGGGCCACGCGGTCCAGACGCTGGGCGACGGTGTTCACGTGCACGTGCAGTTCGTCCTTGGTGCGCGCGGGGCTCATGCCGCAGGCGTAATAGGCGTCGAGGGTGCGGACGAGCGCGGTGCCGCGCCGGGCGTCGTAGTCGATGACGGGTCCTATCGTGCGGGCGACGAACACCCCGACGCGGGATCCGTCGCGGGATCCGTCGTGGCTTCCACCACGGGATCCGCCACGGGATCCGCCATCGGTTCCGCCGTACGTACCGGTCAGCAGCAGGCCCAGGAATCCGAAGTCGTCGGCCGACGCGCCATCCCCGCCCCGGCCGAGTGCGTGCAGCACGTCCAGGCAACGGCGGGCTTCGGCGTAGGCGGCGGCGACGTCGCAGGGGCGGGCGGCCGGGGCGGGTACGGGGGTGGAGGCGCCGACGGTGACCCGTGCGTGGAGGGCGGCTTCGAGGCGGCGTGCGGTGGTCCGGGCCGTCGTGGTGGCGCTGTCGTGCGGGCCGTGGGGCAGGAGCAGTACGGTGCCGCCGTCCCGGGCGACGGCGAGGCCGTGGCCGGTGGCGGCAAGGTGGGAGGCGGCGGACCACAGGCGCTGCCGGTCGGCGGGGGCGTCGGCGCGCTCGTCCGCGATCCGGGCGGCGAGGACGATATGGGGCGTGTCGAGATCCGCGCGCAGGCGGGCGGCGCGTTTGCGCAGGAGGCGGGGAGCCCGCTCGGGGGCGTCCAGCAGGTCGTCCAGGAGCTCGCCGCGTACCCGCTGTTCGGCCTCGCCCACGGAGCGGCGGGCCAGCTGCAGGAGTGAGGTGACCATGGCGGCGCGCTCCAGCGCTCGCCGGTCGACGGGGTCGAGGCCGGGGCGGTCGCGCAGGCGCAGGGCGCCCATCAGTTCGTCGGCGGCGGAGACGGCCGCGATCCAGTCGTCGCCGTGGCGGACGGCGCGGCCCTCGGCACGGGAACGTTCGACGGCGGGCGCGGGCCCGTCGCCCGAGTCGAGGAACTCGACCCGGCCGCCGAGCACTTCGGCGACCGCGGCGGCCACGTCGTGCACTCCGCCGCCGCGCAGGACGAGCTCGGTGAGCCGGTCGTGGATGTCGGCGGCGCGCTCGACGGCGGCGCTGCGGTCACGGATGACCGCGTTGGCCGCCTCGAGGTCGGCCAGAGCGGAGCGGGTTTCCGCGAGGAGGTCGGCGGTGTCGATGGCCACGGCCGCGTGGGCGGCGAGGGAACCCAGCAGGGCGATCTGCTGCCGGTTGAAGACGCGGAAACGCCGGTCGGCGGCGAAGAGAACTCCGATGACGCGGCTGCCCAGCTGCAGGGGGACGCCCAGGATCGCGACGAGCCCCTCGTCGCGCACGCCCGAGTCGATGACCGGGGTGTGCTGAAAGCGGGGGTCGTCCAGATAGCTGTCGGTGGCGTAGGGCCGTGCCGTCTGCGCGACGAGTCCGCCGAGCCCCTCCCCCATGCCCAGCCGCAGTGCCTGGAAGCGCGCCGAGACCGAGCCTTCGGTGACCCGCATATAGGTGTCTCCCGCAACCGCGTCGTGAAGGGTGAGATACGCGGCATCGGTGCCCAGCAGCGAACGGGCGCGCTGCACGATGGCCCGGAGCACCGCGTCGACGTCGCGCAGCCCCGCCAGGTCGTGCGCGGTGGCGAAGAGGGCCGACAGCTCGGCCTCGCGCCTTCTGCGGTCCTCCAGCTCGGCCCGGACGCGTAAGGCGAGGAGCTTCGCGTGCTCCACGGCGGCAAGCCGGTCCGGTGGCGCCCCGTCGGCACGGGCTCGCAGGACGGGCCGTTCGTACGACGCGGCGGGCGCGCCGCTCGCGAGCAGTGCGAGGTAGGTGGCGAAGGGGCTGTCGGCGTGGTCAATGTGGTCAGTGTGATCGTCGGCCATGGGGACAGGCTTACCGCCGGTCGGCGGCTGGTCCACCACCAGGTCAATCGGCGGGTGGTCCGCCACCAAGTCAATCGGCGGGTGGTCCGCCGCCGGCGAGCCGTCCACCCGCGGGCTGTCCACCCGCGCGCGGTCCCTCAGCGCGCGGTCCCTCAGCTGGCGGCCCATCAGCGGGCGGTCCATCCACCATCCATCGTGAGCGTCGTACCGGTGATGAAGGAGGCGTGCGGTCCACAGAGATAAACGACCGCTTCGGCGACCTCTTCCGGTTCGACGAGCCGTTTGAGCGCCTGCCCGGCCAGGAGGACATCCGCCAGAACGCGCTCGACGGGGAGGGAGTGCGCGGCCGCCTGGTCCGCGAGCTGCTTCTCGACCAGCGGCGTACGTACGTATCCGGGGCTCACACAGTTGGAGGTGACGCCGTGGGGTGCCCCTTCGAGGGCAGCCGTCTTGGACAGCCCCTCGAGGCCGTGCTTGGCGGCGACGTAGGCGGACTTGTAGGCGGACGCGCGCAGCCCGTGGACGGAGGAGATGTTGACGACCCGGCCCCAGCCCTGGCCGTACATGTGCGGCAGAGCGCCCCTCAGTAACCGGAACGGGGCCTCCAGCATGACGGTGATGATCCGGTGGAAGGCATCGGGCGGGAAGTCCTCGATGGGGCGCACCACCTGGATTCCGGCATTGTTGACGAGGATGTCGACGTCGCCGGCGGCGCGCTCGGCCGCGTCGAGATCTCCGAGGTCGAGGCACACGGCCTCGACGCTTCCGGGCAGGGATTGTGCCCTCCGGCCGAGTGCCGCGAGCCCGTCGGCGTCCCGGTCCAGAGCGCGCACCCTCGCCCCGGCGGCGGCGAGCCGCAGAGCACATGCCGCGCCGATACCGCTGGCGGCGCCGGTGACGAGGGCGGTGCGCCCCGCGAAGTCGGGGGCAACGGGGTGGCCGGGATGATCAGGGCTATGGGGGTGGTCCGTGGGGCCGGTCATGCCGGCACCTTAGGTCGACGGTGCCTGCGGTTCGATGGGGTGAGCGTACGTAGCGTCCGCGCTGCTCGTGGGGGACGGCCACATAAGCGTGCCTTCGCCGTCGTGCCCCGGCCTGCGCCCAGCCCGCCAGTATCCGCCCAGTATCCGCCGAACTTGTCGGCGGACTTGCGGGGGAGAGCTTCCCGCGCCATCGTCGTCCGACGCATGGGAATGCCGGCGCCACTTCGGCAGCACATCGTCGCTCTCACGCCAGACGAAGCTTCCCGTCACCCCCGACTCCCACCGCACCCGGACGGACATGTTCGCCGGACGAGCTCTCCACGTGATCGCATACAGGCATCCACGCCACCTATCAGGGAGGCAGGAATGATCCACTTACCGCTGACATCCCGGTCGTCAACTCGCGGCAGCCGAAGCCACAGCCGTAGCCACAGCTACCGAAGCCGAACGCGCTACGTACTGTGCGCGGCCGCCGCGCTGCTCGCCACGCTGGTGGCGCAGCCCCAGGCTTCTCACGCCGGAGGTGAAGCCCGCACCGCCGCCCAAGCGGTCGACAAACCCGTCATGGCCTGGCGGGGCATGGGGGCGGACAACCTCATCTGGTGGTCGCAATTCGACGGAACCAGCTGGTCCACCCAGCAAGCCCTCACCGACCGCCGCAGCGAAGCGGCACCCGCCCTCACCCGCGGCGCCAACGGGCAGCTCCTCATGGCCTGGCGAGGCGCTGCCGACAACCACATCTGGTGGTCCCAATACGACGGCGCCAGTTGGACCGCACCACAAGCACTCAACGACCGAAGAACCGACGGATCGCCCGCACTGGGCACCGGCGCGGACGGCACACCGGTGATGGCCTGGCGGGGCATGGGAGCAGACAATCTCATCTGGTGGTCGCAGTTCGACGGAACCTCCTGGTCCTCGCAACAGGCCTTGACCGATCGCCGTACCGAAGCGGCGCCCGCCCTCACCCGCGGCAGCAACGGACGGCTTCTGATGGCGTGGCGAGGGGCGGCCGACAACCACATCTGGTGGTCGCAGCACACCGGCTACGGCTGGTCCGCGCAGCAGCCGCTCAACGACCGCAGAACCGACGGTTCCCCGGCGCTGGGCACCGGCGCGGACGGCACACCCGTCATGGCCTGGCGGGGCTCAGGTAACGACACCCTCGTCTGGTGGTCGTACTTCGACGGAACCAACTGGTCCACCCAACAAGCCCTCACCGACCGCAACACCCAAGCAGCACCGGCCCTCGCGCGCGGCACCAACGGACGACTCCTCATGGCCTGGCGAGGCGCGAGCGACAACCACATCCTGTGGTCCCAGCACACCGGCTACAACTGGTCTTCACCGCAGGAGCTCTACGACCGCAGAACCGACGGCGCCCCGGCACTGGGATTCTGACGCCCAGCCGTCCGGTACTTCGAGAAGCTCGGGAGGCTCGCAGAGGAACCTCGCCAGGGCCCGACACCTACCCCCGGGCCCCTCAGCCTGTTACGCGACCGTCCCACCCGCGTTGCGGATCAGCTTCTGGAGCACCTTCATCGTGGTGACGTAGTCCGCGTCGTCGATGCCTTCGTGGAGGGCGGCGCGGATCGCGGGGGCGTTGCGCGCGAGGTCGACGCGGGCCTGCTCCCCCTCCTTGGTGAGCCACAGCCGGCCCTCGGCGTCCCGGGTCAGCCAGCCGCGCTCCACGAGCACCTCGGACTCCGCCGCCAGGTCGTCCTCGGGCCGGATGTAGGAGGCCATGGCCTCCCGGAGCTCGGGGACGGTCATTCCCTGGCCGTCGGGCGAGATGTCGTTCTCCGACAGGTTGCGCAGCAACCAGAACTGGGGCTGGGTGTAGCCCTTCTCGACCTGCCGGGCCCGGGTGAACGCGATGAGCGCCTCGTAGGCGAGACCGGTCCAGTATGCGGCGGGCTGTCCGGCGAGTTCGGCGTCGGAGATCTGCTGGGTCGTCACGGGATTTCCTTCTCTGGGCACTTCGGTGCAGAACCTGCCTGTCGTGCAGGTCATATGGAAACCGTAAGACCTCAAGCGCGATTGAGGTCAAGCAGTTGATCTTCCGGACGCCATCGGCGCGAAACCAGAAGCCCGCCGACGCACGGCGGGGACGCCCACCCGGCTTCGACCGCGAGAACGACAAGGTCTGTGACCACACCTCGAACAAGCCTTAGCCGAGGAGCCATTTCCTGGTCAGCTCCATCACCTCCACCCGGCTGTGACTGCCGACAAGGCCGACGCCGGACTCGGCGCCCGGGTGCAGACGCTGCGCGACCGGTTGCCGGCCGACCTCCGCGAGGCTCCCCGGGGCCCCGATGTCCATTCGGCCCCGTTCATCTCCGTCTACGGGACGCAAGTGGCAGGCCAATGCCACTGAAAGAAGCGCGAGCTGACCCGTATGCGGGCGCAGGTCGTATATCGCGTTGTGCGGCCAGCGGTACGGCCATAAGGTCACCGGCATGTCTTTACGTCTTCGTATGCGTCAAGCACTGCCGGAAGCGATGCGCGCCCGCGACAAGGCCGCGGTGAGCGCCCTGCGCTCAACACTCGCTGCGCTGGACAACGCTGAGGCGGTGCCCGTGGACGATGCCGAGCTCCGCGGCTCGGCCCTCGAGCACTCGCCTGTCGGTGTCGGCGTCACCGAAGCAACGCGGCGTGAGCTGAGCGAGCGCAGTGTGGTGGAGATAGTGCGCGCCGAGGCTGCCGAGCGGCTGGAGGTCGCAGCGCAGTTGACTTCGCCCGCGCACGCCGACCGAGCCGCGCAGCTCCGCGCGGAGGCCGCCGTACTGCTTCGCTTCCTCGACGGCCCGGGCCCCGGCCCCGCATAGGGCACGGCGTTGCATCGCGCCATCAGACGACGCTGTCGTACCCCAACCTCCCGGCCCAGTCCAGCAATTCCGCATCATCCAGCCCGGCGCCCAGCCAATCGTGGTCGAGGTCGGCCCCTGGAAGGGACGGCACGACCGCGACGTAAAGCCCGGCAGCGCGTGCCGAGGAGATGCCCGTGGCCGAGTCCTCGAAGGCGACGGAACGCCCCGGGGCCGCACCGAGTGCCTCGCATGCCGTGAGGTAGGGGTCCGGTGCGGGCTTGGGGGAACGCACCTCGTCGGCGGCGAACGTGTGGGTGAAGTATTCGGCGAGACCAGCCGACTCCAGTGCCGCGTCCAGCAGTTCCCGGGGGCTGTTGCTGGCGACGGCTACGGGCACGGCTGCCCGGCAGGCGCGCACCAGCTCCGCCGCCCCGGGCAGGGCGGCGGCGCCCCGGGCCAATTCCTTGCGGACTCTGTCGAGGAGTTCGGCGGCGAGTTCGGTACCGGCTCCGGGCCGCCCGAAGTACTCCGCCATGGCCTCTGCCGCAGCCTCCACGGTACGGCCGATGACCAGCGCTTTCTGTTCGTGGCCGAAGGAATGGCCGTGCGCGGCGAAGACGGCCGTTTCCGCGACGGTCCAGCAGGCCTCGGTGTCGACCAGCAGTCCGTCGCAGTCGAAGACCACGGCTTCCGTGTTGGTGGGGAGCGCCCTCATGTGTACCTGTCCTTTCACTTCGATCGGTTTGCCGGCCGGTCTACGGTCCCGTCGGCCGCGCCTCACTCCCCGAGCGCGAGTCGGAGTCCGAAGGCGGCGATGACCGTGCCGGTGATGCGGTCGAGACAGCGGCGCGCCGAGGGCCGTTGCAGACGGTCCCGGAGCACGTGCGCGAGAGCGATCAGTGCACAGCTCCAGATGACGGCCAGAAGGATGTGCACGCCGGCCAGGAGCACGCCCGCAGCGAGGTGCGGGGCGTCGGCGGGTATGAACTGAGGGAGCACCGCGATATAGAAGGCGCCCATCTTGGGGTTGAGAAGGTTGGTCGCGATCCCTTGTCGCCAGCCGCCGCGCAGGGTGTCGTCGGCGCCTGCCCCGGTCCTGGCCTCGGCCCCGCTCCCGGTCGCCTCCGGGCGCTCGTCCGCCGAGTGGCGCCAGGTCGCCCACAGCATCCTGCCGCCCATCCACACC
Source organism: Streptomyces sp. NPDC021096 (assembly GCF_040641275.1). Lineage (NCBI taxonomy): Bacteria > Bacillati > Actinomycetota > Actinomycetes > Kitasatosporales > Streptomycetaceae > Streptomyces > Streptomyces sp. NPDC021096. Next base: position 249,477 of record NZ_JBFADG010000002.1, on the reverse strand, counting down.
AGGTACGCGGCCCCGGCCCAGCGGAGCATCTCGTACGCGAGGTGAGACGCGGTCAGCAGTGCGGTCACCCCGAGCGAGGTGAGGACGCCCCAGGCCAGGGTGCCGCTCTGGATGCCGAGGACCACGCCCCAGGCGCGACGGCGGTGCCCGAGCGCGGCAGTGCGCAGGACGAGCGCGGTGTCCAGCCCGGGAGTGAGGGTGAGAAGTCCGACCATCAGAGAGAAGGTCCACAAGGCATCTACGGTGATCATGGACGGTCACCATAGGGCGGGAGACCCGGAAACATCTAGATTTCTGCCCGAAATCGGGCAGGAATTGCGCGATTGACTCCTCGAATTTCGCACATCGCGTACACATCCTCCGGCGTGCGGCGGTAGCCATGGGTTCGACGGGGTGTGACGAGCGCGTGTTGCGCGTCATCGCGATGGGCGGTGTCCTGACGACAGGCGGGGGCGACAACATCCGCCGACTGTGAGGCTCCGCGCCATGGCAGTACCACCCCCGCCCCCGTACACCGGCCACGCTCACCAACGGCCTGCGGCTGCATTCTCGAGCAGCCGGCAGGGGCGGGGCAGTCACATTCGCGACATCGACAGGACACGAGCCGACGTCACCCGAATGGCCGACCGCAACCCTGCCGCCACCGCTGACGAAGGAGCTCCCATGAAGCGACGACCCCTCGGCCCACGCGCTCTCGCGTTCCCCCTGCTCGCCGTACTGCTGGCGGCAGTGACACCGCTCGGTCCCGCTCAGACGGCACGGGCCGCCGACCCCTGTGGCACGAAGCCGGACGATTATCTAGGCGCGACGTACCGCGTCATCGCGCCAGCGCTGATCCTCAGGATCACCTTCCTCGCCGGCGGCACGTTCGAGTACGAGCTCGAGGACGGTGTGGTCCACCAAGGTACGTACACGGCCACGCCCCAGGACCTGACGCTCGTGTCCGAGGTCACGGACCACAGCATTTTCCGAGGCTGCGACGGCACATCGTCCAAGCCCGCCATCATCGCCTTCCCGGGCGGCCTCATCGCCCGAAGCACCTGACCGCCCCGGCCGCCCCGGCCGCCCCCTGCTCCGTACCGTCAGCTGTCCGTCACCGGCACAGCGATCCCGCGTGGTTCACGCGGACACAGGCGGCCTCACCCGGCTGACTCGCCGAGTAGCAGTTTCGCGGCCACCGTCGCCCCGTCGGTCCGGATCGCGCCGGCCACGGCACTCGCTCGTGCGCGGGTCTCGGGCATCAGGGCCGTTGTGAGCGCGGCGGACAGGGAGTCGAAGGTCGGCGTCGGGCCCTCGTGAGCCGAGCCGATGCCCAGCTCGGCCACGCGGCCCGCCCAGTACGGCTGGTCCGCGATCCGGGGGACCACCACCTGCGGCGCGCCGGCCCGGGCCGCCGTCGTCGTGGTGCCCGCACCGCCGTGGTGCACGACGGCGGCCACCCTACGGAACAGTGCCTGCTGGTTGACCTCGCCGACGACGAAGCAGTCGTCGACGTCGTCGATCGGAACCAGGCCGGCCCAGCCACGGGCGAGGAGTACGCGGCGGCCCTGCGCGCGGATCGCCTCAATGGCTACCCGGGCGATGTCCTTCGGGACGTGCGCGGCCATGCTGCCGAAGCCCACATACACCGGCGGTGCACCGGCGTCCAGGAACGCCTCCAGATCCGCCGGGAGCGGACGGTCGTCGGGCAGAATCCACGCCCCGGTCTGCACGATGTCGAGCTCCGTCATGCCCTGCGACGAACACAGCGTCGCGTCTGCCGCCAGCCACGGCCGGTCGGTGAAGACGTGGTCGCGGACGTTGTCCACCGGCGGCAAGCCGATCGCCGCCCGATGGCTGTTGAGCGCCTCGCCGTACAACCCGTTCACCCTCTGGGCGTCCTGCTCCCACAGCACCCGGTGGTCGGTCTCGTCCTGCGGGGATTGCTTGCCCGGCCTCATCCCGGGACGGAAGTGCCGCGACGGCAGTCCGGAGATATGGAAGCACGCGTACACGTAGCGGATGCCCAGTTTCTCGGCCACGTCCCGTGCGCCGGCCGGCATCAGACCGGTTGCCAGCAGCACGTCACATCCCTCGGCCGCCGCGGTGAGCGTGTCGAACCGCGCGGCGACCAGCTCGGGAGCGAGCCGGAAAGCATCTTCCGCCGTCGGTGGCTTCGTTCCGGCGACCACCGAACGCACCGTCGGTCCGAGCGGCACCAGCGGCACGCCGACCCGCGCCAGCAGCGCCGCGAACTCCTCGTCCGGCGGCGCACATACCCGCACCTGCGCGCCGATTTCCCGCAACCCCACCGCCAGTCCTGCCAGCGGTTCGACATCGCCGCGCGATCCCCATGTCGTCAACAACACTCGCACTCCGCGACTCCCATTTCCGCAGGTTGTGGCCTTTCGGCCGCCGATTGTGCGGTATAGGGCGGGTCTTGCCGCAAGCCCCCGGGGGCGTTATACGTTGAGAGTGGCAAGGAGTGGAATCTCCTTGCCTTTGCTATTTGGTCGCCCGTGAGGTGCTGTGGTGGCGGACGCTGGTGGAGAGGGGGCGGGGCGCAGGTGACGGATCAAGGACGGATCAGGAACGCGGCGAGCGGCCTGGTCGTACGTGACCGGCACGTGTTGATGGTGCGCGGCGACTGGCCGCGCCCGGACACCTGGTGGTTGCCGGGCGGCGGCCAGAACGCCGGGGAGACCCTGGCCGCGTGCGCGGAGCGGGAGGTCTTCGAGGAGACCGGCGTGCGCGTGAAGGCCGAGGACCTGGCGGTGGTGCGCGAGTACATCCAGGCCAACCACCCCGACGGCCACCAGATGATGTCCGGCGCCGGGCATCGGGTCGAGGCGATGTTCCGCTGTCGCATCCTCCACGAGCCCTCGGTCCTCGGCGGGCCCGCCGAGGACTTCGAGCAGCTCGGCGTCGAATGGGTCGCTCTCGACAAGCTCCCCGGACTGCGCACACTGCCGCCGTGCCTGCCGGCCGTCATCACCGACGTCTTGGCCGCCGGCCGGGACCGGGGCGCTGTCTACCTGGGAGACACGTATGCGTGAACCCGTCCCACAACCTGGTCGTGAGCCTGTGCGGGACTGCCTTGGTGAGGCCTACGGCTGTGCCCGATTCGCTCTGCCAGCAGCGTAAGGAGGGAGGCGCGGTACCGGCGCTTCAGTCTGGGGCTCTACCACGGGACGGTCTCGCCGTGGCGGTCCAAGAACTGCAGGCCCGGGGCGCCGGTCTGCGCTTCGAGGACGTCGACGACGGCCGGGATGCTCTCCTGGGGGGTGAGCGGTGCGTCGGGTCCGCCGAGCTGTGTCTGATTGTGGCCGGGGTCGATGAGCAGCTTGGTGTGTCCGTCGTCGGCATGGCGGGTGGTGTAACTGCGCATCAGCTGGTTGAGCGCGGCCTTGCTGGCCTTGTAGAGCTCATAACCGTCCTCGGTGTTCCGCGAGATGCTGCCCTGGTCGGAGGACATGACCGCGACGGTTCCGCCGGGCGCGACGAGTCCGCGGAGGGCCTCAAGGGTGCGCAGCGGGCTCAACGCGTTGGTGATCATCACCTCGGTGAACATGTCGGTCGAGACCTCGTGGATCGGCAGGTTTCCTCGGTCGATCGCAGCGTTGACGAAGAGCAGATCGAGTCGACGGCCGTCGTCTTCCAGGCGCTCGCGCAGCGCGGCCAGCTGTTCGGAGCTTGTCATCTCCAGCGATTCGACCTTCAGTTGGCCGTTCGAGGCATCGGCATTCGCTTGCAGTTCGCCGCCACCCTGGCGCGTCGTGGCGGTAACTCGCCAGCCGCGTCGGGCGAGTTCGTTGGCGAGGACGTGTCCTAACCCTCGAGAGGCTCCGATGATGAGGGCCTTGCGGTCGGACGTGGCGGACATGCTCACTCCTTCGCGGTTGGGGAATTTAGACTAGACGCGCCGTTGCGTCTATACAACACCCTCGGGCTGCTGACGGGTATGGTGTCCCGCATGCCCGCAGCCAGCCCTCAGCCCCGCAGGCCGCGCTCCGGGAGCCGGCGCGACGAGTCCGCACGTCTCGCTGTGCTTCATGCCGCAGACGATCTGCTCGTCGAGCACGGCTTCGGAGCTCTGACCATTGAGGCAATCGCGCGTCGCGCCGGCGTCGCCAAGCAGACGATCTACCGCTGGTGGCCCTCGAAGGTCGAGATCCTCCTCGACACGCTCATCGAAGACAGCGACAAACACCTTCCCGTCCCGACGGAGAAGCCCACGGCGGAGAGCATCCGTGGTTACCTTCGCGACTTCGCGCGATTCCTCGCCGACGACCCTGCCGGCAAGGTCCTGCTCGCGCTCATCGCCGAGGCGCAGCACGATCCCGGCACGGCCAAGAGCTTTCACAAGCGCTATCTCGACCCACGCCGTGACCAAGAACGAGAGATGCTCGCGCGCGCGATCGACGCCGGCGAGGTCTCGCCCAGGCTCGGCCCCCACGCCACGATCGATGCCCTTGTCGGCCCGATCGTCTACTGCGCCCTGACGGGATCGACCATTCCCCGCGGCCTGATGGACACCCTTGTCGAGGACCTGCTCAGGCCCCGCTCAAACTGAGTGTCCTCAGTCGGCGGAGTGCAGGAGGCAGAGTTCGTTGCCTTCCGGGTCGGCCAGGGCGTGCCAGTTCTCGGTGCCGGTCTGGCCGACGTCGACGGGCCTGGCGCCGAGAGCGAGCAGCCGCTCCAGCTCGGCGTCCTGGTCGCGGTCGGTGGCGTTGACGTCGATGTGCAGTCGAAGCTTCCCGGTCCGCGGTTCGCTGGCAGGTGCTGGTCAGTTCACTGGCTGGAGACCTTGTGGACGGTGGTGTCGTCAGGGTTGAGTCGCCGCCCGTCCGCAGACAGGACTTCCAGTGCGCGGAGGGGACGCCCCTGTCGACGGTCGACCAACTCCGAGTGTGATTCGCCGGGGGCGAAGAAGTTCTGTTCGCCCCACTGCCGCAGGGCCACGATGACGGGGAAGAGCGCCTTGCCCTTCGGGGTCAGTACGTACTCGCGGTAGGCGCTGCCGTCCGAGGCGGGGACGGATTCGAGGACACCGCCGGCGACCAGGGTGCGCAGGCGCGCGGTGAGGATGTTCTTCGCCACGCCGAGGCTGCGCTGGAACTCGCCGAAGCGCCGGCTTCCGTCGAAGGCGTCCCGCACGATCAGCAGCGACCACCAGTCGCCGATCGCGTCCACCGACCGGGCGACGGGACATTCGCTGTCGTCGAAGCGCGTCCTGCTCACCATGGCGTCCCTCACTCCCTCCCACAACGGTTGCAACATGCTACCAAGAGCGGTTACCGTCGCCGTCGTCATTGGTAGCAAGTTGAAACCAGATGTGTGGAGGGGTGCCGATGCCCGGCAACGGCAAGGCTGTGGAGGCTGTGACACGACGGACCGAGGCCCGAAGCGGGGGAAGCGGAGGAATCGGGGAAGGTTCCGCGTTCGTCCTGTCCCGTGGCGTCGTGATTCTGTTCGCCGTCGCCTGCGGAGCCGCGGTGGCCAACGTCTACTTATCCCAGCCGCTCCTGGTCACCATGGGCCACGACCTCGCCATGAGCCCGGCACTTGTCGGCAGCGTGGTCACCCTCACTCATGTCGGATACGGGCTGGGACTCTTCTTCCTCGTACCACTGGGCGACGTGGTCGACCGCAGACGGCTCATCGTGGCCCAACTACTGCTCCTGGTGGTGGCGCTGGCCACGGTAGCCGCCGCCCCCACAGCGGCGATCCTGCTCGCGGGCGTGGCCGCGATGGGGCTTCTCGCGGTCGTCACGCAGACGCTGGTGGCCTTCGCGGCGTCACTGGCCCCTCCCGCCGGGCGCGGACGGGTCGTCGGTCTGGTCACCAGCGGCGTGGTCAGCGGAATCCTGCTCGCCCGCACGGCATCCGGCCTCATGGCCGATCTCGCGGGCTGGCGCTCCGTCTACATCGCCTCGGCGTCGTTCACCGCTCTGCTCGCCCTGGTCCTGCACCGAGTGCTGCCGCGCCACAGTGACGCTCCGCCGACAACTCTGCGCTACGGCCGGCTCCTGCGCTCCACGATCAGCCTGTTCGCACGGGAACGACTGCTGCGGCACCGGGCCCTGTTCGGTCTGCTGATCTTCGCCGCCTTCAGCACCCTGTGGAGCAGCGTCGCGCTGCCGCTCAGCGAGGCCCCGTACTTCCTGTCCCACAGCGCGATCGGGGCGCTGGGGCTGATCGGTGTCGCCGGCGCCCTGGCCGCGACCGTGGCGGGCCGCCTGAACGACCGCGGTCTCTCCCGGCACACCACCGGCATCGCCCTGGCACTGCTCGCCGCCTCGTGGCTGCCCTTGGCCTTCACCCGCAGCTCGCTGTGGGCCCTGGTCGTCGGGGTGATCCTTCTCGACCTCGCCGTGCAGGCGGTCCATGTCACCAACCAGACCCTGATCTACGCGCTGCACCCGGACGCGGGCAGCCGGTTGATCGGCGGATACATGGTCTTCTACTCGATCGGCAGCGCCACCGGCGCCATCGCCGCGACCTCCCTCTACACGGTGGCCGGCTGGGGCGCCGTATGCGCACTGGGTGCCGCGTTCAGCTGCCTCGGGCTCGTACTGTGGGTGTTCACTCGACACAACGCCCCGGACCCCGCCGCCAAGGTGACCTCTCTCAGCGAAGCCTGAGCGGCATCCGGCCATACCGGCACTCACTCGTACGCGAGGTCCTCGCGGCGCGATGACCAGGGCCCGCGGGCTGACGCGCGACCGAGACGCTCGCCCGCGGCGGGGCGCGTGGCGCGGATCGAGCCTTGACGCGAACATTCCAATCATGAACGGATCGTTCCTGCGGTTGTTCGTACCCGATCGCTCCACAAGGAGACCACGATGCGATTACCGTTACCACCGCCCCACGCCAAGGCCCGCTCCGGACCACGCACATCACGGCTGACGGCGGCTCTCACCTCCGTGCTGCTGGCGACCGGACTGCTGGTCGGTGCCGCCCCCGGGCCGGGCGGCTCCACGGCGTGGGCGGACGACCGGCCGACGACGCCGGCGGCCCCGCCGTCCGGCAACCTGCCGTTCGCCACCTACAACATGCAGGGCTCCGACAATGGGCTGCGCTGGACCGGCGAGGTCGGTCCACTGACGATGCGTCACCAGGTGGTCGTCCTCCAGGAGGCCGGCAACGGGCCGCCGCCCGCGGCGCACCAGCGCCACGGCGTCGGTGAGTCGATCCGCATTCCCGGCCCGTTCCCGGCGGGTCTGCCGAACCACGTGAACCACACGGTGTGGCGGTACCGCCACCACACCCGTCACGTGTACTTCCTCCAGACCGACCCGCAACGCGACAGCACCACGGGACGGGACCGTTGGCGAGGCGGCCGGGTCAACCTGGCGGTGGCCACCCACACCCGCGCGGACGAGGTCCGCGTCATCGAGAACCCGCTGTACAACCGGAACGAGCCCCGCAACGAATACCGCTACCGCCGCGCCCTCGGCGTACGGTTCGGCAACACCGTCTACTACAACGTCCACGCGCGCGGCGCGGACGTCGCCCCCCTGCTCAGGCGCATCCGCGCCGCCACCCGGGCCGGCGAGAACTGGGTCATGGTCGGCGACTTCAACCTCGACATCCGCAACCGCACCGACCGGCAGGCCCGGGAGCAGACCCTCCGCCTGCGGCCCGACGAGCAACTGGCCCGGCCCCACCGCTCCACCCACCAGCGGGGCGGAGAACTCGACTACGCGATCACGCACGGCACGCCCCAGTTCAACGCGGACATCCCCGCGGGGCGCGGCTCGGACCACTACCCCGTCCAGTTCGAACCGGCCCCCAGCCCCGTACCAGCCGCGCCCGACGGCCCGGCGCACAACTTCTCCTCCGCCCTCGAGAACGCCCAGACCGGGTTGGTCCTCGACGTTGCGGGCAACCGCGGCCGTGTGACCACCCGTCTGCAGGCGTACAACGCCCGGCAGCGGTTCCGTGTGGACACCGTACGGGGACACTGGTACCGCTTCGCCCAAGGCAACAGCCCCCGAGTCGCGTCCGGCGCCCTCGCTGACCGCGCCGCTCCCGCCGCCGACGAGACGTGCCCGGGCGTCAATCCGTTCATGCCGGTGTCCCCCGTCCTCATGCTGTCGTGCGAGTCGCCCGAGGCCCAGTGGCACCCCGAGGACCCGGGCGCGCCCGGCGGCCCGCTCCGCTGGCACAACTCCCGTTACCCGAACCTGTGCCTGACCGGCACGGGGAACGAGACGTCGGTCGTGGCCTACCCGTGCGGCGACCTCACCGCCCAGCAGTGGTGGGACAACTCCCGCGCGGTGCCCGAGCGCGCATGGGAGGACGAGGACGGACGGCGCCAGCTGCGCGCGTACAACGGCCTCTACCTGGACATCTTCGGCGAGGCCGGCCGTGACGCCGCCCCACTGACCACCCGCCGGCGCAACATCGGGGCCAGCACCCAGCGATGGGACATCCAGTACGCCGGCAGCGGCGACAACCTCGTCCGGCTCAAGGGATACCGCGGTGGCGGACGATGCGTCGACATCCTGGACAGCGTCCAGCCCCGTCCCGGCGAGCGTTCCGTGCTGCACGACTGCTCCGGCCGCGGCAGCAAGACGGACGGCACGGGCCACCGCTGGCAGGCGGAGGCCTACGCCGACGGCAGCCTCCGCTTCCGCAACGAGGCCGCGCACCTGTGCCTGGTGGCACCACCGCGGGAGACGGGCTACGTGACGATCGACGCCTGCAGCGACGACGCCCGTCAGCGCTGGACGATGGAGCCGTGACTCCGTAATCCGTAACTCCGTAATCCGTAGCTCCGTGACTCGGTAACCGCGAGGCGAACCGGGCCTGGGCCGGCGTACGACGGCCGGCTCAGGCCTCGGGGGCCGACACCATCGGTCAAGCGGCTGCCGCGGTATCTGGCGGTATCTGGTCGCGGTCACCCGTCCCGGCCGGGGCGGCGGTCTTCCTGTCGCGCCAGGGCGGTGGTGGCCCAGCCGTGTTCCAGCAGGGTGAACAAGTCGCGCATGGTGCGGGCCGGGTCGTCGCTTGCACGGGCGATGCTGGGGGCTTCCAGGGCGAAGCGTGCCAGGCCGGTGACGGCGGGGGTGTCCTCGGCGAGCCCGGTGGCCTCGGCGAGGGCGGCGGCCAGTGCCTTCTCGTGGCGCGACCACATGCGCCGGGCGTAGTCCCGCAGCGCGGGGGTGGATTCGACGAGGACGAACACGGGGTCGTCGGTCCGTACGGCGGTACGGGTGCGCACCATGTGGTCGCGCAGGGCATGCAGCACCGACTGACCGGGGGCCCGGTCGCGAACGGCCGCTATAAGGGCGCTCTCGACGTCCGCGTCCAGGTCGAAGACGAGGGCTTCCTTACCGGGGAAGTGCTTGAAGAGCGTGCTCAGCGAGACGTCGGCCGCCTCTGCCACCTCGCGTACACCGACGTTGTCGAAGCCGCGCTCGGTGAACAGCCGCACCGCGGCATCCGCCAGGGCCTGCCTGGTTTGAGCCTTCTTGCGCTCGCGGCGTCCTGTCGTTGTCTCAGCCATGCGCTCCACCCTACTCGTTCGAGGGGAGTCGATCATAAAGGCGATCGGATTCAAAAGCGGAGCGGTTGCACTTTTGGAGCTGCTGTGTTTCTGTGAGCAGGTACGCCTGACTGGCACTCAGCTGCCGGAACTCGAGAGGCGTTCTTCCACTCTCCTCAACCGTCGAACGGAGCGTGACCCTCATGTCCCCCACCCCTCGCATCGCAATCGCCGGCGCCGGCCTCGGCGGCCTCGTCTGCGCGCGCGTCTTACAGCAGCACGGCGTGCCGGTCACGGTCTTCGAGCACGAGGCCGCCCCCCACTCCCGTTCTCAGGGCGGCACTCTCGACATCGACGAAGACACCGGCCAGGCGGCCCTGCGCGCAGCCGGACTGTTCGACCAGTTCCTCGCCCTGTCCCGGCCCGAGGGCCAGGAGTGGCGCCTGTACGACCGCCGCGCGAACCTGGTGCGCCATGACCAGGCCGGCGAGGGCGATCTGAGCAGGCCCGAGATCGACCGCGGTCAGCTGCGCGCGCTCCTGCTGGACTCCCTCACCCCCGGCACGGTCCGCTGGGGCCACTCCGTAAGGTCCGTCACCCCGCTGCCCCACGGCATCGCGCGCCTGCACCACCGCGACCGCACCGGCGAGGACTTCGACGACTTCGACCTGGTCGTCGGCGCCGATGGCGCCTGGTCCCGGGTACGCCCCGCGCTCTCCGACGCCCAACCCTCCTACGCCGGCATCACGATGGTGGAAGCCCACTTCGACGACGTCGGCCACCGTCACCCCGGCATCGCCCGCCTGGTCGGTCGCGGCACCATGTCGGCCAAGGCGGGCCGCCGCAGCCTGGTGCTGCAGCGCAACAGCAACGAACACGTCCGCGCCTACATCACCTTCCGCGGCCCCCGGGACTGGCACACCGGCCTCGACCTCGCCGACACCGACTCCGTACGCGCACGCCTCCTCGCCCAGTACCAGGGCTGGCACGAGAGCCTGCTGGACATCGTGCGCGACAACGAGGGCGGTTTCATCAACCGGCCCATGTACGTCCTCCCTGTCCCCCACTCCTGGCAGCGCGTACCCGGCATCACCCTGCTCGGCGACGCCGCCCACCTGATGCCACCCGTCGGTGTCGGCGCCAACCTCGCCCTGCTCGACGGCGCCGAACTCGCCCAAGCCGTCATCGACCACCCCACCATCGACGAAGCCCTCGACGCCTACGAAAGCGTCATGCTGCCCCGCGCCGCCGACCACGCGAAGACCGCCCAGCAGATGCTCACCACCCTCATCCCCGACACGGACTCCGACGAGGCCGCCTTCCCCGACACCCTCTGGCCGGCCGCCCCCCTCCCTGACACGCGTCCTGCTCCCGTTCCCACCAGCTGAGCTCCGCCGTCCGCCTCGCTCAGGAGAGGATCAGCAACGCCATAAAGAACTGAGCCTGCACCTGCGCACCGACGATCCACCCGCGGGCTGCCCGGACCCATGGCCACTCCCCGGGTAGAGCGGCCGCCAGCGGCCACGCCCGTTCACCCACGGCAGGCCAGGACCTACTCTCGTACCGCACGGCCATCGCTGTGGTGGGCGGGGCGCTCGACTCCGGCGACACGGCCGCCGGCGGCGGCCATGGCTGGGCCTCCGCCGCGGGCAGCCCATCCGCCCTCGTCCGCCCGAACCGAATTGGTACTGATGGTTACTTCTCCCGCCTCCGATGTGCTCGACGACGCCACGCAGAAGCGCCCCGTCACGCCCGGCATGGTGATCACGACACTGTTGGTGCCGCTCATAAGCGTTGCCGGTCTGGTCACTTCCCTGAGCACCGATGACATCGAAAATGAATGGGTGGACCGGCAACGGGAGGCATGCCGGCACATGCCCTTCCCGAAGACGGAATACGCTGCCGCGTGGGCCGGACTGGCCCTCGGCATAGCCACACTGTTCATCTGCGTGCTGCTCACCAAGAAGGTCCGCCGACGGTACGGCGCCCGCCTCGGGGAGACGTGGCCACCGCTGGTGACCTACGTCGGCGTACAGCTGTGCATGTGGCTCACGGTGCTGACCATGCCGGTCGAGCTGATCCAGCTGTACGCCGCGTACACGTCCGCTGGGTCGGGGATCGTTCTGGGCGACTGCGGATAGCGACCATCCGCTGCCTTGCGACAGCACACTCTCGCCGATGAGGGCGGGCTATGGGGTTGCGATTGGTTCACTGGGCGGAGCGGATGCCCGCCCAGGACGAGCAAATCGTTGAGCCGGCCAGGTCGGCGACGGTGTCCAGCAGGGGCTGGAAGCAGGTGATCTCGTCGGTCTTCTCACTGACGTCCATCTGGGCCAGGACCAGGCCGGTGGTGTGCTCCACGGCGGCGAGCAGGTGGATCTTGCGGCCGGTTGCCTTGGCGGCGCCGCGCAGGCTCGTGCCGTCCACCGACACTCCGTACAAGCCAGTGGGGCCGGCCGCCTTCGGGCGGCGGTCTGCTCGATCCAGGGCGTCGCCGTCGACGCGGGCCAGCAGTCGGCGCACCGTCGATTCCGCGGGCACCGGCCGCCCAGGCAGCAGCGGATCACGACGGATACCGAGGCGTTCGAGTCCGGTGACGCGCGGCGCGCACCTGTGCGAGCTGTCTGGCCTCCCTCGACGAACAGCGCTGTGGGCAGATCGGACAACGCCTGGATCCGCACCTAACCGAGTGCCGGCGGGTGCTCGGGTGGACGGCGTCCCCAGGCCGAAATCAGCGGCGCGAGTGTCAGGTCGAGTTCGCCCGCGTGGATGGCGGCCAGGTGCGCGTCGATCTCGGCGTCGTCGGCCAGGCCGGCCGCGAGCAGCTCGCCGCGCACGTGCCGGATGGTCGCCGCCTCCAGCCGGTCGCAGGCCAGCCCGCCGACCGGGAAAGAGCCCACTGCGGCGACATCTACCAAACCGGCCTCACGCAATGCCCGCGGCAGTGTCCGGCCGTAGCGCAGGTCCGCGCCGCGGCGCGCCAGCAGCTCCCGGACCGCGTCGCGCAGCCAGTTGGCCCGCCGCTGCGCCGGGCCGCTGTCGTCCAGGCATGCCAGTGGCTGCAGAGCGGTATCGGCGTCCTCGACCAGCAGCCAGCCGCCGGGCCGCAGCGCCGCCGCCATCGTGGCCAACGCCCGGGCCCGGTCGGGTACATGGACCAGCACGAGCCGGGCGTGCACCAGATCGAACGTCCCCGGCTCCGGGGGCGGATCAGCGGCGACGTCGTGCCGGCGCACCTCGTACCCGCCGCCTGCCTTCAGCCACAACGGGTCGATGTCCGTAGCCAGCACGTGCCCGGTCGGACCGACGGCCGCCGCGAGCGCCTCCGGGATACTGCGGCCACCGGCCCCCACTTCCCAGCAGCGCGAGCCGGCCCCGACCCCCAGTCGATCGAAGTGCCCACGCGTCACACCGTCGAACAGCTCGGCCAGCCAAACGAATCGCTCTCCCGCCTCGACGCGCGCGTTGTCCAGCAGGTACCCGCGGGCGGGAGCGGACTCTCCACCGAGCGCGGTAGTCCCGTCTATCGGATCCGGTCGGCCACCAACGTGCGGCGGGCGGGGCGAGGAGGTCATGACTACATGGTCAACCTTCCCAGGCCACCAGCGCCACGACGACGGGAGAGGGATGCCTCACACAGCCAGCGCACCCCGCACGTCCTACGGCACGGTTCTGCACCGTAACGCGCCGGAAGGGGTACATGTATTCGACCCCCACAGCCAACGCACCACGCGCGGGACAGCGCGCTGACCGGGGCCAGTGGATCCAGCAGATGCACGTCCCCGTTCATGACGAGTGGTACCTCTTCTCTAGTTCGGGATCCGGGGCTGAGACCACACACCGACACTGAGATGCGACCCGTCCTTGTCTTCGTTCTGGCGGCATCCCTGACGGGAGATAGCCGAATACCCTCGTGGTACTTTCGTGCCGCCGTGCACCGCTGCGAACCGAGGAGGTGAGACCGATCAACACTGTGACAGGTCGGGCCTCCCTCCCCCGCATGGCCTAGGGAGTGCCCGTAGACGGCATCCCGAAAGGCTTGAAACGCTATGCGCTTCACCTCTGAAACATGCTCCAACGGCATCTGTGAACAGCTCTTCCTCCTCGGCGAGATTCCCGGCGTTCTGTGGACGCCTGAAGATGCCGGTGCTCGTCCCCTCATCGTGATGGGCCACGGCGGCGGTCAGCACAAGAAAGCCCCCGACATCATGGGCCTTGCGCACCGTTTCGTGACCGAGTGCGGTTTTGCCGTGGTGGCGGTCGACGTGCCTGGTCATGGCGATCGGCCGACGCACGAGGAGTACAACCGGATCGCGTCCGAGAACCAGGCACGCGTGGAGGCTGGGGAAGAACTGGCGCCGCTGATCGCCGGATTCCAGGCACTCGTGGCCCGCCGGACCGTTCCGGAATGGCAAGCGGTCCTGGACGCGATTCAGCAGCTCGATCACGTAGGCACCGGTCCGGTGGGGTACTGGGGAGTATCGCTGGGATGCGGACTCGGCGTCCCCTTTGTCGCCGCCGAGCCCCGGGTCCGCGCTGCCGTATTGGGCCTTGGCGGGGCTTCGGCCTCGGCCGGAGACGCCGCGCGGATCACCGTCCCTGTCGAGTTCCTGGTGCAGTGGGACGATGAGCGCGTGCCGCGTGACCAGAGCCTGGCGCTGTTCGACGCCTTGGCCTCTGCCGAGAAGACCCTGCATGCCAACCCCGGCAAGCACGGTGACATACCGGCATTCGAGCTGGACAGCACGCTGAAGTTCTTCTCGCGGCACCTCGCCTGATACCTGCCGCCTGCGGTCGCCCGACGCGCCGATCGACGTCCAGTGCCGATCGGCGCGCCCGGCGAACCGCTCACGCCACCGCTTAACGCGCCACGCGGTAGCGGAGGTATACGACGCCCGAGCTGAAGGTGCGGGTCTCGACGAGTTCGAGATCCACCCGGCGCTCGCGCTGGGGAAAGAACGGAATTCCACCGCCAACCAGCACCGGATAGACCCTGGCCCGGTACTCGTCGATCAGACCCAACGCGGCCGCCTCGGCGGCGAGAGTCGCGCCGCCGATCGCGATGTCGCCCTCCCCCGGCTCGGCCCGCAACCGCTCGATCTCCTCCGCGAGGCCGCCGGAGGCCAGGCGGGCATTACCCCGCACCGCCGACAGCGTGGTGGAGAACACCACCTTTGGAAGCGGCTTCCAGATCGCGGCCCACTCCAGCATTGAGTCGTCGAGCGATGGATCCTGATCGGCGCTCTCCCAGTACAACATCGTCTCGTACAGCCGTCTCCCCAACAGGTGAACGTCGACCTCTCGAATCTCGTCGATCCAGGAGCGAAAGACCTCCTCGTCCGGTGCCGTCCAGTCGAAGTCGCCGTCCGGCCCGACGATGTAGCCGTCAAGCGAGACGCCCATCGAATAGGTCACGCTGCGCAACAGAAGCCCTCCTCCGTAACAGGTTCGACAGTACGACCGCCGGACGCCGCAGGACTCATCACGACTCGCGGGATCCCCTGGGGCCGAGTCACCTCACGAGATCATTTCGCACAGCGACACGACGTGCTGCCGGCCGCCGCCGCGCGGGCCGGCCACCGGCCCGTGGGGCGTGGTGCATCACCCAGTCTCCTCGGTGCCGGGGATCGCGGCCTCCCTGTAGGTGGCGGCCTGGAGGGTGAAGAGCTGTGCGTACTCGCCGGGTTCGCCGGCGGCCGTGCGGCGGGCCATGAGGGTGTGGTGGTCACCGGACTCGATGACGCGCCCGTCGCGGAAGACGTAGATCATGTCGCATTCGGTCACGCTGGCCAGGCGGTGGGAGATCAGGACGGTGATGCGGTCCGGGCGACGGGGACCGTGCAGGACCGCGTCGTAGACGGCGTGCTCCGCGCGGGCGTCCATGCTGGCCGTCGGCTCGTCCAGCACCAGCACACAACTGTCCGGGTACAGTCCGCGGGCCACGGCCACCTTGGCCCAGTTCCCGCCTGAGAGCTCCTGTCCGCCCTTGAAGCGTTTGGACAGCGGGGTGGCCCACTGCTGCGGCAGGCCGGCGATGACGCGGTCCGCCCCGGATTCGATCACTGAGGCCAGGGCCCGTTCCGGGTCGGCCTCGGTGATGGTGCCCGCGCCGATCGTGACGTTCGCCAGCGCCGACAGCGGCCACGCGACGGGGGCCTGGAGCACCATGGACACCCGGGCCTGGATGCTCTCGGCGTCCACCTCCCGGACCTCCAGGTCGTCCCAGCAGATGGTGCCGCCGGTCGGTGTGTACAGTCCGGCCAGCAGCTTGGCCATCGTCGACTTCCCCGATCCGTTCGCCCCGACAAAGGCCACCGTGGAGCCCGCCGACAGCGTCATCGACACCCCGCGCAACGCGGGCCGGGCCGCCTCCGGGTAGGTGTAGTGGACGTCCGTGACGGTGATGGCCTTCACCTGGTCCGGCAGGCACCGGCCGGTACGGTGCGGCTGGAGACGGCGGCAGCGCTCCAGGTGCCCCTCGAGATCGTCGATCCACAGGGCGTGCTCGTAGATCTGGTGCATGGCCAGCACGACGCTCACCAGCGTGCCCCGGCTGGAGCGGATCGCCAGGAACGCGCCACCGCCGGCCGCCAGCGGCAGCCAACCCGTCGCCGTCATCCACCCCAGCACCCCATACGTCGCACCGACCGCCACGCCGCCGACCGACCGGCCCAACAGGGAGACGTTGGCCTCCTCACGGCCGAGCCGGGTGTCCTCCACCTCGATCCGCCGGGCGAACCGCTCGTGTTCCTCCAGCAAGGCCTGCTGCGCGGTGGAGGCACGCACTTCCGGCGCGGAGTCGCGGTCGAGCAGCAACCAGGTGAACAGACGGATACGACGCTGCAGGGTGCTGTAGCGGCTGTGGGAGAGGAACTGCTGGCGCGCCGAACGCACCGCCGCATACCCCTGCGGGACGACAGAGATCACCAGCAGCGGCAGCAGGGCCGGGTGCAGAACCGCCAGGACACCGGCGGAGCCGACCAGGCCGAGCACGGCGTGCGCGAGCTGGATCAGCTGCGGAACGGCCTGCCGCATGTAGTACAGGCCACGGTCGTTGGCCTTGTTCGCCTCGTCGGCGAAAGCGGCGTCGTCGACCGCCTCCAGGCGCACATGGCAGTTCAGCCGCAGGAACTCCTGCTCCACCGCACGCCGGACCTTCGGTGTCAGAGCGGCCTGGCCGCGCGCGACACCGAAGTCGAGCAGCCCCTGGGCGGCCATCAGGCCCGCGACCAGCGCGAGCGAGGGCAGGGCGTTGTGGATGCGCTCGGACGTCGCACCCTGGGCGAAGAGCGCCGAGAGCACCCGTACCGAGGCCAGCAACCCGAACGCGCTCATCAGCGCCGACCCGAGCTGCAGCACCACGACCATGACGGTGGCGCGCGGGTCGGCCCGATACGCCAGGCCCAGCACCCTGCGGCTGATCGCCGGCAGCCTGCCCAGGATCCGCCACACGCTGGTGCGGGCCGCTTCACCGTCCCACTGCATCCAGTACGCACTCTTGAGCTCATCACCGACCGCTTCCCCCTCGGGCGCCGCCGAGGCCGAAGCAGGAGGCAACGACAACTCGCGGCGAGGGCCCGGCACCGTACCGCCGCTCTGCATCCCGTTGATGGGTACCTCGTTCACACCCGCCTCCCCGCAGCAGCCAGGGGCGGTGAGACGGTGTCGGACGGGTGGCGCATAGCAGCCTCCAGCGGTGTGAACGGGACGCGGACGTGGACTTGGGACGAGAAGGCTGACGAGAGGGCTTCGGTCACTGCGGCCACCACTGCCAGCGCGTGCACCGGTCCGGCTCCATCAGCCGGGGCTCACCGGCGTGACCGTCTCGCTCGAAGACCAGGCGGGAGCCAATGATGTTCAGCTGGGCAGACACGACCTCTCCTCGCCGACAGGGGCGGTGATGTTCGTGTAGAGGGCCCCTGCGGCGAAGCGCTGAAGGACGGCCCGGGTGTAGGGGTGGCAGTCGGGCGGTGGGTTGCCGGGGTCCACCCAGAACAGGCCGGTATGGCTCGGTTCGCGGTTGTACGGTTCACCCTCCCAGCGGCGGGCGGTGAAGGCCATGCCGATCCGTCGCTGCCCGTCGGGGGCGAGGTAGTGCACGAGCTGGCAGAACTCCAGGTCGGGCAGCGACAGACGCACGCCGACCTCCTCGTCGGCCTTGCGCAGCGTGGCCTGGTCGGCGAACTCGTCGTGCCCCAGGTATCCGCCGACGGCGGTGAGCATGCCGGGCGCGTGCGCGCACGAGGCATCGCGGCGGACGGCCAGGACACGTCCGTCGCTCCACCGCTGCAGCAGGACGATGACGTTCTCGGCGCTCTTGCCGCTGCGTCCGGTCAGCACAGCATCCGTGACCGACGGGCTGTGCGGCGCAGGCCCACGCCCGGCGGGAAGGTCGTGGGTTCCGTTCATTCGGCCCTCCTCGCCACCGGACGCGAGGAGTCGAAAGCACAGGCGAAGAAACCGTCAACCGTGATCCCGAGAGGACGGCCACCCGGTCGGCGGCCCGCGGGGAGATGTTCGAACTCGGCATGAAGGGTATTGAGGGCGAGTACGGGATCCACGGCTCCTCCGAGGGGTAGCGGCTCGTTGTCGACGCCTGGAGAAACGGGGCTGATCAGCGGCCCGTCACGGCGGAGTCCGAGCGAATCGCCAGATGAATGTTCGATGCGGGGCGGTGGCCCATGGCGCACCAGGGATCGAGGCGTGTGGCGGGTCGTTCGATCACCCCTGAGGGGGCGACTCACCCGCAAGAGGTATTGCCTGCACCCGGCGCTGCTCGCGCACACGCTCGTACCCGCCGACACGATCGGGGACGGGGGCCGGTCGTGCGTTGACGCCAGACGCAGGCCCCGCGGCGTCCGCCCTGCTCGACCCCCAGCGAGATTTCCTCTCCGGAGTCGTGTCGATGAGGATGTCCCCTTGATCGAAAGTTCGAACAGCCCGGGAAGGAAGTGAAGCCGGTGAGGACGCAGACGCAGACGAGTGGCCCGCCGATGAAGGGGGTGGGGCTGAACAGCCCCACGGCGTCGCGCAGGTGGCCCGTCACCCTCGGTCTTGTGGTCCTCACGCCCCTGATCCTGGCGGGTTGCGGGTGGCTCAACCAGGGCGGGTCGACCCTGCTGCTGATGGGCAGCGTCGTCGTCCTCCTGCTCGTCCTGGTCGTGGCCGGGGCATTGTGCGGTGCGGGGCCCGGCACGTGTGTGGCGGTCCTCGGGTTCGCCTTCGCCCTCTTCGCCGGGCCTGCGTTGGACGACTATGTGCTGGATCAGCGCGGCACCCGGTACGAGGCCGTGATAGCCGACATCAGCAGCTATCACAGAAGGCACGGTACGGGGCACACCTGCACCGTCGTCCGGTCGGACTCCGGGCGGGATCTGACCTACAGGATCGACGACTCACAAGGGTGTGACGAGGACTTCGAGCCGGGGCGGCACGTGACTCTGGTGGTGGACCCGGAGGACTGGCTGGCGACGAGGCTGAGCAACGACGTCAACGGGCTGTCGTCCGGGCATGCCTGGACCGTCGGCGGGCTGCTCGCGGCTATGGAGGCCTTCATCCTCTATGGCCGACTGCGCCGTCGGGCGGGACGGTCCCACCGGTGAAGTGCGAGCGACTCTTCGTCGCGGTCGGCGTTTGGCCGCTGGCGGCTGCGCTGGCACGTACCGCATACCCAGTCCGGGGGCGAGGGCTAGAGCGTCATCCTCCATGACACCCACGACAACCCGAAGCGGGCCGGCATCGGAGTCGGCGCGTATCGGGGCGAGGCGGCGAGCTACGACGACGCCCGTGTCGGGGACATCCTCGAGATCGCCGGGCAGCTCTGGCGGGTCGAGGACATCGGCCCCGGCAATGTGGAAGCAGAACCGAATGCGCCGGAGTTCAAGCCGGGGTTTGTGGATCTGCGGCTTGTGAAGTGAGCGGCCTTGGCCCCGGCTGTGGTACGGCCGGTGTACCGCGACCCGCGACTGCGACCAGGGCCAGGACGGTCTCGTCGGGCCCGTCGGTGCTCCGGAGGACCTGCGGCCGGATGGACAGCCCGTGCCCGTGGACTCACCGCGAGCCCCTGCGCAGCCGGTGCACCTCGCGCGCGAGCCGGATGGCCTCCGCGGCCAGCTCGACCCGTTGCAGGTCGCGCCCGGAGGTGGCGGTGTAGCCCTCGTTGAAGATCAGATACAGCACCTGCACCACCGCCGGCAGTCGCTCGGGGCTGTCCGGGAAACCGGCGTCCCACGTCTTTCGGCATCACGCTCCGGATGGCCGATGACAAGCGCGCCAAGCTCACCGGGATGCGGTCACGGTGAGACGGCGGAGGCGTGCACTCCGGCCGAGGCCGTGTCGATGACGTCGTCCAAGACGTCGCGGGAGCGGATCAGGTCGTTGATCATTCGATTGATGCGGTCGCGTTCCGCGGTGAGTTCGTCGACCAGCAGTGGCGTGGCCATCTCGTTCGGGGCGCCGTCCGCGTCACGCATGCAGGGGAGCAACTGCGCGATCTTCTTGCTGTTCAGCCCCGCGGCGTAGAGCGCCTGGATGCGGATGACCCGGTCGACCGCCCACTCGCCGTAGTGCCGTTGGCCACCCGGAGTACGCTCGGCCCTGAGCAGCCCCTGCGTCTCGTAATAGCGCAGCGAACGCTCGCTCACCCCACTGCGCCGAGCCAGTTCACCGATCCGCATTCCCACCTCGCATGCCGACTCAGGACTTGAACCTGACACTGATGTCACCTTCTACCGTACCGGCATGACGAACGCACCAGTTGACTCCCGTCCCTCCCGTCTCTTCGAGCCCGCCCGCCTCGGCGCCCTGCGCCTGCCGAACCGCCTGGTGATGGCGCCGATGACCCGCAACCGCGCTACGGCCGACGGCATCCCGCAGCCGATCATGGCTACGTACTACGCCCAGCGCGCCTCCGCGGGGCTGATCATCGCCGAGGCCTCCACGCCGAACGCCGTGGGGCAGACCTACCCCAACATCACCGCGATCCACAACGAGGAGCACGTGGCCGGATGGCGACGCGTCACCGACGCCGTGCGCAGCGCCGGGGGCCGGATGTTCCTGCAGTTGCAGCACGGTGGCCGGGTCGGCCACCCCGACAACAGCGGGCACACGCCGGTCGCGCCCTCGCCGGTCCCGCTCCCGGAGACGATCCACACCCCCAGCGGACGCCAGACCGCCGTCGTCCCCCGTGAGATGACCATCGACGAGATCGATTCCACCGTGGCCGACTTCGCGGCGGCGGCCCGCCGAGCCATCGACGCGGGCTTCGAAGGCGTGGAAGTACACGCCGCCAACGGCTATCTCCTGCACCAGTTCCTGGCCAAGGGCACCAACCACCGCACCGACGCCTACGGCGGCTCGGTGGCCGGGCGCATCCGGTTCGTCGTCGAGGTGGTCCAAGCCGTCGCCGACGCGATCGGCCCCGAGCGGGTAGGGGTGCGGATCGCGCCGGGACTCACCGTCAACGGCATAGAGGAGGGCGACACCGAGAGCATCTACCCGGCGCTCGTCGCCGCACTGGCCGATGCCGACCTGGCCTATCTGCACGTCGTGTTCGCCGACCCGGACCAGCCCCTCTTCCAGGACATCCGCAAGAGCTGGCCGGGCACGTTGATCGCCAATCCGGTGCTGGGGTGGGGAGGACCGCTGCCCGCCGACGGCGGCAGGCACGAGGGCGAGCGGCTGCTCGCCGCAGGAGCCGACCTGATCTCGCTCGGCCGTTCCTTCCTGGCCAACCCCGACCTGGTCGAACGCATGCGCATCGGCGCACCGCTCAACCCGGTGCGGGAGAAGGGCCTGATGTACACGGGCGGTGAGAGCGGATACACCGACTATCCCGTGCTGGCCGCCGCCCAGCACCGAGCCGGGACGGCCGAACCCGTCGGAGCATGACCACCGCCAGGCCGCTCACTGGTGGCCATGGCCTACGAGGCGCCGACCTCTCGACTGCCGGCGGTCACTCCACGCTCGGCATCCGCGACAGAGCCCAGCCGCCGGTGCAGAAGTACGTCACAGGGAGGACGAACGGCGCCAGAGCGGAGCACACCGCTGCCATCCCCGTGGCGCTGCAGCCGGCCAGGTCGGGTGTCACGCCGACGGCCAGGACGAGGGCCGCGGCGGCGTGGGCCGTCTGTGCCAGGGGGGACCAGGCGAGTTGGCGTAGCAGCTTCCCGTACGGGATCAGGGAGAACGGGAGGCCGAGCGCGAGTACGCCGATCACGAAGAGCACCCACGGCAGCCACTGCATGACCGTGTCCGTCACCGGATCGCCCCAGTCCCCGGCCGCGTACCGCAGCAGCTCCTGACGGCCGCCGACGTGACCGCCCAGTGAGGGGTCGTCCGGTGCCCACAGGACGGCGACTTCCTGGCCCGTGTGGGGTTCGCGTGGGGTGTACGTGTCCGGTGCTGTCAGACGGTCGGAGCCACCGTGTACGGAGAGGACCAGGTCAGCGGTGTATCCGGTGACGATGCGTTCGTCGTCCTCGTCGCCGTGGTGCCGGTGTGTGATCCGGGGCTTCTCCGCGATGGTGGCGGTGGAGACGCGGGCGCCCGCCGCGTGCAACGCGGCGACCTGTGTGCCGGGTGGCTCCGGAGGGCCGAACGAGGAGGTGGCGGCGGTCAGGGAGCACAGCAGCACCAGCGTCCATATGGCGACCTGCCGCGCCTTGACCCACCCCTCTGGGCCGGAGTACGAGGGCAGTTCCGCGAACCGCTCCTGCCGCCTGCGGGCTTGCCGGCTCAGGTCCTTGTCCAGCGGTACGCCTGCGGTGGAGTGGTGGTGCAGACGCTTACGGTGCAGGCGACGCCCTTCCCGCCGGCACACCAGCAGCAACACGGGCCGCGCCATGGATAAGAGTGCTGCTGCCCAGACACACGTCAGCACCCCGGTGTGCGGAACGGGCGCTTTCCCGTTCGCGAGCTCCCATACGCAGGCCACGGTGGCTACGGCGAATGTCAGTCCGGCCGTGGCCCGCACGGCCTGTGTCAGCGCGCTCTGCATGACGCGCCCCCCTCTTACGGCGTTATGTGCACCCGTACTGGGCGCAACCCGACGCGAGTCGATCATGAGGAGGGTGGAAATGTCACCCCTCGGTCATGGCCGCGGGTGCCCGGTGGAGGCCCGTCGGACAGCCGCTCCCGGGGCGGTACTTCCTCCAGTCATGACCAGTCGGCGATCCTTCAGGCCCCGTTCGGAACCGCCGTCGTGCTGTGGGGCGGCGATCCGCAGCAAGCGGATGGCCGGCATCTTGTCGAGTGGAGCGTGGACGAGGACATCCTCTACGGAATGGGACCGAGTCTCGGTCTGGCCCTTTCAGGTCTGACGTCCCGTGAGTCAGTCACTCCTCACTCACCGGCCCCGCCACTCGTGGTCGGGCAGGAACCGCACGTCGTAACGCTCGGGGACCGTCGCGAAGCGATGGGCTTCCGGGACGACAGGACGGCCCGGCAGGCCGAATTCTTCCGCAGGTGCGCCGAGGTTTTCGAAGAACCGCTCGAAGGTGCCGCCGGGGCCGGCGGCGACGCCGACGACCTGGCTGTGGTGGCGCTCCATGCGGTAGGCGTGCGGGCAGTTCTTGGGTACGAAGCCGAAGTCGCCGGGGGTGAGCAGTTTCTCCTGCTGGTTGCCCTCGGCGTCCTCGACGAACAGGCGTACGGCGCCTTGGGTGACGTAGAAGACCTCGTGGGTGTCGGGGTGCAGGTGGGCGGGGATGAGGTCGCCCTTGGGGCCTTCGACGGTGAAGAAGTTGAAGGTGTTCTCGGTCTGCTCGCCGCCGGCGTAGATGGTGATGAGGTCGCCGAACAGGTGGGCGCGGTCGCCCTCGCCCTTCTCGATGAAGTAGGGCTTGCCCGGGTCGGCGGGTATGCGGGAGGCGCGTCGGTAGCGGGTGGCGTACTCGATGGTCATGGGGGCTCCTAGGATCGGATCGACCTCGCGAATGTCAGGCAGCCTGACATGAGAGGGTGTCAGCAGGCAAGCCGACCGTGAGGAACCCATGCAGTCCACCCGCCGCAACCTCCCCCAGCTGTTCAGCGACGCCCGGCGCTGGTTCGAAGAGGGACTGCTGACAGCTCTGGAGGCGGCCGGGGCGACACCGGTGTCCCCGACGCAGGCGCAGCTCTTCGCCGTGCTGGACGACCACGGCACCACGGTGTCCGAGCTGGCCCGGCGCATGGGCGTCACCCGGCAGACCGCGCACCAGGCCGTGCACGGCCTGGTCGCCGCCGGCCTCCTCGAACAGGCCCCCGACCCCGCCTCCGCCCGGCAGCGGCTGATCCGCCGCACCGAGGAAGGGGAACGCGCGCACCAGCAGGCCGGCGTCATCCTCGAACGGCTGGAGGAACAGCTCGCCGAGCGGATCGGCCGGGAGCCGGTCGACGCCCTGCGGTCGGCACTGGAGGCGCCGTGGGGCCGGCCACCTTCCCCGAGGACATGAGGCCACTCGGGGCGCGCGCCGGAACGGCAGGCGATACTGTCCGCCATGACCACAGCCCCCTCCCGTCCGGCCTGCCACGATCCGGCCGACTTCGCGTCGCGCCTGACTGCGGCCGAGGACTGGTTCAGCGCCGCCATCGGTGCCCAGCAGGACGGCGAGTGGGTGCTCACCGAGACGGAGCGCCGCGTCCTGGACGACCTGGTGGCTGCGACCAATCCCCTGCACGGTGGTACCTTGCCGCCACACACGGGGGATTCCCTGCACGTACGGGTGGGGCGCATCCGCAACTGGGCCGGTGCGCTCCGGCTCGCCGCCCGGGCCGGCGGCTGGGAGCTGTCCCCGGTGACGGGTACGGACCCACGGGCCCTGGACCGCCCCGCCGGTATCGCCGACTTGCTCTCGGGCATCTACGCGCTCGCCGAGCAGGGCGATCGTTGGCAGGAGCTGCTTCTGGGCACCGCCCGCATGATGAACGCGGCCGCCCCTTGCGACCCACTGCGGGACAGAACCCTCGAGCAGGCGATCAACGACCTGCACCCGCGGTTCGGAGCAGACCTGGCCGCTGCCGAAGGCTTCTTCACCGGCCCCGGATCGCTGGACGACCTGCCTCAGTTCTTCTACTGACGAGCCGACGTGGCCGCGGGCGGGGTGAGGTCACAGCGCGGCGGCCCGCCCGCGTACCAAGAGGTTCTGCGCCCCCAGACCGATCGCCAGGTACGCGTACAGCGACGCGGTCCCCAACACCCCGGCCCTGGCCGCGTGGTCGATCCACAAGCCCAGCCCCAGGTGCACACACCCGGAGGCCACCCACAGCCCGGTGGTGGCCGCCGTCCCCTTGCGCAGCACCTCGCCCTGGGGGCCGCGCCAGACTCGTACGGTCCGTGCCCTGGCCGCGCCGAAGCCCGCCGCGACGGCCAGGCTCGCCACCAGGAGGACGACAGGCAACGCGGCCAGCGGGCGGTCCTTGACCACTGAGGCAATACCGAAGGCGATCCCCGAGACGCCCAGTACGCCGAGGACCGCCGGGGTGATCAGCGAGCCGATGCGCCGCACCGGGCGGGTGCGCAGCTGCCGTCGCACCACCAGGGCGACGACCAACACGGCTATGACGAGGGCGCCGTTCGTGCTCTGCATGTCAACTCTCCGTTGTGGCACTGCGCTCGGGCGGCAGCGCTGTACCACCAATTGTGCGCGGGCGCCCACGAGCGTGACTCGATGGGGGGCTGCGCGGCCGGCCACGCGGCGCCCGCACAGGTCACCCGCGAGGGTGATAGAGCTCGTGGGCGCGGGGAATGTCGATGGGCGCGTCTTCCGGCAGCTGGAGGAAGTGGTCCACCTGCCAGGCCTGCGTGCTGCGGGCCTGGCGGTTGGTGGTCGTCACCCACGGCGGGTACACACGGAATCCCCGTTTCCCTCCGGCACCGTTCGTGGACACGATGTCCCGTGCGCGGAGTACCTCTCGCGGGAAGACGAACTGTCCGAACCGATCGCCCTCGCGCGTGCTGATGACAAAGAGGTCAACGGGGTCTTCGGCGTCGAAGGGCTGGATCGGGCCGCTCGCGGACCTCTTCCAGACCGTGACGAACTGGCCGACCTTCGTCGGGGTCGTCTTGGCCACCCGGAACCGGACCGCGAGGCCGTCCAGCGTGAACGAACACGCCCCGTACTCGGCACTCTCCGCTTCGGGGACCGGCTGTGAGCACGTGAACCCGCTCAGGTCGTACGCCAGCGACTTCGCCCTCAGCAGATCATCGGGGATCCCTGGAGCTCGTAGCCAAGGCCCAGCGTCTTGGGCACCGGATCCTGGAGGGGCTTCACGTTCCATCGACACCCTCACATCCTGCCAGATATAGAACGCATGAACGAATCCGGCTCAGCCCGCTGTCACCTCACCCTCCAGGGTCCAGGGAAGAGTCAGCTCCGAGTCCGCGTGCAGCGTGATGCGGATCGGCTTGAAGCCGGCGGCCTCGGCCGACGGCTCCCCGGTGCCGGGGTTGCGGGCGTAGCGCGGGTGGGCGCCTGCGCTGATCTGCAGGCGAATGCGGTGGCCGGCGGCGAAGCGGTGGGCGGTGGAGCTCATCGGCACGGTGATCTCCGAGGGTTCCTGCCCGGCGGTGTGCAGGCTGGACAGGCCGTCGCAGATGTTGGTGGAGCGGCCTCGGGCGTCCACGTCGCACAGGCGGGCGAAGACGTCGGCGTATCCGGTGTCCGTGGAGATCCGCAGTCGTGCGGAGACCGGGCCGAGGATGTCCACGGGCTCGGTCAGCGGTGGACCGGTGAACGTCAGGACGTCCTCCCGTGCCTCCAGGGCGGTGTTGTCGCGTGGGCCTGCGGCACGGGAGAGCAGGGGGCCGCCCACGGAGGGGGTGGGGTCGGCCGGGTCGTAGCGGAAGGAGGCCAGGGGTGCGCTGTCCGTGGGGGGCTGCTGGATGAGGTGTCCGTCCGGGGTGGGGAACCAGGAAGCCGTACGGGTGGACAGGGGCCAGTCGTCGAGGTCCCGCCACGCGCCTTCGCCGCCGACGTGCACGCGCACCGTGGTGGGGCGCAGACCGGAGGGGTCGTCGCACAGGTGGGCGCGCAGCCAGGCGAGGGTCTCGGCGAACACCTCGGGCCAGCCCTTTTGCATCGCGGAGGTGTGGGTCCAGGGGCCGACGAGCAGGGCGGTCTCGCATCCGGCCCGACGCAGTCGGCCGTACTGTTCGAAGGTCTGGTCGGCGAGCAGGTCGCGCCATCCGCCGATCAGGGCGGTGGGCACGCTCAGCCGCTCCGCCGCCTTGCCGGTGTCCGTGCCGTGCCAGTAGGGGTCGTCGGCGTCCGGGTGCGTCATCACACTGTCCAGCCAGGGCACTTCGCCCAGGGCGGAGACGTATGCCCCGCGCAGCGGTTGCGCGGTGGTGATGTCGCGCAGACGGCGTTGCAGGCGCAGCGTCGCCTTCACGAGGGGCGCGATCCCCTGGTGCTGGTAGGTCATGCCGGCGCCGATGGCGAGGGCGTTCTCCAGGTGGAACGCACCGCCCGCGTGGAAGAGGGCGTGGGGATCGTGCAGGCCGACCTGGACGACCATCGCCTTCAGCTCCGGCGGCGGGTCCAGGGCGAGCGCCCACTGTACGTAGCCCAGGTAGCTGGGGCCGACCGTGCCCAGGGTTCCGTTGAACCAGGGCTGTTCCCGCAGCCAGGCCACCGTGGCCTGCCCGTCGGCGGCCTCGTCGCGCCAGACGTCGAACCGGCCGCCCGATCCGCCGGTGCCGCGGCAGCTCTGCAGTACGACGTGGAAGCCCTGTTCGGCGAAGAGCATGCCGTACATGGGTGACCACGGCAGGCCCCTGCCGTAGGGCGAGCGCACGAGGAGGGTGGGGAAGTCGCCCTGCGCGCGGGGGAAGTAGTGGTCCGTGCGCAGGGGGCTGCCGTCCGCGGCCGGTACCACGAGCCCCGGTTCCCAGCCCACGTCGTGCCGCTTGGCCGGGAGGCCGCGCCATGTCGCCCTCATCATCCGTGAGGACAACGGCGGCTTCGTCGTCGGTGCGGTCCAGTCGGTCCTCGAGGCGGTGTCGTACGTGTGCGTTGGCATGGCTACCCCTCCGTTATTTCCGTACGATGTACGAGAATAACGGATGCTTGGATGGTTCCCGCACCCGAGCGACCAGCGCCCACCGCACCCAGACCACCCAAACGCCCATAATGTTCAGAACGTCCAGAAGAGGAACAAGAAGATCGTGACCCGTGGCGACCGGGCCGGCTCCGCAGGCGTCGACCCTCAACAGCTCTGGCTGAGTACCGGCCGACCCGGCCGGGGACGCAAACCCGCCTTCAGCCGCACGGCGATCACGGCCGCGGCCGTCGCCCTGGCGGACGCCGAGGGGCTGGAGGCGGTCACCATGCGGCGGGTCGCCTCCGAGGTAGGGGCCGGTGTCATGTCCCTCTACAGCTACGCCCCCGACAAGGAGACGCTGCTGGAGCTGATGGTCGACCACGTCAGCGGCGAACTCCCGACGACGGATCCCCTCACCGGCGACTGGCGTACGGACCTGAAGGCCATCGGCCATCTCCAGCGCGCCCTCATGCTCCGTCACCCCTGGCTCCCGGCCGCACTGTCCGCCCGCCGGACCCTCGGCCCGAACACCCTGGCCTTCCTGGAACGCGCACTCGCCGCCCTGCGGCCCACCCGGCTGGACGGCGCCGCGAAGCTGGAGGTCTTCGCCCAGCTGACCGGCTTCGTCGCCGCGCACGTCGCCCATGAGATCGCGCAGGCCGCGGCAGCGCGGTCACCCGAGAGGATCGAGGCCGAGGCCCGCTACCTGGCCGCCGTCGCCGCGGACGGCCACCACCCGGAGCTCGCCGAGGTCCTCTCCGCGCCCCCACGTCCCGCCACCCCGGAGGCCACGTTCACGCGGTTCCTGGACCGCCTGGTCGACGGCCTCGAATCCGACTGACCCCGCCAGTGCTCCGACGGGGAAGGTTCGCCGGGTTGAGGCGTGCGAGATGATCGCGTCATGAATGAGATCGTCTTGATGTCGGACCCGAAGGTCGCCGCGATACCCGTTACGGAATGCGGCGAACGTCTCGTGGACGTCCGCCGCGGCGGCTCGTTGCTGGTCGACGCGCGCAAGCAGGACCCGGCAGATGCCTTCGCGTACCTGCGGGACGGCGTGCTGGACCGGCTGCTCGAGGCCCAGGAGATGCTTCCGCGGGGCCTGCGGCTGCTGTTCGTCGAGGGGTACCGGCCGCCCTCGCTCCAGCGGGAATACTTCGAGGAGTACGCCGACCAGCTGCGTGCCGGCCGGCCTGAGTGGTCCGACGAGCAGATCCACTCGGCGGCGAGCCGCTATGTGTCCCCGCCCGACATCGCCCCGCACAGTGCCGGCGCGGCCGTCGACCTCACCCTGGCCGACACCAGCGGGCGCGAGCTGGACCTGGGCACACGGATGAACGCGGACCCGGAGGAGAGTGCGGGCGCCTGCTACACCCACGCCCTCAACATCAGCGAGGAGGCCCGCACCAACCGGAAGCTGCTGAGCTCTGTGCTCACCGCTGCGGGCCTGGTGAACTACCCGACGGAATGGTGGCACTGGTCCTTTGGCGACCGCTACTGGGCTCTGATCACCGGGGAGGCCGCGGCCCTCTACGGCCCGAAGGAGATCACACCGCGCCACTGACCAAGCCGATGGCCGTGGCGGCACGTTTTCCGCTCACACCTGGTGTAAGCAGGAGCCATGGACCTGCGGCGACTCCCCGGGGCTCACCGATGGCCCCGGCAGCGAAGCCGTGCCCTGGTGGCGGTACCGCTTCTCCTCGTCCTGGTCGTCACCGTGGTCGACATCCTGGCCCCGCCCGAAGTGCACCTCGGTCCCCTCCTGGTCGCCGCGCCCGCCATCACCGCGTCGTTCGGCGGGCCGCTGATGACGGGATTCATCGGTGTGGTGGCCGTCGCGGCCCAGTCCATCGTCGCCGTCGCCCGTACCAGCCTCACCGACCTCAACCACACCCTCCAGATCACCGCCCTGATCCTGATCTCGGCGATCGTGACCCTGTTCGCCCACCACCGCGAGCGGCACGAGAAGGAGATGACGCAGCTCAGATCGGTGGCGGAGGCGACCCAAGGGGTGCTCCTACGGGCGCTCCCGCAGCGGATCGGCCCGTTGCGGATCGCGTCCGTCTACCTCGCCGCCGAGGCCGAGGCGCAGATCGGCGGCGACCTGTACGCGGTCACCCGCACCGCCCACGGCACCCGGCTCGTCATCGGCGACGTACGCGGCAAGGGACTGGAGGCCATCGGTGACGCCGCGCTCGTCCTGGGGGCATTCCGGGCCGCCGCGCACCGGCAGGCCGAGCTGCCGGTCCTGGTCGCCGACCTCGAAGGAGCCGTCTCCTCCGACCTGGGTGTCCCCGGCGCGTCGCGAGACGAGCGCGCCGACCAGGGAGAGACCTTCATCACCGCGGCCGTGCTGGACGTCCCGGACCTCGAGCCGTCCCTGCACCTGATCAGCTGCGGGCATCCCCCTCCCCTGCTGCTGCGCGACGGCCGTGTCACCCCACTGAAGGTGCGTCAGCCCGCGCCCCCGCTCGGCCTCATCGAGTTCGCCCCCGCCGACATCGCCGTGGAGTCCTACGGGTTCGAACCCGGCGACGTCGTGCTGCTGTACACGGACGGCGTCATCGAGGCCCGCGACGACACCGGGACGTTCTACCCGCTGTCCGAACGGATCGCGGCCTGGTCCGGGCACGGGCCCCAGGCCCTCCTGCGGCATCTGTGCGAGGACCTCCTGGCCCACTGCGGCGGATCCCTCGGCGACGACGCCGCCATGGTCGCCGTCCAACGCCTCCCGGGCGCGCCCACCGCCTCCGGGATCAGCTGACGCCGGAGCCCGCCGCCTCCGGCTCGAGCAGGACAGCGGCCTCAGGTGCCGATCAGGTCGAGGAGATCGTCGGCGTGCTCCTCTTCCTGCTCGAGGATCGACTCCAGCAGGCGGCGCGTGGTGGGGTCGCGGTCCGACAGCCAGCGGACGATCTCCTGATAGCTCGAGATGACGATCCGTTCGGCGAGCAGATTGTGTTCGAGCATCGTCGTCAGGTCGTTCGGGGACGGGGTCGTGTAGTCGGTATGGGCCCGCTGCACCAGGGTCGCCGGGTCGAAATCGGGTTCACCGCCCAGTTGGGAGACCCTTTCGGCCGCCCGCATGGCATGCTGCATCTCCTGCGCGGCGTGCTCGGTGAATTCCGCCGTCACCTGTGCCCGGTCGATGCCGGTCGCCGAAATGGCATGGCGGGTGTAGCGCAGCCAGCACACCACCTCCGTGGCGATGACATCGTTGAGGATGCCGATGACCCGTTCCTTGTCGACGCCGTAGGTGCCGGTGACGGGGCCCGCTTCCATCTTCCGCCTCGCCTCGTCACGGATTCTGGTGACGTCCAGGACGAAGTCATCGCTCATACCGGGTCCTCTCTGCTCCTGCGTCGACGCTCTGCGCTCGCACTGAATTCCCCGGTAGGCGGAGGAAGGCACGCTGCCCGTCACAAGATGACCGGTTCGACGCAATCCGGCAGACGCAATCTGTAGTGCCGGTCACCTCACGTCAGTACCGCTTCCCAGACCAGATCCTTCATCGGTGTCCTGCGGTACCGCACCGCCGCCGCTGTTGTGGTCGTGAGAATCGGATGGTGCTGGGGCTCATGCCGGTGCCCCCGTCCCGCGCAGTGCCGCGGGACGGGGGCACCAGCCCCATCAGGTCGTTCGGAGCCCGTCAGACCTCGCAGTTGGATTCGGTGCCGAGGAAGGGGATGTCTTCCTGACAGGTGTCGTTGCCGGCGCCACCGTCGACGGTGCCGGTGGCCTCGGCGCCCTCGTGGATGTTGTCGTTGCCGGCGCCGCCCAGAACGTTGCAGCCGTTGGCGTCGGTGACGTCGATGGTGTCGTTGCCGTCCTCGCCGGCGATGGTGCTGAGGTTGCAGGTGGTGACGGTCAGCTCGTCGGCACCGCCACCACCATGGAGGCTGCCGCCGTTGGCGCTGAGGGCGAGGACGTTGATGTTGGCGAAGTCGTTGCCGGTGCCGAGGAACGCGGCGTCGGCGAGCACCGTGCCGTGAACGATGAACCGGTCGGCGTTGGCCCCGGTGTCGACAAGGCCGGAGTTGTTGCCGGTGATCTCGACCGTGTCGTCGCCGTCGCCGGTGACTATCGACTGGCCGGCGTGGTTGCCGAGGACGCGGACGGTGTCGTTGCCGGTCCCGGTGTTGAAGTCGGCCAGGGTGTCCAGAGCCCCTGCCGTGATGATGTCGTTGCCGGCACCGGAGTTCACGATGCCGCCGGCGTCGGCCAGGATGGTGATCGTGTCGTTGCCGCCGAGGCTGTTGATCACCTGGCCGGGCAGCAGGAACGGGCAGACGATGTTGTCGGCGCCGCTGGTCTCCGCTCCCGTGCACTGCGCGGGCAGGGCGGAGGCGGCGGTGGCCGACAGGCCGACCACGCCGAGGGACATGAGCGCCACCGAGGCCAGCCAGGCCAGGCCGCGGCGCAGGGGGTTCGCGTACATCAGGGTGCTCCTCTCCGTCCGGCGCCCCTGGGATAGTGGGCGGCCGGGCGAGTTGGGGGTGAGCGGCGGGGGCAGCCGCACGGACACCACAGCCCCGGGGGTCCAGCAACGTGGGCCGGCCCGTGGAGGGAGATCCCAGCGGGCCGAGGGCGTGTGGGGCGGCGTGCGGTCGAGCCAAGGCGCTTGTGCGCGAGCCGTCGCACCGAGCTGGTTGTCCTGCGACGGTTTTCGCTCCGGCGGCGCCCCCACCGGAGCTTGAAGTGTGCGCGCCAGATGGCTGAAAAGAGGAGGCGCGTGTCAGGGCGCGCGGTGGTGAGACTCCGCGCGCGGCCCGGTCGCGAGCCGCGTCGGCAAGGGGCCGCGACGAGGGCCCGGATCCCGTCGGCCCGGCCGCCGACGTGCCCTTCATCACCGCCGTACAGATGTACGTGGCCTCGGCCTTGGTCGGAGTGACATGGGCCCGTGCCCGTAGGACGCACTCGGACTGAGGAGAACACGTCACGCCCGTCGCTTGAATCTCCCCCTGGGGGAGTTCCTACCGTACCGGTGAGCGCGGACGGCCCCCGGCGGGCCGGACGCGTGGACCGAGGTAGGCAAGGAGACGTTCATGACGGCATTCATATTGGTGTCCGGCGCCCACACCGACGGCTTGGTGTGGGAAGAAGTGGCCGCTCAGCTGCGGGAGTCGGGGGCCGAGGTGCATCCGGTGACGCTCACCGGCATGGGTGAGCGCCGCCGTCCGGCGGAGCCGGGGACGGACCTGGAGGCGCACGTCCAGGAGCTGGTGCGGCTGATCGACGAGGTGGACGCGCCGGACGTGGTGCTGGTCGGTCACTGCTACGGCGTCTACCCGGCGTACGGCGCCGCCGACCGGCGGCCGGAGCGGATCGCGCGGATCGTCTGTCTGGACACGGCCCTGCCCCAGGACGGCGAACCGGCCCTCCATCTGGTACCCGACGAGGCGGTCCGCGAGCGGCTGCTGCAGCGGGTCGAACAGGCCGAGGACGACGGCTGGCTGCTGCCCCCGCCGGCCGTCGAGGAGTGGCAGCGCTGGGGCAGCGTCGCCGGCGTCCCCGCGGACGCGCTCGAGCGGCTGACCCGCCGTGCCGCGCCGCAGCCGCCGGCCACGCTCACCCAGCCGCTCCGGCTGTCGGGGGCGGTCGCCGAGGTGGCGACGACCGGCGTCCTCTGCACGGCCAGTGGGCCGGGCATCGCCCTGATCGAGTCCTTGGTGCAGCTCGGGGACCCTCGCCTCACAGCGCTCGTCGACCCCCGGGTGAGCTTCTTCGAGCT
The DNA here is from genome assembly GCF_040641275.1 of Streptomyces sp. NPDC021096. NCBI lineage: Bacteria > Bacillati > Actinomycetota > Actinomycetes > Kitasatosporales > Streptomycetaceae > Streptomyces > Streptomyces sp. NPDC021096. Next base: position 216,253 of record NZ_JBFADG010000002.1, on the reverse strand, counting down.
CGACACCGGGCACTGGCCGATGCTCTCCGCTCCCGGCGAACTGGCCGACGTACTGCTGCGAGCCGCCGCGGGCGAAGGGCACCGGCTGTCCGCGAAGAAGGACGAGCAGCCGTCACACCTCCGGTCCTTCCTGCTCGACGTACCGGAGCGGCCTCGCGAGCGGGTGGGACGGGTCGATCTCCACCTCCCCGATGCCGACGGTCCTCGCCCGGCCGTGGTGTTCGTCCATGGCGGCCCGATCCCGCCCGGCGCGCAGCCGACGCCACGGGACTGGCCGACCTTCGTCGGCTACGGCCGGTACGTGGCCGGTCTCGGCGCGGTCGGCGTGACGCTGGATCACCGGCTGCACGATCTCGGCGACTACGGGCGCGCCGCCGAGGACGTCGCGGCAGCGGTCGAGCTCGTACGGGCGGATCCGCGCGTCGACGCGGACCGCGTCGCGCTGTGGTTCGTCTCCGGCGGCGGGCTGTTGTCGGCCGACTGGCTCGCGACGCCCCCGCCGTGGCTGCGGTGCGTCGCGGCGACCTACCCCATCCTCGCACCGCTGCCGAACTGGACACTCGTCGAGGACCGGTTCCGCCCTGCGACCGCCGTCCGTACAGCGGGAGAGTTGCCGATCGTGCTGACACGCGTGGGGCTGGAACACCCGGAGCTGGCGGCGACGGTCGCGGAGTTCGTGGCCGCCGCCGAGGACTGCGCAGCCAACCTCGAGGTGATCGACGTACCCCTCGCCCACCACGGGTTCGAGACGATCGACCACACCGAGCAGACGCGCGACGCCGTGAAGCACGCGGTGCGGTCCGTGCTGGGGCACCTGGAGATCTGAGCGCGTACGGCCGACCGGCGATACGCGATACCGGTCGGCCGTGGTCAGCCGGACAGACAGACGATGAGCTCTTCGCGGCCGGAGACTCCGGTCTTGCGGTAGATGGCCTTGAAGTGATCGTTCACCGTGTGCGGTGACAGGTCGAGGCGGCGGGCGATCTGTTTGACGGGCAGGCCTTGCAGGGCCTGCTCGATCACCGCCTGTTCCCTGGACGTGATGCCGTACCACGCGGTGACCGCCGGCAGCAGCGTGTCCGCGGCGGCGGGCTGGATCGTGACCGCCACGTCCCCCGCCGCCGTGCCCTCGAGGAGCTGGGCGTGGAGTGCGATCCACCCCTGTGGCGTGGGGATTCTGCTGAGTGCCGGGCCGGAGGCGCTGCGGGCCATGTGGGTGACGTTCCAGAGGAGGGCGAAGAGTTCCTCGTCGTCGGCGGGCCCGGGCGGGGGCACGAGTGCGCGCAGGGCGTCACGGCCTGTCGGGGTGACGCCCTTGACCTCGAAGTCACGGCCGACGAGGGCGACGCCCGGTGCGACTCCGCAGCGGATCGGGCGCAGCGGTTTACCGGAGACGAACCGCTGCAGGGCGAAGGTGATGTGCCGGGCCAGGCGTTCGGCTTGCTGGACTTCGTCCGGCAGGAACGGCGTGCTGCTTCGCTCCCGCAGCAGGACCATGCCGCCCCACAGCACGCCGCCGTGCGTCAGGGCGATGCGCATTTCGCTGCCGAACCCCTCGGCGGCCAGGATGTCGTGTTGGTGCTCGCTGTACCGCCCCTTGGGCGAACCGGACCCGAAGACCCCGACCTGGCTGCGGCCGCTGACGAGTTGCGTGAAGGAGTGCCGGTCGCGGCGGTGGGCGTCCTCGATCGCCAGGCGGCGCTGGGATCCGGTGCTGTAGCTGTGTTCTCCGACGCTGAAGACGTACGCGCGGGTGACCGGGTCCACGGCGACGAGCGTGTACCCGTCGTGCGGGACGACCCGGCCCACCTGGCGGGAGATCCCGGCGCCCAGCTCGGGGACGGTGGTGGCTTCCGCCGCGGCCCCCGGCATGGCGTGGCACACCGCATCGACCCGCGCGCTCGTGTCACAGCTACGGCCCACGCTCGCCTCCCGGACTCGGGAGACGAGGCTACTCGTGGCCGGGCCGTCGGCCCATGGGGGCGCAGAGCATGTCGTGAAACCACCGGTACGTCTCAAGGTGATCGCACGCGTCCGTCCGCTCCCCCACGCATGCGGTCGAGGCGCCGGTGTCAGGATCCTATGAAGGTGAACTGGACGCCCGCGTGGTTGCCGCTGCCTCCGACGACGGTGACGCGGAACGCCCCGTCGGTGCCCGCGGTGTCATAGGAGTTGGAACCGACGTACGGGTTGTTCCAGTGCAGGTGAAGCCGCTTGGTGTTGTTGGCGGGGTTCCTGCAGCCCTGGGTGACGAAGTCCGCTTCGCCTTCGGTGCCGGTGAGGACGCCGTTCGACTCGGACTCCCATGTGATGGTGTCGCCGCGTTCGATGAAGGCGGGCGGGCGTCGGGTCCACTCGCCGTGGTCGAGCCGCGCCGTGATCAGCACCAGGTCGCATCTGGTGCTGTTGGTCATGAACACCTCCACGCTACGGGCCGCGGTGACTCTCTCCGCTCCCGCCTCCCCGGCGGTCGATGCCACCGCCGGAGCGGCGGCCCCCACCGCGAGGAGAGCCGCGATGACGGCCACCCGTCCGGCCTGCCCCGTGACGCGCCCCGTACCCGTCGCCCTGGTCGTCTTGCCGCTCATCTCGTTCCCCTTCGGCAGAGTAAGAAGTGGTGCGGACTTGCCTTCCCAAGGATCGAAGGTCGACCTTGCACGGGGTATCCCTGCATCCAGGGGGTTGACGCATCGGCGCAACGTCCCGCTTCAGTCGATGAACGAGACCTCCGGGTGGGCAGCCGAAGGACCGTCGAAGAGACCGTGGTCCGGGCGGTGCCTCAGGTGCACGTCGAAGAACGCGCTCAGGTAGGCGCGTTGCGCACGGACGGAGCGTGCGGGGTCGACGGTGCCGACGAGTGCGGCCGGCCTGTCCGCGGGCATGTTCCCGGCCGCGGCGATCGGCGGGAGCTGGGCCTGCAGGTCGGTGTAGGCGTAGTGGCCCGCGGTGGGTATCTGGAGGTTGCGGTGCCAGCCGCGCAGGTTTTTCCACAGGGTCGCCAGTACCTCGTCCCGGCTGTTGCCGAGCACGCTGTTCATCAAGAGGAACGGCCGGTCCAGGCCGCCGTCGACCACGGAGCCGATCGCGTTCGCGCCCGCGCCGACCGCTCCGTCCAGGTCGGCGGCCGCGCGGATGCGCGGGTCGTCGTGCATCGCCTGGGCGGCCGTGGCGCCGCCGATGGAGTGGCCGAACATGCCGACGGCGGTCAGGTCCGCGCACCCGGCGAGGCCGGACGGCAGCGGACGACGGTCCGCGTCCGGGGCGCCGCCGCGGTGCGGCGTCTCCAGCCGGTCGAGCACGAAGCGGACGTCGGCCACCCGTACGTCGACCAGGGCCCGCAGTGTCGCCGTCTCGGTCGCGTCCTGGGTACGGGCCACCCGGCCGTCCGGGAATTCCACGGCGATCGTCTCGTGGGTGTGGTCCACGGCCACCACCAGACAGCCACGACTGGCCAGTTCCTCCGCCAGGACGGTACCGAAGCCCCGCGGCATGTTCCGGCCGGGCGAGTACAGGACCACGGGGAGGCCTCCGGGCCGACGCCTCACCGGCGCACCGGTGACGGCGTGGGTCCGGGTGGCCGCCCAGTCGGCGCCCCCCGGCTTGACGGAGAAGTCCTCCCTCGTCTCCACGAGCTGCTGCCATTCGGCCGCCACGTGGGGCGGCAGCTGCAGGGCCGGTCGTCGCCCCGGAACCGGCAGGGACGGGTACCAGACGGTCGTCATCAGCTCGCGCGCGGACCGGGTGGTGAGCCATGGATCGGGTCTCGACGGGTCGACGAGGTGCAGGGATGCCGTGCCGACGGGGTACGGCCCGGTGGGGGGCGGCAGCGTCATGGTCACGGGGCGCGTACGACCGCCGGGTGCCGCCCCGGCGACGCTCGCGCCCGCCATGGGAGCGAGCAGCGCGAGCCCGAGGGCACCGACGAATTGCCGACGCCGAAGGTGTCGAAGGTTCGGTGACTTCATGCCCCCGACGCTACGGAGCGGCCCCGGCCGGGCACCTCCTCCCGCGGTCCCGACCGCCTCCGCCGGAAGGGGGAGCGACCCGCTCCCGGGTGACTACGCCGCCTGTGCCGCGGCGGCGCCGCCGGGCGCCCCCGCACCCATACGGCCGCCCCATGACTGGCAGCCGCAATCCGGCCCGACGATGCTTGAGCGTGTCGTACGGCACGGAAGAGCGGGAGCGGGTACGTGAGGGCACCGAGCGCGGGGGGCAGCGCTGTGAAGCGCTGGTGGCTGCGCCACCTTCAGCTGGTGCCCGCCCTGCTGCTCGCCGTGGGCGCGTTCCTCGACTACAACACCCCACCGCATTTCAGCGCCGAGGCCCTCTACACCGCCGCGCCGATGTCCGCCGCCGCACTGCTGTCGCTGCGTGCCACGATTCTGGCGGGCATCGGCGCGTGTGCCGCCGATTTCGCGCTGCTCACCCACTTCGGCCTCATGGACGACTCCGGTGGGCGGAGCGAGCTGGCGGCGGTCGCGACCGTCTCGGCCTTCGCCGTCGTCGTCAGCCGCCTCATGTACTACAGCGACGTGCGGTTGCAGTCCGCGCGCGGCATCGCCCTCGCCGTGCAGCGCGCGGTGCTGCCGGAGCCGCCCGCATCGATCGGGCCCCTGCGGATCGCCGTGCGCTATCAGTCGGCCGTCAAGGACGCGCAGATCGGCGGTGACCTCTACGGCGTGCAGGACACCCCGTACGGAGTGCGCTGTGTGGTCGGCGACGTCCGCGGCAAGGGCATGGAGGCGGTCAAGGCGGTGGACGTGGCGCTCGGGGCGTTCCGTGAGGCCGCCGAGGAGGAGCCCACGCTCGCCGGGGTCACGGCCAGGGTGGATCGGGCGATGGTGCGGGAGGCCGAGCGGCGGGCGGGCATCGAGCGGATCGAGGGTTTCGTCACCGCTGTCCTGGCGGAGATCCCGCACTCCGGCGACGGGCTGCGGCTGATCAACCGCGGCCATCCGGCGCCGCTGCTGCTGCACGGTGGCGCGGTGCGCAGCCTGCCCCCGTCCGATCCGACGCTGCCGTTGGGGATGGCCGACCTGGAGGCCGGCGAGGACCGGACCGATACGGTGCCGTTCCCGGCGGGGGCGACCCTGTTGCTGTACACGGACGGCCTCACCGAGGCGCGCGACCGGGCCGGGGTCTTCTACGACCCCGTGAACGGCCTGGCCGGGCGTGAGGTCTCCGGACCGGACGCGCTGCTCGACGCCGTCCTCTCCGATGTGGGCCGCCACACCGGTGGCCGCATCACCGATGACATGGCCCTGCTCGCGGTGACCCGGAGCAGGGCCACGAGCACCCGTGAGGTGCCGGGGCCGTGAGGGGGCAGTGCTCACGGCCCCGGCGGGTGGTCAGTGCAGGAGCGGCGAGCCCGTCAGCTGACGCGTGATGGGGCCCTTGCCGTCGCCCTCGATGTCGTAGACGACGGTGGAGTCCGTCGACCACCACAGGTTCTTGTCGTACGTGGCCGCCGGTGCCGCGCACGTGGAGGCGCTCCGGTCCGTGGCCCCGTACTCGTAGTGCTTGTTCACCAGCTCGGTCAGGTCGCACGTCTTGGACGTGATGACCTTGTCGACGTCGGGGGCCGTCGGGCCCGACCGCGCCTCGAGCCTCGTCGTGATCTTGAAAGAGGTGAACCGCTTGCCGAGGTCGATCGCCTGCAGGTCGAGCATCTGCCAGCTCGTCGCGCTGTGGCCGGTGACCTTGCCGTTGGTGACGTCGGCGCAGTTCTCGATGTAGTAGGTCTGGTCGGGCTTGTTGCCGGGGTTGATGACGTCGAACTGGTCCTTGAAGGAGTCCGAGCACGAGCCGACGGCGGAAGCCGGCGCCGCGAAGACGATGCCTCCGGCCAGAACACTGGCCGCGAGGGCGGCGGCAGCGAGGGTCTTACGCATGAATGTCCTCTCTACGACAGTCGACAAGACGGGCTGCTAGTTGCAGGAACCGACGCCACGGACGGTGTCGATGACGACGCTGCCGCCCTTCTTCATGTACGAGTACACCTCGCCGCACCAGCCGCGGTTCTGGTAGACGGGGCCCGCGTAAGTGGAGAAAGTGCCGAAGTTCTCCGTGTGCGGGGTGTCGGTGTAGTTGTCCTTGAGCCGGATGCCCATGTACTGCTTGGCACCCGTGTCGTTCCACAGGACGGCGCAGATCGGCTTGTCGTAGTACGAGGGGCCACTCTCCTTGCCGTTGGTCCACAGGTACAGCGTCGCGTACCGGGCGGTCGCGGACGGCAGGCGCTCGGCGTACACCGACTCGTTGTAGTCGGCGCCGCAGACGTTTCCGGCCGCCGCGGCGGCCTGGGGGGCGGCGGCGACGATGCTCTTCGTCTTCGCCGAGGCCTTGGGGGCGAACTGGACCGAGCCGACCGTGGTCGGCGCCTTCGGCGCGTCGCCGGAGACGGCCATGGCGGTCTGCGGAACGGCAATGCCCAGGGTGGCCATGGTGGTTGCGGCTACGGTCACGCGAATCGCGGTCTTCTTACCGAGCATGCGAAACAAATCCCCCTCGTGACATGCAAAAAGGCAAAGGGGTCCCCAGATGGACCAGTCCCCCCTTGATGGTCAGGCGGGAACTTATCAGGCCCTCACATGACTTCCTATGATCTATTCCACACGGCAGCACACCGCTGCCGACCGGCGCTTTTGCGGACTCCATTCCTCCGCCTAGCGCCCCAACTCCGGTTTCATTCATGCTTCATTGCGCGCGCTTAGGCTTCGTAGTCCTCAAGCCTTACGGAGCGAGCGATGCCCACGGAAGTCACCCTCTGGCTGACCCCTGAAGAGGCGGCCTCTGGAGTCACCAGAGCCGTCGCCCTCCCCAGGGGGACGGTGAACGTCCGCATTCCACCGGTGCAGGACGGCAGTCTCATCAGGGTCTCCACCGACAAAGGCGAGACGATCCTCCGGATCCGCCTCCACGGCACGCCACCGCGGTCGCCGGGCGCCGGGCGGCCCTCCTTCCTCGGCAGACCGGCGGCCAGGCCGTTGCTCGTCCTCGGGGTGCTCGCCGTCCTGGCCGCCGTCGTCATGCTGACCGAGCGCGACGATTCCACCCCGTCGACAGCGGGCCGCCCGGGTGCCGCCACCACGGCCCCGTCCCCCGCCGGGTCCACCACGGCACCCGGCCTGGGCAGCAGAACTCCCGGCTCCCTCAACCCCCTCGACGGCGACGGCCGTTCCGGACCGGCGAGCACCTACCCGACCGTCGCCCCGCCGACCCCCTACACCACCGGGACGTGCCTCAACGGGACCCTGCCCGACTCGACGACGCCGGTGAAGGTGAAGAACGTCGACGTCGTCGCCTGCTCGTCGTCCGACGCGCACTACCGGGTCATCCAGGCGTACCACGGGACGACCGAGCTGTCCCGGTGCCGGGACGACTCCGAGACCCAGTACTCCTTCTCCTCCCGGACGACGCTGGGCGGCCGGACCATCAGCTCGGTCGTCTACTGCCTGGTGGGCATCGGTTCCTACGCGCGGTAGGGAGGACCGGTCGCGGGCGGGCGGGACCGCCGCCCGGGAGGGCCCCTGTATAACTTCCTGCATGACACACGTATCCATACGCCGTCCTGTGGCCGTGGCGCTCGCTCTGGCGGCCCTCCTGGGCCCGGCCGCCGCCACCGCGACAGCGGCCGGCGCGCCCGCCGCCCCCGCCCCCTCGGCTTCGGCCTCGCCCCAGGACCGTGAGGTGGTGGCCGGACTGCAGCGGTACGCGCATCCGTTGCGCACCGCCGAGCCCGGTGGGTCCGGGGGCGACCTGGCCGCGTTCGCCTCGATGACGCGGGGGGCGAGCATCGTCGGATTCGGCGAGGCCTCGCACGGCTCGAAGGAACTGTTCACCGTGAAGGACCGGCTGTTCCAAGAGCTGGTGAAGCGGGAGGGCTTCTCCGCCTACGCCATGGAGATCAGCTGGTCGGCGGCCACCCGGCTCAACACCTACCTCAGCACCGGCAAGGGCGACGTCCGGCAGATCATGCGCGACGAGTTCCAGGACGGGTACTCCCTGCTGAACACGGAAGAACTGGCGCGGATGTTCAGCTGGATGCGCGAGCACAATCGCACCGGCCCGCATCAGATCCGGGTCGTGGGCCTGGACTTCTCCGACGCCGATCCGGAGCAGTACGACCGCATCCTCACCTGGGCGGAGGGCAACGAGCCCGCTCTCGCACCCGAACTCCGCCGCCACTACGCCGCACTGCGCGCCCTGCCCACCCAAGTCGCGGCGCGCATGGCGGCGTACAACGCCCTGCCGCTCGCCGAACGGAAGGCGATCGCGCAGGACGCGGAGGCCGCGTACCAGCTGCTGGCCAAGGCCGGGAAGCAGGATCCCTGGGTGCTGCAGGAGGCCCGGATCCTCTCGCACATGGCCAAGGAGTACACCGTCGACTGGAGCGACCCGGCCCAGGCGAAGGCCGCGAGCCGCTACCGCGACCGGACCATGGCGGAGACCGCCGTGTGGTGGCAGCGCCAGACCGGCGAGCGGATCGTGGTCTCGGGTCACAACGGTCACGTCGCCTACGAGTCCGCGGTGCCCGACCACTACCCGGTCACGATGGGCGCCGACCTGCGCGAACTTGTCGGCCGTGACTACCTCGCCGTCGGCACCTCGCTGAACGGCGGCGACTACCGCGCCAAGACGGCGACGGGCGAGGCGGGCACCTACAGCGTCGACCCGGCCGCGCCCGGCAGCAACGAATACACCCTCGACCAGGTGCGCTACCGCGACTTCTACGTCGACCTGCGCGCGGCCGGCCGCGATCGGACGGTCGGCGGCTGGCTGAACACGGCACGCCCGACGTTCGTCATCCCCGGGCGGTACCCCAACCAGCCGACCCCGCCGCTCGCGCTGGGCCGCGCTTTCGACGTCGTGGTGCACCTGCACCGGGTCCACGCGTCCGTGCCGGTGCCGTAGCCGTAGCCGTAGCCGTAGCCGTCACGGCAGTCGCTCCAGAAGCGTCCGCGCCGCGTCCAGCATCAGCCGGCACACATGCTCCGGGTCGGCGCCGGCCAGCGGCTCCTGGCGCACCACGACCCGGGTCAGCCCTATGCCGAGCAGCCAGGCCAGGACCAGGGCGGAGCGCAGTTCGGCGTCGTCCGCGTCGGTGAGCCCGGCCAGGACGTCGGCGTACTCCTCGGTCAGGAGGCGGCTGGTCCGCGCGGCCTCGTCGTCTCCTCCGACCGAGCGGAGGAAGACCTCCAGCGAGCGGTCCCCGGGCGGGGTGCCGCCAGGGGTGAGCAGATTCCGCAGGGCGGTCTCCAGCAGTCGCTCGGCCGGTGTCTCGCGCAGCTGCCGGCGGCCGTCCTGTGCCACCACTTCGCCGAAGAGAGCGGTCTTCGATCCGAAGTAGCGGAAGAGCAGGGCCTGGTTGACGCCGGCGCGGTCGGCGATGGCGCGCACGGTCGTCCGGTCGTATCCGCGTTCGGCGAACAGCCCGGCCGCCGCCTCGATCAAGGACTGGCGGGTGGCCTCGGCGTCACGTCGGCGCACCGTATTTTCCGTGGTCATCCCGTTCCTCCTCAAGCGCCGACCGGCCCGCCCGGGCGTTCGAAACCCCTACGGGCCAGGCCCCGTTGACGTCCTTCCTACCCCGTCCTACGGTCGTTGTAAGCAGGTGCTTACATGTGCCGCCCGTACCGGCGCGAGACCTACTGCCTACGCGAGGGAACAAGGGGTCCTGATGTCCACCTCCCACAGCGAGCCCGCCGCCTATCCGTTCAACGAGCCGACCGGCCTGGACCTGTCCGAGGAGTACGACAAGACGCGCTGCGGCGAGGGGCTGCGACGCGTCCGGCTGCCCTACGGCGAGCCCGCCTGGCTCGTGACCCGCTACGCGGACGCCAGGTTCGTCCTGGGCGACCGCAGGTTCAGCCGCGCCGCCTGCGTCGAGCACGACGAACCCCGCCAGTCGGCCGCCCGGAACACCACCGGCATCCTCACCATGGACCCTCCCGACCACACCCGGCTGCGCACGCTGGTGACGAAGGCGTTCACCGTGCAGCGGGTGGAGCGGCTACGGCCGGGCATCCGCGCCCTGGCCGAGAGCCTGCTGGACGACATGGTCGCCGCCGGCCCGCCCGCCGATCTGGTCGAGGACTACGCGCTGCCCATCCCCGTCTCCGTGATCTGCCGGCTCCTCGGGGTGCCCGAGGGGGACCGGCCCCTCTTCCGCAAGTGGAGCGACGACGCCCTGTCCACCAGCTCGCTCACGGCCGAGGAAGCGGACGCGAGCCGGGAGGAGTTGCGCGCGTACATGGCGGGGCTGATCGCCGAGCGCCGCGCCCGGCCCGCGGACGATCTGATGACCGCCCTGATCGGGGCCCGCGACCAGGACGACCGGCTCTCGGAGCTGGAGCTGATCGACCTGTGCGTGGCCGTCCTGGTCGCGGGCCATGAGACCACCGCCACCCAGGTTCCCAACTTCGTGTGGACCCTCCTGGAGCATCCCGAGGAGCTGGCGCGGCTGCACAAGGACCCCGGGCTCCTCCCCGCCGCGGTCGAGGAGCTGCTGCGCTTCGTCCCCTTGGGCATGGCCGCGTCCATGGCCCGCTACGCGACGGAGGACATCGAGGTGGGCGGCACGCTGGTGCGGTCGGGCGAGCCGGTCCTGGTGTCGGTGGGCTCCGCCAACCGCGACGTGCTGCGCTTCCCGGCCCCCGACGCCCTCGACCTGGACCGGGAGGGCAACCAGCACCTGGGCTTCGGCCACGGCGTCCACCACTGCCTCGGGGCACCCCTCGCCCGGGTCGAGCTCCAGGAGGCCCTACGGGCCCTCGTCCTGCGGATGCCGGGCCTTCATGTGGCCGGGGACATCGTCTGGAAGACGCAGATGCTGGTGCGCGGGCCCCGCTCGATGCCGGTGGGGTGGTGAGCGATGGCCTGGCGGGTGACGGTGGACCGCGGCCGGTGCATGGGCTCGGGCATCTGCACGTCCCTGGCCGCCTCGTCGTTCGTCCTGGACGGCGAGCGCTCCCGGCCGCTGGGCGGCGGCGAGAGCACGCCCGACGAGACGGTCCTCGACGCGGCCGATTCCTGCCCGGCGGGGGCCATCACCGTGACGGAGGAGGGGCGGGTGATCGGCCCCCGGGACTGACCGGGCCGATGGCGGGGGCGACGGCCCGCGCGGAGCCCCCGCGGCCCGGTGCCCCGCGCCGCGGGGTTTCGACCGCTACGGCCGGCGGCGGGGCTTGCCGCGACTGGCGGTCTTGCCGCCCTTGGTGCCCTTGGCGCCGCCCGAGCCGCTCCGGGGGCTCTTGCCGCCCGACTTCCCCGTCGACTTGCCGGCCGCGGGCTTGCGCTGCGCGCCGCGCGCCTCGGGGCGCTTGCTCTTCGGCTGCGCCTTGTCCTGGGCCTGGGGGCGGCCCCGGGTGCTGTTGACGGTGCGCCCGCGGACGATGCCGATGAACTGCTCCACCAGATCGGTGGTTTCCTCCTCCGGCCACGACAGCGCGACGCGCGACTGGGGGACGTCGGAGAGCGGCCGGTAGGTGAGGTCCTTGCGGTGGTGCAGGCGGGCGAGCGACTGCGGGACGACGAGGAGTCCCACTCCCGCCGCCACCAGCTCGATGGCGTCCGCGGTCGTGGCGGGGCGCTCGAGCGCGGGGCGTCCCGGCGGACGCTCCCACTCCAGGGTGTCGTCGAGGGGATGCAGCACGAGCTCGTCGGCCAGGTCCTCGGCGGACACCTCGTCGACCGCCGCCACGATGTGGTCCTTCGGGATGACGACCACTGTCGTCTCGGTGTACAGGGGGATCGCGCTGAGGTCCCTGCGGTCGGCCGGCAGCCGGATGAAGCCCGCGTCGGCCCCGCCGGCGCGCAGCACGTCGCACGCCTCGGCGGCGGAGACGCCGACGAGGGTCAGTGGGACGTCGGGCAGCCGCTCGTTCCAGATCCGCACCCACTTCGTGGGCGTCACTCCCGGGACATACGCGAGCCGGAACGTAGGGGAATCTTCCGAGCCTGTCACTCCCCTAGGTTACCGGTCGTGGTCAGAGGTAGCTCACACGCTCGATACTCTTGACACCATGACGTCGCACAAGACCACCCAGACGATGAAGCCCGCGACCGCGGCGAAGAAGCTGGGTGTGTACCTCGAGGCCACCCCCGCCGAGTTCCAGGAGGGTGTCGTCTCGCGCACCGAGCTGAACGCGCTGCAGGCCGACCCGCCCGAGTGGCTGCAGGAGCTGCGACGCAACGGTCCGCACCCCCGGCCCGTGGTCGCGGCGAAGCTGGGCGTCTCCATCGCGGGCCTGGCCCGTGGCGGAGTCACGGAGGCCCTCACCACGGAGCAGATCGAGGCCCTGAAGCAGGAGCAGCCCGAGTGGCTGCAGCGCGAGCGCGCCACGCAGGCCGAGGTCCGCAAGGAAGCGGTGCGCATCAAGGAGAAGAACGCCGAGCGGGACGAGCAGGCCCGCCAGCAGCGTTCCTGATCTCCGTCTGACCCCTGGATGCCGTTGGTGATCCTCGCCTGGTGAGGTGAGGATCACCAACGGCATCTTTTGCGTATCCCGTAGCCTTCGTCACCGTTGATGGGGGTATGACCACATTTCGTAGCGCTCGGCATGTCACGGCCGCCGCCCTGCTCCTGTCGGCCGTCGCCCTGTCCCCCGCACCCGGCGCGCCCACGGCCACCGCCGCGGTCCGCCCGGCCGACGTCATCGATCCGCCCCTGCCGGTCGAACGGTTCCCCGCCCAGGTCAAGAACGCCTGCGGCATCTGGAAGGGCCTGAACTGGCCGGCCTCGGACCGGGCGCACGACTACCCCGTGGCCCGCTCCGCCCTCGTCATCCGCGGCGGCAACATCCACCGCAACCTCAGCGGCCACCTCCCCGCGACCGGGCACTACCGCGAATACGACGTCACCCCCCGCCCACCGGGCCGGCGCCGCGACGCCGAACGCCTCGTCCGCGACCCGGGCACCCGCACCGTCTGGTACACCGCCGACCACTACCGCAACTTCCGGAAGATCACCTCGGGCTGCCCCTGAATCAAGACCTTCTGGGCATGGAGGTACGGGACGAGCGGCATGATGCCCAGGTGACGAACACCACCTTCATACCGCGCCGGTCCGTCCTCACCGCCACGGCGCTCCTCGTCTGCGCCGCCCCCATGCTCACGGCCGGCAGCCCGGCCACCGCGCAGACGGACCGACCCGCCGCCGCGCACGCCCCGGCCAAGCCGCTGATCATCGCGCACCGCGCCGGGACCGGCGACTACCCCGAGAACACGCTGCTCGCCATCGAACGGTCGCTGGCTGCGGGTGCGGACGGCCAGTGGCTGAGCGTCCAGGCGACCAAGGACGGCGTCCCCGTGCTGTACCGGCCGACGGACCTGTCCGCGCTGACGGACGGCTCGGGGGCCGTCGCGGAGACACCCCTGAGCGGACTGGCGTCGCTGAACGCCGGGTACGCCTTCAAGGACGCCGACGGCGCCCACCCCTACCGGGAACACCCCGTCCGCATCCCCACGCTCGCGGCGGCGCTGGACGCCGTACCCGAGGGCCGGCAGATCTACCTCGACCTCAAGCAGGCGCCCGCTTCCCACGTCGTCGACGCGGTGGTGCGGGTGCTGGACGAGAAGAACGCCTGGGACAGGGTGCGGCTGTACTCCACCGACGCCGAGGTGACCGGACTGCTGGCGAAGACGGAGCGGGCGCAGGTCGCCGAGTCCCGTGACGCCACCCGGCAGCGCCTGACCGAAGTCGCCCTGGAACACGCCTGCAAGAGCGCGCCTCCGGCCGGCTCCTGGGCCGGGTTCGAGCTCAAGCGGCAGATGACACTGCGGGAGAAGTTCACCCTGGGCACGGGAGACTCTCCCGTCACCGCGCAGCTGTGGACCCCGGAATCCGTCGCCTGTTTCCGCTCCGCATCGCACGGCAGGACTCCGATCGTGATGTTCGCCGTGAACACGAAGGCGGATCTGCGCACCGCCACGCGGCTCGGCGCCACCGCCGTCCTCGTCGACTCGCCCCGGCTGCTCCTCCGGCCCCGCTGACCCGACGTCGGCCGGGCCGAACCCGAGGAGGAGCGGGGGGAGTTCAGGAGCCGAGTGCGTGCCCGGTCGTCGCGTCGACGTGGTCCGGGATCTCGTCGTGGCGGTCCCCCACCGTGAGCGTCCCGCTCGGCTCGAACAGCAGGATCGCCGCGCCGGAGGGGGCGGACGGCTTGTGCTCCGTGCCCCGGGGGACGGTGAACACCGCGCCCCGGGGCAGCAGGACCGTGCGCTCCCCGGCGGGCTCGCGCAGGGAGATGCGCAGCTCGCCGTCGAGGACCATGAAGAACTCGTCGGTGTCGTCGTGGACGTGCCAGATGTGTTCTCCCTGGACCTTGGTGATGCGGACGTCGTAGTCGTTGACGCGCGTGACGATGCGGGGGCTCCACAGGGCGTCGAAGGAGGCCAGGGCCTTGTCCAGGAGGATGGGTTCGTTGCTCATGGGCTCATCCTCCGCCGGTGCTCCCGGCCGGTGTGAGTGCTAGGAATCGCATATGACGCAACAATCCTCGCAGCCGGACCGCACGGCGGGCGTACACCGGGTCGTCGTGATCGTGGACGAGAACTCGAACCCCTTCGAGCTCGGCTGCGCGACCGAGGTCTTCGGGCTGCGCAGGCCCGAGATCGGCCGTGAGCTGTACGACTTCGGGCTGTGCTCCCCCGAGCCCCGCACCCTGATGCGGGACGGCTTCTTCACGCTCACCGGAGTCGCCGGTCTCGAGGCGGCCGAGACGGCGGACACGTTGATCGTCCCCAACCGCCCCGACGTCGAGGTGCCTCGCCGCCGGTCGGTGCTCGAGGCGATCCGGCGGGCGCACGCACGCGGTGCGCGCCTGGTCGGCTTCTGCAGCGGCGCCTTCACGCTGGCCGAGGCCGGGGTCCTCGACGGGCGCCGGGCCACCGCGCACTGGCAGTGGGCGGACGACTTCCGGGCCCGCTTCCCCTCCGTCCGGCTCGAGTCGGACGTGCTGTTCGTGGACGACGGGGACATCCTCACCGCCGCCGGGAGCGCGGCCGCGCTCGACCTCGGGCTGCATGTGGTCCGCCGTGATTTCGGGGCCGAGATAGCCAACTCCGTCAGCCGGCGGCTGGTCTTCGCGGCGCACCGGGACGGTGGGCAGCGGCAGTTCGTGGAGCGTCCCGTGCCCGACCTCCCGGACGAGTCGCTGGCGCCCGTCCTGGCCTGGGCCCAGGAGCGGCTGGACTCGCCGCTCACGGTGTCCGCCCTCGCGGCGCGTGCGGCGGTCAGTCCGGCGACGCTGCACCGCCGCTTCCGGGCGCAGCTGGGGACGACGCCGTTGGCGTGGCTGACGGGGGAACGGCTCGCTCTGGCGTGCCGGTTGATCGAGCGGGGCGAGTCGCGGTTCGAGGTGGTCGCGCGGCGCAGCGGGCTCGGCACCGCCACGCACTTGCGTACGCTGATGCGGCGCGGGACCGGCCTGACTCCGTCGGCGTACCAGCGCCGGTTCGGGCCCGGGGCGGGTTGAGGCCGCGGCGCGTACGGGGCTCAGGTGGTCTCGGTTCGAAGCCCTAGGTCCAAAGGTCGAGGTCCGCACGGTCTCCGGGCAGAGGCCCCGGCTGCGGTGCTTCGCATACGGTCGTGTCCGCAACGATCGAGAAGCGAGGAACCACGATGCAGACGGACCGCACGCACGACTGGAACGGCGACCTGCTGGACCTCGACGCCTATCTGGACCGCATCGGCTACCACGGCGAGCGGGCGCCGACCCTGGACCTGCTGCGTGCCCTGCACCGGGGGCATGTCACCTCCATCCCCTTCGAGAACCTCAACGCCGTCCTGGGCGTTCCGGTGCTGCTGGACGTCGAGTCCGTCCAGGACAAGCTGGTGCGCGGCAGCCGCGGCGGCTACTGCTTCGAGCACGTCGTGCTGTTCGCCGCCGTCCTCGAGCGGCTGGGCTTCGAGTTCAGCGCCATGAGCGGGCGGGTGACGCTCGGCGCGGACAAGATCCTGCCCGCCACCCACGCGCTGCTGGCCGTGACGGCCGCCGACGACGAGCGGCTGTGGCTGTGCGACGTCGGATTCGGCTGCGGGCCGCTGGAGCCGATCGAGCTGGCGGACGGCACCGAGGTGGACTACGAGGGCTGGAAGTTCCGGCTGGAGCGGCGTCCGGGCGTCTTCGGCATCGACGACTGGTGGCTGTACCAGCTCAAGGCCGGGGGCTGGGAGGACCGGCACACCTTCACCCTCAATCCGCAGTACACGATCGACTACGTGGTGGGCAGCCACTACGTGTCCACCCATGCGCGCTCCCCGTTCGTCAAGCGCCCGTTCGCCCAGCGGTTCACCGGCGCCCACCACCGCCGGCTCGACGCCACGACCCTGACGACCTTCCGCCCCGACGGTTCGTCCACGGAGCGGAAGATCGAGCCGGCGGAGCTCGGGCAGGTGCTGGAGGAGGAGTTCGGGATCAGCGTGGACGCCGGGGACCTCGCCCGGCTCAGGGACGGCCTTCGGTCGGCCTGACCCGGCCCGGGGCCGCGGCTGTTCGCTTCTCCGGGCGTCCGTGCGGCAGCAGCGCCGCCGGCAGCAGGGCGAGGGCGGCGAGAGCTGCCAGGACGAGCACGGTGGGGCCGGTCTCCGGGGCGGACCGGAGCGCGTCGGCGGCCGTGCGGCCGGGGGTGGGCGCGCTCGTCGGCATCATGCTCGAGGCGACGGCGATGCCGAGGGTCGGGCCGATATTCATGGCGGTCTGCTTCAGTCCGCCGACGACCCCGGCGTACCCCGCCGGCGCGTCACCGACGACGGTCCCGGTGGCGGTGACCATCACGGTGGCGAAGCCCGCGCCGAGGACGGCGAAGGCGGCGCCGGTGGCCGTCCATGTGCCGGCCGTGGTGAGCCGGGAGAGGCCCGTGAGGCCGAGGACGACGAGGAGGATGCCGGCGGTCGCCGTGCGGCGCGGGCCGTAGCGGCGCAGCGCGGCGCCAGCGAAGGGCGCGCCGAGGACCATGAACGCGGTCATCGGCAGGACCCGCAGGCCGGTGGTGAGCGGGTCGAGCCCGAGGACGTCCTGGAGGACGAAGGTCGCCACGAACAGGGCGCCGAACATGCCGCCGGTGGTGACCAGCAGGATGCCCATCGACGCCGTCACTGGCAGGGACCGTGCCACGGCGCGCGGCACGATGGGGTGGTCGATGCGGCGTTCGTGCGCGAGGAGTACGGCCGCGAGG
Organism: Streptomyces sp. NPDC021096; assembly: GCF_040641275.1. Classification (NCBI taxonomy): domain Bacteria; kingdom Bacillati; phylum Actinomycetota; class Actinomycetes; order Kitasatosporales; family Streptomycetaceae; genus Streptomyces; species Streptomyces sp. NPDC021096. The sequence goes on along the minus strand of NZ_JBFADG010000002.1, from coordinate 199,075 downwards.
CCCGCGGTGACGGCGAGCCCGAGCAGGGTCGGCGTCGCGGTCCAGCCGTGCGCCGGCACGCCGGCCAGGGTGTGGACGAGGGCCGCGAGGGCGGCGGCGAGCAGGGTGGCGCCCGGGAGGTCGAGCCGCTGGGACGCGGCGGCCGGGGGCGTGGGCACCCGTACGGCGAGGGTGAGCGCGGCGATCACGAGGGCGACGGGGACGTTGACCCAGAACACGGCGCGCCAGCCCAGGTGTGCGACGAGAAGGCCGCCGAGGAGCGGGCCGGCCGCCGAGGCCACTCCGATCGCGCTGGTGCGGAGGGCGACCGCTGTCCCGATCCGGTCCGCGGGGTAGGCCAGTCTCAGCAGGGCGAGGGTGGCCGGCTGCAGCAGCGCGCCGAAGACGCCCTGCAGGGCGCGCAGGCCGATGACCCAGCCCACGGAGGGCGCGAGCGCGATGCCGGCCGAGGCGGCCGCGAAGCCGAGGACGCCGGTGAACAGCAGCCGTGGGTGCCCGTACCGGTCGCCGAGCCGGCCGGCGAGGACGAGGAGGGCCGCGACGGCGAGCAGATAGCCGGTGCTGGTCCACTGGACCTGGGCCACGCCGGCGCCGAGTTCGCGCTGCATGCTGGGTTGCGCCATGAGCAGCACCGTGCCGTCCAGGGCGACGATCATCGCTCCGGTCACGCTGGCCGCGAGCGCCAGGTGCCGCCGTGCGGGCCCGTTCATGCGTCCACCGGGCCGAGGTGTGCGTCCAGGACCGCCGAGACGATCCGGTCGAGGTGGTCGCCGCCGGGCGTGGTGGTGCCGAGGGCGAGGGGCAGGCTGCCCCACGTCCACAGTTGGGCGAGGCCGTGCAGGTTCGTCCAGAGGGCGGCGGCCGTGACGGCGGGTGGCTGCCCCGCGGGAGCGTGCTCCGGGCGGCACCGCTCGACGAGCCCGACGAAGGCCTCGAACATGGGCAGGGTCGACTCCCGCAGCCGGGGCCGGTCCGCCGCGTCCTTCCCGTCGGTGCCCGCCGTCTCGTCCCGGGGCGCTTCCTTCTCGCTGTCGAGCAGGTCGTGACGGAACATCAGCTCGAACATGCCGCGGTGCTCCAGCGCGTACGCGACGTACTCCCGCCCCATCGCCCGCACCTGCTCGCGCGGTGTCCTCGCGCCGTCGGGTGTGGGTGCGGTGGCGGCTTTGATGCGCGCTGCGAGGTCGGCGAAGCCGCGGCGGGCGATCGCGGAGAGCAGGGACTGGTGCGTGGGGAAGTAGCGCCGTGGCGCCCCGTGGGAGACCCCTGCCCGGCGGGCGATCTCGCGGAGCCCCAGTGCGGCGCTTCCCTCGGTCATCACGAGGTCCACTCCGACGTCGATCAGCCGGTCGCGGAGGGAGGGTTCATGGTCCATGGACAGTGTCTACCAGGAACAGGTAGACACTGTCTACTCGCGCGGAACGGGAGCGACTTCCTCACAGACCTCAGCTCGTCCGCCGGCCCGTGGGCGACCCCCCTCACCCCCCGTACGTGGCCTGGGACTCCCCCAGCACGGCCGCGAAGTCGCCGGCCAGCCGTCGCGCGTCGGCCGGCGACAGGCCGGCGGTGGTGATCCGCACTCCGGGGGCGGTCTCGATGCGGAACCGCGCTCCGGCCGCGACCCACCAGCCGTACGTCCGCAGCCCGTTCACCACCGCCGACTCGTCCCGCACCGGCACCCATACGTTCATGCCGCTCACGCCGTGGGCGGCGATGCCGCGTCGCCCGAGCTCGGCGGTCAGGGCGCGCCGGCGCTCGTCGTACGCCTCCCGTGCCTGCCGGACCAGGGCCTGGGTGCCGGGGTCCGCCATCAGGGTGAGCACCGTCTCCTGCAGCAGATGGCTCACCCAGCCGGAGGTGAGCAGCAGCCGTCCGTCGTGGCGGGCCAGCGTCGTCGCGTCGCAGGCCGCCGCCGCCCACCGCAGGTCCGTGCCCAGGTACTTCGTCACGGTCGCCACATGCGCCCAGCGGGTGAGCCCGCCCGCGGTGAGGGTGTGGAGAGGGGCCGCGGCGATGCTCCCGGCGTGGTCGTTCTCGATCACGAGGACGTCGGGCGCCTCGCGCAGGGCGGCCACGAGCGCGTCGCGGCGGGCGGCGGAGAGGCAGCCGCCGTACGGGTTCTGCGCCCGGGGGCTGCAGACGACGGCCCGCACTCCCGTCCGCAGCACGGCGCGCAGCGCCTCGGGGCGCATGCCCTCGTCGTCGACCGCGACGGCGACCGTGCGCAGGCCCAACGCCGTGATCAGGTCGAGCAGATGGTGGTAGCCAGGGTCCTCCATGGCCACGGCGTCGCCCGGCCGGAGCTCGACGGAGAGCAGCCGTCCGATCAGGTCCAGTGCTCCGTGCGCGAACGTCACGTGCTCCACCGGTACGCCGTCGGACCCGAGCCATTGCCGCACGGCCTCCTCGAGGCGGGGCAGCCGGGGGGACGAGCGGTGGGAGCGGGCGCCGGGCGACAGGCGGCCGGGCGGCAGCAGGTCGGGCAGGAACGCGGGGTCGGGGTGGCCGCCCGCCAGGTCGCACAGGCCATCGGGCACCTTGGGCGGGCGCCGGGACGCCACGGCGGGGGCGGGCGCCACGACCGTACCGCCGCGGCCGCGGGTGACGACGATGCCGCGTCCGCGCAGTTCCTTGTAGGCGGTGGCGACCGTTCCGGGGCTGATCCCGAGGTCCTCCGCGAGCCGGCGCACCGGGGGGAGGGCCGCACCGGGTTCCAACCTGCCGTCGGTCACGGCCTGTTCGACTGAAGCGGAAAGGGCCTTGGCCGTCGCACCGGTGATCCCATATTGTGTTGTCACGTAGTCAAGTATGTATCAATACATAACTGGTTGGCAAGAGGATCGGGGGGACCGTGAGCTCGGGTCGCAGGTGGATCGCCGCTGTGGAAGCACGCGTGCCGGGAGGCCGGGACGGGCGCCGGATGCTGTGGGTGGCCCTGGTCGACAGGGTCGGCAGCGGCCTGTGGGCCGCCACGTCGGTGCTGTACTTCACCTACGTCGCCCATCTCGGCGTGGGCCGGGTCGGCACCCTCGTCGCCGTCGCCGGCGTCGCCGGCATCGCGGGAGCACCGCTCGGCGGGCGCCTGGCCGACCGGCTGCCGCTCACCCGCGTGCTCGCCGCCTTCCAGATCCTGCGCGCCGTGGCCGCCCTCGGCCTGCTCACCACGAGCGACTTCGCCCTGCTGCTGGTCTGTTCGGCGGCCGGAGGCTTCGGCGACCGGGGGGCGAGCGTTCTGACCAAGCTCTACGGTTCGCGCATCGCGGGCAGCGAGCGGGTCCGCTACCAGGCGGTCAACCGCACGGTCGCCAACGCCGGCTGGGCCATAGGCGGCCTCGGCGCGGCGGCGGCGCTGGGCATCGGCACGACCGCCGTCTACCGGTACCTGCTCCTCGGCGACGCGCTCTCCTTCGTCGTGGTCGCCCTCATCACCCTGCGCTGCTCGGAGGCCTCCGCGCCCGCCCGCACCGTCGCCAAGGGCTCCGGCCCCACGCCCTCGACGACGCCCGCGAGCCCCTGGCGCGACCGCTCCTACCTCACGTACATGGCCACGGAGGCGGTGCTCTTCCTCGACGACTCCGTCATCAGGGTGGGCCTGCCGCTGTGGGCCGTCCGCGCCACCGACGCCCCGCACGGCCTCGTCCCTCTGCTGCTGGTGCTCAACAGCGTGCTGGTCGTGGCCCTCCAGGTGCCCCTGGCAAGGTTCGGCGCCACCACGGCCAAGGCCCGCGCGCTCCTCCTCCCCCTCTGTCTGACGTTCGCGGCGGCCGGCATCGCCATGGCGGCCTCCACCGCGCACGGCGCCGTGCTCGCCACCGTCTTCCTCACCCTCGCGGCCAGCGCCGTCACCCTGGCCGAGATGCTCCACGCCACCGTCTCCTGGGAGCTGTCCGTCGCCCTCGCCCCGGAGGACGCCCAGGGCGCCTACCTCGGCGTCCACGGCCTGGCCCAGGCGACCCAGCGCGCGCTGGGCCCGCTGGTCGTCACCGCGGCCGTCGCCACCGGCCCCCTCGGCTGGACGGCGTTCGGCGCGCTCACCGCCGGCGCCTGCCTGGCGCAGCACCGCCTCGTCCGCGACCGGATACCGAAGACCCCGGCGCAGGAGACGGCGCCGGAGCCCTGCGGCCTGTCCCCGGCCGGTCGTCAGACGTCCCCGTGACCCTCCGCCGACGAGGTCCGGGAGCGGATCTCCTCGGGCGTGAGATAGGCGTCGGTGAACTCGAAGTCCCGCAAGGTGGCGGGCCGTCGGCTCTGGAAGCCCGTACGGACGTAGTCGTCGCCCGCCGCGGCGTTCAGCAGCCAGTTCGTCACCGTCCGCACCTTGGCGACCTGGGTGCGCAGCGCCATCAGGTGATAGCCGCGGGCCACCGCCTGCGCCGGGAGGCCGGTCAGCTGGACGCCCAGCGGCCTGGAGACGGCGTCCTTGCCGCCGAGGTCCACCACCAGCCCGAGGTCCTTGTGCACGTACGGTCGCAGCGGCTCGCCGCGCAGGTGGGCCACCACGTTGTCCGCGACCACCCTGCCCTGGCGTTGGGCGTGCTGTGCCGTGGGCGGACAGGCGGAGCCGTCGCCCTTGGCGACATCGGGCACGGCCGCGGCGTCGCCGAGCGCGAAGACGCCGTCGTGGCCCGGCAGCGTCATGCGGTCGGTGACGGCGAGCCGGCCCTTCACCGTCTCCGCGCCCAGGGTGCCGACCAGGGGGCTGGCCGTCACGCCCGCCGTCCACAGCAGGGTCCGGCACGGCAGCTCGCGGCCGTTGGTCAGGGTGACCCGTTCCCGCTCGACCTTGGCGACCGAGACGCCCAGGGATATCTCGATGCCGCGCCGCCGCAGGGTGCGCGTCGCCGCGGCTCCCAGTTTGTCACCGAGTTCCGGCATGAGCTTGGGCGCCAGGTCCACGATGTGCCAGGTGATCTGTTGTGCGTCCAGACGGGGGTAGCGCCTGCACGCCGCCGTGGTGACGCGCTGCAGGCAGGCGGCCGTCTCGGTGCCGGCGTAGCCGCCGCCCACCACGACGAACCGCAGGCGCGAGGCGCGTTCGGCCTCGTCGGTGGCCGCGTCGGCCAGGTCGAGCTGGGCGATGACGTGGTCGCGGAGGTAGGCGGCTTCGGCCAGGGTCTTCATGCCGAGGGCGTGCTCGGCGAGGCCGGGGATGTCGAAGGTGCGGGTGACGCTGCCCGGTGCGAGCACGATGACGTCGTACGGCTCGTCGACGACCTCGTCGGTGATCTTCCGTATGACGCAGACCTTGGCCCGGGCGTCCACGCCGATCGCTCCGCCGGGGATGACGCGGGTGCGGCGCAGCCCCCGGCGGAGCGAGACGGCCACGGACTGCGGAGTGAGGACGCCCGAGGCCACCTGGGGCAGGAGGGGCAGGTAGAGCTGGTAGTTGAAGGGCGCTACGAGCGTGATCAGCGCCTCGTCGGACGTGAGCGTGCGTTCCAGGCGGCGGGCGCACTCGACTCCGGCGAAGCCGCCGCCGACGATCAGGATCCGTGGACGTGTCATGTTCTGACGTCTGCTCGCTCGGCGGGGTTTCAGTACTGCCGCCGCCACCGGAGTCGCTCCGGCGCTCCGGAGTGCGCCCCGGCGGCGCGTGCCACGGGCCGCCGGGGCGCCGGATGCGGAAGGTCAGCGGAGGTGATTCGTGCCCGTGGCCCAGACCGCACGGCTGCCGTCGTAGATCACGACGTTCCCGTCGTCCTGGACGATGAGCCGCGAGCCGGGGTGGCCGGCGGTGTTGGAGGCCCAGACGGCCCGGCCGGAGCGGGAGTAGACGACGAAGTTGCCGTCCTCCTGGAACGCGGCCCGCCAGCCGCGGTTGACGGTGTTCGAGGCCCAGCGGGCCCGGTTGAACTCGTCGTAGACGACGAGGTTGCCGTCGGACTGCATGACCAGGCGGGCGGTGTCGGAACTCACCGACTGGTCTCTCTCCAGGACCGACGGGGCGTAGAGCGTCTGGCTGGCCTTGGTTCTCGCGCCGTCGGCCTGGTCCGTGGCCGCTGAGGCGTTGTGGCCGGCGGGCGCCGCGCTCGCCTGACCGGCGAACGTCATGGCGCCGAGGGCGACGGATGCGAGCAGTGTGGCGATCTTCTTCCCCACGAAAGGTCCTTTCGTCGAGTTGTTCGTCCACTGGTGCGCCCCCGGGAGGGGGCCTCAGCGGACTCTCGCACTCCCGTACGGCGGACGGCTCCCCTCCGCACCCTCCTGACGTGTTCGTGCCACTCTTTGGCCGGACTGCCGACGGCGCGGGGAACATGATCATTCTTCGGGGAGTTGCCCACACCGATACATGTAAGCCGTCGAGGAGTGAGATGTTCGCGAAATCGCTGGGTGACGACCATGCCGAACTGCGGCCCCTGGAGCCGTGGAACGCACAGGAGTACCTCGCCCACATCGACCGGTCCCGTGACCACATAGGCCGTCACATCCCGCTGCCGGAACGGGCCACCGACCTGGCCTCCGCCAGGGCGTTCCTGCAGTCGTACGCGGACAAGAAGGCCACCGACAGCGGGTCCCTCCACGGCATATGGGCGGACGGCACGCTCGTCGGGGCCGTTCTCTTCCGGTCCTTCGACGCCGCGGCCGGCACGTGCGAGGTCGGCTGCTGGCTGGAGGAGTCGGCCGTCGGCCGGGGGCTGGTCACGCGGGCCATCCGGGTGCTCGTCGACTGGGCGGTCGACGTGCGCGGGATCCACCGTGTGGAGTGGCAGGCGTCCCCCGCCAACGCCGAGAGCATCAAGGTCGCCGAGCGCCTGGGCATGGTGCGGGAAGGGGTACTGCGGGAGAGCTACCCCCACCGCGGCGTCCGCAGTGACATGGAGCTCTGGTCGGTACTGGCCCCGCAGTGGCGGGCGCGGCGGGAAGCCGACCGCCAGGGGTGAGGTGCCGCCGGCGGCCGGGCGCGCGAGCGTCCGCGGGCGGGGAGCCGGGTAGGGATAGCCGGGCCGTTCCCGAGCCGAAGGAGTACCGCATGCCCAAGGTCCTGATCCTCACCGGCGACGCCGCGGAGGACCTCGAGGTCTTCTACCCGTACCAGCGGCTGCTGGAGGAGGGGTACGAGGTGGAGATCGCCGCGCCGGCCGTGAAGAAGCTCCAGTTCGTGGTGCACGACTTCACGCCGGGCTTCGACACCTACACCGAGAAGCCCGGGCACGCCTGGCAGGCCGACGTCGCGTTCGCGGACGTGGCGCCGGAGGACTACGCGGCCCTGGTCGTCCCCGGCGGCCGGGCGCCCGAGTACCTGCGCCTGGACGAGGACTTCCAGCGGATCGTGCGGCACTTCTTCTCCGCGGACAAGCCCGTCGCGCAGATCTGCCACGGCGCGCTCGCCCTGGCGGCGGCCGGCGTGCTCGAGGGCCGCCGTACCGCCGCCTATCCCGCCTGCGCGCCCGAGGTGCGTCTGGCGGGAGGCACGTTCGTGGACGCGGAGGCCGTGGTCGACGGCAACCTCGTCTCCGCCCGGGCCTGGCCCGACCACCCGGCGTGGATGCGCGCCTTCGTCGGCCTGCTGCGGGAGCAGGCCCCGGTCAAGGGCTGAGGCCACCGCCCGGCCGCCGATAGGGTGTTCGCATGGCGGACGACTGGAACCCGACGGACCCCGGGGTCATGCGGTTCCCCTCGGGTGTCCTGGTGCGCGGCCGCGGCCTGCGCCACCCCCTCCCCCCGGGACCGGCCCCGTCCTTCGCGGTCCATCTGCTCGGCAAGGAACCGTCGGCGACCGCATGGGAGTCCCGGTGGGTGCGCTGGCCCGACTTCCGGCTTCCCCGGGACGCCCGGCAGGCGCGGGAGGCGTTCGCGGAGGCGCTGGCCCGGGCGGCGCACGAACGCGTCGAGGTCGCCTGCGGCGGCGGACGCGGCCGGACGGGCACGGCCCTGGCGTGCATGGCCGTCCTGGACGGGGTCCCGGCGGAGCGGGCCGTGGAGTTCGTCCGCCGGAACTACCACCCGCGCGCGGTGGAGACGCCCTGGCAGCGCCGCTTCGTCCTGCGCTTCGCGGACGCGTAGGACGAAGCCGGCCGCGCCCTGCCCCCGGGGCGGTGGGGCCGGCGCCGTGGTGCCTGAGAACATTGCGTATGCACGTGATACCCGACGAGCCCTTTCCCGAGACCCGGTGGCCGTACCACGCCGCGGTGAGCAGCGACGGGGCGTGGCTCGCCGTCGTCGCCTCCCCCTCGCCGCGGGACGGCAGGTCACGGGTGGCGGTGTACCGGAAGGGCGACCTTTCGCCCTGGCACTTCGTCGAGCTGGACCACCACATCGAGGTCTTCACCTTCCACCCCTCCCTCCCCCTCCTTACCATCGGCACCGAGCGGGGCGACGAGTGGGAGCGGGAAGGGGAACTGGTCCTCTTCGAACCGGCGCCGCGACGCCGGACCTCCCTCCCCTTCCCCGGCGTCGGGGTCACCGCCCTGCGCTGGCTCGACGAGCGCCGGCTGGAGGTGACCCTGGCCGAGCCCGACCGCTGCTACGACGATCCGGGCGACCTCCACACCCGGTGCGTCGCCGAGCGGGACGAGTGGCTCGGTCTCGAGGACGTCGAGGGCGGGGGCGTCGAGTTCGGCCCCCGGGTCACGGTGGAGGACGAGGACATCCACTGGGCGCCCGCCGCCGACCGCCCGGGGGACAAGCTGGCCGCGTGGGCCGACGGGGCGGGCCGCCCCTGGGGGCATCGCGACGCGGTGACGGCGGTGGAGGGGCTCCGGGACGGGCGGATGCTCGCCGCGCACTTCAGCAGCAGCCTGCTGGCGTGCCGGTCGGCCTCGGGCGAAGTGCTGTGGTCGGTGCCCGTACCGGAGGAATTCCTCCACCGGTCCGGTCACCAGGTGTACGTGGCGCCGGACGAGCGGACGGCGTGGGTCACGGTCTTCGTCGGGGACAGCGCGAACAGGAAGACGCTGCTCCAGCGGATCGACCTCGCGGACGGCACGGTCATCGCCGAGCGCCGGGTCGACTTCCCCGTCGCGCTCAGTGCACGCGCCGACGGCGCCTGGGCGGCCCGCGACTCGCGCTACCTGTTTCCCCCGGCGATGTGGCCGCCGTACGAGACCCCGGTGTTCACGCCCACGGGCAGGCAGCTGGACACGGTGGCGCTGGGCGAGTGCGATTCCTCGTACCACGGCTTCCGCATCCGCCGCTCCCCGCACCTGCTGTTCCTGCAGGGCATCGGCGAGCGGCTGTTCCCGCAGGGGTACAGCCATGAGCCGTGCCCGGAGAAGTGGGTGGTCAAGGTCTCGCCGGCGGGCATCGAGCCGCTGTTCCCGCTCCGGTGGGAGAAGTGCCCCACGGGGCCCATCGGCGGGGGCCCGGGCGTCCACGTCGAGGACGGCCTCGGGCAGGCGGTCGTCCACGTCTGCACCACCCTCGACGGCACGTATCTCGTGCGCCGCGCCTTCCCCGACGGCGAGGTCGCATGGGCGCACCGCGTGGACGCCACCGTGGTGGGGGTGGACGCGGGCGCGGGTCTCCTCCATGTCGCCACCAGCGCGCGGGAGCTGCTGACGCTGTGCCCGGAGGACGGCGAGGTGGTGCACCGCCGGCCGACCGCGGTCGGCCCGCACGTCTTCCTTCCGCGGTGCCTGAGCGTCGCCCCGAGCGGAGAGGTGCTGATCGGGACGGAGGAGGGCCGGACGCTGGTGTGCGGCCAGGAGGCGCAGGACCCGGACCCCGATCCTCTGACTGGCCGGAAATAATCACAAGCGGCCGCTGCGGCCCCTCTGTTACGGTCCCTGCCATGAAGCGCGCTGCCATGACGACGACGCCGGAGAGTGTCCCGGCGCGCTGACAGCTGTTCAGTCCGAAGCCCCGGGGCGAGTGCCCCGGGGCTTCGGCTTGCGGTCACTCGCCCGATGACCGTGAGGAGAACGCCATGCCGAACGCCACCCGGAACGTCATGCACGACCACCGCAAACTCGGCCGCGAACTGGGCCTGTTCGACACCGACCCGCTGATCGGCGCGGGGCTGCCGTACTGGCTGCCCGACGGCGCGACCGTGCGGCACGCCCTGGAGGAGTACATCCGCACCGCCGAGCGGCGGGCGGGCTACCGGCACGTGTACTCGCCGGTGCTCGGCAAGCGGGAGCTGTACGAGATCTCGGGGCACTGGTCGCACTACAGCGACGACATGTTCCCCCCGATGGACCTGGGCGGCGAGCAGGTCGTCCTGCGGCCGAGCCTGTGCCCCCACCACGCCGTGATCTACCGCTCCCGCCCCCGCAGTTACCGCGAGCTCCCGCTGCGCATGGCCGAGCTGGGCTGCATGTACCGGTCCGAACTCTCCGGCGTGCTGAGCGGGCTGAACCGCGTACGGGCCATCCAGCTCAACGACGGGCACATCTTCTGCACCCTGGACCAGGTCGCCGAGGAGGCGCGGGCCGCCCTGGAGATGATCCGCAGGGCGTACGAGGCGCTCGGCATCAGCCCGGCCCGCTTCCGCCTCTCCCTCCCGGGGCCCGGCGGGAAGTACGTGGACGCCCCCGAGATGTGGCGGCGGTCCACCGCGCTGCTCACCGATGTCCTCGACCGCTCCGGCCTGCCGTACGAGGCGGCCGAGGGCGAGGCCGCGTTCTACGGCCCCAAGATCGACGTCCAGGTCGCCGACGGTGCGGGCCGGGAGTCCACCTTGTCGACCGTCCAGATCGACTTCCACCAGCCGGAGCGGTTCGACCTGCACTACATCGGCGCCGACGGCGCGAAGCACCGGCCGGTGATGGTCCACCGCGCCATCGTCGGCAGCGTGGAGCGCGCCGTGGCCCACCTCATCGAACACCACGGCGGCGCCTTCCCCGCCTGGCTGGCCCCCGTCCAGCTGGCCGTCCTGCCGGTCTCCGAGGCGGAGCTGCCGAACGCTGCGGCCCTCGCCCGGCGGTGCACCGAACTGGGGCTGCGCGCCGAGATCGCCGGGCCCGAGCACGGCACCCTGGGCGCCCGCGTCCGTCAGGCCCGTCTCGTGCCCTACCAGGCGGTGATCGGCGCCAGGGAAGCCGCCGACGATCACGTGGCCGTGCGCCTCCGTGACGGGCGCCGCCTCGACCCGCGGCCGGCCGGGGACGTCCTCGCCCGCATCGGTGCCCTCGTCGACTCCCACAGCACCGACCTGTGGGACGAGGCCGGGCAAGGCGGAGCCCGGTAGACACGGTCTCCGTTTCCGTGCTCCGGGCATGAACCAGCCCTCGGCGCTCCGTATCGGTCCGTGAGTCTCGGTCGTCGCCTGGACTCCGATGTCGATACGTACCTGCCGAGGGCCTAGCCAGTTGCCGAGGTGGGGTCACTCGGGCCGATGGATGTCTACGTCTCCACCGACGGTGCGGCTCTCACCGGTTGTCTGGTGTATTGCCATTTTCCTCCCTCTATGTCCGAAGTCAAGAGGGGGGACGCAGTCGGTCCGTCGCCGGCCCATGAATCGCTGCCCGAGGCAACCTGATCCGCCGCACCGCCGCGGGCCGGAGTGCCTGTCATACCAGGGAAGGAAGGCCCCACGGGCGAAATCAACGGAATCCGGTGAGATGGGCACGGGTTTTCACTACGGAATTCGACCGGTCCTGCGGCGTTTCGCGAAATGGGCGCGATGCACCATTAGGGCGATTCGTTTTCGGCGCAGTGTAAAGATAAGGTCACGCTCAGGCGCGTGCAGGGCGTGAAGCGGTCGCCAAACCTTCATCCAAAACCCTGCACGCGTCCCTCAGCGATTCGACCGTCCAGGAGAAACCGAATGGAACGATCCCCCCGGCGCCGACGCGCCAAACAGCTTCAGCACCGTCTGGCTCACGACCTAGAGACTAGCAGTCGCTACGAAACCTTCCGTCGTGTGAACCGATCTGGCAAGCGTGCGCTTGCCTGGTTCCTGGCCATCCTTGTCACGGGTTTCCTGCTGATCTCGGGCGCCAGACTCCAGCTGCAGTTCACCCCGGAGTCCTTCTCCGGGCTCCTCGCCGCTCTGGGAATCGCTGGTCGCGGCCACTGGCCGAGGCGAAAGCGCCGGTCCTGAAATGCGCCCGGTGCCGGCCGGACACCTCCGGCCGGCACCGGGCCACCGTGACGAAAAACAGGAATCCGGAGAAGTCGTCCGGTTTCCGGTGACGGAAATACAGGCCCGCTCCCACCAAATCAGCGACGGAACTTCCCCGGCTGAACCCTTTTCGTAGCATGAGGACGGCGAGGATGAATTTCTGCCAGTTCTGCCAGACGCCCCTCGGATCCAGTGGCGAGCCCAAGGTGGGCCGCCCCCAGAAGTACTGCAGCACGCCGTGCCGCCAGGCCGCCTACCGCATGAGGAAGAACCCCCAGGCCGCCGTCTCCGCCCCCGGCGTACCCGCACCGGCCGCACCCCCGGTGCGCCCCCCGCTGCCCAAACGCCGGCCCCGGGCCGTACAAGGGCAGTACCAGCCCTCCCCCTGCGTACCGTCGGGGGCCGACGAGGTCCTCGCGGAGATCATCAAGGACATCCTCGAGGAGACCCGCCAGCTCCAGCGCGGCCTGCAGGCCCTCGACGCCGAGGAACCGCTGCGCAGGGCCGAGCAGCTGCGCGCCCAGCTCGAGAGCCTCACCGCCGGCCTCGTGGGCCGCGCACGCCACCGGCGCGTGACGTGGAGCCGCATCGGCCGGCTGCTGAACGTCAGCGAGGACACCGCACGCCACCGTTACACCAACGCCTACATCCTGCGCCGCCTCAGCCAGCACATCCACCTGAGGAGCACCCCGTCGTCCCTGGGCGCCCTCTACGGCGAGACCGCGCCGGCCGGGGAGTCGCCCCCGCCGTCCGACCTGCCGGTGGACACCCCCCTGTCGGCCCGCACTCCGGCGACCCCGGCCTTCAACCGGCTCGCCCCCGTCCTGTCGATGCTCGCCCGCGCCTCCAAGATGCAGCTGCAGGTCCTCAGCCGCCGGGTCGGCTGCTCCGCCTCCTACCTCTCCCGGATCCTCAGCGGGGAGCGCGTGCCCGCCTGGCCGCTCACCGAGCGCTTCGCCATCGCCTGCGGGGCGGATCCCGCCGTGCTGCGCCAGGTGTGGGAGACCGAGCGCCTGCGGGACACGGTCGCCGTGGCCGCGCCCGTGGTGGCCAGTCCGGGCGGGGTCATCGCCGGCCAGGACCGGCTGCTGGGCCCCGCACGCCTGCTGGCGGCCCTGCGGACCCTGCACGTGAGGGCGGGCCAGCCGACCGCGTACGACATCGCCGTCGCCACGCGCTGGCGGCTGTCGTCCGACCGGGTCACGACCATGCTGGAGGGGACGCAACCCGCCGAGTGGGACGACGTCGCCGCCCTGCTGCACGTCCTCGGCGGCCCGCTCGACTACTTCAGGCCGCTGTGGGAGGCGGCCGTGCACCAGCCCGACCAGCAGCACCGGCGACCACCGGGGCAGGAGGACGAGCCGGAGCCGTCGCACCACCCCGTCTGCCGCCCCGCACCCGGCGCGGGTGAGCGGACGGACGAGCAGGCGGGGGCGGCCGAGGACGGGGCCGGCGGCGAGTGCGCGGAGGAAGCCGACGAGGAGGGGGACGAACTGCACCATCTCCTCACCCGGTTCAACGGGGTCCTCAGCAGCAGCGACATCCTCGGCCTCGGACGGCGCGAACACCTGCGGGGAAGGATCGCCCGTCGGCGCAGCATCATCTGCACGGCGCCCGTCCTCAAGATCGACCCCGATCGTCCCTAGCCCGGCCGGCCGGCACCCGGGCGGTTCCCTCGGAAGCGCCCGGTCAGGGGCTGGCGATGAGCCGGGCCAGGCGCGGGGCGAGCCATGGCCTGGAGCCTCCCGCCCGCATCCGTCCGCGGGCGATCGCCTTCCAGACCGGCAGGCGCCGGAAGGAGACCAGCAGGAACTCGGTCGGCGCGGCCGTGATCCTGCAGTCGTAGGGGCGTGCGGGCGCGTCGCGGACCACCGTCGCCCGCCCGTCCTCGATGACCACCGCGAGCCGCGGCCCGCCCTTGAGCGCGAGGTCGAACGAGACCCTGGCCCCTCGCGCCTTCGTCTTGTCCAGGGCGAGCGGCATCATCGTCGGCATCGACTGGCCGAGCACCAGCCGTGCCTCGTCCGGTCCGATCGTCCAGGGGAGCCGGGCGCCGCGGGCGATGTCGAGGCCGTGGAGGAGGCTTTCGCTGAGCATGAGCCCGGTCGCCGTCGCCAGCGTGATGACGGCCTGCTGCCCGTACCAGGGGGTGGCGACGGGAGTTTGGGGTACGAGGCCCTCGGTGACCCGCAGAAAGGTCTCTCCCCTTTCGGCGATGACGTCGCCGAGGTGCCGGCGCTCGTCCTCGCCGAAGAGGCCGATCGCCTTGGCGTTCACGGCGGCGATCCGCTCGGAGAGCGGGCCGTCGTCCGGTGGCAGGACGCTGTCCCAGTCGTCGAACTCACCGGTGAACGCGGAGCAGTACGCCAGATAGGCGGCACACACGTGCGCGCCGACGTCGCCCACCGTCCATACCGGTACGCCGGAGGGCGCGCCCAGGTCGGGAACGCCGCGCACCAGGTGGACCAGGCGCGGGATCACGGCGCGCAGAGCGGCCCGGGTCCTTTCGTGCTCGGCGAGCGGATCGCGGCGGCCCTCGGCGCCCATGGCGCACTCCTCTGACGGCGAATGAGCCCGCAGGCTACCGCCGGGTGCCCGTAGGCGGTAGAGGTTCGTTCTGTGGCACCGCAGGCATCCGCCGCCCCGCCGGCTTCCTTCGAGGAGGGTCACCATGAACGACACAGCGCCCGCTCCCTACCCGCTCGACCCGACGGGAGCCGGGGGGCATGCGCAAGCCGCGCTCCTGCGCGCCCGGGGACCGGTGGTCCCCGTCCTGCTGCCGGGCGGGGTGGAGGCCGTCGCGGTCACCCGGTACGCGGAGCTCAAGGAGTTCCTCGCCCACCCCGACGCGGCCAAGGGCCCCTGCCACTTCGCGGCGCTCCAGCAGGGCCGGATACCGCAGGGCTGGCCGCTCACGGTGTTCGCCACGCTCGAGGGCATGACCACCGCCGACGGGGACGACCACCGCCGGCTGCGCGCCCCGGTCTCCCGGGCGTTCACCGCCCGGCGGGTCGAGGCGCTGCGGCCCCGCGTCCGGGAGCTCGCCGACGCTCTCCTGGACCGGCTCGCGGACCGGGCCGGCCGGAACGGGGTCGTGGACCTGCGCGAGCACTTCGCCTATCCCCTGCCCATGGGCGTCATCTGCGAACTGCTCGGCGTCGACCAGGATTTACGTGACGAGGTGCACCGGCTCTCGCAGACGATCGTCAGCACCTCCGCCGGCCCGGCGGAGACCCTGGCGGCCAACCGTGACATGGCCGCCCTGCTCGACCAGGTCGTCGCGCGGCGCCGGAAGGCCCCCGGCGACGACCTCACCAGCGCGCTGATCGCCGCACAGGAGGAGGACGAGGAGCGGCTCAGCGGCCCGGAACTCGTCGGCACGCTCCTGCTGTTGGTCGTCGCCGGGCACGAGACGACCCTCAACCTCATCACCAACGCCGTACGGGCCCTGTGCGCCGACCCCGGCCAGCTGACGGCGGTGCGCTCCGGCCGGGCCGGCTGGGAGGACGTGGTGGAGGAAACCCTGCGCTACGACAGCCCGGTCGGCTTCTTCCCGTTCCGCTACCCCACGCGCGACCTGACGGTGGGCGGCGTGCTCGTACCCCGGGGCACCGCCGTGCTGGCCTCGTACAGCGCCGCCGGCCGGGACGAGCGTGCGTACGGGCCCGACGCGGCGCGCTTCGACGTGACCCGTCGCCCGGAGCAGCGCCATCTGTCCTTCGGGCACGGACCGCACTTCTGCCCCGGGGCGCACCTGGCCCGGCTGGAAGGGGCGATCGCGCTGGAGGCGCTGTTCGCCCGCTACCCGGACCTCACGCCCGCCGTGCCCGACCGCGCGCTGCCCCCGCACCCGAGCTTCGTCGGGAACAGCACGGACACGCTGCCCGTCCGGCTCGGGTGACGAGGTGTACGGGTCGGCCGGTCAGTCGAGGGTCCACTTCAGGGGGGCCTTGTAGTAGCCACGGGAGTAGGTGATGGCGGTGACCTTCTGCTTCTCCGGCACGATGAAGGGCATGCAGGCCGTGTGCTCCTCGTCCTTCTGCCACGTCGCCTCGGTGTCCAGGTCACGGCAGTCGGCGGGCCTGCCGGGCATGTCGCCGATGAGGATCAGCTGGGTGCCCCGCTGGTTCCCTTCGGCCAGCACCCCGACGTTGGTCGACACCATGGGGCCCTTGAACGGCATGTCGCCGCCGACCAGCTTGGCGTTGACGTACGCCCAGGCGACCGTCATCCCCTGGTACTTCTGCGCGTCCAGCTCGGTGAGGTCGGAGGGCTTGCCCATGACGACGCGCTGCGGCGTGATGGTGAACTTGCCGGTCTTGCCGTAGCGCCCGATCTCCATCGCCTCGGGGCTGGGCTGGCCGACCTTGAGCGGCTTGTCGGGCGCGGCCGAGGCCTTGCCCTTCTTGTCGCCCGAGCTGCTTCCGGTGGAGGAGTTGCACGCCGTCAAGGCCAGTGCGACGGCTACGGTTCCGACGGCGAGCGCGGAGCGTCGCCAGGTGCCGGTCTTCGTGTGAGTGAGCAAGGTATCCCCGTTGATCGGTGGTGCCTTCCGGCCATCGAGTCCGGAATCAGCCAGGGAGTCTACGCAGGAACGTCTCGCCGGCTGCTGGCGGGGTGGGGACCGCCTCATCCTTTCGGGCTGACCGGCCGCACCCACGGCGGATGCCGCGTCCTCGCGCGCCCACACTGTCAGGAAAGGACGTTCGGGTTCTCCGGCTGGACAAGGGAGGCGCAGGCCATGACGTGGATGCTGCTGGCAGGAGCGATCCTGGCGGAGGTGACGGGGACGGTGTCGCTGCGCCTGTCGGAGGGGTTCTCGAAGGTCGGGCCCAGCGTGGTCGTGGCGGTGGGGTACGTGACGGCGTTCGTGCTGATGTCACAGGTGCTCAAGCGGGGCATGCCGATCGGGATCGCCTACGGCATCTGGGCGGCCGTGGGGGTGGCGCTGGTGGCGCTGGCCGGCGCGGTGCTCTTCAAGGACGGGCTGACGGCGGTGCAGATCGGGGGCCTGGTGCTGGTGGTGGCGGGGGTGATGGCGCTGGAGATGGGCGGTGCCCACTGATCCGGCGCCTGAAGGGGGCGAAGGGTGGGTAGTTGAGAAATATCCGGTAAACAACCATGCGAGCGCCCTGCGAGGGACCCATGAGTGAGACGTCTCCCGGCCCCCACGACGCCCCGGCGATCGACCGGCTCCTGCAGACCGCCACCGGCTTCATGGCGTCGAAGGTCCTCCTCGTCGCCGCCCGTCTCGGCCTCTTCACCGAGCTTGCCGACGGTCCGCTGAGCGGCGAGGAACTGCGCGTCCGGCTCAAGCTGCACCCCCGCTCCGCCCGTGACTTCTTCGACACCCTCGTCGCCCTCGACGCCCTGGAGCGCACCGACGGCCTGTACGCGAACACCCCCGACGCCGATCGGTACCTGGTCCGCGGCAGGCCCGCCTACCTGGGCGGCCTCCTGGAGATGAGCGATGCCAGGATGTACGAGCTCTGGGGGAGGCTGGACGCGGGCCTGCGCACGGGAGAGCCGCAGAACGGCATCGGGGCCGGCGAGGAGGGCATCTACGCCGGCCTCTACGACGACCCCGACCGCCTCGACGTCTTCCAGCAGGCCATGACGGGGCTGTCCATGCGCTCCGCGCTCGCCCTGGCCGAGGAGTTCGACTGGTCCCCCTACCGGACCGTCGCCGACATCGGCTGCGCCGAGGGCACCGTGCTGGCACACCTGCTCGACCGCCATCCCCACCTGCGCGGCACCGGCTTCGACCTGGCCGCCGTCGCCCCCGGCTTCCGGCGCCGGCACGAGGAGTCCGGCCTCGGCGACCGGCTCGTCTTCCGCGCCGGAGACTTCTTCACCGAGCCGCTGCCGACGGCCGACGTCCTGGTCTTCGGGCACATCCTGAGCAACTGGGCACTGCCCAAGGCGAAGACGCTGCTGCGGAAGGCGTACGAGGCGCTGCAGGAGGGCGGCGTCCTCGTCATCTACGAGACGCTCCTCGACGACGAGCGCCGGGAGAACGTCGCCGGGCTGCTCATGAGTCTCACCATGCTCCTGGAGACGCCCGGCGGCTTCGAGTACACGGGTGCCGACTGCCGCGCGTGGCTGGCGGACGCCGGGTTCCGTGAGAGCCGGGTGCGGCATCTGGCCGGGCCGGAGTCCATGGTGATCGCCGTTAAGTGAACGCCGGCGGGTCGCGGGCGGGCTCCCGGGCCCGCCCGCTCGTATGTCTGCCTCAGGCGGTCGTCGGGGGCCAGGGCAGCGTGGCGTCCGGCCGGCCTTCCTGGCGTACGAATTCGACCAGGCGTGCGTAGCTGTCACTGCCGTGACCGGCCGCGATCGCCCGCTCGGTCAGCGCCTTGAACAGCTCCGGCAGACCGGAGCCCGCTCCCCGGAGCTCGCCGGCGTGGACGAGGACCTCCATCGTCATGCGGTGGAGGTCCAGGGGGAAGTCGCCGCCGGGGTAGCGCCCGGCGTCGATCTGCGGCGCGTACGTGCTCATGAAGAAGCGCACGGTGTCCATCCACCGGTTGGCCACCTCGGTGTACCGCGTCGCCGGCACGTTGCCCCCGGGGCCGTCGGCGCCGATGAGGGCCACGCTGTGCAGCCAGCCGGTCAGGGTGGACCACATCTGGCACAGCAGTGCCGTGTCGTACACGGAGGGCAGGGCGGTGTCGACGCCCACGTACACCGGGTCGCCCAGGGCGGCGAGCGTCTCGCGATGTCCCTCGAAGACGGCCGGCGGGCCGCTGTAGAGCTGGAGGAAGTCCCGGCTGCCGATGCCGGAGGGGGTCGTCAGGACCACGCCGTCGAGGTAGTCGGCACCGCCGCTCTCCGCCCAGGCGGCCGTCGCCCGTGCGCACACCGGCGGCCCCGAGGTGAGATTGACCAGCGTCCGGCCCGCGAGCGCGTCGGCCAGGGGCCGGAGCACCTCGTCGACGGCCTCGTACGTCGCGAGGCTGACCACGGTCACCGGGCTCGCGGCCACGGCTTCGGCAGCTGTCGCCGCCGTCACGGCGCCCTTCTTGGCGAGGGCCTCCGCCTTGCCGGGCGTACGGTTCCACACGGTCGTCCGATGGCCCGCGGCCACGAACGCGCCGGCCAGAGCCGCCCCCATCGGTCCGAGACCGACGACAGTTACGTTGGCGCACACGGTTCCCCCCGGGGATCGCAGAGAGCGGTTGCCTGTCGGCTGGTTACGCCTCGGTGCGATTCTTCCCGCAAAGGACTCTTCCACTCATTACTGGAGGAGAGGGAAGAGGGATATCAAGCCATTGCAAGCCCGGCGGTTCCCGGCATGCGGGCGGGGGGCACGGATCGGCGCGGCGTCCGCGCCTTCCCGGCCGGGGAGGGGCGACCGGCCGGCTCGAGGGCGGCGTCTGCCGGGCAGCCGCCGCCTCTACGAGCCGGCCCGCGCCGGTGTATCAGGCCTCTCAGGCCTCGACCACGCCCGACTTCGCGATCTTGATGCTCGCCGAGGTGCGGCCGCTCTGCGAGCCCAGGCCCTCGATCTTCTTCACGATGTCCATGCCCTCGACGACCTCGCCGAAGACGACGTGCTTGCCGTCCAGCCAGTCGGTGACGATGGTGGTGATGAAGAACTGCGAGCCGTTGGTGTTGGGGCCCGCGTTGGCCATGGAGAGCAGGCCCGGCTTGGTGTGCTTCAGCTGGAAGTTCTCGTCCTTGAACTTCGCGCCGTAGATGCTCTTGCCGCCGGTGCCGTCGCCCCGGGTGAAGTCGCCGCCCTGCAGCATGAAGGCGGGGATGACCCGGTGGAAGCCGGAGCCCTCGTAGCCGAAGCCGTGCTGGCCGGTGGCGAGCTCACGGAAGTTGCGGGCGGTCTCGGGGACCACGTCGTCGAACAGCTTGAAGACGATGCGCCCGGCGGGCTCGTCGTTGATGGTGATGTCGAAGAACACATTCTGCATGGGGACAGCCTGTCATTCCCGACCCACTCAATGCACACAGGCCCCCCGAGTTTCGCTCTCAGCCGCTCACCCGGCCCTCACGACCCGGCGCACCGTCACGCCGCGTGTCCGACCCGGCCGATCGTGTGATCACTGTTCCCGGGCGGTGGTGCGGTTCCGGTCCCACCGTCCGCTCTGCCACCGTTGCCGCCAGCGACCCGAGGCTCCGAACGGAGGAACCGCACCGTGGCAGCACTGCACTCCGCGCTGTTCGCCCTGCTGGCGGCCGTGGGCAACGCCACGGGCACGGTGCTCCAGCGGCTGGGCGCCCGGACCGTGCCCCCGGGCGACGCCTTCAGCGTCCGGATCGTCCGGCACCTGGTGCGCAACCCGGCGTGGCTCGGCGGCATCGCCATCGTGGTCGGCGCGGCGGCCTGCCAGGCCCTGGCCCTGACCCTGGGATCGCTGTCGCTGGTGCAGCCCATCCTCGTGACCGAGCTGCCCTTCACCCTCCTGGTCGCCTCCGCGGTGTCCCGGCGCCGGCTGCCCGCGGTCGGCTGGGCGGCGTCCGTCATGGTCGCCGCCGGGCTCGGCATGGCACTGGCGGCGGCCGCGCCACACGGCGGACACACCGACGTCTCCCCCGGCATGTGGACGCTGACCCTGCTCACCACCGGCGGCGCCATGGCCCTGTGCGTGGCGGCGGCCCTGCCGCGACCCAGGGGAAAGGCCCGCGCCGCCTTCTTCAGCTCCGCCTCCGCGATCGGCTACGCCCTGACCGCCACCTTGATGAAGTCCGCCACCACCACCTTCGACGAGCACGGCGGCGGCGCCTTCCTCGCCTCCTGGCAGACCTACGGCTTCGTGGCGGCCGGCGCGTGCTCGCTGTTCCTCCTGGCGAACGCCATGGAGTCCGGCCCGCTCATCGCCTCACAGCCCGCCCTCACCCTGGGCGAGGGCCTGGTCAGCCTGGCGCTGGGCATCCTGGTCTACGGGGAGCGGGTACGCGCCGGGTGGTGGCTGATCCCCGAGGCCATCGGAGCGGTACTGGTCACCTGGGGGGTGCTGATCCTCCCCCGCGTCGACACGGAACGACAGGAGCGGGCGGTGCCGTGAGCCCGCCGCCGCCCGTGGGCCGAACGCCTTCCCCGGTCCTTCGCCGTGGGCTAGAAAGAGACCGTGAACCACTCGTCCAACGACTTGAGCGGCAGCGTCACCGGTTCGGTGATCCAGGCAGGGCACGTCGAACAGCTGCACCTCGCTCCCTCGGTGCCCACCGCGCTGGCCGGTCTGCCGCCGACGGCACCGGAGTTCACGGGACGGAGCGCGGCCCTGCGCGACGTCACCGCCACGCTGGATCCCGGTTCCGACGGTTCCCCCGTCGTGGTGTCGACGCTCTCGGGCACGCCCGGCGTCGGCAAGACCGCCCTGGCGCTGCGTGCGGCCCACGAGGCCCTGGCGGCGGGGTGGTTCTCCGGCGGAGTGCTCTTCATCAACCTCCAGGGCTATGACGAGCGCCGGTTCGTGGAGCCCGACACCGCGGTGTCGGCGTTCCTGAGCGCCCTCGGCGTACCCGACGAGCTCTTCCCGCCGACGGCCGGGGGGCGTCTGTCGCTGTACCGCTCGAAGCTCGCGGACCTCGCCGCCCGGCGCAGCGGGGTCCTCGTGGTGCTCGACAACGCCTCCTCGGCGCACCAGGTCAGACCCCTGCTGCCCGGTTCGCCGGTCCACCGGGTGCTGGTGACCAGCCGGCACGCCCTCGGCGACCTGCCCGGTTCCCGGATCGTGGACCTGGGCGTCCTGGAGCCCGCCGAGGCCACGGACTTGATCGTCCGTACGCTGCGGATGCGCCGACCCTCGGACACCCGCGCCCAGGACGAGCCGCAAGCCGTGGCCGACCTGGCGGAGTTGTGCGGTCGGCTGCCGCTGGCCCTGGCCGTCGTCGCCTCGATCCTGGCCGGTGATCCGGACCTCCCGGTCGGGGAGCTCACGGCGACGTTACGCGACCGCGCCACCCGCCTGGACGAGCTGTCGTACGGTGGCAGCGACTCCGTCACCGCCGCGTTCGAGCTGTCGTACGCCGGGCTCGCGCCCGAGGAAGCCCGGATGTTCCGGCTGCTGTCCCTCCATCTGGGGCAGCAGGTCAGCGTGGAAGCCGCCGCCGCGGTCGCCGGACGTTCCGTGGCGCAGGCCAGGAAGCTGCTCCGGTCGCTGCGCGAGGCCCACATGATCGAGCCGGGCAGGCCCCGGGGCTGGGTGCGCTTCCACGACCTGCTGCGGCTGTTCGCCGAGCGGCGCTGCTCCGCGGAGGACGACGAGGCGAGCGTCGAGGCCGCCGTCGACGGACTGTTGGCCCATTACCTTGACGCCGCCCGGGATGTCACCGAGCGCATCGTGCGGGCGGCGCGGGCGGGCCAGCGCGAGGATGCGGCAGAGGACTGGCTGAACGTCGAGCGCCCGAACCTGCGATTCGCCCTCCAGCTGGCCTGGATGCGCTACCGGCCCGGCGTCGTCCTGCCGCTGGCCCACGACGTGAGCTGGTTGCTGCGCCGTCAGCAGGACTGGGACGCCGGTCTCGAGGCGTGCGAGCTGGCGGTGGAGTGCGCCCGCTCCAGCGCCGACGGCGCGCAACAGGCCCTCGCGCTGTACAGCATGGGCGATTTCCTCAAGCACATGCAGGACTACGACCGGGCGCTGCGGACCTTCACGGAGGCGCTCGATCTGTACCGGGGGCTCGGCGACCGCACCGGTGAGGCCCGGACCCTGCACAGCCTGGGCACGGTCGCCCGGCGCAGCGGCCGGTACGGGGAGGCCGAGACGTACTACGCCGCCGCCCTGCCGCTCTTCCATGCCCTCGGAGACCACCAGGGCAGCGGGAACGCCCTGTTCAACCTCGGCATCACCGCCCGCCACCAGGCGGACCACGATCGGGCCCACTACCGCTACCACGGCGCGCTGCTCGTCTACCGGCGGCTCGGCCACACCGTCGGCCAGGCCCGTACCCTGCACCATCTCGGTCACCTGGCCGCCGCCACGGGCCGGCCGGACGCGGCACGCCGCCACTGGGAACAGGCGCGGACGGCGTACGAGGAGGCGGCGCTCCCCCAGCAGGCCCAGGAGGTCACCGAGCTGCTGTCGGAGCTGACGGGGGCGCCCTGATCCCTGGCTCCCTACCCCCGCGAGAGCGGCACATGGTCGGCCCAGGCGCTTCCGGGCAGAGCGCGGATCCAGTGTGCGAGTGCGGCCGGGTCGTCGGCGACGACGAGGGTGCGGTGGAAGTGGGTGGGCAGACAGGGTTCCGTGGGTGAGGGCCTCTCGATCTCGACCCGTACGCCGTCGCCCGCTTCCGGCAGGTTCGCGCCGATCCGCAGGGGGAGTTCGGCGGCGACGCGCACGGCGGTGGGGGCCGGCGGTTCGCCGCCCAGCGCGGCGGTGGCGAGCGCCTGGTAGGGATCGTGGCCGGTGACCGCCCGGCTCAGGTGGGCCATTCCGCCGAACCTGCCGTTGACCTCCAGCACCCGCAGCTCCCCCGCCTCGACGGCCATGTCGATCTGCCACGCCCCGCGGGGTGCGAGCACGTCGGTGACGTCCGCGATGAACGCGTCGAGGCCGTGCCGGACCGCTGCGGGCAGCCCGGCCGGCATCACCCGCATGCGCCATCCGGGCATGCACCGCTCGTCCAGGGGGCCGAAGGAGGCAATGGGCCAGCGCAGCGTGCCGCCCCTGTCGGTGAGCAGCTCGACGCCGAATTCCTCGCCCCGGCAGACACGCTGCACCACCACGGGGAAGACCATGCCGTCCGCCGCGCCGAGGTCGTCGGGGCCGGTGAGGTACCAGCGCCCCTGCCATGGCACGGATCTGCCGGTCTTGACCATCACCGGTGGCCCGAGCTCCTTCAGTGCCGCGGCCGCCTGCGCCCTGTCCTCGCAGACGATGCCTTCGGGCACCGGCCAGCCCCGGTCGAGGGCCAGCCGGTGGAAGAGGACCTTGTCGGACACCGCTTCGGCGAAGGCGGGTGGATGGACGTGTGCGTGCCGGCCGCCGAAGGGCACCTGTTGCGCGGCGGTGGCCAGGGTGTGCAGGAGCTGTTCCTGTTCGAGCGGATACAGGCTCGGCACCACCACCTGCGCGCCGATGCGCGCCCACAGGGCCAGGACGTCGTCGACACCCGCGCCCGCCGCGAGGTGGCGGTAGCGGATGCCGGGTCCCATGCCGGCGCTGACGTCGGTAGGGCCGCACAGCCAGATCCGCTCGGCCGCGTGGCGCCTGAGCGCGGTGACGAGCCGGTCGGCACGGTAGTGCCCCATGATCGCGACGTCCATCCGTATCGGTGTTCCCGTAGGCACGGTTGTTCCGAACGGCGGGGCCGCGGATTCGCCGCAACGGAGCAGTCCCGGCGGGCCTGCCCCGAGGAGGCGGCCTACGACCGGGCTGCGGGAACGCTCCCCTCGCCGCCCCCGAACTGCCGTGCGAGCTCGGCGACGACCGCCCGCGCCGCGGGAGAGGTCCAGCGCCTGCGGTGGCGCGCCAGTTGTACGGGCACGTCGGGGATCGACGGTCCCGTCACCTCGGCCAGGCGGCCTTCGCGCAGGGCGTGCTCGACGGTGGCGCGCGGCAGCAGGGTGAGGCCGAGGCCGGCCGCCACGCAGGAGCGGGCGGCCTCGATGCTGCCGAAGCGGGTCAGGCGGGGACGTACGCCCGGGGTCGACAGGAGACGGCGGGCGAGCCTGTCGCTGTAGGAGCAGCCCTGCTCGTGGAGGAAGAACGCTTCCTGTGCGAGCTCCTCCCAGGTGACCGGATCCGTCCGGTGGGCGAAGGGATGTCCGGGGGCGCACAGGAGCACCAGCGGCTCGTGCGCGAGGGGTTCGGTGTCGATGTCGGGGAAGAGGACTTCCTCCTCCAGCATCAAGGCGATGTCGAGGCGGCCCGTGCGCAGGCCCTCCGCGGCCTCGGCGGTTCCTACGGGCGACAAGTCGACCTCGAGGTCGGGGTGGAGCCCGCGCAGGGCGGCGATGACGCCGGGCAGTCGCGCCGAGCACAGCGTCTCGCCCGCGCCGATGACGACCCGGCCCACGGGAGGGCCGTCGGCCGCGGCCGCCGCGCGCAGCCGTGACTCGGCGTCCAGTACGCCCTCGGCCTCCGCGAGCAGCCGCCTGCCGACCTCGGTGATCGCCACGCCCCGGGGCAGCCGGTCGAAGAGCCGGGTGCCCAGCTCCTTCTCCAGGGCCTGGACCTGCGCGGTGACCGTCGACTGGGCGAGGTGCAGCTCGGCGGCGGCCGTGGTGAAGCTGGCGGTGCCGGCCACGGTGGTGAAGGTGCGCAGCAGTCGGGTGTCCATGCGGGCGAGCATAGCCGGATCCATCGGATGCACCGATGGGACCCATCATGATCCATCGCTTGTCACGATGCCTGCCCGGCGGCAGAGTAACCCTCATGACTACTGAGACCGAGACCGTCGCCGGCCGTTCCGTCGAGATCCTTCGCTATTCCGCCTTCACCTCCGACCCGGCGGGCGGCAACCCCGCGGGCGTCGTCCTCGACGCCGCCCGGCTCGACGAGGCGGGGATGCTGGCCGTGGCCGCCGAGGTGGGGTACTCCGAGACCGCCTTCATCACCGCCGCCGACGAGACCGAGCGCCGTTTCCGGCTGCGCTTCTTCAGCCCTCTGGCCGAGGTCGCGTTCTGCGGACACGCCACCGTCGCCACGGCGGTGGCGCTCGCCGAGCGCATCGGCCCCGGCGAGGTGGTCTTCGACACGCCCGTGGGCGACATCCGGGTGGATACGGTCGTCGACGGGCGCGGCGCGGTGCGGGCGACCCTCACCAGTGCGCCCACCCGCTCCCGGCCGGCCGTGGACGCCGAACTGGACGCGGCGCTCGCCGCCTTGCGCTGGGCGCGCGAGGACCTGGACCCGGCGCTGCCGCCGCACGTCGCCTTCGGCGGCAACGAGCACCTCGTCCTGGCGGCCGGTTCCCGCGCGCGACTGGCCGACCTGGCCTACGACTTCGACGCCCTGGCCGACGTCATGCGAGCGCACGGCTGGACCACCGTGCAGCTGGTGTGGCGGGAGAGCGAGCTGCTCTTCCACGCGCGCGACCCGTTCCCGGTGGGCGGCGTGGTGGAGGACCCGGCCACGGGCGCGGCGGCGGCCGCGCTGGGCGGCTATCTGCGGGCGACCGGAGAGATCCGCGAGGAAGCGGCGATCAGCATTCGCCAGGGCGAGGACATGGGCCGCCCCAGCGACCTGCTGGTGACCGTGGACCCCGCCGACGCGCGCGTACGCGTCACCGGGCAGGCGGTGCGCATCGGCGGGTGAACCTCGTGTCCACCGGCCGATGGACACGAGGCGGGGCGGGGCGGTGGTCCCGTCGCCGGTCTCAGCCGGGCACCTGTGCGCCGCCGCCGGCCCGGACGGCCTCGAGCACTGCCTGGTGCAGGGATTTCAGTCCGGCGGGCGGTACGGGGCGGGGGCTGCCGGTGAGGGTGTACCACTCCTCCGCACCGGTGTACTGCACCCGCACCCCGGCCGGGCCGTCCGGGCGCAGCGCGGTGACGACGGTGAGGTCGCCGGTGACGACGCCGACCTCGTCGGTCATCGCACCGCCCGGACCGGCGGTCACCTCGTCCCGGAAGTGTTCGTATTGCGCGTAGTGCTCGCTGTTCATGCCGTACAGGTACCCAACATGGTGGTGAGCATCTTCCGTTCGTTCTCGGTGACGGTGAGGCCATAGGTGCTCTTCACCGACGTCCAGGCCCGGCCGTAGACGCACCAGGCGGACTTCGCCGGCGGCTGCCACTGGTCCGGGGACTGGTCCCCCTTGCTCCGGTTCGAGGCCGCCGAGACCGTCAGCAGCTGCGGGTGGGTCAGGTCGTTGGCGAACGCCTTGCGACGGTCGGTGGGCCACTTGTCGGCGCCCGACCGCCATGCGTTGGCCAGGGGCACGATGTGGTCGATGTCGACCTGGGAAGCCGCCGTGAACGTCTTGTCGTCGTAGAAGCTGCGCCACGAGCCGGAGGTCGCCCGGCACTCGGCGTCCCGCTTGACGCCCTGGCCGTCGCGCTCCAGAACCGTCTCGCGGGTGTCGCACTTGTTGCCCTGCTGCGCCCAGTGCGGGAAGGCCGACCGGCTGTAGCCCGTCATGGGGCGCGGCTCGGCCACCGTCAGCTTCCCCAGCTGCTGACGGGCCTCCCCCGCCGACGGCAGCCCGGGCAGCACCTCCCGCCCGCCGTTCTTCCCCGACCCCGGCGACGACGCAGCCGAGGAAGGGGCCGAAGAGGATGCCGGGGAAGAGGCCGCGGAAGAGGCCGCGGAAGAGGCCGACGACGGGGCTGAGGAGGATGCCGACGACGGGACCGAGGGGGACGAAGCGGAGACCGTCGCGGCCGGCTTCGGGTCGCCCGAGTCGCTTCCGCCGCAGCCGCCGAGCGCCACCACGGCACCGATCACCGCCGCCGCGCATGTGCTGACTCGCCATTGACGCGTCGTCATCCTCACGCCCCCCAACTGGCCGCCCGAATCGTCCCGCTCCAGGCTGCCCACCCCCTGCCCGACGCCAAACGACGCAGAACGCCCGATGTACGTCATATGGAGGAAACAGGGTCATGCGGTAGTACGGGCAGGAATACCGCCTTCGCCACCGACGGACAAGCTCACGACCGGTCGTTCCGGCGCATCACCTCGACCAGGCGCGCGTAGCCGTCGTCCCCGTGCCCGGCCTCGATCGCCCGCCCGGTCAGTTCCCGCAACAGTTCCGGCAGGTCGGGGTCCACCCCTCGCAGCTCGCTCGCGTGGACGAGGAGGTCCATCGCCGAGCGGTGGAGGTGCAGGGTGATCCCGTCGCCCTGGTACTGACCGGAGTCGATCTGTGCGGCATAGCTCCTCATGAGCGGGCCGACGGTCTTCAGCCATCGGTCGGCCACGTCCGTGAAGGCCGTCGCCGTCTCGTTCCCGCCGGGACCGTCGGCGCCGACGAGCGCCGCACCGTGCAACCAGCCGGCCAGCGTGGACCACATCAGGCCCAGCAGCGCCGTGTCGTACACGGAGGCCAGAGCGGTGTCGGTGCCCAGATGCACCGGCTCGCCCAGTGCGGCGAGCACCTCGCGATGCTTGTCGAAGGCGGCCCGCGAGCCGCTGAAGAGCACCGGGAAGTCGGGATTCCCGATGCCGGGCGGCGACGTCGCCATGATCACGCCGTCGAGATAGCCGGCGCCGTGCCGCCGCGCCCAGTCGGCCGCCGCCCGCGCGTGCAGCGGCGAGCCCGGGGTGAGGTTCACGATGCCACGGCCCTCGAACGCCCCGGCGGCCACGGAGTCCAGGACCTCGCGGACGGCCTCGTACGTCGCCATGCGGATCACGACCAGTGGGCTCGCCGCGACGGCCTCCGCGGCCGAGCCCGCCGCCACGGCACCCTTGCCGGCCAGAGCCTCTCCCGCCCCCGGCGTACCGTCCCAGACGGTCGTCCGGTGACCGGCCGCCACCAACACTTCGGCCAATGCCGTCCCTATGGACCCCAGGCCGAGAACAGTCACCTTCGCATTCACGCTTTCCCCCGTTTGACAGCACACCTGCGAGAAATGTGGATTCCGCAACTCCCCCTGAACGGCCAGTGATCCGCACTCCATTCTCCATGACCGGCGCGGGCCGCAGATGATCCGTTCGATCATCGAGCGCCCGTCGGCCAGGTCAGTGGGCCCTCATGGAACGATCCCGCGCCCGGAAACACGGAATTCGACGGCATTGGCCTGCCCGTCGAAGAACGTATATGCCTTTCGGGGCCCGTCTACCGGCGTGCGTATCTTCCTGAGTACGCGCCCCGCACGTGTCAGGCGGACGGGCTCGGGATGCGTCCGTACCGGGTGCGGCAGCCATCGGCCTTGTGAGGTGCGGCGATTCCCGTGGTGCTCCGGGGACGAGGAATTCCCCGGCATCCGTGGCCCGCCGCGCCTCACCCGGCGCCATGGCTCCCGTCAAGAGGGCCTCGGGAGGAGAGGGCGGCGGCCCTCGTACGCCACGAAGGGGTGCGAGCCTGAACAAAGCGACGGATACGCCCCGGAGAGCGCCTGATTGCGCCACCAAAACGATCGAAAGCAGGTCTGACGTTGCCGGAATTCATCAGCTCCTCCATCGGGACCGACAACGGGGCACGGGCGCAGAACTGTCCGCTGCTCTCCCCCGAGTCGGTGGCGGCCACCTTCCTCTCGCACGGCTCGGCCGATCTGCATCCGATGCTGAAGAGCCTGCGGGACGAGGCGCCGGTCTTCTACAGCGAAGATCTGCACATGTGGATCGTGTCCCGGTACGACGACGTGTCGTGGGTCCTCAAGAACGCCGACCTCTTTCCCGCCTCCACGCGGTCCATCATCATGTCGAGTTATCCCCCGGAGGTCCGTGACGTGCTGCGGAACACCAGCACGTTCACGGCGCCCAATATGGGATTCGACGGGTCGCCCACGCACGACCGCCTGCGCAAGCCGGTCGTGCCGTACTTCTCGGCCAAGGGCGTCAAGCGTCTCGAGCCCCGGATCGAGGAGATCGCCGACCTGCGGGCGGGTGAGATTCCCGCGGAACCTCCCGTGGACCTCGTCGAGGCGTACGCCCGCCCGCTGGCGAACACCGTCGTGATCCGGCTGGCCGGACTGCCCGTCGACGACTACGACCGCATCATGCGCTACCACCGGGCGGTCAATGAATTCTTCTTCGGCCGGCCTCCCGCGCATCTGCAACTCGCCTATGCGAACGACATCCAGGAGTGGGAGGCGTATCTGAGCGACGTCATCGACATACGCCGGCGTCTGCCCCAGGACGATCTCATAAGTCTTCTCGTGCAGAAGGTGTCGAAGGGAGAGGCCGACTACAGCGACGAAGAGCTGATCAGCCTGATCAGCTTCGACGTCATCACCGCCGGCTTCCGCCCGACCAGTTTCGCCCTGATCAATCTGTGCGGGGAACTGCTGGAGGAACCGCACCGCTGGCAGGCGCTGCGGGACGAACCCGATCGCTTCGACGGCGTGTTCAGCGAAACCCTCCGGCGCTCCGGGCCGGCCCTGGGGGTGTTCCGGATGACGGCGACCGAGGTCGAGGTGGGCGGCGTCCCGGTCCCGGCGGGCTCGGTCCTCTGGGTCATGACGGCCTCGGCGAACCGCGACGAGCGGCACTTCCCGGAGCCCGACTCCTTCGCCCCGCACCGCCCGCACCTGGCCGGCAGCCTGCACTTCTCCCAGGGACTGCACTACTGCCTCGGCGCCAATCTCGCCCGGACGGTGATCCGGGCCGGCATCACCGCGCTCATGCGCCACCGACCGGACCTGCGGCTGGTCCCGGACCAGCCGCGCGTGTACGAGCCGAGCATCAACGTCGTCGCGCCGGCGAGGCTGTTGGTCGAGTGGTGAGCGCGGATCCGTACCTCCTGAGCCCGTATCCGTGCCCGGCCGCACCTCTCCCGCGACGACGCGCATTCGCCCGGCCACCCTCCGCAATGTCCTAGCGTTCCATTGAACGCCACGAACATTTAAAATAAATAGGACATGTCCGACCTGGCCGTCATCTCCTTCCGGGCGCCGGGCCGAACGGCGGAAACCAGGAGTCCACCATGATCACCCTCGGCATCATTCTGCTGGTCATCGGATTCGTGGCGGGAATATCCATCCTGTGGACGATCGGCATCATCCTCGTCGTCCTCGGAGCCATATTCTTCCTGCTCGGAGCCATGGGGCACGCGGTGGCCGGCCGCAAGCACTATTGGTGAATCCATCGGCGGCGCGGCGCTGCGGCGGGTTGTTACGCTGCGGCGGTGACCTTGCCCACCGTCGCCGAGATCCGTGTGCTGCACGAGAAGTACGCGCCGTCGCAGCAGGCTTTCGACCTCGTGTACACACACTGCGAAATCGTCTGCCGCATCGCGGAGCAGCTCATGGCCCGCTCCGCCCACCGGCTCGACGCGGAGCTCGTGCGCGCGGGCGCGCTGCTCCACGACATCGGCGTCTACCGGCTCTACGACCGCGCCGGGCGGTTCCTCCAGGGCCAGTACATCCGTCATGGTGTGCTCGGCCACGAGATCCTCGGCCGGGAAGGCTTCCCCGAGCGCCTGCGCCGCTTCTGCTCGTGCCACACGGGAATGGGCCTGACCAGGCACGACATCCGCAAGCAGAAGCTGCCCCTCCCCGAGGCCGACTACCTCGCCGTGAGCCCCGAAGAGCAACTGGTGATGTACGCGGACAAGTTCCACACCAAGACGACGCCTCCGAAATTCCTCTCCTCCGGCGACTACGCCGCCCATGTGCGGAGGTTCGGCAAGGAAAAAGTCGACGCGTTCCACGCCTTGCGCGCCCGCTTCGGCGAACCCGACCTCGCACCCCTCGCGGCGCGGTACGGCCACGCCCCGGCGTGAACCGCGGCGCGCGTCATCGGGGAAAATACTCCAGAATGGTATAAATTCGCCAAAGCCCCATCTGGAGAGGAGACGGCATGTCCTCGAAGCGGCGCCGCAAGAAGAGGGCCCGTCGTAAGCACGGGGCCAACCACGGCCGACGGCCCCAGTGCTGAGCCCGGCCGGCCGGCCCTGAGGCCGGACCGGCCACCCGCCGCCGTCCTCCTCCCCTACGGTACGGACGCGGCCTACCCCCCGATCCCGCCGGGCGCCTGCGGGACGCCGCCGCCAGGGTGCAGCCTGGTGGCCGCATCCAGCGCCAGGGAGGGACGGGACAGACATGGGCCTGCTCGCGGCCCACGTCGAGTCCGTCGCACGGCGCGCCGGCCTGGCGTGAGGCTTCCTTGGCCGCAGACGCGGCAGGGCGGTTCACCGCCCCGGCCCGCCGATCACCTGCCCGGCACGGTCCGCACCCGGAAGGTGATCCCCGCCGTCCGCAGCCGTTCGACCAGGGCGTCGCCCATCGCCGTCACCGGCGTGACCTGGCCCGAGGTCTTGGGCAGGTCGTCCAGGGCGAGGCTCAGCGACGCCTCCGCGAGGATCTTGGCGGTCTCGTCGTAGCCCGGGTCGCCGCCCGTGATCTCGGTGAGCGCCCGCCGGCCGCCGCCCTCGCCGACGAAGCGGAGCCGGAACCAGCTGCGGGCCCGCCGCTCCGCGCTGGGGCCTCGGCCCGAGGCGTAACGGTTCATCAGCCAGGTCCTGGCGGCCGGTACTTGCGCTGCCGCCACCACCGCGCCGACCGCGAACGGGCCGGCCAGTGCCATGGGCAGGGTCTTCACCGAGGCGTAGTGGCGGTAGCGGAAGTCGGGGCCGTAACGCTCCAGTGCGGCTGCCGAGCGTTGTACGACGGTCGGGTCGAGGGTGGGCAGCGGCAGGGCCCAGGTGCCCGTCTCCTTGCTGAAGCGGGGGGTGCCCAGCGGTGCCCGGACCCGGCGGCCCGCCGGCTGCGGCTCGTGCGAGCGTCGCTCACGGGCCGCGGCCAGCGCCTGCGGCCGGCGCCCCAGGATGGTCAGGGACGAGGCCAGCGTCCCGCCGGAGATGAGGCCCCACGCCTGGACGAAGCCGTCGACCCGCAGGGGCACGCCCTCGGGCAGCTGCCGGACGGTGAGGTACGCGCCCAGGTCGTGCGGCACGGAGTCGAAGCCGCAGGAATGCACCAGCCGCGCGCCGGTCTCCCGGGCCCGGGCGTCGTACCGCGCGAACATCAGGTCCACGAACTCCGGCTCACCGGTGAGGTCGGTGTAGTCGGTGCCGGCTTCCGCGCAGGCGGCGACCAGTTCCTCCCCGTACCAGATGTACGGGCCGACGGTCGAGGCGACGACGTGCGTGGACTCGGCGAGCTCCCGCATCGCCGCCGGGTCGGCCGCGTCCGCGGTCACCAGCGCGAGGCCGGCCGCCCGGGCGGGGTCGAGCGCGGCCAGGCGCTCCCGCAGCCGTTCCAGCTTCTCTCTGCTGCGCCCGGCCAGCGCCCACCGGCAGCCCTGCGGCGCGTGCGCCAGCAGATATTCGGCCGTGAGCTCCCCGACGAACCCCGTCGCTCCGAAGATCACGACGTCGTAGGGCCGTTCGGGCCCGTCCTGCCGGTTCATGGTGCCTCCTTCTCCCTGGGGTCGGTCCCATGGGACCGTGGCTCCTCGTGTCCGCCCACCCTCTCGCCTCATCGGTGGCGTTGGCCATGGTCTTGAGCCCGTTCGACCCGATCACGGCGGGGCGTCAGAGGGCACCACCGAAGAGCTGGGTCCAGTACGTGCCGGCCCGGCCTGCCGGTGCGTACCCCACGCCCAGGTGGGTGAAGCCGGGGGTGAGGATGTTGGCGCGGTGGCCGGGGCTGTCCATCCAGCCGCGGACGACCTCCGCGGGAGTGCGCTGTCCGCAGGCGATGTTCTCGCCGATCGCTCGGTGCGCGGCGCCGGCCGCCCGCGCCCGGTCCCAGGGCTCCCGTCCCTCGGGGGTGGTGTGGGAGTAGAAGTCGCGGCCGGCCATGTCGGCGCTGTGCGCCTGGGCCGCCACGGCGAGGTGCGGATCGGCGGTCAGCGGGGGCAGGGCGGCCGCGGCCCGTTCCGCGTTGGTGAGGGCGAGCACCTCGGCCACGGCCTGCTCGAGACCGGCCGGTGTGTACGGCCGGGCCCACAGCACCGTCCAGTACGTCCGGCCCGCACCGTCCACCGCGTGGCCGGGCCCGAGGTGGGTGAACGTCCCGTCGGTGAAGGCGGCACGGCGTTCGGACCCCGCCAGACAGTAGTCCACGAACTCCGCCGCACTGCGCGGGCCCGAGACCAGGTGCTCGGTCAGTACGAGGTAGGCGTAGCCGGCCGCGGTGACCCGCTGGAAGAGGGAGGTCCCTGACGGGCTCTCGGCGGACAGCCGGCCGTGGGCCGCCATGTCCGCGGCGTGGGCCCGGGCGGCCGCGGCCAGCCTCGCGTCCACCGTCACCGGGCGCACCCCGGCCCGGGACCGCCGGGAATTGACGAGGCCGGGCAGGGAATCGAAGCCACTGGGAGGGGCGGGCGCGCTGCCAGGCGTCGGTACGGCCGGGAACGGGTCGGCGTCGTCGTCCTCGACGTCGATGCCGAAGTCGCGGGCCACCCCGGCCAGTCCCTCCGCGTATCCCTGCCCCAGGGCCCGTACCTTCCACCCGGCGTCACGCCGGTAGAGCTCGGCGAGCAGCAGCACGGTCTCGTCGGTCGGCCGCGGCGGGGTGAAGCGGGCCAGCACCCGGCCCCCGTCGCCCGCGACGGTCATGACCGGGGCGGGCAGCGACGTCAGCGGCGTACGGGCGTCGGCCGGGCTGAGGACCACCGTGACCCGCCGCGCACCCGGGCGCAGCCGGGCCGGGTCCACGGTCAGGGTGTCGCCCTCCAGCCGCGCGCCGGGCGCGGAGGGCTGGTTGAAGAACACGAAGTCGCCGTCCCCCGACGTCCTGCCCTCCTCGCCGGTGACGATCGCCGATACGTCGAAGGGGCCGGGCACCCGTATCGTCAGCGTGCCCGCGGGCAGCGCCCGGTTCCCCCCGGCCGTCAGCTCGCTCGTCACTCCGCGTCCCCCGCCCATCCGCTCCGGCCACTCATGAGCTGGAACGCGCCACCGACGCGGGCAGTTCCGGACGGCCCGGGCAGCCCTCGCACGGGCCCGCGACATGGGGCGGCACGGCTGGCGGAAGTCCCCCGCGTCTCTTTCGCAAGAGGGGCGATACGGCCGCACTTGTGGCCCACAATGCCGTCATGGCAGACGAGTTGCGCTCCCACAACGTCATGCGGGGCACGGCGGAGTACGTGCTGCAGATCGGGTACGTCCATGGAGACGTCACGGTGCATCTGCCGCCCGCGGCCGATCCCGTGGAACGCGCCGCGTGGGCCCTGGCGCGCAGCATCCGCACGCAGTGGTCGGCGGAGCTGAACGCCTGGGACCTGGCCTCGGCCGAGCCGCTGGCGGTGCGCTGGCGGGCGGACTGGCCCGAGTTAGGGGGCGGCGGGCCCGGCGGGCAGATGGCGAGGATGGCGGACGTCTTCCTCGGCCTGGGGCACCGTCGTCTGGTGGTGCTGGGCGACCCGGGCGCGGGCAAGTCGACGCTGGCGGTGCTGCTGGCCCTGGAGCTGGCGGAACGCTGTCTGACGGCGCGGCACGCTTCGCGCGACGGAGGGGGCGGCGGGGTACGGCCGCCGGTGCCCGTCGTGCTGACGCTGGAG
The DNA here is from genome assembly GCF_040641275.1 of Streptomyces sp. NPDC021096. Taxonomy (NCBI): domain Bacteria; kingdom Bacillati; phylum Actinomycetota; class Actinomycetes; order Kitasatosporales; family Streptomycetaceae; genus Streptomyces; species Streptomyces sp. NPDC021096. Next base: position 164,056 of record NZ_JBFADG010000002.1, on the reverse strand, counting down.
TCGTGGGATCCGTCGCGGGAGCACTTCCGCGGCTGGCTGGCGCGGCGGATAGCCGAGGACCACCCGGGCCTGCCGCGCGTCGACGGCGCCCACCCCGCGGCGCGGCTGGTCCAGGACGGGCTGGTCCTCCCCGTGCTCGACGGGCTCGACGAGCTTCCCGCGCACCGGCGTTCCCTGGCGGTCCGTGAGATCGACCGGGCGCTGGGCGAGAAGGACGCGCTCGTCCTGACGTCCCGCACGCGGGAGTACCGCGCGGGAGAGGAGGCGGGGGCGTCCGTCGCACGGGCCGCGGTGATCGAGGCCCAGCCGGTCGGTCTGCAGGACGCGACCGCCTATCTGCTGCGGTCGGCGGCGCCACAGGTCCGCCGGAGCTGGAAGCTGATGCTCGACGCCGTGGACCAGGAGCCCGAGGGGCCCGTCGCGCGGGCCCTGACCAGTCCGCTGATGATCTGGCTGGCCCGCCGGGGCTTCCAGGCACCGCCCGCCGACCCGCTGGAGCTGGTGCGCCGGCCGTTCCCCTCGCGGGAGGCGGTCGAGAGGTACCTGCTCGACCTGATCATTCCGGCGGTGTTCACCCAGCAGCCCCACTCCCCGGACCGGTTGCACGCGCCGAGCCAGTGGAACCCGGGGCGCTCGCGGCACTGGCTCGCCCATCTCGCCCGCCACCTCACCGGCCGCCGCACCACGGAGTTCGCCTGGTGGGACCTGCACCGCACCCCTGTGGTGCGCGTCATGCTGCTGCCCGCGCTGGCCCTGGTCTGCCTCGCCCTGTCCCAGGTCGCCGCGGTCACCCGCGACTGGTTCGTCTCCTCGCAGACAGGGGATTTCATGGCCGGCTGGGGGCTGGAGCTGGCGCTGACCAACGGCCTGGTCCACGCCATGGCCGTCTGGATCGCCGTGGACCTGTGGTTCGGGTTCCGGCTGGGGCAACCGCGCCGACGCGCCAATCCGTTCCGCATCGGCGCCGCCCTGCGCTCGGCGGGCCGGGCCGCTTCCCTCGGGCGGGGTCTGAAGGCGTCGGCGGTGGTCGCCCTGCCCGCCGCGCTGTTCAGCACCATGGTCATGGGGGCGTACGACGCCCGCCCGTACGTGGTGATGGTCGTCTGCAGCGTCGTGCTGGCCCCGCTGGTCATGGTGACGATCGCCGCCCCCTCGGACACCGAGGACGCGAGCACGCCCGACGAGGTGCTGGGCAGCGAGCGCACGGCCGCCTGGCTCTCCGTGGGCACCGTGGCCGTGCTGATCGGCGTCGGGCAGGGGGCGTTCGGCTGGTACGTCTACGCATCGGTCGGCACCACCCTGGCGCGGGGCGTCACCGCCTGGTTCGGGGCCGCGGCCATGCTCCTTCTGATGAGCCTGTGGAGCCGCTGGCTGTTGGCCAAGGGGTGCCTGGCGATCGCGGGGCGGGTGCCCTGGTCGCTGATGGAGTTCCTGCGCGACGCGCACCACGGCGGCCTGCTGCAGCGCAGCGGCGGCGTCTACCGGTTCCGCCATTTGCGGCTCCAGGAGCACCTGTCCGGCACCGAGCGGGGCGACGCCCCCGCGGCCCCGCCGTACCCGCACGATGCCCTGCCGCATCCGCGGGATGCCCGGCCCTCTCCGTACCTGCGGCCTCCCGGGTCCGCCGCGGCGTCCGCGCCGCTGCCCCGGTTCCGTGACGCGCTGGCCGAACTCGAGAGGTCCCCGCTGGGGTCGCTCAAGGGCTGGACCGTCCACGCCGACGCGCACGGATTCAGCGCCGAGGGCAGGAGCCGCCGGCTCTCCCTCGCCCACTGGCCGGTGATGCTCTTCCTCGCGGTCATGGTCTTCATCCGTTCGGGCGTGCAGGGCAACTGGCTGGTGGCCGCCGGAGCGTCCCTCGCCATGTGCGGCTTCGGGGTGCTGATCATGCTGGTCCACTGGCTCCTGCCGCCCCAGACCCAGGCGCTGCGCCTGACCCCGGCGCACATCGAGTTCAGGATGGGGCGCCATCGCGGCCGGCTGGCCTGGTCGGACGTGCAGCTCGTCGCCGTACGCAAACTCATCCACCGCAAGCGGGACACCAAGGTCTACGCCCTGCACGTGCTGCCCCGGCCCGGCGCACCCGTGCCCGCGCGGTACTTCCGCGGCGGCGACGGGTGGTTCTTCGTCCTCCCGCTGTCCACGAGCGCCACCGTCCCGGTGGACCTCGCGGCCGGCCTGCGGGACTTCGCCGGCACCCGTTGGCAGGAGCCACCGGACTTTTGCGTGCCGCAGGGCGGCCAGGGCACCGTCCACATCCACAACGAGGTCTCGGGGCAGGCGCGTACGGAGGGAGTGATCCAGGCGGGGCAGGTGCACGGCGACGTCACGTTCGGGCAGGAGGGCGACAACCGTGGACACATGACTCAGGGGGATTGACCGGCGCCCGGCCGGGCACGCGCGTGGCTGATCAACACGTCAGGAATAAAATATGGCAAACCGCCCACAAGTGAGGAATGCCCACCGCCGCCTGACACCGCCACCGCACCGTCCGACCCGCCGCACGACCCCTGGCAGGAGAGCATGAGCGCCGACCGCAAGCGAAAGCCGAAGACGCCGAAGGTGCCGAGGACGCCCGCGACCGGGCCCACGGCGCCGCAGCGCGGCGGCACCTCGGCCACGGACCGGATGCACCGGACCCTGCTGCGGCGCCGCAAGACCCCGCTGACCATCGACGACGTCACGGTCACGGACCGCCCCGAGGTGCACCGCGCGGTGTCCGCCGCCGCGCTGGGGAACATGATGGAGTGGTTCGACTTCGGCGTGTACGCCTATATGGCGGCCACCCTGGGCAAGGTCTTCTTCCCCTCCAGCTCCCCCGGCGCACAGGTGATCTCCGCCTTCGCCACCTTCGCCGCCGCCTTCCTCGTACGCCCCCTCGGCGGCCTGGTCTTCGGCCCGCTCGGCGACCGGATCGGGCGGCAGAAGGTCCTCGCCGCCACCATGATCATGATGGCGGTCAGCACCTTCGCCGTCGGCTTCCTGCCCAGCTACGCGACCGCCGGCTTCGGCGCGCCCGTGCTGCTCCTCCTCTGCCGGCTGGTGCAGGGCTTCTCCACCGGCGGCGAGTACGCCGGGGCCACCACGTACATCGCCGAGTACGCGCCCGACAAGCGCCGCGGCTTCCTCGGCAGTTGGCTCGACTTCGGCACTTTCGTCGGCTACGCGCTCGGTTCGGGTCTGGTCACGGTGCTCACCGCGGCCCTGGGCACCGACGGCATGACGGACTGGGGATGGCGCCTGCCGTTCCTCGTGGCCGGGCCGCTGGGCCTGATCGGCCTCTACATGCGCATGCGTCTGGAGGAGACCCCGGCCTTCCGCGCGGAGGCGGAGGCCGCCGCCGAGGCCGACGCCCGGCTGGCGAGCGCCGAGGAGGCCCGTCAGTCCGGGCACGGGCGGCTGAAGGAGATCTTCACCAAGCACTGGCACGCGGTGCTCATCTGCATGGGCCTGGTGGTCGTCTACAACGTCACCAGCTATCTCGTGACGTCCTATCTGCCGACGTACATGACCGAAACCCTCGGCGAGGACCCCACCACGGCACAGTTGCTGATCCTCGGCACCATGATCCTCGTGGCCCTGACCATCACCACCGTGGGCCGCACCTCCGACCTCTGGGGGCGCCGCCCCGTCTTCATGGCGGGCAGCGCCGCCCTGGTGGCCCTCGCCGCCCCGGCGATGCTGCTGATCCGGGCCGGCGGCGCCCTGCTGCCGGCCTTCGGCTGCCTCATCCTCGGCCTGCTGCTGGTGTGCTTCGCCGGCACCGCCGCCGCGACCCTGCCCGCCCTCTTCCCGACCCGCCTGCGGTACGGGGCGCTGTCCGTGTCGTACAACATCTCCGTCTCGCTCTTCGGCGGCACGACCCCGCTGGTCGTCTCGGGGCTGCTCGAGGCGACGCACGACGAGATGATCCCCGCGTACTACCTGATGGCCGCCGGCGTGGTCGGGGTCGTCTCCGCCTTCTTCCTCCACGAGACGGCGGGCAAGCCCCTGCGCGGCTCGGGCCCGATGGTGGAGACCCCGGAGCAGGCCCGGCGCCTGGTCGCGCACAGCCGGACGGAAGCGGGCCGCCGCGCGCGGGACATCTGGACGCACCTGCGCCACCCGGGGCGCCGGCACCACGACGAGCCGTAGGCCCACCCCGTGCGGCAGCCGACGGAGGGAACACGCGTGGCCGGGGCACCGATTTCTGTTGTGGCCCGGCGTGGCGCAGGATGGGGGCCATGACCGAGATCCACACCCCCCGCCTCCTCCTGCGCCGCTGGCACGACGACGACCTCGTCCCCTTGGCGGACATCAACGCGGACCCGCAGGTCATGCGGTGGATCGGCGACGGCTCGACCCTCGACCTGGAGCAGACGGCCGAGGCCGTCGAGCGGTGGGAGGAGGAGTGGGACGAGGAGGGCTTCGGCATCTTCGCCGTCGAGCTCCTCGCCTCGGGCGAGCTGGCCGGTCTCGTGGGGCTGACCGTCCCCGAGTACCTGCCGGAGGTGCTGCCCGCCGTGGAGATCCGCTGGCGGCTCGGCCAGTCGTTCTGGGGCCAGGGCTACGCCTCCGAAGCGGCCCAGGCCACGCTGGAGTTCGCACTCCAGGACCGCGGTCTCGACCGCGTCATCGCCGTCCCCCGGCTGGGCGACGACGCCTCCGAGAACGTGATCCGCAAGCTCGGCATGGAGCCCGAGCGCGAGACGACCCACCCCGAGTACGGCTTTGCGCTGCAGATCCACGCCATCGACCTGACCGAGTACGTCTGAGCCGGTCCGCCCCACCTCGCGCATCCGCACACCCACCACCGGGCAGGGATGTACTGCCGCAGGCGGCGGAACGAGAGGAACCGGGGTGGAGAAGGATCGGCACGCGCAGGCGATGACGGGCACCGGCGGCGAGGCGGTGCGGCACTACGAGAACGCGCTGGAGTGCCTGCTGTACTTCCGCGAAGAGGTGAACGCGGAAGCGGAGGCGGCCCTCGCCGCCTCCCCCCGCTCCGTCATGGGGAACGTCTTCACGGCGTATCTCGGCCTGCTGGGCACGGAGGAGAAGGACGCGGCCGGGGCCCGGAGGCGGTTCGGGGAATTCCGCCGGGGCGTGCACCTGTCGGAGGTCACGCCCCGGGAGCGGATGCACATCGAGGCCGCCTCCGCCTGGCTGCACGGCGACATCCACGGCGCCGGCCGTCTGCTCGGCGGGATCAGCGTGTCGTATCCGCGCGACGCGCTCGCCCTGGCCGTGGGGCACCAGATCGACTTCTTCACCGGCGACGCCGTGCTGCTGCGCGACCGCATCGGCGGGGCGCTGTCGGCCTGGGACGCGGACGATCCGCACTACGGCTTCCTGCTCGGCATGTACGCGTTCGGCCTGGAGGAAGCGGGCCACTACCAGCAGTCGGAACAGGTGGCCCTGGAGGCGGTGGAACGCCGGCCCCGCGACGTGTGGGGCATTCACGCGGTCGTGCACGCCTACGAGATGCAGGGGCGGTTCGCCGACGGCATCCGCTACCTGGACGAGCGCGTGGGCGACTGGGCGGACGGCAACTACCTCAACGTCCACAACTGGTGGCACTACGCCCTCTACGCCCTGGAAGCGGGACGCACCGACCGGGTGCTCGACGTCTACGACGCCAGCCTGCACCACGAGGGCTCGGCCGGCGTCGCGATGGAACTGCTGGACGCGGCCTCGCTGCTGTGGCGGCTGTACCTGGCCGGTGCCGACACCGGCGACCGCCGGCCCGCCCTGGCCGACGCCTGGGCGGCCCGGAAGGACGGCCCCTACTACGCCTTCAACGACGTCCACGCCGTCATGGCCTACGTCGGAGCGGACCGCATCTGCGACGCCGACGCTCTCGTCCGCGACCGCGAGGCCTGGGTCCGCGACGCGGATCCGCGGGTGTCCAACGTCTCGATGACCTCCGACGTCGGGCTGCCGGTGTGCCGGGCGCTCGTCGCGTACGGGCGGCGACGGTACGACGAGACGGTGGACCTGCTGCTCCCGCTCCGCCGCCGTCTGCATGCGTTCGGCGGCAGCCACGCCCAACGGGACGCCGTGCAGAAGACCTTGGTGGAGGCGGCGCTCCACGCGGGGCGCCGGGACCTGGCGCGCACGCTGCTGAGCGAGCGGATCAACCAGCGCCCGCTGTGCCCGTACAACTGGGGTGCCCAGGCCCGGCTCGCGGATCAGCTCGGCGACCCGGCCCGGGCGGCCGCAGGCCGCCGCCGCGCCGCCGAGCAGAGGGCGGCGGCGCCGGCTCCCCGGTGAATCGCACGGTGGGGCTTCCGGCCTGACCGTCCTCGCGTAGACGGGCCTCCCGTCCCGCCTGCGTCTTTTGTGGGCTACACCGCGCGGCCGTCCCGCTGCCAGAATCCCTTATGGAGCGATATGACGCGATTATGATCGGCAGCGGCCACAACGCCCTCGTGGCGGCCGCGTACCTGGCCCGTGCGGGCTGGGGAGTGCTGGTCCTGGAGGGCAACGACCGACCCGGCGGGCTCGTCCGCACCGAGGAGCTCACGGTGCCCGGCTTCCTGCACGACACCTACTCCTCGGCGCACCCGCTGTTCACCTCGGGCCCCGCCTACGCCGAGCTGGGGCCCGAGCTCGCCGCGCTCGGCCTGACGTACCGCAACTCCCGCTACGCCATCGGCGCCTCGATGCCGGGCGGGCGGACGGCGGTGTTCTCCACGGACGCAGAGGAGAACGCGGCCGAGGCGGACCGCCTCGCACCGGGCGACGGCGCCGCGCTCACCGCGTTGCTGGAGGAGTTCGCGCCCCACGCGGGCCCGGTGTTCGGGCTGTTCGCTGCGGAGCTCAGCAGCCCGGAGTCGGCGCGGATCATCCATGGGCTGATGCACGAGGACGGGCACTACTCGACGTTCGCCCAGTCGTTCTTCCGCGACGCCCGCGATCTGCTCGAACACCGCTTCGCCTCGCCCGTGCTGCACGGGCTGCTGGCCCCGTGGGCGCTGCACCTCGGCCGCGGGCCCGACGAAGCGAACAGCGCCTTCTGGACCGTACTCGTGCTGCTCGCCGCGACCGGGGCGGGCATGCCCACGCCGGAAGGCGGCAGCGAGCGCCTCGCCCGGGCGCTGGCCGCCCTGGTCGAGCAGCACGGCGGGCGGGTACGGACCGGGCGCTGGGTGGAACGGGTCCTGGTCCGCGAAGGGCGTGCCGTGGGGGTGTGCACGGCCGACGGCGAAGTCTTCCACGCCACGCGCGCGGTCGTCGCCTCCGTCAACCCCGACCAGCTCTATCTGAAACTGCTCGCCCACGAGGAGGGTGTCGTACCGCCCCTGATCCGTCAGCAGGCCCGCGGGTACCGCTACGGGCGCGGCTGCGTACAGATCCATCTGGCGCTCTCGGAGCCGCCGCGGTTCGACGACGAACGGCTGGCCGTCACCGGGCAGTCGCACCTCACCGGCGGGCTCGACGCGCTGTCGCGTTCGGTCAACGAAGCCACCCGCGGGCTGCTTCCCGCCGAACCGACCATCTCCTTCGACACGCCGTCCGCCGCCGACCCGACGCGGTGCCCGGCGGGCGCGGCCGTGGCCAGGCTGCAGATCCTCGACGTGCCGCTGCGGCTCCGGGGAGACGCCGCCGGAGAGATCGACACCGGCGGCGGCTGGACCGAGCGGGTCAATAGCGCCTTCGCGGACAGGGTGATCGAGCTGGCCGGCCGGCACGCCCCGAACCTGCCCGGCACGATCATCGGACGGCATGTGATCGGCCCGGACGACCTGGCCCGCTTCAACCCGAACTGCGGCCCGGGCGACCCGTACGGCGGCAGCCACGAGCTCGCCCAGAGCTATCTGTTCCGGCCGCTGCCGGGCCAGCCCTCGCACCGGAGCGTCGTGGCGAACCTGTACATGGTGGGCGCGGCGACATGGCCCGGCCACGGCGTCAACGGAGGCTCCGGCTACATCGTCGCCAAGGAGGCCCTCGGCCCGTCCCGCTGAGGGTGGCGGGCCCTGTGCGGGACGGGTCAGCCTTCGACGCCGGTGGCGGTGTGGGCCGCGCCGACGGGCTTGGATTCGGGTGAGCCCCGTTGGCGGAGGTAGATGGACAGGACGGCCATGGAGGCCACCGCCAGCAGCTCGGACTGCCAGTTCTGCAGGGTGCGGCTCCAGAATTCGGCGCGCAGCAGGTACTCGCCCCAGCTGACGGGTACCTGCAGCTGGCGCAGTCGCTGTTCGTTGCACCGGCCGGCCACCGCCTGGCCGGCGATCGCCAGCAGGAATCCCATGCCGAAGGCGAGGCTGAGCCCGTTGTCGCGGAGGAAGCGCCCGATACGGCCGCCGGACTTCGCCTGCGTGCCCTCGTGTGATCCCGCGGCCCGGCTCATCGGTGCATCAGCCCCAGTGCGGTGAAGTACACCAGGCCCAGGCCCAGGGCCAGGAACAGGGTGTCGTGTTCGAGGACCGCGCGCGCCTGGTCGCCGTAGAGGTCCACGTGCCGCACCGCGCCGGTGGCATCATCACGCACGTAACACTAAAAGGCCTTGACTCTCATTCGGGATTTTTCTCCCCACGACACCGCCACTGTCCCCCGCGAAGCGCCTGCGGGCCCACGCCCGTCGGCAATACCGTGTGCCCGGACGAGCCACACCTCGCAGCGGGAGAGGACACGGCATGGACCACCAAGAGCTTCGCCGCCGATTCGCGTCACTGACGACCGCCCATGTGGCGGACGCGTGCATCCGGGCCCGTGTCCCGGTGCGCTGCGCACCCGCGCCCATGAGCGCCGTGACCCCGGGCGGCCGGCTGGCCGGACGGGTGCTCCCCGCGCGTCACGTCGGCAGCGTCGACGTCTTCCTCGAGGCGTTCGAGGGGGCGGCCCACGGCGATGTGCTCGTGGTCGACAACGGCGGACGGCTCGACGAGGCCTGCGTCGGCGACCTCGTGACACTGGAGGCCCAAGCCGCCGGGCTGGAAGGGATCGTGATCTGGGGCCTGCATCGCGACACGGCAGACATCCGGGCGGCCGGACTGCCCGTCTTCAGCCTGGGAGCGCTCCCGACCGGCCCGCAACGCCTGGCCGACCGCCCTCTCGACGCCTTGGAATCGGCGGCTGTCGGAGAGTGGACGGTGAGCCGCGAGGACCTGGCCCTGGGCGACGAAGACGGCGTGCTCTTCGTGCCGGCGGACCGTGCCGAGGAGATCTTCACAGCGGCCGAGACGATCCGCGGCACCGAGCACCGCCAAGCCGAACGCATCCGCGCGGGCGCCACCCTGCGCCACCAGGTGCGGTTCGACACCTACCTCACCCGCCGCGAACAGACGCCGACCTTCACCTTCCGCGATCATCTACGGGGCGGGGGCGCGGCCATCGAGGAATGACCCTCTCTGCTGCAGGGACTTGACGTTGTCCCCGAAGGTCCACCCCTTCGACCCGTCCCAGTTCAGCGACCAGGTCATCAGGCCCTTCAACCCGCCGCCGTAGGTGTTCCAGGCCTGCGACACCAGGTTCGGGGCCATGTAGCCGCCCCCGGCGCCCGGTTGCGCCGGCAGCCCGGGGACCTGCTTGTCGTAGGGGACGCGGATGGTCGTGCCCTGGACGACCAGCCCCTTGTTCAGACAGTCGGTCTGCGCGGTGAAGCCCTTCACCGTCCCGGCGGAGTACGAGTCCCCTGAGCAGCCGTACATGCTGCCGTTGTAGTACTGCATGTTCAGCCACCACAAACGGCCGTTGTCCGCGTACTTCTTCACGATCGGCAGGTAGGCGCCCCAGATCGAGCCGTACGTCACGCTGCCGCCGGTGACGTAGGCCGTCTCGGGTGCCATTGTCAGGCCGAAGCCCGGGGGCATCCGGTCGAGCACTCCGTCGATGATGCGCACGAGGTTGGCCTGCGAGGTCGACAGCTTGGTGATGTCACCGCTGCCGGTGAGGCCGGTCTCGATGTCGATGTCGATGCCGTCGAAGTTGTACGTCTTGAGGATCGGCACCACCGTCTCGACGAACCGGTCGGCGACCCCGGCGGAGCTCAGGTCGATGCCGGCCGTGGCGCCGCCTATGGACATCAGGATCGTGGCGCCCGCCGCCTTGGCCCGGCACATCTCGGCCGGGGTGGCGACCTTCACAGTCGCGTCCATCCCGTCTTCCCACAGCACGGTGCCGTCGGGCCGGATGACCGGGAAGGCCGCGTTGAGCACGTTGTAGCCGTGGTCGCGGATGCGGGGGTCGGTGACCGGGGTCCAGCCGAACGGCGGGTGCACGCCGTTCGCCGAGCCGTCCCAGTTCTCCCAGTACCCCTGGAGCACCTTGCCCGAGGGCTTCGGCTTGACCGCGCACGTCTCGTCGCGCGGCGCGCCGGACGCCGTGGCGGCCGGCAGGTGTACGGCGAAGGCCATGGCCAGTCCCACGCCCAGCAGACGCGCCGTCCGACCGCTCATGCCCGGGTTCCCTTCGGTGGGTTCGAGCGCACCGTAGAGTCGCGCCGACGGGCCGTCAATAGGTCTGGACCAACCATGTCTCGCATGGAACAGCCGTGGGCGGCGGTGCCCGGGACGTAGCCTCCTGTGCATGGATTCATCGATGCTCGGCACGATGGAATGCGGTGTGCCAGGCGCGGCTGGGTGCTTCTGGGTCGTCGACGCGTCGACGACCGGCCCGGCGGCCGACGACCCCGGCCTCGGCAACGGTGCGCGGCCCTTCTACCGTGCGGTGCTCTGGCCCGGCACGCCGTCGGTGCGGGCCGCCGTCGAGGCCTGGTCCGGGCCGCCCCCGGGCGGCGGACATCCGTACGGGGACCCCTTCCACTGCCCGTCGGGAGCGGTGGCCCTGGAGGTGGGCGGGCACCGCATGGGCGAGGTGCTGCCGCTCGACGGGCCGGGCGTGTACTGGTGCCTGACATCGAACGGCATGCAGCTCTCGGGGGGCGACCCCATGACGTACCACCCGCGCGAGGAGGACCCCTACGCGGTGCGGCTGTGGCGTGTGCCGGGCCAGCTCGCGGCGGAGCTCCCGCTGTTCACCCGGTCGCAGCCGCGACGAATCGCCCGGGGGGCGTTCACGGTCTCGCACGGGGAGTTCTGGCTCTCGGCGCGTTCCGCCGGGCTCCCCGACCGGCCACCGGTTCCGGACGTGGACGCGCCGGCCGGGGCGGACGGAGTGGTCGCGATTCCCACGATGGCGCAGGACACGCGCGTCGCGGCGGTGGTGTCCTGGTGGGACGGGGAACCGCCGGCGGCGGACGGAATCGCCCTGGGCTCCTGCCAGGTGCGGACCGACGGCGGCCCGTTGCGGTGCTGGTCGGTGGACGGTCCCGGCGACCTCGCGCTCGCGGTGCCGGGGCCCGGTCGCATCGGGGTGTGCGCCTGGCGGCGGGTCGAGCCGGGGGAGGATTTCCGGTACGAGCGCTACGACGTGCGGGTGTGGGCCTGCTCCGGCCCGTAGGGGTGACGCCTTCACCGGGCCGGAGCAGGAAGGAACGGGCAGAAGCGGCTGATGCATGCCCCTCAACCGGTCAGCGGCTCAGCGGCTCAGGACGAGATGGCGACGTAGAACTTGTCGCGGTGCAGGATGCGGTCCGCCGCGTACCACGCGGCCAGCGAGCCGCCCGCCGAGCGGTTCTGTCCGCTGTCGAGGTACCTCACCGAGAAGTTGTTGTCGCCGACCCCGGCGCCCTCCCACGTCGAGCCGAAGGGGTACTCGTCGCAGTCGAGGCCGTCCGAGGGCGTGGGCCGGATCGGGGCGCAGGCGTTGTTCTTCGCCGTCTCGTTCTTCTGCCGCTGGGTGGCCGCGGCGGCGTCCCACTTCTCGTAGAGGCGGCTGAGCGTCTTGCCGCTGGCGATCGAGCCGGGGATGACCTTGCCCGGCTTCGTCGGCCAGGTGGAGGCCGGCTTGGTCTGGGCGTCGTAGATGTGGTCGGCCACGGCCTTGTGGCTGGTGGACGAGCGGCTGTAGCCCATCACCGGTGAGACGCGGTCGAATATCGCGCCGTTGAAGTGGTTGAGGTAGCTGGCGGAGTCGGCACGCATGCCGGAGGAGATGATCTGCGCGGCGCCGCCGGTGTTGCGTATGTAGGAGGCGATGGCGCAGCGGGAGACGAAGTCGCGTCCGTAGCCGTCGGCGCGCTGGCTGGAGATGTCGTGCGTGGCGGTGGCGCCGGATTGCCAGGCCGACAGCAGGGCCGGGTTGGAGGGGTTGGCGTGGACGTCGCAGGCCTTGTTGGAGCCGTCCGGGCCGCTGTAGCCGCCCGCCGCCCAGTCGACGCGCAGCAGTCCGTCGGTGGTCGTACCGGTGCGGACGACGCGGTCCAGGGCGGTGGTGAAGAAGGCGCCCCGGTCGTTGGCGTAGATGTTGCCGGCGGTGAGCTGTCGCCAGGAGACGTGGCCGATGACCTTGCCTCCCTGAACGACGTCGTAACCGCTGGTGGAGACATGACAAAACTCGAAGTGGTTGATGATGCGCGTGCCTCCTGAAGGAAGCAGGGCGGCGCACTGGGCGGGCGAGACGGCCGCGGGGCCGAGGCCGCGCTGCTTGGGGCCGGCGGGCGCCCGGTCGGCGTCGACGGTGTAGGTGGCGCCGGTGCGCCGGGCGATGGCGTCGCCGTGTTCGCTCTGGACCGGCGGGGCGGCCGGGGCGGGCGAGGTCCGTAAGGACTGCGGCAGGGCGGTGCCTATCGGGGTCAAGGGGTGATCGGCGTCGACGGTGCGGGGCGCGGTGACGACGATGGCGCGATCCGGCGGTGTGACGGATGCGGCCGTGGCGGCCGTCGTCGTACTCACGCCGATGAGGAGGGCAGCTGCGGTGACCGTGAAACGGGCGCGCGACACGTGAACTCCCTTGCCTGCCGAGGGCATTGGTGCCCCACACAAGCACAAGCCACGGGGGAGGTCCCGTGCGGATCCGGCCATTCCCGCCCTTGCCCGGGCAGTGGCCTCATGAGCCCCTGGGGCATGAGAACGGACCGGCCCCCTCCCCCGCACAGGGGGAGGGGGCCGGTCCGCAGGCGTCAGGAGGCGACGGCTTCGACGGGCTCGGGCCGGCGCTGTTCGGGCACGGACCCGGCGGCGGTGGCGTCGAGTACGGGGTCGGGATCCGGCAGGCCCGCGCGGTGGGCCTGGACTCCGGCACGCACGGCCCAGAAGTAGAAGCCCAGGGCCGAGACGGCGACCAGCGTGATGTCGAGGCCGCCCGGGATGACGTCGTGGCCGCCGAACTCGGCGCTGCCGAGGGCGGACAGCAGTGCCAGCCACAGCAGGAACCCGACCATCCACCAGGCCGGCGCGAACTGGCGCCGCAGGCTCGTCTCGCCCCGGCGGCGCAGCACCACCGCGGCGATGGGCACCGAGATCAGGGTGAGCACGGCGACCTTGCCGGTGTTGGGCCACTTCGACCAGTACAGGGCACAGGCCGCGAACGCGAAGGTGATGGGGCAGAGCACCGAGGCGGCGGGGAGGCGGAAGGGGCGGGGCAGGTTCGGCTTGGTCTGCCGGAAGACGCCGACCGCGATGGGGCCCATGAGGTAGGAGACGACCATCGCGGCGGAGACGACGCTGGCCAGGGCCTCCCAGCTGTGGCCGACGGTGAGGAGCAGCAGCACGGAGAAGCCCAGGTTCAGCCACATGGCGGGGCGGGCGACGCCGTAGCGGGGGTGCACCTCGGCGATCTTCTTGGGGAAGAAGCCGGTGTCGGCGAGGTTCTGGGCCAGGTACGCGGCCGAGGCGACGTTGCCGATGTTGGCGCCGTTCGGCGAGATGAAGGCGCCGAACTGGAGCATGGTGACGACCCAGTGCAGCATCAGCAGCTTGGCGAGGTCGGCGAAGGGCGACGAGAAGTTGATCCCGCTCCAGCCGCCGGCCTCGGCGAGCCGCTCCGGCGGTACGGCGCCGAGGAAGGCGACCTGGAGGGCGAGGTAGATGACCAGGCCGAGGGAGAGCGCGCCGACGAGGGCGAGCGGGATGGCGCGGCCGGGGTTCTTGGCGTTGCCGCCGAGGTTGACGACGGCCTGGAAGCCGTTGAAGGCGAAGACGACGCCGGAGGCGGTGACGGCGGTGAGCACCGCGGACCAGCCGTTGGGGGCGAAGCCGCCGTGGGCGGTGAAGTTGCCGGTGTGGAAGCCGGAGGCGATGAGCGCGCCGACCGCGAGGACCGGAATGGCGAACTTCACCAGGGTCAGGAGATTGTTGGCGCGCGCCAGCAGCTCGACCGACCAGTAGCAGGCCAGCCACAGGGCGACGGTCAGGAACAGCGCTGTCGCCATGCCGGTGCCGGTGAGGCTGCCGTCGGCGACCAGGCCCCGGGCCCAGCCGAAGCTCCAGGACGACATGTACTGGGTGCCGGCGATGGCCTCGATGGGGATCAGGGAGGCGGTCGCGATCCAGACCGCCCATCCGGTGATGAAGCCCAGCACCGGGCCGTGCGAGATGGAGCCGAACCGGGCCATGGCGCCGGGCAGCGGGTAGGCGGCGCCGACCTCGGCGTACGTCATGGCGATCATGCCGATGAAGACGGCGCCGATCACCCAGGCGACCAGCGCGGCGGGCCCGGCGACCTGGGCCGCCTGACCGGCTCCGAAGAGCCAGCCCGAGCCGAAGATCGACCCCAGCCCGATCATTATCAGGGCGAAGAGGCTGAGGCCTTTTCGATTGGCCGCGCTCATATCCACGACGTGCATTTCCGTTCTGTCCGGAGACCGAGGGGGCGCCTCTACGCGCCTCTCGGCCATCCGGTTTCCGGGCCTGCTCCGTCCGCGCGCACCGACCGGCGACGCCGTCTGCCGGGCTGAGCGAAAAGCAACCGCCTGCACTGCGTGCCGGCCCCATGGGCTCCGCCGAAATCGGCCCCCGGGAACGGACACCGGGTGTGGCGCGACGAGTCCGGTGGGCCGTGAATTAAGATCGACGGCGGTCCGGACTCGATGACGACGAGATGGCCGAGGACGCAATAGCGACGCCGGACATATTACGGCAACCATGGGTAACAGCCACATTCACCCCTGGCCGCAGCAATGTCATGCTCACGCCATCGTCGACTACGGAGCGTACACCCCCGACGCGGAGCGGCCCGCGCGGTCGGCGCGACCGCCGACTGTCAGGCCCTTCTGACGCTCTGTCACAAACGTGGCCGCGCAACAGGGCATGCCTCATCGTGACGTGCCGTGAACCGTGGGCGACGGGACCAAAGTCCCTATGCAGCACGCGCGAACGCCGATTGCATTGATCAACAAGCAGCTTCGCCCGTCCGTCCCCCACCACAAGAAGGTACGGGATTAAATGAGTTACGTCTCCAGACGCCGCATTCTCACGCTCGCTCCCGCCGTCGGAGTCGCCGCGGCCGTTCCCCTGTCCGTCGTCACAGCGAGTGCGGCGACGGCCGCCCCTCGCGCACGGAGTCAGGAGAAGAGCCGAGCCGCCGCCCGTTCGCTGCAGGAGATCACGGACGCGTGGGGCCAGTGGATGGCGCGGGAGAGATTCCCGCAGTCCAACGGCTGTCGCTTCACCGCCTCCACCGACTACGGGAAGCAGAGCGCTCTCGGCGATTACCACCGGCATCAGGTCCGTACGAAATACAGCGGCATCGTCTACGACCCCAATGCCCCTTCCCCCGTCCCGGGACAGGTCAGTTCGGTCGCCACCAATTACCGCAACGGCACGGACGTCGAGCAGATCGTCACGTACAAGCAGAGCAGGACGACCGAGCAGGATCTGCGGATATCGGTGACGGAGTCGCTGAAGGTCGGCGTCACGGTGGAGGTCTCGGCGGAGATCCCGGCGGTCGCCAAGGTCAGCGAGACCACGTCGATCGAGGCGAGCCTCTCCTCGACGCAGGAGTTCTCGCACAAGGAGACCCAGAACTGGAGCGTCGACCTCCCCCTCAAGATCCCGCCGAAGTCGGTCGTGGAGGCGACCCTGGTGGTCGGCACGCAGAAGTACGACATCGACTGGACGGCCACGGTCGGCCTGTCGGGAAGCGTGGCGATCTGGTTCAACGAGAAGGTCGACCTCAACCACGACGGTGACAACCACTGGCTCTGGTTCGTCCCGGTCGAAGAGGTGTTCCGGGACTGCCGGTCGCACGGGATCGTGGACGTGTCGGGCTACGAGGTCACGTCGGAGGGCGTGAACGCCTTCGCGAGCGGGACGTTCTCGGGAGGCCAGGGAGTCTCCCTCAACATCAACGCGGTCCAGAAGCCGCTCGACGGCCGGCAGAAGCGCAGTACCGCCACCCGGACGATTCCGATCCCGCTCGATCAGAACGGAAAGAAGACCGCCGTCCCCGGTCGCTGAGCCCGACGCCGCGCGTGAGGCGGTGCGCGTGAGGCAGTAGGGATGAGTCAGTGCGTCGAGCCGTGGGGAGCCCGCAAGGACAGCGGGCCCCGCCACGGCTCGGCGTGCGTTCCCGAGGGGTCGGGGCCTCAGGCCGACGGACCCTCGAGGACCGCCTTGCGGTGGCTGAACGTCTCGATCGAATAGCGGCCGTGATACCTGCCCATGCCGCTCTCGCCGACGCCGCCGAACGGCAGGTCGGACACCGTCAGATGGGCCAGCGGCAGGCCGAAGCCGAGGCCGCCGGACGAGGTTTCCGACGCCAGGCGCCGCCGGGTCTCCTCGGATCCGGTGAAGGCGTACAGCGCCAGCGGCTTGTCGCGGTCGTTGATGAAGGCGATGGCCTCGTCCAGGCCGGGGACCGTGACGATGGGCAGGATGGGACCGAAGATCTCCTCCTGCATGACCGGCGCCCCGGGATCGACGTCCGCCAGGACCGTCGGGGCTATGTACTTCGTGGCGCGGTCGCCGTCGCCCCCGGTCACCGCGCGGCCGGAGCCGAGCAGGGCGGTCAGCCGGTCGAAGTGACGCTCGTTGACGATCCGCCCGTAGGCGTCGGACGCCGCGGGGTCGGATCCGTACAGCGCCTCGACGGCCCGGGTCAGCGCGGGCTCCAGGGCGCGGGCGGTCCGCGGGTCGGTGAGGACGTAGTCGGGCGCGACGCAGGTCTGGCCGGCGTTGAGGAACTTGCCGGCGGCGAGCCGTGCCGCGACGGCGTCCGGGTCGGTGTCGCGGTCGACGAACACCGGCGATTTGCCGCCCAGCTCCAGCGTCACCGGCGTGAGGTGCCGGGCCGCCGCGGCCATGACGATGCGGCCGACGGTCGCGTTGCCCGTGTAGAAGATGTGGTCGAAGCGCTCGGCGAGCAGGGCCGTGGTCTCGGGGACGCCGCCCTCGACGACGGCGACCGCGTCCGTGTCGAGGTACCGGGGCAGGAGGCGGGCGAGGGCGGCGGAGGTGGCGGGGGCGAGCTCGCTCGGCTTGGCCACGACCGCGTTGCCGGAGGCCAGCGCTCCGACCATGGGGGCGAGCAGCAGCTGCGCGGGGTAGTTCCAGGGGGCGATGACCAGGACGACGCCCAGCGGGTCGTACTGCGTCCAGGCCGTGGCCCCGGCGAGGTGGGGCGGGACCGGGGCCGGCTCGGGGCGCAGCCAGTCGGCGAGGTGGTCGAGGGTGTGGTCGATCTCCCGGATCGTGAAGTCGATCTCGGTGCGGTAGGCCTCGTACGAGCTCTTGCCCAGGTCCTCGTGGAGCGCGGCCACCAGTTCCCCGTCATGCTCGGTGAGCATGGCGCGCAGGCTGCGCAGCTGGCCGGTGCGCCATGCGGCGGGCTTGGTGCGGCCCGTGCGGAAGGTGGCGCGGAGCCTGGCGACGACGTCGGCGGGCTGCTCGGGGGCGGTGTGGTGCATGGTGCCTCGATCGCGGTGGTGGGTCGGACGACGTTTGCTTGATGTCCTCAAGCAACCACTTTGATGTAAGCGCCAATATTTAAAGTTGTCAAGTAAATGGGATGCCGCCCCTGCCGTCCGGCCCGGGCGTCAGGTCGTCGCCACCGGCTGCGGCTCCCGTCCTGCGTCGGCGGCGGCACCGAGGAACGCCTCGATGTCCTCGTCCTCGCATCCGCCCAGGATGGTGTGAACGGCGTCGAGGATGGCGCAGGACCACGCGAACACCTCGTCGAGCGGTGCGCCGAAGGCCGAGCGGAGGGGGCCGGAGAGGTAGGAGCCGTACGGGATCGGCGAGCCGGCCGTCCCTCCGGCCTGGCGGTAGCCGCGGAACCCTTCGACGGCACAGGCCATGAAGCCGGCGAAGTCGGGGCCCAGGAGTTCGCGCAGGTCGCGCAGCAGCAGCGTCGCCGCATGGAGGCCGCGCGGGCCGGCGGCCAGCGCCCCCTCCCCCATGCGCTGCCGGAGCTGCTGGTCCAGGGCGGCCCGGTACAGGGTGTCCTCGTGCGTCATGAGCGCATGGGTATCCGACCCCGCCCGGAGGCGACGGGGGACTCGCCGACCCCGTCGCCTGGATGGCCGGACGGGAAGCCCCGGCACGGGTGCCCGCGGAACGCCGTCGGCGCCCGTCTAGAGTTGCCGCGCCGAACCTGGCAAGACCCTGACAAGTGAGCGTGAAGTGACCATCGAACCACCGGTGCCCGGGAGACCTTCGAGCCATGACGGAGGGTCACCTTCCGTATCTGACGAGGAGTGGGAGCGCTTCACCCGGGACCATGAGCGGGCGATCCGCGAACAGGCCCCCGTGGAACCGTCGGCGCGGGCCCGCATGGTCACCGCCCGGCTGCGGCAGGAGGACGAGGCGGCGGCCGCGGCCGGCCGCAAGGGCCTGCGCCGGCTGAGGGCCGGAAACCGGCGCGGCGGGAACGTTCCGCCCAGGGAGCCGGAGGGCTGGCGCACCGGGCCCGCCTGGCAGGAGATGGACGGGCGGGCGGACCGCAGGCGCCGGATCCTCGGCGGCGTCGGCGTCCTGGCGGCCGTCGCGGCCCTCCTGTTCGCGCTCGACCCCGACAAGGCCCTCTCCCTGCTCCCCGGTGGCCAGGACAAGGGCGAGGCGGCCGCGCGGAAGAACCCGGCGCCCCTGCCCGCGGAGAGCGGCCGCCCCGACGGGGCCCCGGGCGAGGCGCCGGCGGGAACCGCGACGCTCGCCCGGCCCTTCGCCGGCTCGCCGTCCGAGCAGTACGACGACGGCGCGAAGGGCATCGTCCTGCCCGAAGCCGAGCCGGTGGGCACGCTGTCGAAGGACCAGGTCGCCTCGGCCCTGAAGACGACCAGGGACTTCCTCGTCGCCGCCAACCTGGAGCCCGCGACGATCCGCGGCGAGCGCCCCACCGCGGCGCTCGCCCTGATCGAACCGCGCCAGGAGGAGCTCACCGCGAAGATGAACACCTCTCTGAGCAAGCCCGACCGGGAACACGACCCGCTGCTGCTCTTCAGCCGCTTCGACGCGAACGAGGTGCGCATGGTGGGCGAAACCGTCAAGACGCGGGGACGGATGACGTTCAAGGAGGGCGAGAAGGGCTCCGTGGTAGTCCACGCCGACTACACCTTCGTCTATCCGCTCGTGAAGAAGGCGGACGGCTCCCGCGAGGTGGCGCGCACCATCGTGCGCCGCGTCATCGACACCGAGCTCCACGACCCCGCCCGCTTCCAGGTGACCGAGGGCAAGGTGGCCGTCCGGTCCTTCGCCGTGGACATCGGCAATACCGCTTGTGGCGTCCGCGACGGTTTCCTGCACCCGGCCTTCCCGTCCCACCGCACCGGCGACTCGCAAGAGTCCGGCCCCGCCGTCGACCCCTACGACCGGAGCAAGGACCTGCGCGCCGAGGGGAGCGCCTCCGCCGCGTCCGGCTCGGGCGGTGAGTGCGGCACGACCACCAGGACCTGAGGGGCCTTACGGCCTCCTAGGGGAGCCCCTACATCCTTCGGTGGAGGGGCAGTTGGTCATCACGGATGATGTTCCGTCGCACCGCAGCGCCGATCGTTGGGGGGAGATCCTTTCATACGGCGACGAGGCGACAAGGGGAGCGGACCATGGCGGAAGTGACACGACGCGGCGTACTCGCGGGAGCGGCGGTGATCGGCGGTGCGGCCGCCGCGGCGGCCGCACAGGGCATCGCCGCTCCGGCCGCCCTCGCCGCGCCGCCGGCAGACGGCCCGCCCCCGCCGGACCCGGTCACCGTCGGTCCCGGGGACCCCCGCTACCGCTCCCTGACCGAGCGCGGCTTCAACGCCCGCTTCGTCGGAAAGCCCGACTACGTACGCGTGGTGAGCACGACCGCCCAGGTCGTCGACGCAGTGCAGCAGGCGGTGCGGGAGGGCAAACGCATCGCCGTGCGCAGCGGCGGGCACTGCTTCGAGAACTTCGTCGACGACCCCTCGGTGCGCGTCGTCATCGACGTCTCCCCCATGAGGGCGGTCTTCTACGACGCCCGGCGGCGGGCGTTCGCGGTCGAGCCCGGCGCGTTACTGGGCGAGGTGTACCGCAGACTGTTCCTCGGCTGGGGCGTGACCATCCCGGCGGGCGCGACCGCCGAGGTCGGCGTCGGCGGCCACGTCCTGGGGGGCGGGTACGGCTCCCTGTCCCGCCGGTACGGGTTGTCCGTGGACCACCTCCACGCCGTCGAGGTCGTGGTCGTGGACAAGTCCGGGAAGGCCTCCGCCGTGGTGGCCACTCGGGAGCCCTCGGACCCGAACCACGACCTGTGGTGGGCGCACACCGGCGGCGGGGGCGGCAACTTCGGCATCGTCACCCGCTACTGGTTCCGCGACCCGGCGGCCAAGGGCTCGGACCCCGCGCACCTGCTGCCCAGGGCCCCGGAAGCGATCACCTCCTTCTACGCCACCTGGTCCTGGAAGGACCTGGACCGACGCTCGTTCGAGGCACTGGTGCGCAATCACGGCACCTGGTACGAGCGCAACAGCGCACCGGACTCGGCCTACGCCGGGCTGTTCAGCGTCCTGATGCTCAACAGCCGCAAGGCGGGAACCGTCAGCCTGGTGGGGCACCTGGACTCCACCGGAGCCGGTGCGCAGCGGCTCATCGACGACTACGTCGCCGCGGTCGGCCGCGGGGTGGGGGCCCGGCCCGACCGGGGGCAGGAGGACGAGCCGTGGCTGCAGTCCGCGGCCAACGTGCAGGAGTCGAGCCCGGCCTCCTTCAAGGGCAAGGCCGCCTACCTCCGCAAGCGCTTCACGGACCGGCAGATCGCCGCTGTCCACGACCATCTGACGAGCAAGGCGGGTGGTGAGGTCGACGGCTCCCTGTGGCTGGTCTCCTACGGTGGGAAGGTCAACACGGTCCCGGCCGACGCGACGGCCGTCGCCCAGCGCGACTCGATCCTCAAGGCGGTCTACATGGCCAGCTGGGAGACTCAGCGAGGGAAGCCCGAACCGTGCGTGGCGTGGGTGCGCGACCTCTACCGGTCCGTGTACGCCGACAGCGGCGGCGTGCCCGTGCCGGGAGCCGTGAGCGACGGTTCCTTCATCAACTACCCCGACGCGGACCTCGCCGACCCCGCCCTCAACACCTCGGGCACCGCATGGCAGACCCTGTACTACAAGGACAACTACCCCCGTCTGCAGCGCGTCAAGGCGAAGTGGGACCCGCGTGACGAGTTCCGTCACGCCCTCTCCGTCCGCCCACCGAAGTGACGACAGCTCTCGTGACGTCAGTGTGACGGCAGGTGCCGGGCGAAGAACGAGAGCAGGCAGTGGCGCACCAGGGGCACCGATGTCGCCGGGTCGATCGCGCCGATCAGCTTGGTGCGGTCGGCGGCGCTCATCAGGCCGGCGGTCTGCAGCTGGGGCGCCATGGCGGCGTAGTCGGTGAACACCCAGTGCGCGGCGTCGTCGATCCGGCGCCGGCCGGTGTGTCCCCGGTGCGCCAGCATGGCCGACCAGGAACGCTCCAGCTGCTTCCTCTCCGTGAAGCCGTCGGTTCCCAGCAGGAGCAGCGGCCGGTCCACCCCGTACCGGGCGACGGGGAACAGCTCTCCTTCCTTGCCGAGCGCCTGCGGCGGGTGGTCGAGGTAGCCCTCCATGTCGACCGCCGCGTGGATGCGGCGGTCCTCGTACAGCGCCTGGGCGGCGGTCGTGCCGCCGGCGGAGTGGCCGTAGACGCCCACCCTCCGCAGGTCCAGCGCGCGCCCGAGGTCCTTGGGCAACGCCCGTCCGTAGGCGTCGGGGTTCCGGCCGCCCGCCAGCACGGCGAGCCGGTCCAGGACGAACCGGATGTCCGCGACCCGGGTGGCGATGAGGGTGCGGAAGAGGCCGGGATTCGCCCGGGGGTCCCCCCGGAGCACGGTGTCGCGGACCTTGTCCCGGTGGTCCGTCTTCCTCGGGAAGTCGACCTCGCCGGCGTCCCCGGGGTGGTCGACGGTCACCACGACGTGGCCCCGGCTCGCCAGCTCCTCCGCGAGCCCGGTGCCCAGGGTGCGCGGGTCGCCGCCTCCGGGGCTGTACAGGAGCACGGGCCGCCGTACGGGCTGGGCGGGGGCGTCCGCGTACGAGTGGGTCAGGGTGGCCGCCCAGCGCACGCCCGTCGCCGGCAGCTCCGGGTGTATGCGGTGGGCGGTCCCGTCGAACGAGGCCGCGGCGTCCCCGGTCATCTGCGGTGCGGGCCGGTGGCCGTCGATGCCGCGGGCCGGGTAGAACACGGTGACCATCACTTCCCGGACGGGGAGGGCGGCGTCCCACGGGTCGCGCCGGGAGTGGTCGACCAGATACAGCGTGGTGACTCCGGTCCGGTGCGGGCCGGTCGGCGCGGGCAGGCGCAGGGTGACGTCTCCTGCGGCCGCCCGCCGCCGGGCGTGCGCCTGCGCGATGCCCGCGCCGCCGCTCGCCAGCAGCAGCGCTCCGGCCAGTACGGCCGACTTGGCGACGGTTCGCCGGTCCATCGCGGCCGCGCCTGTGCGGTCATGGTCGCCGGTCTGTGTGCGGAACATGGCTCTCCCCTTGTTGCCTGTGTGGCGTCGGTCCTTGCCTCTGCCCCGGCACCCTGGGGGGATTGACGGGGCATGACCTGAATGCTGGTGTCCGGCGGGAGCCCGGGCGATCCTTTAGGCCCTGACCGAAAGGTTGGCGGGGCGTGCTTCAGGGGGTTGGTGATAGGGGGTTTGGTGATACGGGTCCGCTTGACGGCCGACGACTTCGCCCGGGTCCGGTTCGCACCCCGGCCGGCGCCGTTGCAGGAGCTGAACGTCGCCCTGATGAGGATGTGCCTGCCTGGAGACGACGTGCTCGCCGGCCGCTGGAGACGCCGGCAGTGGCGTTCCCTGCCGGTCGCCGTCCGGCCGCTGGCGGACCTGGTTCCCGCCGGGCGGGCACCGCTGTTCATCGACGAGTTCAGCGACACGCTCGAGGACGGGCTGGACGGCGTCCGCGCCACACGCCCCGAGCTGGTCCGCTCCGAGCTCGAACGGGTCTACGCCGAGCACCCGGCACCGGCACCGCCGTGGGTCCGCGATCTGTACCGGGGCGACGCCGACGCCTGGCACCTCGTGCGCCGCGCGCAGCACGCGGCCTTCGACTCGGTGCTGCGCCCCGTATGGCCCCTGGTGCAGGACCTGCACCGGTCGGAGTTCACCCGCCATGCCCTGACCGTGGCCGAGCACGGCGTCGGCGCGGCGCTCACCGCACTCGTCCCGGGCACCCGGCTGCACGAAGGCGTCTGGGAGTGGGAGGGGCCCGGTGAGGGGGACATCGAGCCGGCCGGTCACGGTGTGGTGCTCGTGCCCACCTTCCACTGGCGCGGCCGCCTCCTCCTGTCCCACCGCCCCGGCCGCCCCCTGTACGTGACGTATCCGGCCGGTCCGGGCCTGCCGCTCCCGCCGGCGGGGGCCGGCGGCACGGACGACGCGCTGGCCGGGGTGCTCGGACGGACCCGCCTCGAGACGCTGCTCCTGCTCGCGGAGGAGCACACCACCGGCGACGTCGCCCGGCGGCTGGGCGTCAGCAACGCCACCGCCTCCGTCCACTGCGCCGCCCTGCGCGGTGCCGGGCTGATCACCACGGTCCGCGCGGGCCGGGCGGTCCTGCACCGGCGCACTGCCCTGGGAAGCCTGCTGCTCCAGCGCCGGGCCCCGGACACGGGGCGACCGGGAGGCCCCGGGCGGGGGCACTCCGGCGCGTAGCGATCACGCGGCGGTCACGTTGCGTGAAGCAAGTGTCCGGATATCGGACGAGCCGGGCGCGCCTTCTCCCGAATGCCCATACTCAAGGCTTCCCAATCTCGCATGATGGACAGGTACGACCATGAGCCGGACACTCCCGTCTCCTCCCCCGCTCACGGAGGGCCCCCCGCAACAGGGTTCCCCCCTCTCGAACGGGCTGAAGCAGCGGCACCTTTCGATGATCGCCCTGGGCGGTGTCATCGGCGCGGGCCTCTTCGTGGGCTCGGGCGCCGGCATCGCCGCGGCCGGCCCGTCGATCGTGCTCGCCTACGCCGCGTCCGGCCTGCTCGTGATGTTCGTGATGCGGATGCTCGGGGAGATGTCCGCGGCCAACCCGGCCTCCGGCTCCTTCTCCGTCCACGCCGACCGCGCGATCGGCCCGTGGGCCGGCTTCACGGCCGGCTGGATGTTCTGGACCCTGCTGGTCGTGGGCGTGGCGATCGAGGCGATCGGCGCGGCCCACATCATGCAGGGCTGGTTCCCGGGCTCCCCCTCCTGGCTGTGGGTGCTGGCGTTCATGGCGCTGTTCTGCGGCACCAACCTGGGCGCGGTCTCCAACTTCGGCGAGTTCGAGTTCTGGTTCGCCGCCCTGAAGATCGGCGCCATCGCGCTCTTCCTCGTCCTCGGCGCGCTCGCGATCCTGGGCCTGCTGCCCGGCAGCGACTCCCCCGGCTCGGCGCACCTCCTCCACGACGGCGGTTTCCTGCCCAACGGCATGGACGGGCTGCTGGTCGGCCTCCTGGCCTCGCTCGCCGCGTACGGCGGTCTGGAGACGGTGACCATCGCGGCCGCCGAGTCCGAGGACCCGGTGCGCGGTGTGGCCAAGGCCGTGAAGACGACGATGTGGCGGATCGGCATCGTCTACGTCGGCTCGATGCTGGTGATCGTCGCGCTCATCCCGTGGGACGACAAGGCCGTCACCGAGAGCGGCCCGTACGCCGCGGTGCTCGACCGCCTCGGTGTCCCCGCCGGCGGCGAGATCATGAACGTGGTCGTCCTGATCGCCCTGCTGTCCGCGATGAACGCCAACATCTACGGCTCCTCGCGCATGGCCTACTCGCTGGTCTCGCGCGGCCAGGGCCCGAAGTTCCTGGCCAAGGTCTCCGGCGGAGTGCCGCGCCGCGCGGTCCTCGCCTCCTCGGCGTTCGGCTTCTTCGCCGTCCTCCTGTCGTACTGGTACCCGACCACCGTCTTCGCCTGGCTGCTGAACATGGTCGGCGGGGTCGTGCTGGTGGTGTGGGGCTTCATCGCCGCCTCGCAGCTGCGGCTGCGCCGCCGGCTGGAGCGCGAGGCGCCCGAGCAGCTGGTGGTGCGGATGTGGGGCTTCCCGTACCTGACCTGGCTGACGCTGGCCGGGGTGGCGGGGGCACTGGTGCTCATGACCCTCGACACCGACACCCGGGTGCAGCTGTACTTCACCGGCGGCCTGGCCCTGGCGCTGGCCGTGACCGGCTACGTCCGCCAGGGGGCCGTCGCCGCGACGGCCGACTGAGCCTCTCCGCCCCTATCCGCCCATATCCTCCTCTATTCGACGAAGGCCGGGCCCCTCCCGTAGGGGCCCGGCCTCGGGCGTTCTGTGCGGCCGCGCGGCCGACTGTCAGCCGGCAGGGGCGGCGGCCTCGAGGGCGTCGATGCCGCCGGACATGATGGTGCGCACGTGCTCGGTGATGTGTTCCGCCGGCCAGTCCCACCACGCGACGGCGAGCAGGCGGGCGATGTCGGCGTCGTCGTAACGGGTGCGGATGAGCCGGGCGGGGTTGCCGCCGACGATGCCGTAGTCGGGAACGTCGTCGACGACGACGGAACCGGAGGCGACGACCGCACCGTGGCCGATGCGGACCCCGGGCATCACCGTGGCGCCGTGGCCGAACCAGACGTCGTTGCCGACCACGGTGTCCCCCCGCCCGGGCAGGCCGGTGATCAGGTCGAAGTGCTCGGCCCAGGAGCCTCCCATGATGGGGAAGGGGAACGTGGACGGGCCGTCCATGCGGTGGTTGGCGCCGTTCATGATGAAGCGCACCCCGGTGCCCAGTGCACAGAACTTGCCGATGATCAGCTTCTCCGGCCCGTAGTGGTAGAGCACGTTGCGGGTCTCGAAGGCGGTCGGCTCGTCGGGGTCGTCGTAGTAGGAGTACTCCCCCACCTCGATCAACGGCGAGGTCACCAGGGGTTTGAGCAGCACCACCCGCGGCTGCCCGGGCATCGGATGAATCACGGTGGGGTCGGCGGGGACAACAGGCATCGACAGATCACTTCCGAACTCGCCCGGCAATCGCTTACGGATCACATGCTCGCATCCGCCCCCTGCCCGGCCGAACGCATTTTTCCGGGCCACAGCAGAGGCCGGAATGGGCCGGTCCGTGATCCCTGACGCGCCCTCAGGGTCCTTTCAGGGGCGGCATCAGGGCCGCCCCTGGTGATCCAGCGATCTTGCTCGAGAAGACTCGGGGGACGTTCCGGATGCCCCTGACATCCACTCTTCTCTGGCTGGAGATCTCATGCGCCGTTCCTCGGCCCTGTCCCTCGCCGTCGTGACGGCGGCCACGGCGGCGATATGCGGAGCCGCCCCGTCGCAGGCGGCCTCTTCGGCGGCGGGCCTGGACCGTACGGCTCTGGACGAGGCGATCACGGTGCGTCCGGGTGATGACGTGGCGGGTGCGGTGGCTCAGGTCTACCGGCAGGCGCCCAAGTCGCCCGGTCGGACGTGGCGGGGCGCGTCCGGGGATCTCGTCACGGGGAGGAAGACCGGGGCCGGGGCCCACTTCCGGATCGGCAGCATCGCCAAGCCGATGGAGGCTGTGGTGCTGCTGCAGTTGTCCGCCGAAGGGCGGGTGGACCTCGACGAGACCGTGCAGCACTACATGCCGGGACTGCTTCCGGAGAAGTTCGAGCCCATTACCGTGCGGCAGTTGCTCAACCACACCAGCGGCCTTCCCGACGACTTCGAAGGCGCCCCCACCCCGTCCCCGGACCAAGTGATCGACAGCCGGCTCGACTACTACACCTTCGACCAGGTGATCCAGCAGACGCTGCGGCCCAAGGGACGGCAGGACGAGTCCGGGCCCGGCCCGCACTTCTCCCCCGGAACCCAGCAGCAGTACAACTCGTTCGGGTACCGCGTCGCCGGAAAGCTCATCGAGGAGCTCACCGGTCACCCCCTCCAGCACGAGATCACCACCCGCATCCTGGCCCCGCTCAAGATGAAGGACACCTCCGCGCCCGGCCGCACGTCCCGTGTGCCCCGCCCCTACCTGCCCGGCTACCTGCCCAACGGCAAGGGCGAGCCCGTCGACGTCAACGAGCAGGGCGGCAACCCCTCCAGCATGACCTCCACGACCGCCGACCTCGACCGCTTCATCAGCGGCCTGTTCGACGGCCGTCTGCTGCGCCCCGCCCAGGCCGCCGAACTGCGCACCGTGCCGCTGGGTGCCGACGGCAAGCCGCTCCCCTACCGGCCGGACGGCGCCAACTGCGCCACCGGGCCCGACAAGGGAACCGCCTGCTTCAGCATCGGGCTGATGTACTTCCCGCTGTCCGACGGCTCCGTGGCGTGGGGCAAGACGGGCACCGATCTCGGTTACAAGAGCGGGGTGTTCGCCACCCGCGACCTCAGCCGGCGCGTCGTCTACGCGGTGGGCACGGCCTCGGTGGAGAACCGCACCGCTTCCGCCATCGCCGGTCGCCTCGCCCAGGCCGCCTTCGGCGGCTGAGGCCGGTCGACATCCACGCTCCGCGCCCGTAAGGCGAGTTGGGAGCGAGGGATGTACAACCAAAGTCGTGGTGCGGAGCGGAAGGCCCCTACCTACGGCGCAGCTGTCATAGACCATCGGCTGACGACCCGGCGTCCCGCCGCTCGCCAGACTGGGAGCCGCCTCGCGGGACGGTGGGGCGGGATCGCGAACACAGGGATGGGGAGCCGTTGTGCGGAGCGAGGGGATCAACCGGGCGCGTTTTCTGGCCGGGGCGGCGGCTGCCGGGGTCGGGGTGGCGACGGGGTCGTTAGTGGCGGCCGGGCGGGCCGGGGCGGCCGGGAAGACGGTGCGGGAGCGGACCGGGACAGGGGGCGGGCACGGGCTGACGTACCGGGGCGTGTGTTACGAGGTCGGGGCGGGAGAGACGCCGGCGACGGCGTGGAGCGCCGCGAGAATGCGCGAGGACATCCGGGTGATCAAGGACGAGCTGCACGCGAGCTCGGTCTCGGTCTTCGGTGACGGCATCGACCGGCTGACGGCCACCTCGTCGGAAGCGGCGGAACGCGGCCTGCACGTCTGGCTCCAGCCGCGCCTGGGGGACCACCCGGAGCACGAGATCCTCGACCACTTGGCGGAGACCGGCCGGCACGCCGAGCGGCTTCGTCGGCAAGGCGCCCGTGTCCACCTCAGCGTCGGCTGCGAATTCGTGCTGTACGTGCCGGGCATCGTCCCCGGCGAGAACGTCCTGGAGCGCGTCGAGAACCTGCTCAAGGGGGCGTTCGATCCGGAGCAGACGGCACGGCGGCTGCGCAGTTTCATCGCCCGGTCGGCCGTGGTCGGCAGATCCGTCTTCCACGGCGGAATGACCTATGGCGCGGCGGCCGACGACGAGGTCGACTGGGGCCTGTTCGACATCGTGAGCGTCAACTACTACGCGTACCTCCCGCGCCGAGCCGACTACGTACGGGAGCTCACGGGGTACCGGCGCTGGGGCAAGCCGGTGGCCGTCACCGAGTTCGGCACGTGCACCTATGCGGGGGCTCCGCAGCGGGGCGGCATGGGGTGGAACACCGTCGACTACGACAAACCGGAGCCCGAGATCGTGGGCGACCTCGTCCGCAGCGAGCAGACGCAGGCCGCGTACATCACCGACATGCTCGGGATATTCGAGTCGATGGGCCTGTACGCGGCGATGGTCTACAACTTCGTCAGTCCCGACGCTCCCCACTCGTCCGATCCGCGGCACGACCTCGACATGGCGAGCTACAGCATCGTGAAGACGATACGGACGGGGGCGAAGGGGCCGGGGGGCGCGGCGTCCGAGTGGCGCTGGGAGCCGAAGCAGGCGTTCCATGCCCTGGCCCGGCATTACGGCCGGGCCGGAGCCTGACAAGACGATTACCGGCGGCCCCGACCCAGGGGTTGGCCAGGGCCGCCGAGGGCATCCGAGGGGAGCGGACTACCCGAACGGAACGCCATCGGGCCGACTGAGGAGGGTGTCGTCCCTGGACGCTCGTCCACGTGGCTCCCGGAGGCTCGCCGTCGCGAGCGCTGCTGTACCGGCCGGCTTCAGCCCCGTTCGGGCTCAGGCGCCACCGGTAGTAAATATATTTACTGCCAAGTAAGCAAGGGTATGAAAAATTTCATGCATGTGGAGGGCGTGCAGAGGGGGCGAAAAGCTGCGAAACCCCCACCCGGGGCGGCGGGCGCCCGGAGTCGGGGTTTCCGGAGCCTCGGTCTCAGGGTTCGAGGAAGAAGTCGTGCTGGTCGGCGGCCTGCTCGTACTTCTCCAGCCTCAGCTGTGTGCGCTCGGGGTCGGCGTCGGCCATGGCCTGCAGGATCGCGGCGGACAGCACGCCCGGCGCCGCGTACGAGTCGAAGACGAGGCGCGAGCCGGTGCCGGCGGTCAGCGCCACGTCGGCCTCCTCCACGAGCGGGCCGAGCGCCACGTCGGTGATCAGCGCGACGCGCAGCCCCGTGCTCCGCGCGGCCCGCATCGCCGCCAGGGTCTCGTTGGAGTGCCTCGGCATGGCGAAGGCCAGCACCCATGTCCCGCCCGCCTCGCGGGACTGGAGCAGCGCGTCGTAGGCCACGCTGCCGCCGCGGGAGACCAGCCGCACGTCGGGGTGGATCCGCTTGGCCGCGTAGGCGAAGTATTCGGCCAGGGAGACCGAGATCCGCAGGCCCAGGATCGTCAGGGGGACCGAGTGGGCGAGCTCGCGGCCGATCTCCAGGACCCGGTCGGTGTCGGCGAACACGCGGCGCAGGTTCGCCAGGTTCGCGATCTCGGCGTCGACGGCGGCCTGGAGCTCGTTGCGGCGGGTCTCCTCGCCGGCGTCCGGGGAGCCGGCGACCGCGCTCAGGGCGAGGGGCTGCAGCGCCTCGCGGAGCGCGGGGTAGCCGCTGAAGCCCAGGGAGGAGGCGAAACGGGTCACCGACGGCTGGCTCACGCCCACGCGCTCCGCGAGGTCGGTGATCGACAGGAACGCGGCCTCGGTGAGGTGGTCGGTGATGTACTGCGCGATGCGCCGCTGCGCGGGGGACAGCCGGTGGCCGCCGAACAAAGCACGGACCTTGTCCCCGGGAGCGGGCTCCGTCCCGGGAGACCACCCGCCCGGCGTGATCGCGGACGCCTGCGCCCGTGCCTGCTGCCCTGATGGCACCGGTGTGCCTCCTTCTCGCATCTCCAGGTCAACATAACTCACCCCGCCCAGCGGCCGGGGGCCCTATGGGAGGGCCACAGGCCGGCCCTCCCAGTGATCTTTCTCATCGGGCGGCGGGATAGGTTCACCGCATGGGACTGCAGCGGGCGGGCGTGCATCATTCGGTTTCGACCTGGCAGCAGCCGCACCCTCCGGCGGCCTCCGCCGAGCGCGGCGCGCTGCTCGACGAGGTCGTGGAACGCATTCTGGCCGTCGGCCACGGCAGCCGTGACGGACATGACCGGCCCGGCGGCCCGGGCCGGCTGCTGGTCGGGATCGACGGCTTCACGGCCGCGGGGAAGACGAGCTTCGGGCACGAACTGGCCGAGCGGCTCGGCGCCGCGGGGCGGCCGGTGCTCCGGGCCACGCTCGACGACTTCAAGAAGCCGTGGAAGGACCGGCACCTGTACGACCGGGAGTCGGGCGAGGGGTACTACCGCAACGCCTACGACTACGAGGCCGTCAAGCGCCTGCTGCTGGATCCCTGCCGGTCGCGGGAGGCCACCTCCTGTGTGCTCTGCAGCATCGACCCACTGACGCAGCAGGACCACTCCTCCACCGTGGCACCGCTCGCCGCGGACGCGGTGCTGATCGTGGACGGGGTCTTCGCCTTCCGGCCCGAGATCGACGCGTACTGGGACTTCCGCGTGTGGTTGCACGTGGACGAGGAGCTGTCGGTCCGGCGGGGTGCCGCCCGTGATCAGGACTGGGCGGGCTCCGAGGCGGAGTCGCTCCATCGCGACCGGTACCTGGTGGCCGAGCGGATATACCTTCAGGAGGCCGATCCTCTCCCGCTCATGGACGTCGTCGTCGACAACTCCGCCTTCGCCCGCCCCCGCTTCATGACCCGCTGACCCGGCGGTTGTGGGTGCCGGGTGTGTAGCCGAAGGCGCGGTGGAAGACGTCGATGAAGGCGCTGGCGGAGGCCCAGCCGCAGCGGTGGGCGACCGTGGTGACCGGCACGTCGTCGGCCAGCATGCGCAGGGCGTGATAGAGGCGCAGTTGGGTGCGCCACTGCGGGAAGGTCATGCCCAGTTCGCGGCCGAAGAGGCGGCTGAGGGTGCGTTCACCGGCTCCCGCCGCGCTGGCCAGGGCGGCCAGCGGGCGCGGGTCCGCGGGGTCGCGGTGCAGGAGGTCGCAGACGGCTGCGAGGCGGGGGTCTGCGGGGGCGGGCAGGTGCACGGGTTGCTGGGGTGAGGCGCGCAGTTGGTCGAGGAGGACCGCGCGCAGGCGCAGCCGCTCGGGGGTGTCGTCGTGGGGGCCGCGAGTGTAGGCGAGGATCAGTTCGCGCAGCAGGGGGCTGATGGCGAGGACGGTGGGGGCGTCGAGGCCCAGGGGGTTGGTGTCGGCGGGCAGGCCGAGCAGGTGCAGGGCGAGGTGGCCGTGGGCGCGGGGGGCGTGGACGCAGCCGGCGGGGACCCAGATGGCCCGGGTGCCGGGGGCGATCCAGGTGCCGGCGTCGGTGGTGACGGACAGGACGCCGGAGCCCGCGTAGATGATCTGGTGGTCGTCGTGACGGTGCGCGTCGATGCTCTCCCCGGGGGCCAGCGCCCGGGCGGTGGTGGGCGCTTGGGGCGTGTGGCGGATGTCCGGCATGGGTTGGCATTTTATCGAAAGCGCGTCAGACCGTGCCGTGGCGAGGATGGAGAGGTGCCGAACAAACAGACCTTACGCACCCGACGTACCGGGCCCATCACGCTGCTGTCGCTGGGACACGCCTGCGTGGACGTCTACCAGGGCTCGGTGGCCGCCCTGGTGCCGTTCTTCGTCTCCGAGCGCGCCTACTCCTACGCCGCCGCCTCCGGCATCGTCCTGGCCGCCTCCCTGCTGTCCTCGGTGGTGCAGCCGCTGTTCGGAGCCCTCACCGACAAGTGGGCCATGCCGTGGCTGCTGCCCGTGAGCACGCTGGTGGGCGGCGCCGGAGTGGCGCTCGCCGGTGTCGGCGGCTCCTACGCCTTCACCGTGGCGGTCGTCGCGGTGTCCGGGATCGGCGTCGCCGCCTATCACCCGGAGGCCGCCCGCCTGGCCCGGACGGCCAGCGGTGGCAGCCACACCGCGATGGGCTGGTTCTCGCTCGGCGGCAACCTCGGCTTCGCCACCGCGCCCCTGGTGGTCTCCGCCGTGATCGCCACCGGCGGTCTGGGCGCCTCGCCGCTGCTGGTCGTTCCCGCCCTCGCCGGCGCGGTGCTGTGCGTGGCCGCGCTGCGGGGCGTCGGGGCCCCTGCCGCGGCGGGCGCGGGCGCCGGTGCGGGCCGGGCCGCCGGCGGGGACGACTGGGTGTCGTTCATGAAGTTGTCGGGGGCCGTTGTGTGCCGCTCGATCGTCTTCGTCGGCCTCAGCGCGTTCATCTCGCTGTATGTGCGGCTGCGTGCGGGCGGCGGCGAAGTCGCCGGTACGGCGGCGTTGTTCGAGCTCTACATCGGCGGCGCGGTGGGCACGGTGGTGGGCGGGAAGCTCGCAGCCCGTTACGGCCGCCTCCCGGTCGCCCGGTGGTCCTACGCGCTGACCGTCCTCGCCGTGGCCGGCGTCGTGCTCGTTCCCGGTCCGGCGCTCTACGCGTGCATCGCCCTCGCCTCGGCCGGCCTGTACGTGCCCTTCTCCCTGCACATCACCCTCGCCCAGGACTATCTGCCCCGGCGTGTGGGCACGGCCAGCGGGGTCACCTTGGGCCTGGCCGTCAGCGTCGGCGGCATCGCGAGCCCGGTCATCGGCGCCGTCGCCGACGCCACGTCCCTGCGGACGGCCCTCGCACCGCTGATCGCGCTGCCCGCCCTCGGCTGGCTCCTCCTGCGCACCCTTCACGAGCCCGAGACGCTCGAAGCGGCCGCCGGCCGGCCGTCGGCCCCCGCAGTGCCGGAACCCGCCGCCGACGCCACGTCCCGCCCCGGCGCCCCCCGGTGAAAAATCACCGGCCGCCTCCGGCGTCACGGGTGAAGATGGGCGCATGCAGAAGATCCCTACGCTCTTCGTCCGTGACCCCGACGACCGCCGATACGTCCTGCCCGACGTCACGCCCGGCTGTGAGTGGGTGATGGCGGGCGAAGGCATACCGACCCGCAAGTACGACGGTACGTGCGTGATGCTCGACGACGCCGGCGAGTGGTGGGCCCGTCGCGAGGTGAAGCCGCGCAGGACGCCCCCGCCCGGGTACTTGGCGGTCGAGACGGACGAGGTGACGGGTAAGACCGTCGGCTGGGAGCCCGTCGCGCAGTCGTCGTTCGTGAAGTTCCACGCGGAGGCGCTGGCGAACCCGGCGGCGCAGGCCGCCGGAACGCTCGCCCCGGGCACGTACGAGCTGGTCGGTCCGAAGGTGAACGACAATCCGGAGCGCACGGAGCGGCATGAGCTGATCGCTCACCGGGGTGCCGTGGAGTGCCGCATTCCCGAGCGTTCGTTCGCGGTGATCCGTGAGCACGTCCTGGCCCTCCACGCGTCCGACGGCTGTGAGGGGGTCGTCTTCCACCACCCCGACGGGCGGATGGCGAAGATCAAGGCCCGCGACTTCCCCGCGGGCGGCTGACGTCGGCGGCCCCGGCCGGTCCGTGCCCATCGACGTCGGCCGTCCTCAGCGCGGTGCGTCGAAGAGGCGGCTGCCGTCGCTGAGCAGGCCCGCCCGTTTGACGTGGCGGAGCACCGGGAGGACCTCGAGCCGGCGTACGGCCTTCAGTGCGCCGATGCCCTCGGTCATGTAGGTGTACAGATCGCGTTGGTCGCGGCAGAGCACGGACGCCGCGAGGTTGGCGGCGCCGGTCGTCGCCGCGACGAAGGGGACCTGGGGGTGCCCGGCGAGGGCGCGGCCGATCTCGGCGAGGTCGCTGGGGGCCACGGTCGCGGCGAGGGCGGCCTCGGTCCGGTAGCCCAGGTGGACGGGGAGGACCTCGACGTCGAAGGCGAGCGCGCCGCTGCGGCGCAGGTGGTCCACGCGGCGCCGGACGGTGGACTCCGAACGGCCGGTCGCCTTGGCGAGTTCGGGGTAGCCCGCCCTGCCGTCCCGGGCGAGGACGGCCAGCATCGCGTGGTCCCAGTCGTCGAGGCGGACGGTGTCCTCGTCGGTGCTCACCGGCGGCGGCTCCAGCGCCTCGATCTGCTCCTCGCTCAACTCGGCGAGGCCCAGCCGGCGGTTCGCCCCACCGGTGTAGCGGTGCAGCATGCTCTGTGCCGAGACGCCCGTGACGTGCTGGGTGCGCGGCAGCTTCCGGAGCAGGAGCGCCTCGTGGTCCTCCCACGTGCGCGAGCTGACCAGGCAGCCGACCTCGGTGCCCCCGGAGAAGATCTTGACCCAGCCGGTGTCGGGGCGGCGGGCCAGCGCGTCGGCGATGACCGGGGCCGCGCCGGGCACGCACTGGATCCGCAGCCTGGACTCGTAGAGGCCCACGCGGTCGCCCACCGGCAGGCCGAGCACCCTCAGCAGGCCCGCGCCCCGGAGCCGGCGATAGCGGCGGATCACCGTCTGGTCCGTGGTCCCGAGGACCGCGGCCAGGCGGCTGAAGGCGGCCCGGCCGTCGATCATCAGCGCCTGGACGAGTTGCCGGTCGAGGCGGTCGAATCCCTGATCATCCATGCTTTCCATCATTCCATGCCTCGATACGTGGGATTCCACCACCACGAGCGCCCTGGGTTCTGGAAACCGGCCGATGATGCGAGCTTCGACCGTTGTCGGGGGTGCGGCCTTCCGGGCGGCACGCCTGAAGAGTCCCCAGAGTGCGCCCCGGCCTCGTCGATGCGAAATCCCTGGAGGTTCGGATGCGTAAATGGCTGCCGCTCGTAGCGGTGTGCCTGGGAACGTTCATGTTGCTGGTGGACGTCACGATCGTCGTCGTGGCCCTGCCCGACATGGCCGGGAGCCTGCACACCTCGTTCGCGGACCTGCAGTGGGTGATGGACGTCTACGCCCTGGCGCTCGCGGCGCTCCTGCTGGGCGTCGGTTCGCTGGCCGACCGGATCGGCCACCGCCAGGTGTACGTGGTGGGTCTGGCGCTGTTCGCGGCCGCCTCGCTGGCCTGCGGGCTGGCGACGGGTCCGCTGGCGCTCATCGCCTTCCGTGGCGTGCAGGGCATCGGCGGGGCCGCCATGCTCGCGACGACCACGGCGCTGATCAGCAGCATCTACCAGGGCAGGGACCGCGGGGTGGCGTTCGGCGCCTGGGGAGCCGTCAGCGGCGCCGCCTCGGCGGCCGGCCCGATCATGGGCGGTCTGCTCACCGAGCACCTGGACTGGCGCTGGATCTTCTTCGTCAACCTCCCCATCAGCGTGCTCGCCGTCGCGATGACGCTGCGGTTCATCGTCGCGGCGCCCGCCCGCGGCACCCGGGCGGTGGATCTGCCCGGCATGGCGACCTTCACGCTCGCGGCGGGCACCGCGACCTACGCGCTGATCAAGGGCAACGACAACGGCTGGACGTCCGGCACCACCCTGGGCCTCTTCGGGCTCGCCGCGGTGGCGCTGCTGGCCTTCCTCGCGATCGAGGCGCGGCGCGAGCAGCCGCTGCTGGACCTCGCGCTCTTCCGCCGGGGCTCGTTCTCCGGGCTCATGATCGCCGCGGTGCTGCTGTCCGTCGCGGCGTTCTCCTACCTGGCGTACACCTCGCTGTGGCTGCAGTCCGTACGGGACATGGGGCCGGTGGCGGCGGGCCTGACGTGTCTGCCCATGAGCGCGGCCGCGTTCCTCGTCGCCTCGCTGTCGGGCCGTTTCCTGCACGGCGTCTCGCCCCGGTGGACCATCGGGGTGGGCATGCTGCTGATCGGTGCGGGCGCGTTCCTCCAGGCCGCGATCGGTGCGGAGTCCACCTGGACGGTGCTGGTCGCCGGTCTCGCGGTGACGGGCGTCGGCGTCGGGCTCGCCACGCCCATGCTGGCGTCGGCGGCGATGGGGTCCGTCGGCCCCGAGCGCGGCGGAATGGCCAGCGGCGCCGTCAACACCGCGCGCCAGCTCGGCAACGCCCTGGGCATCGCGGTCCTGGGCGTCGTCTTCCACGCCGGGATGGCGGGTTCGCTCCGTGACCACGGCGGGGCTTCCGTGCCCGATCCCGGCGCCATGGCCGACGCCCTGGCGGGCGGCCAGGCCGGCGCGGTGATCGCGCACGCCGCCTCCCCGGACCGGGCGGTGGTCGCACAGCTGGTGCACGAGGCCTTCGCGGCCGGCCTGCAGCAGACGTTCCTCGTCTCGGGAACCCTGGGCGTGCTCGGCGGCCTGGTGGCACTGGCACTCGTCCGCCGCCCGCCCCAGCCCGCGGAGCAGCGGCCGCGACAGCCCGCGGCGCGGGCGGAGACGGCGGAGCTCGCCCGCCGGTGACGGACACGCGGCCGGCCCGGGACGACCGGGCCGGCCGTCGTTCGTCATCGGCCCGGGCAGACCGCGGGCGGAGGCCATTGCCACCGCAGCATCGTCAACTTAGGCTTACCTAAGCTTGCTTGACGACGGCGGTGCGCACGCGCGCATCCGAACCTCGCCTTGCCGTGCGCCGGTGACCGGCGCACGGCGGCGCCACTACGGGAAGGGGCCCGCGGAATGAGCAATGCGGAGCGCGACACGGAGCGGACACCGGTGGGCTGGCAGGAGCGCAGCATCGTGATGCAGCTCGCCTTCGGGCAGATGAGCACGCACGTCCTGGGCGTGGCCGTGCGCCTGGAGGTCTTCGACCGGGTGGGCGACGGCGAGCTGACGGCCGCCTCTCTCGCCGACGACCTCGGCACCCACCCCCAGGCCACGCACCGCCTGCTCCGCGCGCTGGCCGGTCTGCGGCTGCTGACGGAGACCGCGCCGGGCACCTTCGCGACCACGCCGGCGGGCGATCTGCTGCGTTCCGGCGTCCCCGGCACGCAGCTGTCGGTGGCACGGCTGTTCACCGATCCGTCGATGACGCGCGGTTGGGAACTGCTGGAGCGGAGCGTCCGTACGGGCAGGACCGGGTTCGACGCGGCCTTCGGCACGGACTTCTTCGGCTATCTCAAGGAACACCCCGCGCTGTCCGCGGAGTTCAACGCGGCGATGGGTCAGGCCACGCAGGTCGCGGCGGAAGTGCTGCCCGCCCACTACGACTTCGGCCGCTTCGGCACCATCGTGGACGTGGGCGGTGGCGACGGCACGCTGCTGTCCGCCGTGCTGCGCGCGCACGCCGGGCCGCGGGGCGTCGTCTACGACACGGCGGAGGGGCTCGCGCAGGCCCCCGCCCGGCTGGCCGACGAGGGGGTCGCCGACCGCGTCACCCTCACGGTCGGCAACTTCTTCGCGTCGGCACCGGCGGGCGGGGACCTCTATCTGCTCAAGAGCGTGATCCACGACTGGAACGACGAGCAGTGCGTCACCATCCTGCGGCACATCAGGGACGTCATTCCCGCCGACGGCACCCTCCTGATCGTCGAGCCGGTCCTGCCGGCCGTCGTCTCCGGCGAGAGCACCGAACTGGCCTACCTCAGCGACCTCAACATGCTCGTGAACGTCGGCGGCCGGGAACGCACCGCGGACGACTTCGCCGCCCTGTGCTCCGAGGCGGGCTTCAAGCTCGGCGGCATCACGCCGCTGCCGCAGCCGAACGTCTTCCAGCTCATCGAGGCGACCCCGGCCTGAGCGCCGCTCCGTCGACGACGAAGTCGAACGTCGCCTGCTTCGCCGGGCCGGCCTGGCGGACGTTCATCAGCAGCGCGGGGTGGAAGATCGGGTCCGTGTTGTTGCGGGGCTCACCGGGAAAGTAGAGCTGCGTGGTGAGGACGGGGCCGCCGGGGGCCTGGACCTTGACATGGAGGTGACGGGTGCGGCTCGGGTAGAGCCCCGGGACGATCGTGGTCAGGGTGAAGGCGCCCCGGGCGTCGGTGTACTGGTGTCCTCTCAGCCGGAAGCCGCGGTTGTCGTAGGCGCCGGCGTCGTCCGCCTGCCAGAAGTCCAGCAGGGCGTGCGCGACCGGGCGGCAGGTCAGCCCGAAGACGTAGCCGCTGACCGTGAGCAGGGTGCCTCGTGTCCCCGGCTCCAGCAGGGAGGCGCGCTCGGGAGAGCGGGGCTTGAAGTACGGGCCCTCGGTCTGCGGCGGCGTCGGGTCGTCCCCGTCGTCGCAGAACGGCGTCGGGGACGGGGGCGGGTCCGAGGGCCGGTGGTCGCGTGCGAGGGCCACGCCGCTGCCGAGCAGCGCGGGCAGGGGAACGGCGACGAGTGCCGCCTTGAGCAGGGTCTTCCGGCTGACCGCCCGCCGTCCCGCCGGCTCCGGGTCTCCGTTGCGGGGGTGTTCGTCCGCCATGGTCTGCCTCCTGGGGTGAGTGGCTCGCTGACGAACCTAGGGAGCCGGGCCGGGCGGATCGATGGACTCCGTTCGGTGAACGTGGTGATTCCCGCGGGTACCGCCGCCCGCCGCCGCGCGCCGGAAGTCGCCCGGGCTGATGCCGGTCTCCCGCCGGAAGAAGCGGCAGAAGTACGCGGGGTCCGCGAACCCCACGCGGCGTGCGACCTGGCCGACGCCGAGAGCCGAACCGCTCAGCAGCCGCTTCGCCTCCAGCGTCCGGGCCGCGCGCACCAGTTCGCCGGGTGTACGGCCCGTGGCCTGCTTCACCGCCTCGTTCAGATAGCCGACCGAGACCCCCAGGCGCGCCGCGTACGCCCCGACCGCCCCCTCGGCCCCCGCCGTCTCGGTGAGCAGCCGGCCGAACTCCCGGGAGACCTCGGCGGCCCGGCCCGTGACCGTGCCGGGCCCGCGCGCCCCGGGCAGGCGCAGCGCCCGGACGAGCAGGATGTGCAGGTAGGCCTCCAGCACGGAGGCGTAGCCGTCCGCCTCGGCGGTGTACTCCCGCCCCATCGACCGGATCAGCGAGCCGATGCCGGCGCGGTCGCCGCCCGGGCCGTCGGGCCCGGGCGGCAGGTGGAACCAGGACCGCTCGCCGAGGGCCCGCAGCAGCTGCCGGTCGCCGGGGCGGCCCAGCAGGAAGTCCTCGGTGAAGAGCATCAGCACGCCGCGCAGGTCCGACACCCCTTCCCAGTAGTGCACTTGGCCGGGCAGCAGGAAGCACAGGTGCGGTGGGCGCAGCGGCCGGCGGACGAGGTCGATGACGTGGGCCCCGGAGCCGCCGGTGACGTAGACGATCTCGTAGAAGGTGTGCCGGTGGGGGTAGCCCGCCCGCGCGTCGGGGCCGAGGGCGTCGAAGGACCCCATGGCGAACGGCGGGAGGTGCGGCGGCGGTATCCGCAGGCGGTGCAGGGGGACGGGATCGGCGGACGACGCGTCGTCGCGCGTACGGGTGTTCATGCCCGGGCCCCTTCGCCGGCGCGGCCCGGGCGGAACCGTCTCGGCCTCGCCATGCCCTCAACGCTAAGGGGTCGCCGCGGATTCGGAAATGCGGACGGTGGTGGGCCAGGGGGTGCGTCAGGGGCCCTCGGTGAAGGCCGCGACGTCCGCCAGCAGGGAGCCGTTGGCGAGGAATCCGACGTGGGTCATGCAGGGCACCAGGGTGTTGACGGCGCCGGCGAGCACGCTGCTGGTGAACGGGTTGATCACGGCGTCGCACGGCGAGTACCAGGTCCGGTACGCGACCGGGCCGGGCGTCTCGTCGTCGGCGGCGAGGGTGGCGAGGAAGGCGGAACCGGGCGTCATCTCCTTGCACGATTCGGACGTGATCACGCAGAGCCCCGCCGTGATCGTGCCGTGGTGGGCCCCCGCGAGCGAGGCCATGCGCGTGACGCTCGTGGCGCCCCCGAGCTCCTTGACGTACCACATCGCGACCATGCCGCCCATGGAGTGGTTCACGATGTCGACCGTGCGGGATCCGGTGGTGTGCTTGACCTTCTCGACGAAGGCGGCCAGGCCCTGCGCGCTCGTGCGGTTCGAGGCGTTGAAGTCGTAGGAGTACGTGAACAGTTCGCTGTCGTTGTATCCAGCCTGCCGGAACGCGGCGCGCGCCGGCGCCCACACCACGCCCGTGTTGAGGTAGCCGTGGACGAAGACGACCGGCGTGCGGTGCGGGGCGGCCGCGGCGGTGGCCGTCGGGCCGGCGGTGAGGCAGGCGGCCGCCGCCGCGGCCGCGACCAGGGAGCTCAGGATTCTGCGCATGGATGCCTCCGGGAGGAATGCGGGATTCGGCTGCGGGCAGCATGCGGCGCCGGCGGAGGGCCGCGCATCGGCGAGATCACCGGGGTGGACGGGGAGTTGTCCTCCCCGACAAGCCGCACGGCGGCGCTCTTGGCCTTCCGGACAACCGTGGCGGCGCGTAACGCCGCCCCTCCCCAACGGCGTTACGCGCTGGTAACTTTCCCGCGATCCCCTCGACTGGCCCCGTCGCGACGAGGAGGAACGACGATGCGCGACACCGCACGGCACATGCACCGCCGCTGCGCCGCGGCCCTCGCCCGGGCCGCCGACCGGGCGGAGGACCGGGCCTTGCGCGCCGCGCGACTGGGCGCCGCCGCCGGACACGCGCGCCGCGCCGGGCTCGCGCGCCGGGCCGCCGCCCTCGGCGCGCGTGCGTCGGCCCCGCACGAGGACGCCGGGCTCACCGCGCTCCTGCGCGGCGCCGACGCCGCCTGGGACTCCGGCGATCGCGCGGGCTACCTCGCGGCAGCGCGGCGGATCCGTGCGCACGGGCAGGTCGCGGGCCCCGTGCGGGACCACTACGAGGGCGTCGCGGCCGCGCTGCACGGCCGGCCGGCGGCGGCCACCGCGCTGCTGCGCGCGGCCTGCTCCCCCGCGCCGGCAGAGAACGATCCGGACGTGCTCCTCCACGCGTCCCGCGCCGCCCTGATGCTCGGCGGCACGACGCACGCGCGGGACCTGGCGCACCGCGCCCTGGCCTGCGCCGGCCCGCGCGGGGACCTGGGCGCGAAGGTGCTCGGGCACCTCGCGCTCGTCGAACTGGCCGCGGGACGGTACGGGCTCGCCGGCTCCTGCTCCCACCGCGGGCTGGAGGCGGCCCTCGCGCGCGGGGAGCACCGCCTCACGGCGCAGCTGCGCGCGGCGCTGGCCATGACCGCGTCGGTCATGGGCGATGCCCAGGCCTGCCGGGCCCATGCCCGTTCCGCCCTCGCCGCGGCACGCGATCACGGCCTCGTGGTTCCGGCCGTGCTGGCCACCTGGGCCCTGGGCCTGCTCGACCTCTCCCGCGGTCTGCCGGTGGAGGCGGCCGAGCGGCTGCGGCCCCTCGTCCTCACCCCCTCTCCCCCGGCTCCTCTGTCTCCCCTGCACCACTTCGCATGGCACCTGCGCGTCGTCCCGTGCTTCGTCGAAGCCGTGGCGCTGGCCGCGCCCCGCCTGCCGGCGTCCGAGCGGTCCAGCGCCCTGGGCCGGGCCCAGGGGGCGTTGCGCGCCTTGGAGAAGTGGGCCCGGGCCGGTGCCGACGGCCAGGCCCGTGCCCTCGCCCTGCACTGCCGGGCCCTGCTCGCCGCGCCGGGCGCCGCGGAGCCGTACTTCCACCAGGCGTTGGCACTCCTGGAACGGACGGGACCGGATTTCGCCCAGGCCCGCACCCGACTGCTGCTCGGCATGTCGCTGCGGCGGCTCCGCCGGCCGGGCGACGCCTGGGGCCACCTGCACGGTGCCGCGGTGCGCTTCGAGGCCTGCGGGGCGGACCTCTGGGCGGCACGGGCGCGCGAGGAGCTGCGGGCGGCCGGCCGGGGCGAGGCCGATGCCGGCCGGCGCCCGCCCGGCTCCCTCACCCCTCAGCAACTGCGCGTGGCCCGGCACGTCGCCGAGGGCCTGACCAACCGGGAGGTCGCCGACCGGCTCACCCTCAGCCACCGGACCGTCGACCACCACCTGCGCAACGTCTTCTCCGCCCTCGGCATCCGCTCCCGCGTCCAGCTGGTGCACGCCCTGGCGTCGGGCGACGACGGGGCGCCGGTCAGCTGACGTCCCACACGGGCGCATAGGCGACCGGCCCGCTGCGCCGGCGAACAGAACCCGCGCCGACTCGTTGTTCCCGTGGACAACAAGACCGGCTGTACGCTGCGGGAATGCAGGGACCGGCGCCGCGTGAAGAGATCATTTCGGTGGCCCGCGCGGTGCTGCGACGCATCTCGGAGATAGGGGACCGGCTCGCCGTCCGGCTCCGTGCCGAGGTGGAGCCCTACGGCGACGAGGCGCTCGTCCCCCTCGACTCGTTGCGTCGGTCCTGCGTGGACAACCTCAAGTTCCCGTTGCTGCACCTGGCGGGCGAGGAGGTGCCGGCGGACCTCGGCCCCGCCCGGCGGACCGGGCGGGAGCGGGCCCTGCAGGACGTGTCGCTGGCCGGGACCCAGCGCGCCTTCCGCATCGGCTTCGAGCTCCTGTGGGCCGAGGTCGCGGCCGAGGCGCGCGGCGTCCACGAGGTCACCGGCGACATGCTGGTGACGTTGTCGTCGGAGATCTGGCGCCTGGCCGGCGAGTACGCGGACGCGATGGCCTCGGCCTACCGCGAGACGGCCGCCGAGCTGATGGCACAGCGCGAACACGAGCGGTCCGCCCTGGTGGAGGCACTGCTCACCGGCGCGATCACCGACCGGAGCACCGTGTGGGAGGCCGCCCGCACCCTCGGGCTGCCGACGACCGGGCCCTTCGTCGTGGCCGCCGCCGACGTCCCCGCACCTGGCCGTTCGGCGCTCCCCCGCATCGAGGCGGCGCTGCGGGCGGGGCACGTGCCGTCCGCCTGGCGGCTGTTGCCCGGCCAGCAGGTCGGGGTGATGTCCGCGCTGCCGCCGGACATCCGGGCGACCGCACTGGGGATCCTCGAGAAGAGCGCGGCGCGCGTGGGCATCAGCCCGCCGTACGACTCGCTGCGCGAGACGCCCCAGGCCCTGCGCTACGCGCGTCTGGCGCTCGCGGCGCTGCCCAGGGGCAAGCCGGGCGTCTCCTATTTCGACGACGATCCCGTCGCCATGCTGGTCGTCGCGGCCCCGGCCGAGGCGGGCCGCCTGGTGCGGGCCGTCTTCGGCGAGGTCTTCGGGATGCCGCCGGACGAACGCGAGAGGCTGCTCGAGACGCTGGAGCACTGGTTCTCCGCCGGCGGGTCCGCCGTCGAGACCGGGCGGCGCCTGTACTGCCACCCCAATACGGTGCGCTACCGGCTGCGCGGGCTGGAGAAGCTCACCGGCCGTTCGCTGCAGGATCCGTGCACGGTACGGGATTTCGGCGCCGCTCTGCGGGCCCTGCGGGTCCTGCCCGAGGAAGCGCTGCCGCGCGGCGCGTCCTGACGCCGTCGCCGCCCTACTCCCGCCCTACTCCCGCTCTCCTTCGATCTCCGCGAGCGCGTCCGTCAGCCAGGAGATCCAGAAGGTCTCCAGGCCGATGCCGCCGCGGAGCACGAGGTGGCGCAGCCGGTCCCGCTCGGCGTCCCGCTCCGGCGGGAAGTCGTGTTCCTCGATGGCCTCGTACTCCGCCAGCTGCGCCCGGTGCAGGGCGAGATGGCGGCGCAGTTCGGCCCCGAGGCCTTCCGTGCCGACGACGCCGGCCGCGCGCATGCGCAGCAGGAGGGCTTCGCGTACGGGTTTGGGGTCCTCGGAGGCGGCGACCCATGCGGTGAGTTCGGCGCGGCCTGCGGGCAGGACCTCGTACTCCTTCTTCTGTCCCCGGGTCGGTTGTCCGCAGGGCAGTGCGCGGATGAGTCCCTTCTCCTCCAGCCTGCCCAGTTCGCGGTAGATCTGCTGGTGCGTGGCCGACCAGAAGTAGCCGATCGACTTGTCGAAGCGGCGCGTCAGCTCCAGCCCCGACGACGGCTTCTCGAGCAGCGCGGTGAGGATGGCGTGCGGCAGGGACATGCCCGCAATCCTATGCTTCGCGGGTCACAGGGCCGCGGCGAGTTCGGTGCCCTGGCGGATGGCGCGCTTGGCGTCGAGTTCGCCGGCGGTGTCGGCTCCGCCGATGAGGTGGACGGTGTGCCCGGCCGCGCGCAGCTCCTCGTACAGGTCGCGGCGCGATTCCTGTCCGGTGCACAGCACGACCGTGTCGACCGGGAGGGTCGTGGCGGTGCCGTCGACCGTGACGTGCAGGCCCTCGTCGTCGATGCGGTCGTACGTCGCGCCGGCGATCATGGTCACGCCGCGGTGCCTGAGCTCGGTGCGGTGGATCCAGCCGGTGGTCTTGCCGAGGCCTGCGCCGACCTTGGTGGCCTTGCGCTGCAGGAGGTGGACGGTGCGCGGCGGCTTCGGCCGTTCGGGGGCCCGCAGGCCGCCCGGGGTCCGGTAGTCGGTGTCGACGCCCCAGGCGCGGAAGTACGTCTCGGGGTCCTGGCTCGCCGCGTCGCCGGCGTCGGTCAGGTACACGGCGACGTCGAAGCCGATGCCGCCCGCGCCGATGACCGCGACCCGCTCGCCGACGGGGGCGCCGTCGCGCAGGACGTCGAGGTAGCCGACCACGCTCGGATGGTCGATGCCGTCGATGGCGGGGACGCGCGGGGTGACGCCGGTGGCGACGACGATGTCGTCGTAGGCGCCGGGTGCGAAGTCGTCGGCGCTCACGGGGGTGTTCAGCCGGACGTCGACGCCGTGGGCCCGC
This sequence comes from Streptomyces sp. NPDC021096, assembly GCF_040641275.1. Taxonomy (NCBI): domain Bacteria; kingdom Bacillati; phylum Actinomycetota; class Actinomycetes; order Kitasatosporales; family Streptomycetaceae; genus Streptomyces; species Streptomyces sp. NPDC021096. The sequence goes on along the minus strand of NZ_JBFADG010000002.1, from coordinate 119,288 downwards.
AGCTGTACGCGGAAGTAGCGCAGGGTCTCGTCGAACTCCTGCTTGCCCGGGATCTTGTTGGCGATGTCGAGCTGTCCGCCGATGTCGCCCGCGGCGTCGAAGAGGGTCACCGCGTGTCCGCGCTCGGCCGCCGTCACGGCGAAGGCCAGCCCGGCCGGGCCCGCCCCGACGACGGCGAGGCGCTTGCGGCGCCGGGTCGGCAGGAGGACCAGTTCGGTCTCGTGGCAGGCCCGGGGGTTGACCAGGCACGAGGTGATCCGGCCGCTGAAGGTGTGGTCGAGGCAGGCCTGGTTGCAGCCGATGCAGGTGTTGATCGTCTCGGGACGTCCCCGGCGGGCCTTGTCGACGAAGTCGGGGTCGGCGAGGAAGGGCCGTGCCATCGAGACCATGTCGGCGTAACCGTCGGCGAGCAGTTGCTCGGCCTTGTCGGGGGTGTTGATGCGGTTGGTGGTCACCAGCGGGATCGAGACGGAGCCCATCAGCTTCCTGGTGACCCAGGCGTAGGCGCCGCGCGGCACGGAGGTGGCGATGGTGGGGATGCGGGCCTCGTGCCAGCCGATGCCGGTGTTGATGATCGTCGCGCCGGCCGCCTCGACCGCCCGGGCCAGCGTGATCACCTCGTCCAGCGAGGATCCGCCCGGTATCAGGTCGAGCATGGACAGGCGGTAGATCACGATGAAGTCCGTGCCGACGCGTTCGCGCACGCGGCGGACGATCTCGACGGGGAAGCGGATGCGGTTCTCGAAGGAGCCGCCCCAGCGGTCGGTGCGGTGATTGGTCGCGGGTGCGATGAATTCGTTGATCAGGTAGCCCTCGGAGCCCATGATCTCCACGCCGTCGTACCCCGCGCGCCGCGCCAGCCCTGCGGCCCGTACGAAGTCCTCGACGGTCCGCTCGACCTCGTCGTCGGTGAGGGCGTGCGGGGTGTGCGCGGAGATGGGGGCCTTGAGGGCGCTGGGTGCGACCAGGTCCGCGTGGTGGGCGTAGCGGCCGAAGTGCAGGATCTGCAGCGCGATCCTCCCGCCTTCGCGGTGCACGGCGTCGGTCACGACCCGGTGCCGCTCCGCCTCGGCACCGGTGGTCAGCGCGGCCCCGCCCGCCCAGGGCCGGCCCGCCTCGTTCGGCGCGATGCCGCCGGTGACGATCAGCCCCACTCCGCCGCGCGCCCGCTCCGCGTAGAAGGCGGCCATCCGCTCGAAGCCGTTCTCGGCCTCTTCGAGGCCGACGTGCATCGACCCCATCAGCACCCGGTTGGGCAGCGTCGTGAATCCGAGGTCCAGTGGACGCATGAGGTGCGGGTACTGGCTCACGACGTGTTTCCCTCTTCCCTCGGCTTCGTGCCGGTCCGGTGGAACGGCCCTGGTTCCCGAAGCGAGGCTACGACCCGCGGAGGCTTTGTGCAACCAGTTGCATAACCGGGATCAACGGTCGTCAGGCAGGGCCCGCACCGCCCTCCCGGCGCCAGGTCAGGGACACCAGGAAGTTGGCCGAGGCGCCGCCCTTGGCGATGTACGCGCCGACTTCGGCGTGCAGGTCGATGCCGAACTCGACGCGGATCTCGTCGGGCGTCTGGGCGGCCGACCGCAGGTGCGCGACGACGGCCTGCACGGCGGGCTCCACACGGTGGACGGCGTCCTCGAAGGTCTGCTGCGCCCTTTCGATGACCGCGCTGTCCCGCATGCCACGGGTCACCGGGCCGGCGGCCGCGGCCCGGTCGCTGACCTCGACCAGCACCGTGCCGCTGCCCTCGGCGGGAAATTCGACGAGCTGCCCCATCGGCTTCTCCTTCGCTTCTCCGGTGGCCGGCTAGAGGTCGCCGACGGGCCAGATCCTGATGGTGCGGTCATGACTACCGGTGGCGAGCCGGGCGCCGTCCGGGCTGAACGCCACGGCGAGCACCTTGTCGTCATGGCGGACTTCCAGGGACTTGCGGCCGGTGGTCGCGTCCCAGACCCGCGCGGTCCGGTCGTCGCTGCCGGTGGCCAGCCGGGTGCCGTCCGGGCTGAACGCCACCGCGAACACCGTGCCACCGTGGCGCAGCTCGAGCATCCGCTCCCCCGTGGCCGCGTCCCACACCCGCGCGGTCCCGTCGTGGCTGCCGGTGGCCAGCCGGGTGCCGTCCGGGCTGAACGCCACCGCGAACACCGCGTGGCCGTGCGCCACCTCGAGCTCCTTCTCCCCCGTGGCCACGTCCCAGATCCGCGCGGTGCTGTCATGGCTGCCGGTGGCCAGCCGCCCACCACCTGGGTCGAACGCCACGGCGAACACCGCCTGACCGTGACGCACCTCGAGCACGTCCTCGCCTGTGGCCACGTCCCAGATCCGCGCGGTCCTGTCGTGGCTGCCGGTGGCCAGCCGCCCACCATCGGGGCTGAACGCCACGGCCAGCACCGCCTTGTCCAGGCGTACCTCGCACACCCGCTCCCCCGTGGCCACGTCCCACACCCTGGCGGTGTGGTTGTCGGCGCCGGTGGCGAGCCGGGTGCCGTCGGGGCCGAACGCCACCGCGTACACCCAGTGCAGCTTCGGCACCCCGGCCTCGACCTCCAGCCGCTCCTTGTCACCGCCGGCGCCGTCGTAGACGCGGGCCCACGCGGCGGAGCCGCCGGCGGCGATGCTCCGGCCGTCGGGATGCCAGGCGAGTGCGTAGACCTCCGCCGCGAAGTCGATGCGCCCGAGCTCGGCCGGGTGCGCGGCGAGCTCGCGCCGGGCCCGGTCGGCCAGTTCGGCGTACGCGCGGGCGGCGTCCGGGTCCACGGCCGTCAGCTCGGCGACCGCGTCCCGTACGCGCGCCCAGTCGCCGGCGGCCTCCTGTTCCTCCAGCGTCGTACGCAGCGCGGCGACGCGGTGGCGGCGCAGGCAGACCTCGCCCCGCCGGGCGGCGTCGCGGTATCCGCCGTCTGCGGTGGCGAGTTCACGGTAGGCGTCGGCGGCGGCGCTCCAGTCCCCGGCGTCCTCGGCGGCGCGGGCCCGGGCGTACCGGCGCTCCAGGCCGGCCGCCCGCTCGGCCTCGCGTTCGGCCTCCTCCAGTGCCCGACGGGCACGGGTGGCCAGTCCGTCGGGGTCGGTGACGGACGGATCGAGGCGCTGGAGTTCCGCGACGACGTCGAGGACGGCCTGCCACTGTCCGTTGTCCGCGTGGTAGCGCAGTTCGGCCTGGAGGTCGGCCGTGCGCCGGCGGGCCCGGCACGACTCCCGGCGCGCGGCGGCGTCGCGGTAGTCGGGCTGCGTCCCGAGGACCTCGGTGTACGCCTCGATCGCGGCGGCCCAGTCGCCGGCGGCCTCGGCGGCCGTGGCCCGCTCGTACGCCCCGGCGAGGCGGCACTGGCGGGCGGCCGTGTCGCGCAGCTCCGCCGCCTCACGGTTGTCCGGGTCGAGGGTGAGCAGGTCGTCGAGCAGGGCGATGGCCTGCTCGGGGTGGCCGACGCGCAGTTCCGCGTGGGCCATCACCTGCAGGGCCCGCAGCTGCGCCTCGCGCCGCTTGCCCTCCTGCGACAGCTCCGGGGTCGGGGGCGAGGGGCCGGCGCCGGGTGCGACCGGGGATTCCGGGGCGGGAGGCGGTGAGGTGAAGGTGAAGAGGCGGGTGGTGTCGCCGCGTACGTACAGCACCGGGGTGATCCATTCCAGGGCGGTGCGGCCGCAGCCGAGCATCGCGACGCGTGCGCTCCTGGCCGCCTCGTCGATGCGGCGGCCCCCGGCGAGCGAGGTGTAGAAGCCCTGGGCGAAGCGGACCGCGGCCCGGTCGCTGACCGTGAACTGCATCGCGGCGACCGCGCTGATGCCGCTGCGGACCAGTGCCGCGCCGGTGCTGGAGAAGACGTCGCGGGTGCCGCCCTGGGCGGAGGCACAGGAGTTGAGCACCACGAGCCGGGGGGTGGGGTCGGCCTCGCCGAGCAGGTCCACCAGCCGGGACGCCTCGATCATGTCCGGGCCGCCGCTGTCGTCCACCAGGGCGATCAGGCCCTCGTCGGCCTCGGCGTCGTAGTCGCCGTGCCCGATGAAGTGCAGGACGTGCCACTCCCCCTCCTGCAGCCGCGCGTACACGCTGTCCCAGCTCGCGTCCGGCAGCCACGTCACCTCCACCCGGCCCGCCGCCAGCTGCCCTGCCAGCGCCTTCTCGAGCCGGCCGCGCTCGGCGTCGGTGTCCAGCGGGGGCAGGCCGCGCGGTGAGGCGATCAGCACCAGGATGCGCAGGGGCGGCTCCACCCGCGGCGGCTCGGGGGTGTAGAGGGCGGGGACGTGCCGGACCAGGGGTTCGTGCCGGCACAGGTAGGCGCCGGCCTCCGGGTCGAAGAGGGTCTCCCACGGCAGCAGCGCCAGCTCCGGCGAGCCCAGCCGCAGCACGATCCGCAGCCGCTCCCGCCGTTCCTGCGCCACGCCCAGGCTCGCCCGGTAGGTGCCGTAGACCGGGCCGGCGAACAGCGCCTTGAACAGCTGCTGCCCCACCTGCCGCACCGGCTCCTCGCCGGGGGGCACCACGCGCCGCGCCGCCACGGAGGACGCCAGCACGGTGGCCTCCAGCTCGGCGCGCCGGGCCAGGAGTTCGTCGACGTCCAGCAGCAGCGCGGCCTCCGGCTCCCCGCCGGCCGCCGCGCGCACCACCCGCACCTCGTATTCGCCCGGGCGTTTTCCTGAGATCTCCAATTCGAGGTCAGTGGCCATGGCCACCCCTTCCCATGCCCTCATGGTGCGGCCACGCCCCCGCCCGGACCAGGGCGGTTAGCCCAACCGGGGCCGGGGACGAAGGGCCTTTCGACCGGGGCGCGAGGAAAGAGGGGGGCATGGGACGGCGGTGTGCGGGCAGGCGCACGGGCGATGTCGTGTGTGTTTCCTCAGAAGGAGAGATTCATGCTGCTTGCCCACCCTGCCGTGCTCGACGATCTCATCCAGCGCTACACCGCCCTCGAGCACGCGCTGGAGTCCGGGAACGCGGGACCCGCCACGCGGCAGAGGCTGGCCGACGTCGCCTACACCCTGTGCGTGTCCACCGGCACCCGGGACATCGACACCGCCCTCGTCGCCGCGCGTCACCGCCTTCCCGGATCCCGTACGGGGGACGACAGCGCGCTGACCTCCACGGTCTAGCGCGCACGCCGTCCCCCGGGTGACCGCGCGTCACCCCCGCCCCGTCAGTCGCCGAGGACCGTCAGGTCCAGCCGGCCCAGGCGCTCGGGGTCGGTGAGGATGTCGATCTCCACGATCCTCCCGTCCGTGACCGTGAACGCCATGACCGAGACCGGCACCCCCGCCGAGACCGCGACGACTCCCGCGGCCCCGTTGACGGTCGCGGGGTGCGCGTACTCCGCGAAGCTCGCGAAGGTGAGCGCGCCCCCGGCCACGTTCGCCGCACCGCGCACCACGGCCCCCGGGCGCAGGGCGCCGCCGTCGGAGCGGGCCACGACCTGCGGGTCGAGGACGGCGACGAGCGCCTCGAAGTCGCCTCCGCGGGCGGCGGCGAAGAAGGCGTCGACCACCTCGCGCTGCCGGGCCAGGTCGGTGTCGGGCACCGGGGCCGCCCCTTGCACACGGCGGCGGGCCCGGCTGGCGAGCTGCCGGGCCGCCGCCGGCGTGCGGTCGACGACGGTGGCGATCTCGTCGAAGGGCACGGCGAACATGTCGTGCAGGACGAACGCGAGCCGCTCGGCGGGGGCCAGGGTCTCGAGGACGACGAGCAGGGCGATGCCGACCGAGTCGGCCAGCAGCGCCTCGTGCTCGGGGTCGACGCCCCGCGCCCCGCTGACGACCGGATCGGGCAGCCGCACCTCGAGCGGCTCCTCGCGGCGCGAGGAGCGCGAGCGCAGGAGGTCCAGGCAGACCCGCCCGACGACGGTCGTCAGCCATCCGCCCAGGTTCGCGACGCCGCCGGTGTCGGAGCGGCTGAGCTTGAGCCAGGCCTCCTGCACGGCGTCGTCCGCCTCGCTGAGCGAGCCGAGCATCCGGTAGGCCACCGCCCGCAGATGGTCCCGGTGCTCCTCGAACCGCCCCGCCAGAAAATCTTGTTCGTTCATCGGCCGCACTCTCTCGTCGTGTTCCGTCATCGCCATGACGAACCGGACGCGGCCGATGTGACAGGACAGGGGCGGCCGTGCGAACCCGTAGGGGTACGGGTCGTTGATCACTCCTCGGACCGTCCGCCGGCGCCGCCCGCCGCGGGCGGCGCCGGCGGGAAGGGGACGTCGGCCAGCACGGGCAGCAGCCACTCCTCCTCGTAGTCGAGGTGGGCCACCAGCTCCTTCGCCATCCGGTCCAGCTCGGCGCGGAAGCGCCGGGGGTCGGCGGTGGTGATGTCGGACAGCAGGGCGAGGAGTTCGTCCTTGATGCGGGACACGGTCCGGTGTTCCTCGCTCAGCCGGTCCAGGGGCTCCCGCAGGTGGGGGTGGTGCTGGGCCAGGGCGGGGAAGACGTGGGCGTCCTCGCTGGTGTGATGGAACGTCAGGGAGTCGCAGAAGGCGAGGCAGTGCTGCCGGATCTGCAGTCCGAGCCCCGGCGACGGCGGCTCTCCGGGGCCCCTGTGGTCCGCCCGCGCCGCGAAGTGGGCGTCGACCTCGGCGCGTACGTGGCGCAGCTGTTCGCGCAGCCACGTGTGGATCTCCAGGAGCTTGTCGGCGAGGGTGCGGACCTCGCGAAGCTCTCCTCCCCCGTGTCCGGGGCGTTCCAGCACCACGACCGGCAGGGTCCGGGTGGTGCGGCTCTGGTAGTCGCCGTATCCGGGCTCCGTGCGCACCACGTGCTCGAACAGCCGCTCGCGCCGGGCGCCCTCGGCCGGGACGGCGACGGCCTCGAACTCCTCGGTGCCGATCTCGACGCCGACCGCGGGGTGGGCCAGGAGGTTGTGGTACCAGGCGGGATGGCTGGGGGCGCCGAGGTTGGACCCGACGACGAGGAGCAGGTCGCCGTGCCGGACGTAGCCCAGCGGAACGGTGTGCGGCAGGCCGGACCTGGCGCCGGTGGTGGTCAGCAGGAGGAGGTCGCCGCCCTCGAAGGGGCCGCCGACCTTCCCCTCGCCTGCTCGGAACTCCTCGATGACCTGCTGGTTGAAGGACAGGGGCATGCTGCGTGGATCTCCAGGAAGGGTTGCGTGGGACCGCGACGGTGCGCGGGTACGGGTTCCATGGCGACGGGCGGCGCCGGTACGGGGCGGCCGTCGGCCAGGCGATGGCGTACGGAAAGTCAGACGGCGGTGCCGGGCACCGCTCGGTACAAGGGACGACGTGCGGACGCGTTGATGTCGGCTGACGTCAGATGCGGGGTGCGGAGTATGAACTCATGGCATTGATCCCTCGGTGAAAGGTGCTCGCTCGGCTGCCGGCCTGCCCACTGCTCTTCGGCCGGCACCGCGCTGCACGCCCCTCATGAGAACATCTGTGTAACAGCCTGTCAACGCCGCAGCTCACAGCGGGACATGAGCTCCCGTGCGCGCGCCGGGCGCCGCCTGCCCCACGGCCCCGGCGGGGGAACGGCGGCGACCGCCGGTGCGTCCTTCAGGTGTCCGCGGCGATGGGGGGAACCATGGACGAGAGTCGTCTGGTTGCGCACGGTCCCGCGGCGCAGCGCCGGGCCGCGCGCCTGGCGGTCGCGGCGGCCACGGCGGGGGTGTTGCTGCTGCTCCTGGTCGCGGGCGGCCGGAGCATCGGCCTGGTCGGCATCGGCGGGTCGGCCGCCACGGCGGCGGGGCTGTGGTGGGCGCTGACGCGACGGGGCCTGGCGAGGGTGTGCGCCGCCGGCCTGGCGGTGGCGGCGCCGGCCATGGTGTTCGCGTTCTACGTCGCGGCGGGGCTGCTCTGGCTCGTCGTCGTCATTCTCGTGCTGTGGGGTGTGTCGGTGTCCGCGGGCTGGGCCGCGCTCGCCGCGGACAGCACCGCGCCGGCGACCGCGCGCGGGCTTCCCGTCCCGCCTCCCAAGCGCCCCTTCCTCATCATGAACCCCCGCTCGGGCGGGGGAAAGGTGGAGCGGTTCGGCTTGCGGGAGAAGGCGGAGGCGCTGGGCGCCGACGTCGTGCTCCTCGACCCCGGCCACCCCCAGGACGTCGTCGCGCTTGCCCGCGACGCCGTCGCGGACGGCGCGGACCTGCTGGGCGTGGCCGGCGGGGACGGCACGCAGGCGCTGGTCGCGGGCGTCGCGGCGGCGTACGGAGTGCCGTTCGTGGTCATCACGGCCGGCACCCGCAACCATTTCGCCCTGGACCTCGGGCTCGACCGGGACGAGCCGTCGAGGTGCCTGGACGCCCTGACGGACGGGGTCGAGTTCCGTGTGGACCTCGGACGCGTCGGGGAGCGCGTCTTCGTCAACAACGCCTCGTTCGGCGCGTACGCGGTCGTGGTGCAGAGCCCCGCCTACCGCGACGACAAGGTGCGCACCACCCTGCAGCTGCTGCCCGACGTCCTGACCCGGCATCACGGGCCGCGGCTGACCGTCGCCGCCGCGGGCGTGACCCTCGACGCCCCGCAGGCGGTGCTGGTCAGCAACAATCCGTACCGGGTCGGCGACCTGGCGGGGCTCGGCCGGCGGGAGCGGCTGGACGGCGGCGTACTGGGGCTGCTGGGCGTCAGGGTCGACAGCGCGGCGCAGGCGGCGGCCATGCTGCGCGGGCGTCGCGCGCCCGGCCTGACTGTCCTGACCGCACGCGAGGTCCTCGTCGACGCCGACGAGCCGGTGGTGCAGGTCGGTGTCGACGGCGAGCCGCTGACCTTCCCGACGCCCGTGCGCTGCAGGATCGAACCCCGGGCGCTGCGCGTACGTGTTCCGCGCGACCGCCCGGGCGTCCCCCGGATGCGGCCGCGGCTGAACTGGCGGCGGCTGTGGGCCCTGGCCCTCGCGAGGGGCCCGGCCATGTGAGCCGGGTCAGTCGTCGAGCGAGATGCCGTTCTTGGCCTTCTCGAGCGACTCGTCGGCGGGCATTCCCCCCGGATTCTCCGTGGCGAGCGCCTGGTTGAGCTCGGCGAACGGGCGCATGCGGGCCTCGTAGCGGGCGAACGCGGCCGCGTGGTCGTCGCCGTGCCTGCCGAGCTCGTCGGCCAGGATGTACGCGCCGACGAGGGCCAGGCTCGTGCCCTGGCCGGAGAGCGGCGAAGCGCAGTAGCCCGCGTCGCCGACCAGCGTCACCCGGCCGGTGGACCACCGCTCCACGTGGATCTGGGCCATCGCGTCGAAGTAGAAGTCGGGCGCCTCCCGCATGGCCCGCAGCAGCCGCGGCGTCTCCCAGCCCACATGGGCCAGCCGGTCCGCCATGATCGTCTTCTGCTGTTCGAGGTCGCGGTGGTCGAAGTCGACCGGCTCGGACGTGAAGCCGAGCGTGGCCCTCAGCTCGCTGTTGTCGCGCACGGGGTAGAGGCAGTAGCCGACGGTTTCCTCCTTGAGCCAGAGCTCCCAGTGGTCGAGGTCCAGGAAGTTGTCGGTGCTGAAGACCGTCAGATAGGCGCCGAGGTGGCGGGCGAAGCGCTCCTCCGGGCCGAGGGCCAGCCGGCGCACCCTCGAGTGCAGGCCGTCCGCGCCCACCACCAGGTCGAAGGTCCGCGCGGGACCCGTCTCGAAGCCGACCCGGACGCCGTCCGGCTGCTCGTCGAGCGTGGCGATGGAGTCGTCGTAGAGGAATTCCACGTCCTCGGCGAGGGCGCGCCGGTGCAGCATGCGGGTGAGGTCCTCGCGCAGCACCTCGATGTCCGCGCTGTCCAGCCGGCCGCCGCTGTACGTCATCTCGGTGGAGCGCCACAGCTCGTTGCCCTCGCTGTCGAGCATCGCCATCCCGCGCAGCCGGGTGCGGGCGCTCCGCGCCTCGTCCAGGATCCCGGTCCGCTCGAGGACGTCGAGCGCGACGCCGCGGACGTCGATGGCCTGGCCGCCGGGGCGCAGGGCGGGAGCGCGCTCGACGACGGTCGGCGCGAAGCCGTTGCGACGCAGCCAGTAGGCGAGGGTGAGGCCGGCGACTCCGGCGCCGGACACGAGGACGGTCTTCATGGGAAATCCCCCTTCAGTACGCTGTACGCAACTGAATGTACGACGTACGCACAGCCCCTGCCAAGTGCCCATTCACGGGCCCTGACCTAGTACAGATGCTTCTCCCGCAGCCGTCTCCGCTGCTAGCCTCTGTACTAGTACAGGAGTAAGGGAGCCGATCATGACCGGGAAATTCGTTCCGCCGTACCTGCGCATCGCCGCCGAGCTCCGCCGGCGCATCGCGGACGGCGAACTCGCTCCCGGCGCCCGGGTGCCGTCCACGCGACAGATCGCCAAGGAGTGGAACGTCGCGCTCGCCACCGCCACCAAGGTGCTGACCACCCTGCGCCAGGAGGGGCTCGTACGGTCCCAGCCGCGCGTCGGCACGGTGGTGGCGGCCCCGGACCGGGCTCCCGGTGCGGCGTCCACGGCGGCCGCGGCTCCGGTCGTCCCGGCGACCGACCACGAGCTGACCCGTGAGCGCATCGTCCGCGCCGCCGTCGACATCGCCGACGCCGAAGGGCTGGCCGCGCTGTCCATGCGCGGGGTCGCCGCGCGGCTGGGCGTCGCCGCCATGTCGCCCTATCGCCATGTGAACAGCAAGGACGACCTGATCTTCCTCATGGCGGACGCCGTCCTCGCCGAGGCGACCTATCCCGCCGACACACCGGCCGACTGGCGCGGCCGCCTGGAGCTGGGCGCCCGCTCACTGTGGGCGCTGCACCGCGCGCACCCCTGGCTCGCGCACATCGGGCCCCTCACCCGCCCCCAGGCGCTGCCGCACCTGATCGCCTACTCCGACTGGATGCTCGGCGCCCTCGACGGCCACGGCCTCTCCCCCACGACCATGCTCAACCTGAACGTGCTCCTCTACAGCTACGTCCAGGGCACCGCCGTCCATCTCGAGCGGGAGGCGCAGGCCGCGAGCGCCACCGGGCTGTCCGAGGACCAGTGGATGGACTCGCAGTCGGCGGCCTTCGACGCCCTGGTCGCCTCCGGCCGGTACCCGACGTTCGCCAAGGTGACGGGGGCCTTCGCCGACGGGGGCTACGAGCTGCACCTGGACGAGGTGTTCGAGCTCGGCCTCACGTCGATGCTCGACGGCCTGGCGGCCCTGATCGAGGGCTGACCGGCCGTTCCCGGCGCCTCAGTCCGAGCCCGGCGCCTCGGGCAGGGCGTCGGCGAGGCGCTCGGGTGCCGCCTGCTTCCAGGAGTCCACGAGAATGTCACGCAGCTCGTCCAGGTCCTCCAGGGCGGCGAGCCGTACGCGCACCCACGCCGAGCTCGCCTCGTGCGGGGGCACCCAGAACTTCTCCGGCTCCGCCGCGATGAGCTCCGCCCGTTCGTGCCGGGGACAGCGCACCGCGAAGGACGTCTCGTCGTCGGGGATCGTGATGTACATCTTCCCGGCGACGCGGAACGTCGGCATGCTCCACGCCTCCTTCTCCACGGTCTCCGGGAGGGACATCGCGATGCGACGGACGTCGGCGGCGGTGATGATCATGGCTCAAGGTTAACCACGCGGTGCGGCCGGCGGGCCCGGCCGGTCAGCGGCTCCGCCGGCCACTCCCGGAACGCGGGCGCAGCAGCGCGGCGGCCAGGACCGCGGGGGTGGTGAGCAACAGGGTGAGGGTGACCATCGACGTGTGGTGATCCTTTTGCTTGCCCACGGACTTGACGGAGCCGTGGTAGCGGGAACGCGAGGGGGATCGCGGCCCGGCAGGCGGTGCCGGGACCCTCGTGGAGGGCGCCGGGGAGGGCCGGGGAGCCGGACGCGGCGGTTCGTTGCTGACGGGGGTGGTACGCGCCGGTGGACGGCCGGGGGCCGGACCGGGCCGCACGGGCGGCGTCGGCGGGGCAGGCCGCGGCGGTGTGGGAGTGCCGGGCGCGGGCGGTGAGGTGGGTGGGGCGGGGGGTGCGGGAGCCGGAGGGGCCGGAGTCGGCGGGGTCGGGGCGGGAGGTGCAGGTGCCGGCGGCGCGGGCGCGGGAGGCGCCGGAGCCGGAGGCGGGGGGACCGGCGCTGGGGCCGGAGGCGCGGGCGCAGGCGGGGCCGGGGCCGGCGGAGCAGGAGGCGCGGGCGCAGGCGGAGCGGGGGCCGGAGGCGCCGGGGCGGGGGGAGCGGGAGCAGGCGGGGCCGGGGCCGGAGGGGCAGGTGCGGGCGGGGCAGGAGCCGGAGGCGCGGGCGCCGGTGGAGCAGGTGCCGGCGGAGCGGGCGCGGGGGGCGCCGGGGCCGGAGGGGCGGGCGCGGGGGGCGCCGGGGCCGGAGGGGCGGGTGCAGGCGGAGCGGGAGCAGGCGGCGCCGGGGCCGGGGGCTTCGGTTTGCGGCAGGTCAGCCACACTTCCGCGTCCGCCACCGGAAGATGCGCGGTGACGTTCACACATCCCTTGCCGTCGTCGATCACCTCGGCGGTCACGGCACCGCCGAGCGCGTCGGCGCTGACGTGCGACGGCGGGTGCTGGGGAATCAGGTCGGGCAGATCGGTGACCAGGACCGTCACCGGCAGGCCCACGACCGTGGCGTCCACGCCTCCGTCGCCCGCGGCCGCCTCCCCCGCCAGCACGAGCACCGCAGCCGCGGCCAACGTCACCACTTGCCCTGTTCTCAGCCATCCCCTCACGGGGAACAGCCTGCACATCCGCACACGAGTGCAGCCGCCGTTCCCTCAGGATTACTCCGATGGACGGAAAATGAGCTGTTCGCGCCCTCCGGAGGTTTGCCGGGCCGGCGCCGTGGGGCCAGGGCCGGGCGCCGGTCCGGCGAGTGACCGCGGGCCCCGCTGGTCTGCCCACCCCCGTCGGGCAGACCAGCGATCCCCTCCTCCGTCAGAATGCCGTCCTCCGGCGGCGGTCACTACGGGGGAAACCCTGGAGGTGCGCCCCGCATTCCCGCGGGGGCCACGGAGACGGCGGCAGGACGTGGGGCCGCAACACATACCGGGTCGGGCACGAGGGCAGATTGAGGCCATGGATTACGTCTCCCATTTCCGCCGCGAGATCCTGGCGTTCGAGGCCGCCGTCCGCCGGGCGGCCGCCGACGACACGGCGCCCCTGGTCCCCTCCTGCCCCGGCTGGTCGGTGTCCGACCTGGTCACACACCTGGGCGGCGTCCACAGATTCGTGACCCTCCTCATCAGGGACCGGATCGTGGAACCGCCGGACACCATCGAGAATCTGATCGCCCGGACCCCGTCCGCCACGGTGGACCTGGGCTTCCTCCATCTCCCCGAGGACGTCGAGGGCTGGCCGGTGCCGGAGGAGGCCCCCAACCGCGGGCCGATACCGGCGAGTCTGGTCGACTGGTTCACCGACGGGTCCTCGGAGCTGGAGTCGCTGTTCCGCAGCCGGGGCCCGGCCGAACCGGTGTGGACGTGGTCGCCGGAGCGGACCACCGGGTTCTGGATGCGGATCCAGACCATCGAGGCGGCCGTGCACCGCTGGGACGCCGAGGCCGCGACCGGCACGGCCCGGCCGGTCGAAGCGGAGCTCGCGGCGGACGCCGTCGGGCAGAACTTCGAGGTCATGGCGCCGGCCCGGCGGGCCTGGACGAAGGCTCCGCCCGGCTCCGGCGAGCGCCTGCGGTTCCGGCAGACCGACGGCACGGGCGACTGGAGGGTGCACTTCGACGGCGACGACGTGCTGCTCGACCAGGACACGGGCCCCTGCGACGTCGAGCTGGCCGGCACGGCGTCGGACCTGCTGCTCTTCCTCTGGCACCGGATCCCCGCGGACCGGCTCGACGAGGTGAAGGGCGACCGGGACCTCCTCGAGAGGTACTTCGTCCTCGTCCCGCCCGTGTGACGGTGCGTCGGACGGGCGCGCATCCCCGCCGGCCCGGCCCCGCGTATGCGAGGCCGGGCCGCGGCGGTCAGGAGCGGGCAGCGGGCCGGCGGTCCGGGCGTACGCACTCGATCATGTAGTCCCCGGTGTCGGGGTCCACGGTGACGCCGTGGGTCTCGCTGCCGAAGCCGGGGAACGCCCGGTCGAAGGACTCCAGCGCACCGAGATAGCGCAGCAGCGGCCCGTCCGGGGCGCCGGTGGACTCGCCGGGCATCAGCACGGGGATCCCCGGCGGCGTGACGGTGACCATGGCGGCGGCCACCCGTCCGGCGGCCTCGGAGAGCCGTACGCGCTCGGTGCCCTGACGGATCAGCTGCTGGTAGCACCACTGGGGCGGTGCGACGGGCTCCGGCAGCTCCTGGAAGGCCGTGTCCAGCAGGGTGACCAGGTCGGCGCGGCGCAGGTGGTCGTGCATGGAGTGGCACAGGTCCCGCAGGGTGGCTCCGGCGTAGCGCCGCGGGTGCTGCGCGAGGAGTCGCGGCAGGACCTGCTCGAGCGGGGCCCCGGAGTCGTAGAGGGCCTTGAAGTCCATGAGGGCGTCGAGCAGGGTTCCCCATTTGCCCTTGGTGATGCCCATGGAGAAGAGGATGAGGGTGGTGTAGCTGTCGGTCTTCTCCACCACGATGTTCCGGGTGGCCAGATAGGCCGTGAGGATCCGGGCGGGGATGCCCCAGTCGTCCCATCGGCCGGCGGCGTCGATTCCCGGGCAGGTGAGCGTCACCTTGACCGGGTCCAGGAGGCAGTAGCCCTCGTCGAGGCCGGGGAAGCCGTGCCAGTCGGCGCCCGGTTCCAGGTGCCAGCAGGACGGCTGGGTCCGCAGAAGTTCGGTGGGGGCGTCGGCGAAGGCGTGCCGTTCCTTGGTGGCCGGGTCGGTGACGGTCCCGGGCTGCCAGGCGCCGAAGAACCAGGCGGGCCGGTCCGCGGAGGCCGCGATGCGCCTGCCGGTACGGGCCACCGCCTGGCGGAAGCGGATGGCTTCGGTGACCGCCTCGTCGATCAGCCAGTGGCCCTGCGGGCCGTCCATCATGCCGGCGGCGACGTCGAGGGAGGCGATGGCGGGGTACAGCGGGGAGGTGGTGCCGTGCATCATGAAGGCCTCGTTGAAGCGCTCGTGCTCCACCGGGGCCCTGGGCGAGGGCTTGACGTGCACCATCGCGGCCTGCGACAGCGCGGCCAGAAGCTTGTGCGTGGACTGGGTCGAGAAGACGGTGGGGCGTTCGGAGTCGGCGAGGGTGTCGGGGCCCACCGACATTCCGTAGCGCCCGGCGTAGAGGGGGTGGAAGCGGGCGTAGGCGAACCACGCCTCGTCGAAGTGGAGCCGCGGGCTGCTGGGGGCGAGCTCCCGGGCGACGTGCACGGCGTCGTAACAGAGCCCGTCGTAGGTGGAGTTGGTGAGCACGGCGTACTCGGCGCCGGGCGAGACCGCGCCCCGGGCCAGCGGGTTGCGGGCGATGCGGTCCGCCACCGAGGCCGCGCGGACCTCGGCCGGCGGCAGCGGTCCCGCCAGTCCGTAGCCGTTGCGGGTGGGGACGAGGTAGACGGGGCGGGCGCCGGACAGGACCAGGCCGTGCAGGACCGACTTGTGGCAGTTGCGGTCCACCAGGGCGATCTCGTCCTGGGCGACGCAGAAGTGGCCGACCATGCGGTCCGCGGTGGAGTTGCCGTGCAGGACGAAGTAGGTGCGGTCGGCGCCGAAGATCCGGGCGGCGTTGCGCTCCGCGTCGCCGATCGGGCCGGTGTGCTCGAAGAGGGAGCCCAGTTCCTCGACGGAGATCGACAGGTCGCTGCGCAGCAGCCGCTCGCCGTAGTAGTCGAAGAAGGCGCGGCCGGCCGGGGACTTCAGGAAGGCGACGCCGCCGGCGTGTGCGGGGGTGTGCCAGGAGTACTCGTGGGCGTCGTCGAAGCGTCGCAGCGCCTTGAAGAACGGCGGGAGCACGGCCTCGCGGTAGGTGCGGGCCGCGCCGACGATCCGGCCGGCGATGAACGCCGGGGTGTCCTCCAGCGGCCAGACGTAGCCGACCACCGTCTCCGACACCCACAGCGGCAGGTGGTCGAGGTCGTCATCGGCCCCGTCGGCCATGACGAGCAGGACGGGCAGGTCCTTGAAGCGCCGGCCGATCTGGCGCAGGACCGCGGCGCCGCCCGGCTCGCCGTCGGTGTGCCCCTCCCGGGAGAGGTCCCAGGCCACCACGGCGGCCGCCAGGCCCGCTTCCGTGCGCAGCACCGCCCGCGCGTCGGCCTCGGTGCGGGCCCAGCGCACTTCCAGTCCGTGGTCCTCCACGGCTTTGCGGATCCTGCGCAGTTGTTCGCCCTCGGATCCCATGCCGAGCGGGTCGTCCCGCAGTGCGAACAAAACTGTGCCGCCGACCATTTCGGCCCCCTGATGTTGCGATCATCCGGCTGTCCTCTGGTCAGTCTCGTCAGAGGGGGTCCGGTCAGGTGACCGGTGCGGGGTCAAACCACTCGTCGGTGGGGAGTTCGCAGGGGAGTTCGGGGGCGGCGCGTGAACGCCCCGGAACCGGGGCGCCTTTCGCGTCGTGTGCGTGAGCGACGGTCCGGGGTGGTTCCGGGGCGTGGTGCGGGGGCTCAGAGGCCGAGCAGTCGTGCGGTGAGGTCGCGGTAGCCGAGGAGGGCCATCCGCAGCTCCTCCGTGCCCGGTCGCGCGGCGTCGTCGTGCCAGGCCCTGCGCAGGGCGTGGCGGCGCTCGTCGAGGAGTTCGCCCACGCGCGTGGAGAGGGCGTCGACGAGGGCGTCCGCTTCCTCGACCGAGCCGCGCGGCGTGTCGATGAAGCCGCTCATGGCCTCCTGGAGGCGGTCGTCGAGCTGTTCGCGCTCGGGGGGCGGCAGCAGGGGGCCGTCGCCGTGCGGGGTGCGTGCCGCCGTAGCGTTCCCGTCCGGCGCCGGGCCCGGCCCCGCTTGCGGCAGCGGCGTCCGCCCGTCCGCGGGGGCCATGGGCGGTACGTGCGGGTGCTGTTCCGGTCCCTGGTGGCGGGCCGGGGCGCCGCCGTGGTGGTGCCGTGCGTGGGGTTGTGCGGTGTGCCGGTCCATTACGGGCCCTCCTTCCTGGCATGCCCGCCTTCCCGGGCGTGCTGGGGGGTGACGCTCGCGCTGCTCCTCGTCGCCGGCGTCCTCGTCGCCGGCTCGGGCCGCGGGTCGCCGCGCCGGGCGTGGCGCTGGGGGCGCCGGTCCTGCGGGTGCGTCCTGACCAGGTCCTCGAAGAGGCCGCGGGCCTGGACGAGGGCCTCACGCAGCTGCTCCGTCGGGGCGTGTTCCGTGCGCGCCCGGGCGGCCGCGACGTGGATCTCGCGGAAGCCGTGGGCGGTGTGCGGGTAGTGGACGGAGAGGGAGTCGAGGAGGTCGTCCCACGAGTCGGCCGGGAAGCCGCGTTCGCGGGCGAGCCGTCCCAGCAGGTCCTCGGCGTCGGCCACGGCACGGGCCGGGGCGTCGACGAACTGTTCCTGCAGGCCCGTCCACCGGGCGACGTACATTTCGCGCGCATGCGCCGTCAGCGGCAGGACGTGCACGTCGCCGTGGCGTCGCAGCCGCTCCTTGAGGTCCTTCTCCGCCGCCTTCTCGTCGCCGTCGTGCCGGGCGACCGCGGCCTCGTACTCGGGGCCGAAGCGCCGGCGCAGACCGCGGCCGCCGGTGACCTGGCCGCGGCCGACGAGGCGCACGGCCACGACGACCCCGGCGAAGATGACGGCGAGGGCGACAAGGATGGCGATAGTGGCACCAGTTGGCATAGGAGCCGCCTCCCGTCGGTGCCCCTGCCTGTCAGGGGCGGTATGTGACGGGTAGCCCGGTCTTGGGGAGCCAAACGCGGCGGTGGGCGGGTGTCACCGGGGCCGGTGCGGACGCGGCCGGGCAGCCGTCGCCCGGCCCTGCGGGCGCGGCATGCGTCCGGTGCGTCCGGCCGCACGGTAACAGCCATCCGGGGCGGCGGCGCGGGCTTTGTCAGATACCGACGAAGCCCGTGGCGCGGGGCGCCGGGGCGGCTAGCGTCACTGGCCATTCGACGGACGGCCCCCAGGAGACGAGGAGGCGGCGCCATGTGTCCCGTGCGCCCGACACACGCGATGAGGGCGGGCCTGATGAGGTCCCTGGCCCGGCGGCGGACCGGGCCCGAGGGCGGGCGGCCGGGTGCGGGGCGTGCCTCTCTCGGCACCTGGCTGGTGATCGGTGCGCTCACGGCGACGCTGGTGGCGCTGCTGGTCCCGGTGTCCTTGTTCGGCGTCGCCCGGCAGGCGGCGGCCGGCGGTCCCGCCTGGAACGACGACGGCGAAGGGATGCGGGACACGCAGTTCGGCCCGCTGTCCGCCCTGGACCGGGACTTCGTGCGCAAGGTGCGGCTGGCGGGCCTGTGGGAGAAGCCCGCGGGGCGCATGGCCCTGGAGCGCGGGACCACCGCGAGCGTGCGGACGGCGGGCGAGCATCTGGTGGGCGGGCACACGGAGTTGGACCGCCGGTCCATCGACGCCGGCCGGACGCTGGGCATCTCGCTGCCGGTGCGGCCGGGCGATCAGCAGCAGGGGTGGCTGGACCGCATGGACGCGGCCTCCGGGTCCGGCTTCGACCGGACCTTCGCCGAGCTGGTGCGCACCGCCCACGGCAAGGTGTTCGGCCTGGTCGCGCTCGTACGGGACCGGACCGGCAACTCCCTGGTCCGGGAGCTGGCGACGCGCGCCAACAGCGTCGTCCTCGACCACATCACCGTTCTGGAGAACACCGGGCTGGCCGGCGTCCCGCACACCCGGGACCAGCCCTCCCCGAGCCAGGCCCCGGATCCGGCTTCGTCCCAGGCCCCGGCGCAGCACAGCAACGAGGAAATGAAGTGATCCTATGACCCCCACGAAACGACAGGGCCACAAGCGCCGGCTGTCGCGCAGGACGCGCGCGCTCGTCGCAGTGGCGGCACTGCTGCTGGGCGGTGGCGGCACGGCGGTCATCGCCGCCAACGCCTCCGCCGGTGGCGCCCGCCAGCCCGCCGCGCGGTCCGCCGACGCCTCGGGCGACGCGGCGGCCACGGCGCTGACGATCGCCTGTCCCGACGTCGGCGACCGGCTGCGGGACGTGCCCGATCCGGCGCGTCAGAAGGTCTCCACAGGTCTCGCCGAGCTCGACGCGCAGGTGGCGCGGGCCTACGAGCGGGCCGCGTCCGGCGGCGACGGCGCGGCGGTGCTCGGCGAGCTCAAGCAGCAGCGCTCGGCGACGATAGGGCGGATGGCGGACGCCATAGGCGAGCGGTCCGCGCGGCCGTCCGATCTGACGGAGCTGAGCGGCTGCTCCTCCCGGCAGGTCCGTACGGAGGCCGCGGACGGCGGGGGCGGCGCGAACGCCCTCAAGCGCCCCATGCCGGGCGGCCCCTCCCCCGCGGACTTCGCCGACATCCGCACCGCGCCCGCGGTGGCCCGGCCCGCCGCCCGTTCCGGCGGCTCGACCGGCACGTTCTCCTCCGCGTGCGGGCGCAACGAGAACGGCCACTTCAACTCGGACAACGTCATCGTCACCCCGGGTGTCAGCAACGGGGCCCATCACACCCACGACTACGTCGGCAATCTCTCGACGAACGCCTTCTCCACGAACGCCTCCCTCGCGGCGGCCGGCACCACCTGCTCCAACGGGGACCTGTCCACGCACTACTGGCCGGTGCTGCGGCTGCTGGACGGCAAGGCCGCTCCGGACGCGAACAAGCCCGGGGGCGGGCACGACGGGAACATGGGCAAAGTGCTGCGGCCGAAGTCGGTGACGATCCAGTTCCGCGGCAGCCCGGTGTCGAAGGTGTCCGCGATGCCACGCTTCCTGCGGGTGATCACCGGTGACGCGAAGGCGTTCACCAGCGGCACGGGCAACGCCAACGCCTCCTGGAGCTGCGTCGGTTTCGAGGAGCGGCAGCTGAAGGACAAGTACCCGATCTGCCCGGACGGCGCGGACGTGGTGCGCACCCTCGCCTTCCAGAGCTGCTGGGACGGGAAGAACACCGACAGCGCCAACCACCGCACGCATGTGGCGTTCGCCCGGCAGGACGGCTCCTGCCCGCGCGGCTTCCGGGCCGTGCCGCAGCTCGTGCAGCGCATCACCTACGACGTGCCGGACGGCACCGCGTTCGCCGTGGACAGCTTCCCCGAGCAGCTGCACAAGCCGGTCACCGACCACGGGGACTTCATCAACGTCATGCCGGACTCCCTGATGACGAAGGCGGTGGCCTGCGTCAACGGCGGGCGGCGCTGCTAGCGCCCCGCCCCCACAGGCTCCCGGCGCCGGGTGCTCCCCATCGACGCCCCTGCCACCCGGCCCCGGGAACACGGCGGCCCCGGACCTCGAGGTCCGGGGCCGTCATCCCGTGCGGTCCACGGTTCACAGGCCGTTGACCCGGGCCTGGCGGGCGAGTCCCAGCGGGTGGACGGTGGCGCCGACGGCGCGGGCCCGGCCCTGGGCGCGGGAGCGCAGGCGGCGGGACTGGGCCAGCAGGCGGCGGCTGCGCAGCGCGAGTTCCAGTTCGAAGCGCATGCGCGGTTCCCGCAGCGCCGGGCCGAAGAGCTTCTCTATCTGGCGCAGGCGGTAGCGCACCGTCTGCGGGTGCACCTGCAGGACGCGGGCGGCCTCCGGGGCGCCGCCGCTCTCCAGCCAGGCCAGCAGCGTCACTTCGAGCCGTTCGCTCTGCCGTGGGGTGAGTCCTTCGAGGGGCCGCAGCCAGCGTGCCGAGAGGGCGCGGGCGAGGGACTCGTCCTGGAGCAGCAGCAGGTCGGAGAGGTGGTCGTCGACGAACACGGGCCGCGGGGCGGCGCCGGGCGGGACGAGGGTCAGCAGCCGCCGGGCCCAGCGCAGTGAGGAGGCGGCGTCGGCCACGGGCACGGCGTGCCCCACGGCCGCGGTCCGGCCGCCGAGTACGGCCGTGAGCGCGGGCCGTGTCTCGGGGCCGGGGTCGGGGACCAGCAGGCAGACGTCCGTGTCGACGGTTCCCAGCAGTCCCTGGCCGAGCGCCGCGGTCAGGTGCAGGCCGACGTGGTGCGCCTCGGTGGAGGAGGAGCCGGCGAGGACGACGGCGCGGACGCGCTCGGGCAGGGGGCAGCCGGCCTGGCGGGCGAGTTCGGCCAGGGCCTGCTCGGGCAGGCAGCGGTCCTCCGCGAGCGCGGCGAAGAGCGCCTGGCGGGCGCGGGCGCCCGGCATCGTGGTCACCACCTGACCGCCGCTGCGGGGCCGGGGCACGGTGGCCGTCGCGGTCGTACGGCCGGCCCCCGTCCTGCGGCCGCGGAGCCCCAGGGCGAGCAACAGGGCCTGCTCGACCGCCGCCTGCGCCATGTCCTTCCCCATCCGCTCCGTGACCTCCGCGAATGCGGGCGTATCGCGCACCAGTTCCTCGACCATCCTGGCCGCGACGGCGGGAAGTTCCTTTCTGAGGACGCGGGTCCATTCCCCGCGTGGCCGTGACCAGATGCGGTTCAGCATTTCGCACATCGTCTACCTCCGGACATCTGCACCGGACAAGGGGATCGGGACGGATGATCACGACCCTCTCGCCTGAGTGGGCATCATCAGCAGCCACCCACCGCTGTGGGGACAGCCATGCGCGAATTTGTCACAGCGCGATAAAGCTTATGAAGGGATTGCGGAATTCGAGGATGCTGACGTTCATTCGACCGCCCGGCGAATTACGCCGATGCGCGGGATTTCCGGATTTCTCAGGAACACGGGCGACCTGCTCGGCCATCGCGGGCCGCCCGTCGGAGGCCCTATGCCTGCGTCACGTACGTCCCCGTCAGCAGCGCCAGTACCGTCCATGCCCCCCACGCCACCGTTCATTCCCCCGCCGGGCGCCTTCGCGGCCCCGCCGGGGCGGTCCCGGCCCCGGGCCCGCTCCCGGCCGGCGGGCGGCTTCTCCGCCAGGCCCGCCCTGCCCGCGGCGCTCCTGCTGCTGCTCGCCGTCGCGGCCCGCGCCGGAGTCGCGGAACGGACCCAGGAGTTCCTGGACTTCGGCGCCGGGGTGCTCGCGCTCGTCTCGCTCACGGCGACGGTGCTGTGGGGGCTGGCCGCCACCGACCGGATGCTGCTGGGCCCGGCCCACCGGCTGCTCGCCCAGGGGGTCCACCGCGGCCTGGCGGTGGCCGGCCTCGGCTTCCTCGCCCTGCACATCTGGGTGAAGGTGGCGAAGGGGCATACGACGGGCACGGCGGCGGCCGTCCCGCTCACCGACGCCTCCCGTCCCTTCCTCGTCGGCCTCGGCACGCTCTCGGGCTACCTCTTCCTCGCCGTCGCCGTGACCGGCGCGGTGCGCAGCGCCTTCGCCTCGGTCGGTCGGTCCCTGATCTGGCGGGCCCTGCACATGAGCGCCTATCCGGCCTGGGGCGCTGCGCTGGTGCACGGCCTGTACTCGGGCCGTGCGGCCAGTGGCTGGGTGACAGCGGCGTACGCGCTGTGCGTGGTCGCCGCGGGGGCGGCGCTGGCGCTGCGGCTGCGCTGGGCCCGGGACGGGCGCGGAGGAGGATCGTGACCGGGCCCGTACCGACCCTGTCGGCCGTCGGCACCCCGCGGCTGCTGGCCGGGCTCGACCGGCAGCCGTGGCTGGACCGGGCGGCGCATCTGGCCCTGCACGGGCCGCCGCCGACGCCGTCCTGGAGCGAACTGGCCGCTTTGGCGGAGGAGATCGGGCTGCGCGGCCGCGGCGGGGCGGGGTTCCCCTTCGCCCGCAAGCTGCGCGCGGTCACCGCCTCCCTGCGGCGCACGGGCGGCGCGGCGGCGGTCGTGGTCAACGGCAGCGAGGGCGAACCGGGCTGTCTGAAGGACACCGCGCTGCTGCTGCACGTCCCGCACCTGGTCCTCGACGGGGCGCTGATGGCGGCCGGGGCGCTGGGGGCGGAGCAGGTGGCCGTCGGGGTGACCCGCGAGGACGTGGAGCTGTCGGTGCGCCGTGCGGTGGCCGAGCGGGGTACGTCCGGGCCGGCGGTGCGGGTGGTGCGGCTGCCCGAACGGTTCGTCACGGGTGAGGGGACGGCGCTGGTGCGCGGGGTGGGCGGCGGGCCCGCGCTGCCGTCCGGGCGCAAGGTCCGCTCCAGCGAGAGCGGCCTGGGCGGGGTGCCGACGCTGGTGTCCAACACCGAGACGTTCGCGCAGCTGGCCGTCGCCGCCCGGCTCGGCGCCGCCGGCTTCCGGGAGCTGGGGCTGGCCGAGGAGCCGGGCACGGTCCTGCTGACGGTCGCCGGGAAGCACGTCGTGGAGACGCCGACCGGCCTTCCGCTGCCGTACGCGCTCGGGCTGTGCGGCACCGATCCAGGTCAGGGCGTGCTGGTGGGCGGCTACCACGGCACCTGGCTGGGTGCGGCCGGCGCCGCCGCGGCGACAATCTCGCGGGACTCCCTGGCGGCGGCCGGTGCCGTGTTCGGGGCGGGCGCCCTGCTTCCGCTGCCGGAGTCCACCTGTCCGGTCGGGGAGACGGCGCGGGTGGCCCGGTGGCTGGCGGCGGAGTCGGCGGGGCAGTGCGGCCCGTGCTTCCAGGGGCTGCCCTCGCTCGCCGAGAGCCTCTTCGAGGCCGCGCACGGCGGGGGCCGGCAGGCCCTGGAGGGTGTACGGGCCCGGATGCGGGCGGTGGAGCGGCGCGGGGCCTGCGCCCATCCGGACGGCACCGCCCGCTTCGTGGCCTCCTCACTCGCCGTCTTCGCCGAGGATTTCGAGGCGCACGCGACGGGCGCCGGCTGCGGCCGTCCCGTCCTCGGCGCGCTGCCGCTGCCCGACGGCGCGCGGGGCGCCGCCGCGGCCCCGGGCGGCGCCCGGGCCTCCAAACCCGCGCCCGCCGAGCGGCTCCTGGTGGACTGGACGCTGTGCCGGGGGCACGGGCTGTGCGCGGACCTGCTGCCGGGCCCGCTGCGGCTGGGGCCGGACGGCTACCCGGAGCGGGCCGTCGTCGCCGTACCGGCGCGGATGCGGCAGCGGGCCCTGCGGGCCGTGCGGCGCTGCCCCGCTCTGGCCCTTCGCATCGAGACCACCGGAGCCGCCAACTGAGCGTTCTTTAGCTCCTTGTGACAACTTCCCGGTTCCGCTGAGCGTTCGCGGAGCCCCTCCCGTACCACCACGCACCGGCGGTCCCCGCCGGATCCACCCACCAGGAAGGAACACGGACATGATCAAGCGGCGACAGGCTTCCCTCGCGGGAGCGGCGCTCACGCTCATGGTGCTGACGGCGGCCTGCGGCGGCAGCCCTTCGGCCAAGGAGCGCGACGGCGACGACGCCCGCCCGGCGGCGAACGCCTCGGACGCGGGCAAGGGCTACGGGTCGGGGTACGGCTCGGGGGCGGGGGCCAAGGACGCGGGCGCCGCCAAGGGCGAGGCAGGCGGCAAGCTGGCGGTCCGTGAGGCGGCGGACCTCGGCCAGGTCGTCACCGACGACAAGGGCTTCACGCTCTACCGCTTCGACAAGGACACCGCCAAGCCTCCGGCCTCCAACTGCGACGGCGACTGCGCCAAAGCCTGGCCCCCCGTCCCCGCCGAGGGGGCCTCGGCGTCCACCGGGATCGACGCCGCCGCCCTCGGCGAGGTCCAGCGGGCCGACGGCACCAAGCAGCTGACGCTGGGCGGCTGGCCCGTCTACCGCTACGCGAAGGACGCCGCCCCCGGCGAGACCAAGGGCCAGGGGGTGGGCGGCACCTGGAACGCCCTGGCGCCCGACGGGAAGAAGGCGGGCGGGAAGAAGGCCGAGGACCCCAGGGAACAGCCCAAGGAGCAACCGAAGGAACAGCCCGCACCCGAGGGCGTGTCCGTCTCCGACAACCCCAAACTCGGCAGGATCGTCGTGGACGGCAAGGGCCGGACCCTCTACCGCTTCGACAAGGACAGCGCCTGGCCCATGAAGTTCTCCTGCAACGACGCCTGCCTGGAGACGTGGAAGCCCGCCAAGCCGGTGGACAAGGACAGGATAAAGGGCATCGACGCCAAGCTGATCACCACGGTGACCCGCCCCGACGGCACGAAGCAACTGGCCGTCGACTGCTGGCCCATGTACTGGTTCACCGGTGACGAGAAGGCCGGGGACGTCAACGGGCAGGGAAAGCAGGGGCAGTGGTTCGCCGTGGACGACAAGGGCGCCAAGAACAAGGCCACCCCGGCGGGCTGAGCCCGTACCGGTCCCGGCGCAGGCGGCATCCTCGTGCTTCGCACAAGGCGGTGCGATTTCGCCGCCGCCTGCCGCCGGGGGTAATTCCGGTCGCACCCAAGGGAAATGGGGCAGCGCCCCCGGCGCGGGGAAAGGAGGGAAATGCCGGCGTGGGTCATCTCATCAGAGGAGGGTCCGTGGAACTTCTCCGACCAGAGGTGGATGCCACGGCGGCTCCGCGCTGCCTACGGTGATGATCATGCTCAGCAAGACGAGGAAGACCTCACGACGTTCGTTCGTGGCGGCCGCCCTGCTCATGGCCGTCGCCGCTCCCCAGCTCCCGGCCGCCGCCGCGGCGGCCACGCCACCCGCTCCCGCCCCGTCCGCGGCCGAGGTGCCCGCTCCGGCGACCGGAGTGCCGCTCGGCACGAAGACCCTGCACCTGGTCGACACCGCGCGGCAGGATCCCTGGAAGCCCTCCGCCGGCCACCGCGAGTTGATGGTCTCGCTCTGGTACCCCGCCCTGCCCTCGAAGGGCCGGCCGGCGCCCTACGCCTCCAAGGCCCTCTCCCGGGAGGTGCTCGGCACCGAGGCCATGGCCTCGGTGCGCACCCACGCCGTCGACGGTGCGCGGCGCGCCCCGGGGACCCGGCCGCTGGTCGTGCTCTCCCCGGGCTTCGGCCTGAGCCGCCTGACGCTCACCGCGCTGGGCGAGGACCTGGCCTCCCGCGGTTACGCGGTCGCCGCGGTCGACCACACCTACGAGGCGCCGGTGGAGTTCCCGGGCGGCCGCATCGAGAAGTGCCTGGCGTGCGACACGAAGGAGTACGGGGCGGTCGTCCGCAACCGCGCCAAGGACCTCGAGTTCGTACTCGACCGGCTGACCGGCCCCGGCAGCGAGCTGCGCGTCGATCCACGGCGGATCGGCGTCGCCGGGCACTCGATCGGCGGCGCGAGCGCGGTGGAGGTCATGCGCGAGGACCGGCGCGTGGGCGCCGCGGTCAACCTCGACGGCAACTTCTTCACCGATCCGCCCGCCGGGGGCCTGAACCGGCCCGTCCTGCTGCTCGGCGCCCGCCGGAGCACGATGGCCGAGCCCCGGGAGAACTGGGAGGGGACCTGGAAGCACCTGACGGGCTGGAAGCGCTGGCTGGAGGTGCCCGACGGCGGGCACATGACGTTCACCGACGTCCCCTGGATCATCGACCGCCTCGGCAGGCCGGACACGATCCCGCCGGAGGACGTCGAGGGCCAGCTCGGCAGCCTGGCCGCCGCCCGCGCGACCGCCGTGACCCGCGGCTATGTGGCCGCCTTCTTCGACCGGCACCTGCGCGGCAGGCCGAGCCCGCTCCTCGACCGGCCGTCCGCGGCCTTCCCCGAGGTCACGTTCATGAGGTAGCGGCCTCTTCCCCGCCTACTGCACCGTCACACTGCCGGTCATCCCGGGGTGGATGGTGCAGTGGTAGCGGAAGACCCCGGCGGTCGGGAACGTCCGCGTGAAGGACTGGCCGGGGTTGAGCCTGGCGTCCCACACGCCCGTGTCGGAGGTCGTGGTGTGGGTGCCGTTGGCGTTGTTGATCCAGCGGACGCTGTCACCGGGATGGATGGTCACCGTCGGCGGGACGAAGACGGCGGGGGACCCCTCGATCACCACGGTCGTCTGGGCGGCGGGCGGTGCGGCGACCGCCGGGCTGGCGGCGAGGACGCCCATCGAGAGCAGGGCCGCCAGGGCGGCGAGGGTGCGCGCGACGATGCGGAACGGCGAGCGTGGCATGGACAGTCCCTCCTCGGACCTCGAACCGCCGGGGACACGAGCTCACCACCGGGCTGCGTGTCCCCTGCGAGTGCGGGGGAATTTCCCTCCCTCCGGCACGGCAACCGCATTTCACCCGAAGGCGCTATTTCCCGGAGATAGCGGCGCATGGATGGGACGCCCGTGGGTGAAGCCGCCGCGCTCAGGCGTCCGGTGCTTCGGGCCGCCGCTGCTCGTGCTGGAAGAGGTGGTAGAGCCACCACAGTGACGGGACGAGAAGGAGTGCTCCCACGCCGAGGCTGGCCAGGCAGGCGGTGAGCACGGAGCTGTGGGAGGCCGTCGACCGCACGGTCGTGTCGGGTACGAGCATCAGCGGGTACTGGGCGGCGCCCCAGGACCACAGGACGGCGGCCACCGCCAGCGCCGCCGCGAGGCGGGCGGCGACGAAGCGGCGCCGCGCGACCAGGACCATGCCGGCGAGTCCGGCGAGGGCGCTGAGCACCACCAGGGGCAGCGCGCGGTGGGTGAGCCCGTCGAAGAGCAGCGGGGCGTCCGCGCGCAGCACGGCGACGCCGGCGAGGGCGACGACGCCGGTGACCGCGCCGCTGATCAGGGCCCGTCGGCGGAACGCGGCGACGAGGGCGTCGTCCCCTTCGCGGGCGGCGTCCGCGCACAGGTACACGGCGGCCAGATGGGCGCAGGTGAGGACGGCGAGGACGCCGCCGAGGAGGGACGTCGGGTGGAGCCAGCCGGTGCGGGTGTCGCCCTCGGCGAGGCCCGGGGGGACCCGGCCGGAGGCGACGGCGCCCGCGACCGTGCCGAGGAAGAAGGGGGTGACGACGGAGGAGAGGGCGAAGCAGGCGCCGAAGAGCCGGCGCAGGGCGGTCGCGCTGCTGGCCTTGCGGAAGGCGAAGGCGGCTCCGCGGGCGATGATGCCCAGGGCGGCGAAGGTGAGCGGCAGGTAGAGCGTGGAGAGCACCGCGGCGAAGACGGGTGAGAAGCCGCCCCACAGCAGCACGACGACGAAGATGAGCCAGACGTGGTTGGCCTCCCACACGGGGCCGATGGTGTGTTCGATGAGGGCGCGCTGGGTGTGGCCGCGCCGGGTTCCGCCGGCCAGCAGGTCCCACAGGCCGGCCCCGAAGTCCGCTCCGCCGAACAGGGCGTAGCAGGTCAGGCCCAGCCACATCACGGCCAGTGTCATGTCGGCGAGCATCGGATGAAGAACCTCTCGGGCGTCGTTCGGCACCTTCGGACCGGGCCGTCGGCCTCAGACCACGGGGTAGTCCTCGATGTCCCGCTCCTGGGGCGCGACGGGCACGGGCCGCTCGGTGACCATCCGGCGCAGGACGTAGACGGTGGCCGCCGTCATGGCCGCGTAGACGATCAGGACGAGCCACAGGCCGGCCATCACCCCCGGCGCGGGGTTCACCGCTTCGTGCACGGTCATCAGCCCCTGGACGACCCAGGGCTGACGGCCGAGCTCGGTCACGCACCAGCCGCATTCGAGGGCGACCACCGCGGCCGGCCCGGTGAGCGCGCCGAGCGCGAGGAAGGCCCGGGTGCCGCGCCGGGCCAGCGGGTCGCGGTCGCCCGCGCGGCGGGAGCGCCACCAGGCCAGCAGCAGCCACGCCGCCATCAGGAGCAGGAAGAAGCCGGCGCCGACCATCAGGTCGAAGGCCCAGTGCACCCCCGTCACGGCGGGCCACCGTGCTCGCGGAACGCGGTCGAGGCCCTCGACGACCGTGCCGGGACTGTCCCCGATCAGCAGGGACAGCCCGCTCGGGATCTCGATCCCGTACCGCAGGCCGTCGTCGCCGGCCACTCCCCCGAGGGTGAGCGGTACGTGGCTGCCGGTGCGGTAGACGCCCTCCATGGCGGCGAGTTTGACCGGCTGGTTGGCGGCGACGAAGCGGGCGGCCCAGTCGCCGGCGGCGATCTGCAGCGGGGTGACAGCGGCGCCGAGCGCGCAGGGGATGAGGAAGCCCGCCCGGTGGTAGGGGTCGCGCCGGCCGCGCAGCAGCGCGACGGCGTAGACGCTCGCGGTCAGGAAGGAGGCGACCATCAGCGCGGCGAAGATCATGTGGACGGTCTGGGGCCAGCTCGCGGGGTTGAGCATCGCCGCCCACGGGTCGACGCCGGTGATGCGGTCGCCGCGCTGGGTGAAGCCGCTCGGCTGGTTCATCCAGGCGTTGGCGCAGACGACGAAGAACGCCGACGCCACGCCCGCGACGACGACCGGCACCCCGGTCCACAGATGGATCCGGGGCGGCAGCCGGTCCCAGGCGTAGAGGTAGATGCCGAGGAAGATCGCCTCGATGAAGAAGGCGATGCCCTCCAGGGCGAAGGGCAGCCCGATCACCTGCCCGTAACGTCCCATCAGGCCCGGCCACAGCAGCCCGAGCTCGAAGCTGAGGATGGTGCCGGAGACCGCGCCGACCGCGAAGAGGACCCCCATGGCGCGGGCCCAGCGCCGCGCCAGCAGGCGGCAGGCGCGGTCGCCGGTGCGCAGGCCGCGCCACTCGGTGATCAGGGTCAGCAGCGGCAGCCCCACGCCCAGGCACGCCACGACGATGTGCCAGGCCAGCGAGAACCCCATCTGGGCACGGGCCGCCGACAGGTCGCCGGGAGTGGCGGGCAGGGCCGCGCGCACGGCGTCGACCACGCGGAACGACCCGCAGGTGAGAGGCATGGCGGCTGGGATACCCCTGACCCTGCCGATGAAAACCTGACATGACGTGACAAAGCATGCATACATGGCTTTCTCACCTGTCCGGCCCCTCCCCCCTCCCCCGCCCCCGTGGACCCCGGTGGGCCCGGACCCCCGTCCGCGGGCGTGTGCGGGCCGCGGGAGATGATCAGGCCGTGACAGCGACAGCGATACGTGAGCCGGTGTGGACCCCGTCCGCGGTCTGCGTGGCCACCGCCGGGCTGCTGGTCGAGGCGGCGTGCGCGGTGACGGCCCTGTGGACCTGGGGGCTCTTCCATCCGCACCCCGACGACGACGGCGGCGCCCTGGCGGTCTTCGTCCTGCCCGTCGTCCTCCCCGTCCTCGCGGGCGCGGCGCTGGCACTGACGGTCACGCTCATCATGCCCACGCTCTCCCTGGCCCGGCGGGCGGGCGCGCTCTGGGGCCACGGCGGCGCCTGGTGGTGGGTACCGGCCGTGGCCGGCATCGTCTCGGCGGCCGTGGTCGGCGCCGGCGGGCTGGGGTTCGGGCTCCTGGGGGACGCGGTGGGGAGCCCCTCGGCGTACGCCTGGTGGTGGCTCGCCGTGGCGGTCCTCATCGTCCCGGGCGCCCTGCTGGCACGGGAGACGAACCGCCGCACCGCCCAGGGGCGGCCGAGGCTGCGGACGCGAAAGGTGCTGCTCGGGGGCTGCGGGAGCCTGGCGGCCCTGTGCGCACTGCTGCTGACGACGGCGGTCGTGGTGGAGTCCGTGGCCGGCTGAGACGGCCGGGGCGCGCCATGTTCGTCCGGCGCATGGCCGATACCCGTCCATGAGGTGTTCACCGGTGCGGGAGTGGGGTAGACGGCCTGTCGTTCCCGACGGGTCCGGGTGCCGCGCGGGTGCGAGCCGTCCGCGCACGCCCCGGCCGGTCGATCGCCGAAAGGAAGTTCTCGTGATACGCCGCACGACAACGAAGTTCGCCGCCCTGGCCGTCGCCGCCGGCACGGGGCTCGTCCTCACCGCCGTAGGACCGGCCCAGGCCGCGTTCCCGGCGGGCGACGGGTCCGACCGTGCCGTCGCGACCTGCGGCACCCCCGACCTGCGGATCGCCTTCGCCGAACGGCTGGGCGGCGGGATGAGCCACGCCGGGGGCACGCTGGAGCTGAAGAACACCTCCGGCCGCACCTGCGCCCTGCGTGGCTACCCCGGGCTCGGCCTGGAGGACGCCCGCCACACGCCGCTGCCCACCCGCGCCGTGCGCGGGAGCACCTGGTACGCCGACGACCCCGGCAACAAGCTCGTCGTCCTCCGGCCGGGACAGGCGGCCCAGGCCAACGTCTCCTGGACGCACTCGGGCACCGAGCCGCGCAAGGCCGCCTACCTCCAGGTGACGCCGCCCGCGGCCACCACGCACCGGACCATCGAGCTGGACGACATGGTCGACTTCGGTGAGCTGCGCATCACCGCCGTGGCACACGAGGTCCCGGTCCGCGGCTGACCGCGGCCATCACCGCCCTCGCCGAGCGCGCCCTCGCGGGCATCGTCGCCGCCGGCGGCTGAGAGCCCGGCGGCCGAACGGCGGACCCGGGCCGGGGCGAACGGGTGGCTTCGCGTCGGCGAGGGCCTGCGGGCGGGCAGGCGGGTGTGGGGGGCTTCCGCACCGAGGATTGGCATGGCATGAGCGAATACCAGCGTTCCCGTACGATGCCCGCGCTGCCCGAGCACGTTTTCGACCAGGTGGTCGAGGTGCAGCGGCTGAGCAGTTGGATGCCGTCGGACCTGCACGTACGGGCCGAGGACCTGCCGGCCGTGACCGTGCACGAGGACCGCACCGGTGAGGACGAGCGCGCGCTGTTCCGGGCGGACCCGGAGCAGATGCGGGTGGAGTGGGGGACGCGGGACACCGGAAACTACGCGGGCTGGCTCCAGGTGGCCGGCATCGGCAGCGGTGCCAGCGAGGTGACGATCCATCTGTCGTTCTTCGAGGAGGGCGACGACCCGGGCAAGGACGTCGTCGACGGGGCCCTCGCCGGCAGCCTGGAGCGGCTGGAGGAGCAGGTGCGGCTGCGCGTGGACGACGGCGGGTGACCTGGGGGATCTAGACGTCCCGGCGGGGAAGGAGGCGCAGGACGCCCGCCGCCTGCTCGCCGATGTAGTGGCCGAGCTCCTGGTAGGCGTCGAACTGCTGGTGGTCGAACCACTGGTCGCTGGTGCTGTCGTGCGGGAAGACGGGATGGGAGGAGGCGTAGGCGAGGAGCTTGTACGGCATGCCGCGGGTCAGCGTCGCACGGGCCACGATCAGCTGTCCCCGCCTGCCGAGGTTGAGGCCGTCCTCCCCGATCAGGTCCTGCGGGTAGATGATGTCGCCGGTGATCACCGCTTGTGCCGCGAGCCGCTCGTTGATCCTGGCCAGGGGGTTCTCGGGCTGGAGGGGCCGGGCGCTGCCGGGGACGAGCTTCTCGGTGTCGTGGAGGATGATCTCGATGCCGAGCTCCTCGTGGGCCAGGGTGATGGCCTCGGCGAGGGTGGCGGCGAAGGGCGGGGTGTATCCGCTGGCGTCGATGCACACGGCGGTGCTGACCCGGTGGCGGAGCAGCTCGACCAGGCCGAGGTTCTCGTAGTGGCCGCCGTCGGTGGTCAGCAGGAGCCGGTCGTCCATGGGGTAGCGGCCGGTGATCTCCCGCAGGAGGTAGGACAGCCGCCGGATGGCGGGCTGCGGGGGCAGCCGCCAGTCGCTGTCGGCCTTCCACAGGGGGCCCAGGGCGGCCGGGTTGGGCAGCCAGGTGCCGAGCCTTGCGTTGGAGAGGGCGAACAGGGTCTGGAACGTCCGCGCCTGGGTTCCCATCGCGGAGGCGAACGCGGCGCCGGAGACGGCCATGGCGGACTGCACGGTGAGGTCCCGGCGGATGAGGCGTCCGGTGCGCTGCTCCAGGCTGTCCACCCGGGCGTAGCCGACGTCCGGGCCGCCGACGTAGTCGTGCGACAGGGTGAAGGAGACTGCCCGCCGGCCCGGCGGGGTGCGGTCGCTGCCGGAGAGGTTGGCGGCCGCGGCGAAGATGACCTGGGGGAAGCCGGGGTGCCGGCAGCCGTAGCGGTGCAGCGGCGTCGGCTCCTTCGTGAAGTCGTAGGGGCGCGCGACGACTTCCCCGTCCGGCTCGGTGCTCCGGCGGACGGCGAACGCGGACGCCAGGCGGAGTCGGTAGAAGGGGTGAAGGCTCATCCAGGTCTGGTCCAGGCACAGGACGATCAGGGCGAGGAGGATCGGCAGGCCGATCTGCCAGAACAGGCCCCACTGACGCCCGGTGGCGATGGCCCAGCCCAGGACGAGCAGCGAGACGACGAACAGCAGCAGCAGGACCAGCCACACGATCACGTACTGGACGAGGCCGTTGGGCACGGCCCGCGACACCTGCCCGGCCTTCCGTGAAGCGCCCAGGATGCTGCCGAAGCCCCGGCGGACGGTCTGGCGGCGGCGCCACAGGGTGGCGACCAGGACGGCCCCGTAGGTGAACAGCGCGGTGAAGCCGATGCCCGCTCCGGCCTGCGGGGCGCTCAGATCGAGCCCGGCCCGCAGTTTGACGGTCCCCCAGGCCACGCCGGGCAGGACGACGGCGACGACGGTCAGGAGCAGGGCCAGCACCACGCAGACGCGGAAGAGGGTGAGGGCCCACGTCTGCGAGCGGACCAGGGCGCCGCACCAGGTGAAGAGGAACAGCCAGACGAGCCAGCACAAGCCCCCCACGCCGAGCAGGCCGAGGATGGTCAGGAGCACCGGCTGCCGGAACGCCGGGGCCGGCGGTGGCGGGCAGTCGGAGGGGAAGAGCACCCCCGCCGAGGACAGGTAGTCCAGGTCCGTCAGCGGCACCACGTGATAGGCCCAGCTCAGGGCGAGTCCCAGCAGGAGCAGCATGGCGATGAGCAGGCCGAGGGAGGCCAGCAGCCCGCGCAGCAGGACGCCGAGGGCGGCCAGCCACTGGCCAGTGCCTTCGGCGACGTACTTCGAGTGCCGGCGCAGGTGGTCCTCTTCGGGCGAGCCGGGCTCGAAGACGTCGGCCGGCCCCGGCCGGGACGTGGCCGGGGACTTGTCGTCGGCCGCCTCGTTCAGCGCCAGTTGCAGCGCGCCCGCGGCGTAGCCGCCGCCGGAGACCGAGACGAGGTAGCGGGCCTTGCGCAGGTGGTCGCGCAGCGCCTGCAGCGCGCCCAGGGTGACGCAGGCCGAGCGGATGCCGCCGCCCGAGACGCAGAACCCCAGGGCTCCTTGTTCCCGTCCGGGCGGCACGAGGGTGCTGTTGCGCCACCGGACGCCGCCGCCGGGCGTGGGCGGCGGGGTGCGGGGGGTCTTCGGCCAGCGCTCCCCGTCCGCCCGCACCACGGGAGGCGGCGGGATCAGTTCGGGCCGTGCGGCGGTGTCCGCGGCCGGTGGCCGGTCGGGGCGCAGCCAGCGCAGTCCCGGCAGGACGGCGGCCGTGTGGATGAGGGAGCGCTTGAGGATGATGACGAGCACGACCGCCGCGGCGGGCACGGTCAGAGCCAGCAGCAGCCATTTGAGCGCCGCACAGCCCGTCGCGATCTTGAACGGCACGTCGGCGCCCGGGGTGAAGTGGCGCAGGCCGTGGGCGAGGAAGAGGTTCTCGGCCACGTCGCTCACGCCTGCGACCCCCGCGAGGATCATGCCGGTCACCGCGGCGCGACGGTGGCCGAGGCGGTGGGCGACGGTGCGGTGGGCGAGGGCGAACACCGCGATGAGGGTGAGGGTGTAGCCCGCGAGGAAGACGTAGTCGGCGTGCAGGGCCCGCTGGGCGCCGTGGAGGCGGTCGCCGACGACCTCCGCCGCCTCCTCGACGCTGCCCGCCAGCTGCAGCCGGACCACCCGGATGCCGGGCGCGCGACAGGCGTACCACGCACTGCCCACCGCGAGGGGGACGCAGGCGCCGACGGCCAGCAGGCACCCCTGCCAGGCGCGCAGGGCCCGGGGCGCGGGCGCCTCCGTCGTGTTGCCGGGAGGTGCGGGGGCGGTCATCGCGGGGGGCCGGCTGCCGTCCAGGGGGCGAACGCGTTGTCCACCGACCGCAGGGAGGAACGCAGCTCCGGGAAGTGCCGCAGCAGCACGCTGGTCATGCTGTTGTCCTCGATCCAGTCGAGGCCGGCGCGCGTGTACACCTGGGGGGTGTAGTCCTCGGTGAGGAACCGGTCGCTGTTGAGGCGGCGGGACGCCATGAGGAGGAAGATCCGGAAGGCGGTGTCGCTGAAGGCGAAGCCCGCCGGCCGGGGCTCGGCGTACATGCCCACCATGAGGTCGACGCTCTCGATGTCGTCCTGGTAGGTCCGGCGCAGTTCCTCGGCCCACTCGGGGTTGTCGGTGAGCGCGTGGAAGTCCTCGGCCGGGGCCAGGTGGAGCCGGCGTCTGAACTCGTTGTAGCGCGGCACGCCGAGCTCCCGGATCCGCAGGATGTCGACGGCTCCCAGGTCCATGAGCTTGCCGTCGGGCCGCTCGAACTCCTGGAGGAACGCCGGGTAGTTGTGCAGGGTGACCAGGCCCGGGTGCGCGGTGCCGAAGGAGTGGAAGAGGTCGGGCAGGGTGTGTTTGGTGAGGAACTCGTAGGCGCCGCGGCCCGACAGCTCCCGGAAGGTGGCCTCCTGCAGCGGGGAGCCGTCCTTGGCCGAGCGGAAGGTCCAGTGGTCGGGGATCAGGGGGTGCATCCGGTAGACGGCCACGAACTCCTCGGTGAGGGCGTACGGGACGCCGAAGTGGTCGGTGCGCCCGCCCACGATGCCGCTGAGGACCTCGCTGGTGCTGACCCGGCCGAACAGCCGGTGCACCCGCTCGCCCAGCAGGCCGAACCAGTTGGCGCGCATGCCGGTGACGGTCGTGGGGTGGCTGATGACGGCGGGGGTCCACTCGATGGTGTGGATCTTGGCGATGAGGGCGGTGTTGACCAGGCGGCCGCGCTGGAAGAGCTCCTCGTCCGACCACTGGGGGTAGTCGACGCGCAGCCGGTCGCAGATGGCGTTGTGCTCCAGGATGAACAGGATGTGCATCATGGCCAGGCCCAGCCAGAATCCGGGGATGTTCGCCGGGTCCTGTTCGGGGTTGTCGGGGAACAGCGAGCCGTTGCGGGGGACCTTGAGCCTGCCGCCCTCGCCCGTGCGCAGCAGTCGCTGTTCGGCCAGGTCGTTGCCGTAGAGCTGGGAGGCGTCCCACCAGTGCGACTTCTCGTTGAGGAACGTCGGCGGGAAGCCGTCGTCGCCGGCCGGGCGGGTGGGGTCGGGGATGGTGCGGGGGACGAGCATGGGCGGGTCGGGCCACGGGTCGTCGTCGGGGAGTTCGATGCGCCAGGGGTGGTCCATGGTGCCCTGGCCGTGGTTGACCCAGTCCCGGATCATGAACTGCAGCCAGGCGGCGACGAGGGCGTTGACGGAGGTGGCGGGGATGAACTCGTGCCGGGTCAGCAGGGCCCGGCTCACGTCGCGGGGGCTCGGGGAGAGGATCTGCGGCTCGGGCTCGGGGACCGTGTACTCCGGTGGGACGTTGCGGCCGAAGCGGGAGCGGGCCATGCCCATGCGCGGGTTCGACAGGTCGTTGTACGAGCCGTCGGCCGTGCGCTGGGTGAGGTGGCGGGCGTCCGGCGGTTCGAGGGGCGGCAGGTCGCGCGCCGGATAGGCGGTGGTGTCGTGGAGGTTGTTGCGGCGCAGGTCGTTGCGCAGGCCGATGAGGGTCAGCAGGCTGAGCGGCTTCGGCAGCCGGTGCCAGCCGACCTTGCGGTCGACGGCCAGCGCGAGCTTGTTGTGGGCGGCGACGAACCATGAGGTGGCGCTAGGCATGGTTTTCTCCTTCCGGCGCCCGGCAGGTGTGCGGCAGCCGCCGGGGCTGTCGGGCCACGAGCGTGAGGGCGACGTTGAGCGTGGAGATCGCCGTGGCGGTCAGGCCCGGCCGCGGGGCCAGCACGCCGTCCCGCCAGGCGCACGCGGCCGACAGGGCGTCGCTGGCGTGGATGAGCGTGCCGACGCTCAGCGCCCGGTCGCGCTCGTGGGCGTCCCTGAGCAGCAGTAGTTCGGCGCCCAGGACCACGGTGCGTACTCCGAACATCCGCAGGACGTGGAGCAGTGCGGGCTGGGCCGGCCCGGCCCCCAGGCTGCGGGCCATGGTCTGCGGGGCCAGCAGGGCCACCACGCCGTTGACGAGGCGGATTCCGGCCAGGCCGTATCGCGCAGCGGTGCGCGCGTCCATCGTCGGTGCCCCTTCCGGAGGGGATGGCACCCCTTCCCAAGGGGGCATTGCGTACTGAATGTGACGATATTGCATGTTCCGGTGATGCGCGCGATGAGCCCCGGCCGGGCTCAGGGCCCCGCGCCGGGGACGTCGTCGCTGGGGTCGGTGTGCGGCGTGGCGTTCATGGACTGTCTGAGCCGGGAGAGCTGCAGGTAGACGGCGCGGCGGGCGCGGTTCTGGTTGCCCAGCGGCCGGTGCGCGGGCAGGGCGTGCCAGGGGTTGAAGGAGAGGCGGTCGGCGAGGGCGAACTGCGCCGACGCGTCGACGTCCTGCCGGGGCAGCCGCAGGGTGGCGACCGGGACGAAGGGGGAGAGCCGTTCGGGCCAGACGACGGAGGCGTTCTCGACCGGCATCCGGTGCGGGTCGGTCTGCAGCTGGACGAGGAAGTCGAAGACGACGTCGCCCTCGCGCAGGGTCGCGGTCAGGGCCCGGCGCAGGTAGTCGTCGGGCGGGTGCCACGGCGCCCGGCCGCGCGCCGCGTCGCGCGGGACCAGGGAGTACTGCATGGCCTGGCCCTCGCCGAGCAGGTACGGGGTGCAGCTCCAGTACCGGGTCCGCAGGGGGCTGGCGTGGGTCCGGGCGTACAGGCCCTGCATGACCAGGTCGCACAGGTGGGGGCGGCGGGGGTCGAGGAAGTACAGCAGGGGTGTGCCGGCGTAGACGTGCTGCTGCAGCGCGAGGTTCTCGACGACGTTCGGGGTGGTGAAGGTGGGGGCGCTGATGCCGGTGAAGTCCTGGGTGGCCCGCTCGTCGTCGAGCAGGGTGCCGCCTTCGACGCCGAGGAGTTTGACGCCGATGCTGAGGATCCCGTTGTCCTCGATGTCGGGTGGGGCGAGGGGGCCGGGGCCGGCGAAGCGGACCCAGGCGCGGTAGGTGGCGGGGTGGGCGAACACGCCGTGGCGCAGCCGCCCGGGCAGGTCGCCGAGGACGGTGAACTCCCCCGCCACGACGCCGTAGGTCTTGGTGTTGCCGGCACGCTCGACGCTCCCGGGCGCGTATTCGCGGGCGATGAAGCGGGCCATCTGCCGGGTGATGGCCTCGGCGGTGCCCGCCTCCCCCGGCAGTGCCTTCTCCTCGGCGGGCCGCAGGTGTTCGTCGCGGCGGCGGACGTTGACGCACCACTGGGTCAGGGCCTGCAGGGGTGGCCGCAGGAGGCGGTCCAGCAGCGGCCGGACGTAGGGGTCCACGCGCCGTTCGAGGCGGACGCACCGCAGGAGGGCGTCGTTGAGGGCCCGCAGCGCCCGTTGCCCGGTCATCTTCGCCCACCCGCCGGTTCGGCCGCGCAGAGGTAGCGCAGTGCCCGCAGCCCGGGGAGGAAGAAGTAGGCGCCGCCCTGTACGGAGACGAACTGCGGCAGGTCCAGGTGGCGGGTGCGCAGGGGGCGCGCCTGCTCGGTGAAGGTCGAGCGGTGGTCGTTCCGTGGGGCGACGAGCGGGTCGGGGGCGTCGTGGAGGCCGTTGAAGTTGGGGTTGTTCAGCCAGGTGTGCTGGATGAACTCGAACTGGCGGGAGATGTTCGCGTTGATGCAGAGGAAGTGCAGTCCGCTCTCCCCGTCGCCGGACGGCCGGGCCTGGAGTTGCGGTCCGTAGGCGCGGCCGCGGCGCAGGATGCGGTGGCGTCTGCCGATGGCGACGGAGTCGGCCGAGCCGGGCCTGGGGTCCAGGGAGTCGCGGGGGTGGGCGCGGCGGATGTGGGCGCCGAGGGGGCAGCGCAGGCCGTCGGGGTCGGTCGCGAAGTAGCCGAAGTCGTTGTCCGTGGCGAGGCGGGGGTCGTCCCGCCGCGGGGCGTGGACCAGGGGCGCCCCGCTGGGCCAGCGGCCCACCATGCGGGCGGCGAGCGCTTCGCGGGCGGCGGCGTCGGGGGTGCCGTCGGGCCGGCGCGTCACGGCGTCGAGGTGGCTCCAGAACCCCTCGACGTCCTGGTGGAGCTGGCGGAAGACCAGGTAGCTGCCGTTGCGTCCGAGGTCGGCGCCGTCGGACGCGCGGGGCAGCAGGCCGGCGGGGTCGTCCCGGTCCGGCAGCACGGGCCGGTCGGTCAGCAGTCCGTACTCGTTGGGGTAGCCGAGCAGGAACTCGCCGGCCTTGACGACGTCGCCGGTGGCCGCTCCCCCCTCGCGAGCGGCCACGGCCCGGGACGTCCTGGGCAGCCCCTCGATGAGCGGCTGGGAGATGCCGTCCCGGAATCCGAAGGGTTCGCGGTCGGTGAGCGCGGCGGTCGTCAGCCGTACGACGTCGGTGAGGCCGCCGGTGGTCAGGAGGTCCTGGCGCAGCTCCGCCTCGAGCCGGCCGAGCCGCTCCTCGTCCCGGGCGTAGAGCATGACCAGGACGTGGACGGGCGGGGTGGCCGGGCCGCCCCACCGCCAGTGGGCGGGGGCGTTCTCCCCGACGTCGCCGAGGAGGCGGCTGCGGTTGGGGTCGGTCATTCCGGAGACGAACTCGTCGGGGAAGCCGTCGAGGTCCGCAGGGAGCGGGCCCAGGTGGCGCAGGCCGTCGGCGGTGACGGCGAGGTTGACCGCGGTGTCCGGGGGCTCGGCGGCGGCGTCGGTCACCCGTGGCGCCACCCGGCCCAGGGCGGCGCGCGCGGCCGCCGGTTCGGTGACGGCGAGCATCAGGAAGCAGGCCGACTTCAGGGTGCTGTAGCCACGGGCGACGATGCCCTGGATGTCGTCGAGTTCCACGGCGGGGTCCTTCACAGCAGGGCGAGCCAGGCCTCGGTTCCGGCCGGGCCGAGATCGGCGAACAGGCCGGCGCGGATGCGGGCGTTGGTCTCGATGTTGTGGGTGGTCATGTCGTCGTAGGCGGAGTACCACACCTGGGTGGGCAGCTGGTGGCAGCGCAGGTACCGCTTGAAGGCGAGCTCGTCCTTTGCGCCGTCCCGCACCAGCCACCGGGTGCGGGGGTAGCCCTGGCCGTTGCTGAAGACGGCGTTGAGGCCCCAGGCGACCTTGTCGATGAAGTCGTCCATGTAGCTCTCGAGGCTGCCGTCGTAGTTGCTGGCGAACAGCACGCGTCGTTTGCCGTCGATGAAGAGCCAGCGGGCGAAGTGAATGGTCTTGACGCCGGCGAGGTCGCCCCGCTTGAAGAAGTGGCGGACGCCGTAGTCCACGACGAAGAGGGTGGCGGTCAGGGTGACCCGCCGGAAGCGGCCGGGCTTGACCTGCCCGACGGCGGTGAAGGGGTTCTGGGTGACGTGGTCCTCGTAGGTGGCCAGTTCGCGCACGTGGTCGCGGTGGGGGCGGGCCCGGCTGGGGACGTCGCGGCGCTCGTGCCACCTCAGCAGCGCGGCCCACAGCGGCAGGGTGACGACGAGGAGCGGAAGGAAGAACAGGGCGGCCAGGGGGACGGCCACGAGGTGCGCCGTCTGCCGTGCCCGCCATCGGCGGTCGGGCGGCGCCGGGGGCGTACGCGCCCAGGCCAGGTCCTGGCGCCCGCAGACGTACCGGCGGATCGCGGCGTGGATGCGCTGCGGGCTCTCCTTCGCCAGGGCCGCGCCTTCGTGGTCGAGGAACTCCTCGATGGCTTCGTGCAGCTCCGCTTCCCGCAGGATCTGCCGGCGACCCCTGCCGACGGTGTTGACGTAGAAGGCCGCGCAGGGGACGCGGTGCGAGGTCAGCCAGGCGATCCGGTCGGCGTCCGGGGCGGAGACCGGCGGATAGCCGGCGCAGTGCCCGAAGACCTTCTCCAGTCCCTGGCCGGCCGCGCGGACGAGGGCGGTGAGGTGGGCGTCCAGCGGCGCGTCCACCTCGCTCATGTAGACGATGCTCGCCGGCATCCTCGCCCGTGCGGCGCCGGTGCCGGGCCCTTCGGGGACGAGGACCAGCCGTGCGAAGTGGGTTCCCGCCACGTCGGCGAAGGGGAAGAGCTCGCCTGCGGTCCCTTTGCGGTGCGCCTCGCTCAGCACGTGGCGCACCTCCTCGACGTGGGCTGCGGGCAGGGCGGCCCGGATGGTGACTGCCAGCTGGTGCGGCATGTCCGGCACCTCCAGGAGCGCTTCGGCTAGGTGCGGGGGGCGGGGAAGCGCAGGGCGAAGTTGAGGACTTTGCGCCGTCCCCAGTAGACGACGCCGAGATACAGGCCGGGGCCGACGCTGCGGATCTCGTCGTGTATCCGGTGTGCGAGGAGCGAGGTGCGGGAGTAGTCCAGCACGGTGCATTCGTCGCCGTCGGACCAGCTTCCGTTGCGGTAGACCTTCGCCCGGATCGCCCGGACCCGCAAAGGCGTGACCCGGTTGCGCAGTTCGCCGCGCTCCGGCTCGAACACCTTGCCCTGCCAGGCGAGGAGGTGCGCGAGGCGGGCCACGGCCGTGGACAGCCGTGCGCCGCGGGCCAGGAGCACCGTGCCGGCCCCTTCGCCCGTGGGGATCTCTCCCGCGGGGCTGGTGCGGAAGAGCCGGTCGAGCTCGGGCCGCGACATGGTCAGCAGCCTGCGGACGTCCGCCCCCGTGGCGTGGCTCATGGCACACCTCCGTGGCGCAGTGTCGGCACACGTGCGACACCACCATCGTATTTCGGGTGCCCTCCCCCGGCATCTCCGGCAGGCGTCCGCGGGCGTGGGAGGCGTGCGGGAACTCCCGTGCGTTGTGGGAGTGGTAGGCCCGCACCGTGAGGGGAAGCGGGCTACGGCACGCGTGGAGGAGTGGGTATGAGTGACGTGGCGACCGCCGAGCGGGCCGAGGCGGGCGGGAGGGCCAGGAGGCAGCGTCCGTTCTGGAAGGAGTTGCCCCTCCTCATCGGCATCGCCCTCGTCATCGCCCTGCTCATCAAGACCTTTCTGGTGCAGGCGTTCTCGATCCCCTCGGACTCGATGCAGAACACGCTGCAGCGGGGCGACCGCGTGCTGGTCGACAAGCTGACGCCGCGCTTCGGCTCCAAGCCCGAGCGCGGCGAAGTGGTCGTCTTCCGCGACCCCGACGACTGGCTGAAGGACGAGCCCACGGCGAAGCCGAACCCGGTGCAGAAGGTGCTCGGCTTCGTCGGGCTCATGCCGTCCGCCGAGGAGAAGGACCTCATCAAGCGGGTCGTGGCGGTCGCCGGCGACACGGTCGAGTGCAAGGGCACGGGCCCGCTGAAGGTCAACGGCAAGGAGCTCGACGAGCCGTACGTCTTCCAGGGCAACACCCCGTGCACCGTCGACGACCAGGGCGGCCAGTTCCGGGTCACCGTGCCCGAGGGCAAGTTGTGGGTCATGGGCGACCACCGGCAGAACTCGGCGGACTCCCGCTACCACCAGCAGGACAAGAACCAGGGCTTCGTACCGGTCGGCAACGTCGTGGGCCGCGCCTTCGTCGTCGCCTGGCCGCTCACCCGCTGGAACACGCTGCCCGTCCCGGACACCTTCGGGCAGCCCGGCATCAAGGGCGCCAGGCCCTGACGCCGGCACGCGGTCAGCGGGGGACCCCGCCAAGGGGCGCGGCCGGGGCGAGGGAGAGTGCGGGTGCGCCGGGCGGGGCGAAGAAACGGGCCACGTCCTCCTCGGTGACCTCCGCGAGCGTCGCCGGGGACCAGCGCGGGGACCGGTCCTTGTCGATCACCTGGGCGCGGATGCCCTCCACCAGGTCGGGGGCGGACAGCGCCGCGCAGGAGACGCGGTACTCCTGCTCCAGCACGCGCTCCAGACTGCCGAGCCGCCGGGCCCGGCGCAGGGCGGCCAGGGTGACCTTGAGGGCGGTGGGCGACTTGGCGAGGATCGCCTCCGCCGCCTCCTTGGCGGCGGGCACGCCGCTGTCGAGGAGCCGGTCCACGACCTCCTCCACGGTGCCGGCGGCGTAGCAGCGGTCGATCCACTCCCGGTCGGCGGCCAGCCCGCCGGCCGGCGCGGGGCGCACATGGCGGTCCAGGGCGTCGGCCACCTCCTCGCGGGTGAGGTCGTCCAGGAGCGCGGGCAGCGAGGCGGCCGCCACGAAGTGGTCGGCCAGCCCGCACAGCAGGGCGTCGCCGGGGCCCACGGAGGCGGCGGTGAGCGCCAGGTGGGTGCCCAGTTCCCCGGGGGCGAGGGCGAGCAGGTGGGTGCCGCCGACGTCCGGGACGAAGCCAATGCCGGTCTCGGGCATGGCGACGCGGGAGCGCTCGGTGACGATCCGTACGCTTCCGTGGGCCGAGACGCCGACGCCCCCGCCCATCACGATGCCGTCCATGACGGCGACGTACGGCTTGCGGTAGCGGGCGATACGGGCGTTGAGCCGGTACTCGTCGCGCCAGAACGCCGCCGACGCGGCGCCGCCGCCCGAGGAGGCGTCCCGGTGGATGGAGCGGATGTCGCCGCCCGCGCACAGTCCCCGCCCGCCCGCGCCGTCGATCACGACGGTCCGTACGGCCGGGTCGTGCTCCCAGGCGGCCAGCGCCTCGTCGATGCGGCGCACCATGGCGTGGTCGAGGGCGTTGAGGGCCCCCGGCCGGTTGAGCGTGATGCGGCCGGCGTGGCCTTCGGTGCGCAGGAGTACGGACTCGTCGGTCACCGGGGGTCTCCCGCCGGCTCTGGGGCCACGATGAGGCGCATGTTCTCGTTCGTTCCTTCCCGGTTCCGGTGGTCGCGAAGACCGCGGGCGGTCTTCCCGGTGCCATGTTCCCCGATGCCCGTCGGGAGGCCGCAGGACGGGGCCGTACCGAGCCTTGGCCAAGGCTCCGGGGGTGGGATCCGGCCGCGAATCGTGGGCCCGGTGTGGCGCGTACCGTTCGCGCCGCCGCAAGGGGCGGGGTAGACATGGGGTATGGCCCGAAACCGGGGCCGCTCCCGGGGGCCCTCGGGCCGCTGGTTCGCCGGTCGGCGCCCGGGCAGTCGGCGTGAGCGGCGACAGCGCGATGGCTCGCGCCTGCCGTGGTTGCGGCGCCTGTCGCCGGTGACGAGCATCCGCAGCGTCGCCGGCCAGATGTTCATCCTGCAGGTGCTGATCGTGCTGGTGCTCGTCGTGGCCGCCGGCACCGCGCTGGTGCTGCAGGCGCGCAGCGACCGCTTCCAGGCGGCGCGCGACCGCTCCCTCGCCGCGGCCGAGGCGTTCTCCCACTCACCCGGCCTGGTGGACGCGATGCGCGGGCCCGATCCGGCCAAGGTGCTCCAGCCGGCGGCCGAGGCCACGCGCAAACAGGGCGGCGTGGACTTCCTCGTCGTGATGAACCGCGACGGCATCCGCTACTCCCACCCCGACCCGACGGAGATCGGCAAGAAGTTCGTCGGCACCATCGAGCCGTCGCTCAGCGGCCATGTCACCGTCGAGGAGGTCAGCGGCCCGCTGGGCGAGGAACTGCAGGTCGTGGTCCCGGTGACGGACGCCAACGGCAAGGTCGTCGGCATGGTCTCCTCGGGCCTGAAGATCAGCTCCGTGAGCAGCGCGGTGGACCAGCAGCTGCCCGTCGTCGTCGGGGCCGGCGCCGCGGCCCTCGCCCTGGCCACGGCCGGCACGGCGCTGGTCACGCGGCGGCTGAAGCGCCAGACCCACGGCCTGGGGCCGGTCGAGATGACCCAGATGTACGAGCACCACGACGCGGTGCTGCACGCGGTGCGCGAGGGCGTGGTCATCGTCGGCGGCGACGGGCGGCTGCTGCTCGCCAACGACGAGGCGCGCCGGCTGCTGGACCTGCCGCCGGACGGGGAGGGGCGCCTCGTCGCCGAACTCGGCCTCGACCCCCGGATGGCCGAACTGCTGGCGTCGCGTCGTGTGGCCACCGACGAGGTGATCCCCGTCGGCGAGCGGCTGCTCGCGGTGAACAACCGGCCCACCGACCGCCGGGGCGGGCCGCCCGGCAGCGTGGCCACGCTGCGTGACTCCACCGAGCTGCGCGCCCTCGCCGGGCGGGCCGAGGTCGCCCGCGGCCGCCTGCGGCTGCTGTACGACGCGAGCGTGGCCATCGGCACGACCCTCGACGTCCAGCGCACGGCCGAGGAGCTCGCCGAGGTGGCCTCCCCCCGCTTCGCCGACTACGTCTCCATCGACCTCGCCGAGCCCGTCCTGCGCGGCGAGGAGCCGCGGGGCGGGGTGGGCAGCGAGGCGCCCGAGCTGCGCCGCGTGGCGCTCAGCGGCATCCGGGACGACCATCCCCTGTACCGGGCGGGCGAGGTGCACCGGTTCGCCGCGCCCACCCCGCAGGCCCAGGGCTTCGTCAGCGGGCAGGCCGTGCGCGTACCCGATCTGCAGGCCTCCTCCGGCTGGCGCACCCAGGACACCGAGCGCACCCAGGCCATCATCGACTTCGGCTTCCACTCCCTGATCACCGTGCCGCTCAAGGCGCGGGGCGTCCTGATGGGGATCGTCAACTTCTGGCGGTCGGAGGGCAGCAACACCTTCGAGGAGGACGACCTGTCCCTGGCCGAGGAGCTGGCGGCCCGGGCCGCGGTGTCCATCGACAACGCGCGGCGCTT
Source organism: Streptomyces sp. NPDC021096 (assembly GCF_040641275.1). Lineage (NCBI taxonomy): Bacteria > Bacillati > Actinomycetota > Actinomycetes > Kitasatosporales > Streptomycetaceae > Streptomyces > Streptomyces sp. NPDC021096. Next base: position 74,394 of record NZ_JBFADG010000002.1, on the reverse strand, counting down.
CACCCGCGAGCACGCGATGGCGGTGACCCTGCAGCACAGCCTGCTGCCGCGCGGTCTGCCCGAGCAGGACGCCCTCGACATCGCCTACCGCTATCTGCCCGCCCAGGCGGGGGTGGGGGGCGACTGGTTCGACGTCATCCCGCTGCCGGGGGCACGCGTCGCCCTGGTCGTCGGCGACGTGGTCGGTCACGGTCTGCACGCCGCCGCCACGATGGGCCGGCTGCGCACGGCCGTGCAGAACTTCTCCACCCTCGACCTGCCGCCGGACGAGCTGCTCGGGCACCTCGACGAACTGGTCGGCCGCATCGACCAGGAGGCGGACGCGGCGAACGAGGAGGCCACGATCGCGGGCGCCACGTGCCTGTACGCGATCTACGACCCGTCCTCCGGGATCTGCAGCCTGGCCCGGGCCGGCCATCCCCTGCCGGCGCTCGTGCACCCCGACGGCACGGTGGAGTTCCCCGAGCTGCCCGCCGGGCCGCCGCTCGGGCTGGGCGGCCTGCCCTTCGAGGCCGCGGAGCTGCGGCTGCCCGAGGGCAGCAGCCTCGTGCTGTTCACCGACGGCCTCATCGAGGACCGCCGGCGGGACATCGACGTCGGGCTGCAGATCCTGCGCGACACCCTCTCCCAGGCCGGCCGGAGCCCTCACGAGACCTGCGAGGCGGTCCTCCAGGCGCTGCTGCCGGCCCGTCAGAGCGACGACATCGCCCTGCTCGTGGCCCGCACCCGGATGCTGGCGGACGAGCAGATCGCCGAGTGGGAGCTGCCCTCGGACCCGTCGGTCGTGGCCGGGGCGCGCGCCGACATCACCGAGCAGCTGGCGCGGTGGGGCCTGGAGGAGGCGGTGTTCACCACCGAGCTGGTCCTCAGCGAGCTGATCACCAACGCCATCCGCCACGCCTCCGGGCCGATCCGCGTCCGGCTGCTGCGGGACCGCTCCCTGATCTGCGAGGTGTCCGACACCAGCAGCACCTCACCGCACCTGCGCTACGCGGCCGACGAGGACGAGGGCGGCCGCGGGCTGTTCCTGGTCGCCCAGCTCGCCGAGCGCTGGGGCACCCGCTACACCCCCGAGGGAAAGGTCATCTGGGCCGAGCAGCCCCTGGCCTGAGGGGTACGCGCGCGCCCGTGGCCCACGGGCCCGGGGCGCCGCGCCCGTGCGCGGCGCCCCGGCGCGCGGTCACGGGCGGGACGCGGCGGTGTCCGGTGCCGCGAGCCCGTGCAGCCCCGCCGGCAGGGGGCCCGTGTGGACGACGCCCAGCCGCTGGGTGGCCCGGGTGAGCGCGACGTACAGATCGCTCACCCCGAACTCCCGCGGTTCCGCCACGATCACCGTGTCGAATTCCAGCCCCTTGGCCTGGCGGGGATCGAGCAGGACGACCGGGCTCGTCAGGTCCGGGGAGGCACCGGTGGAGGCGGCCGGGACGGCGGCGGACAGGGCGGCGTGCAGGGGGCGGGGGGCGATCACCGCGATACGGCCCTCCTCCCGGCGCTCCCGGTCCACGGCGTCGGCGACCGCGCGGGGCAGGTCGTCGGCGTGCCGCGCCCAGGGCCGTATGCCGGTGGAGCGGATGGACCGCGGCGGCTCGAACGAGGGGTCCGCGCACCGGATCACCTCTGCCGCCACCTCCATGATCTCGGCGGGTGTGCGGTAGTTGACGCCGAGCCTGACGTGTTCCCAGCGGTCGTCGACGTACGGCGTGAGGATCGTCTCCCACGAGCCGCAGCCGCCGGGCTCGGCGGTCTGCGCCGGGTCGCCGACCAGGGTCAGCGAGCGGGTCGGGCAACGGCGCATCAGCAGCCGCCACGCCATCGCGGACAGCTCCTGCGCCTCGTCCACGATGATGTGGCCGAACGCCCAGGTGCGGTCGGCGGCGGCGCGCTCGGCGGCGCTGCGGTGGTCGGCCTCCTCGTGCCGGTCGGCGAGCCGTTCGGCGTCGACCAGGTCGTGGGCGCCCAGCACCTCCGAGTCCTCGTCGTCGCGGTCCTCGAACTCCTGGGTGCGGGAGCCGTAGGACAGGTCGAGGACGCCCTGCGCGTAGGCGATGCGCCGCTGGCGCTCGGCCTCGGCGGCGGCGCGGGCCGCCGAGTCGTCCTCGCCGAGCAGCTCGGCCGCCTCGTCGAGCAGCGGGACGTCCGCGGGCGTCCAGCCGTCCTGGTCCGCCGGACGGCGGACGGCCCGCGCGTCGGCGTCGGGGAGGTGGACGGGGTCGGCGAGGAAGTCGGCGACCAGCTGCTGCGGGGTGAGGGCGGGCCACAGCTCCTCGATGGCGGCGTGCACCTCGCGGCTGGCGGCGACCCCCTTGCCGAGCTGGGCGATGTCGTCCGGGCCGAGGAGGTTCGGGCCGCCGTACGGGTCGGCGCCGATGCGGTCGGCCAGCTGGGCGGTGAGCGCGTCGATGACCCGGAACGCGAAGTACGGCCGGGCGAGGTTGTGCGGCAGCGCGGTCTCGCGGGCGTGGCGCCGGGCCTCCCGTGCCATGTCCGCGTCCAGCCGCAGCTCGCCGTCCTCGTGGTCGATGACGAGGACGGGGTCGGGCAGGCGCTGCCGGTCGGCCACGTAGCGGGCCAGGGCATCGGCCATCGCGGCACCGCCCTTGACCTCGGCGGCCGCGGGGGTGTCGGTCGCGGTCGCGCTCACTCCGGGGAAGAGCTCGCCGGGGGTGGCGAGCAGGACCCCGGTCTCGCCGAGCGAGGGCAGCACCTCTCCGATGTAGCCGAGGAACGCCGGGTTGGGCCCGACGATCAGCACGGCGCGGCGGGCCAGCTGCTCCCGGTGCGCGTACAGCAGATAGGCGGCGCGGTGCAGCGCGACGACCGTCTTCCCGGTGCCCGGGCCGCCCTCGACGACGAGGACGCCGCGGTGCGGGGCACGGATGATGCGGTCCTGCTCGGCCTGGATGGTCTGCACGATGTCGTGCATGCGGCCGGTGCGCGCGGCGTCCAGCGCGGCGAGGAGGACGGCGTCCGCGTCGCTGCTCTCATGGCCGGTGCGCAGGCTGTCGGTGAGGTCCAGGATCTCGTCGTGCAGGGCGGTGACCCGGTCCCCGTCGGTGGTGATGTGCCGCCTGCGGCGCAGCCCCATCGGGGTGTGCCCGGTGGCGAGGTAGAAGGGGCGCGCGACCTCGGCCCGCCAGTCGACGACGAGCGGGGTGTGGTCCTCGTCGTCGCGCCGGATACCGATGCGGCCGATGTGGTGGTCGCGACCGTCGCGGAACGCGAGCCGTCCGAAACACAGCCCGTTCTCCCCCGCGTTGAAGGCGGCCAGCAGCCCGGACTGCTCGGCCACCAGCACATCGCGCTCCAGCCGCGCCTGGAAGGTGCTCGCGCCCTGCGCGAGCGCGCCCCGCACGGCGGCCTCGGCCCCGTCCCGCAGCTCGGCGAGGCGCCCGTAGAGCATATGGATGAATTCCTGCTCCTGCCGCAATTCCTCGTTTGACAATGTGACTCCCGCCCGGATAAGATGGCCTCATAAAGCTTCTCCATGCCCCGGGTTCGTGAAGGCATGGAAATCCCCAATATACGCAGAGAAATACCCCGGCCGTCAAACGGTCCGGGGTATTTCTTTTTCGTACGGGAGCTCCGTGGAAGGCGTTCCGGGAGGCTCGCGGCGGGCGCCGGGGGCGCCCGCCGGGCCGTATCGGGTCAGGCAGCCGCGGACCGGCTGCTGTCCGGCTCCAGGTGCCCCGCCTGCTGCACCGCGTGCGCGGCCCACGGGCGATCGGCCGGTCCGGCGGGCGGGCGTACGGCGTGCAGGGCCGCCCTGGCCTCCGTCGCATAGGTGTCGACGTATTCCTGGTCCGACAGCTTCAGGATCGCGTACATGATTTCGTCCGTAACGGCTCGCAGTACCGCCCGCTGGTCGTGCATTCCCTCGTACCGGGAGAAGTCCAGCGGCTCGCCGAAACGAATGGTGATCGGCACGATGCGCGGCAGCCGCCGCCCCGTCGGCTGCGACTCGAACGTCCCGATCATCGCGCAGGGGATCACCGGCGCGCCCGACTCGAGCGCCATGGCCGCCACGCCGACCTTGCCCTTGTACAGCCGCCCGTCGTGCGAGCGCGTCCCCTCCGGGTAGATGCCGAGCAACTCACCCCGGCCGAGCACCTCCAGCGCGGTGTCGACCGCCGCCTGGGCCGCCTCCTTGCCCGACCGGTCCACCGGAATCGCCCCGATGCCGCGGAAGAACGTCGCGGTCAGCCGGCCCTTCAGCCCCGGCCCCGTGAAGTACTCCATCTTCGCGAGGAAGGTGATCCGGCGCTTGACCATCACCGGCATCATGAAGTGGTCGGAGAACGACAGATGGTTGCCCGCGATGATCGCCGCTCCGTTCTGCGGCACGTGCCGCAGCCCCTCCACGCGCGGCCGGAAGAGCCAGCGCAGCAGCGGTATCAACACCACGGATTTGAACGCGAAATAGAACATCCAGTGAGCCCCTCACCCGAGTAACCCCCGCGCCGAGGCACGGTAGTAGGGGGCGGGGGATCATGGGGAGAGCGTCTATTCGGCCACTGCGCCCCCGGCCGAAACCGGCCGGGGCGGGCACGGGCGGATGCTCCTAACGGCCGCCGCGGGCCTTCTCCTCCGCGCGGGCGCGGAGCTTCTCCTCGACCCGGTCGCGCAGGAGCTCGTACTCCTCCCGGAGCCGGCCGAGGCGGGGCGGCCGGGCTATGACCGTGCCGCCGGTGACCGTCTCGTGCGGCCCGAACTGCTCCCGGGTGAGGTCGATCTCCACACCCATGCCCAGCCGGTTCCACCAGTGGTAGTCCGTCTGCTCGCCGTCCACGCGGACCTCCCCGCGGATCAGCTCACCGCCCAGCAGGTCGTTGACGACCATGGCGGTCACACCGCACTGGTCCCGGGCGGGATTGTCCGGGCTCCAGCGGGAGCGGTACTCGGGCGTGCACGTGGCGGCGTCCCAACTGCTGCGGACGGCCTCTTCGATGTCGGTCAGGAGGAGCGGAGTCATGCCGGCCATGCTGGCACGCACCACTGACAATCACCGGCCGTGCGGGCGGACGTGGAGATCCAGCCCGTTCGTCCCCGGCGCCTCCACGTCCGGCAGCAGCCTCATGTCGTGGTCGTAGTCGCCGCCGACGAGCGAACGGAAGGGGACCGGCTCGTCCGTGAAGAGCCCGTCGAGCCGGAGCGCGTACTCCCGCTTCGCCGCCTCGACCCGCTCCTGCGGCAGGTCGTTCGCTCCGTACACCGCGAACGGTTCGAGCGGCGCCATGCCGGTGAACCAGAACAGGCCGTGCTGCAGCGGGTGGAGGACGTCCGCCAGCCGCCCGTGGATGCCCCGGTCGGAGAACGCCGACTCCCGGGCGCCGGCCGTCACCGACACCAGCGCGCGCCGCCCCGCCAGGGCGCCCTCGGCGTAGGGCGGCGGGACCGCCGGGCCGTAGCCGAAGCCGGCGGTGAACACCCGGTCGATCCAGCCCTTGAGTATCGCGGGCGCGGAGAACCACCACATCGGGAACTGCAGGATCACCGCGTCCGACCAGCGCACCTTCTCCTGCTCGGCCGCGACGTCGGCCGACAGCCGGCCCACCAGCGTGGCCTGTTCGGAGGCGGCCATCACCGCCAGCCGCCGGTCCCCGGGGTGGTCGGGGAAGTCGTCGGCGTCCACCGTCGCCTTCCACTTCATCGCGTAGAGGTCGGACACCCGCACCTCGTGTCCCGCCGCACGCAGGTGGTCGACCGCGAACGCGGCCAGGGTGGCGTTGAGCGAACGGGGCTCCGGGTGGGCGCTGACGACGAGGATCTTCTTCCGCTGCGGCGGCGTGGTTTCGGTCATGACGCCACGTTCTCCCGGGCGCGGCCGGGCAGCCAGCACCCTGTTGTTCCTGGTACTGCGAGGGCCACCCATACTTGAGCCCATGAACGGCGTGACCAAGGACCTGAGCAGCGACGGAATCGACGGGGTCGGAGACACCCGCCGGGCGCTCGGCGGCTTCCTGCGCGCCCGCCGGGGGCGCGTCGCGCCGGAGCACGTCGGGCTCGCCGGCGGGCGTCGTCGAAGGGTGCGCGGGCTGCGCCGCGAGGAGCTGGCCCAGCTCGCCGGCATCAGCGTGGACTACTACGTGCGCCTGGAACAGGGCCGGGCCACCCAGCCCTCCCCCGAGGTGCTCGACGCGCTCGCCACGGCGCTCGGCCTCGACGCGGCGGAACGCAGGCACCTCGCCACCCTGGCCGACGCCAGGCGCCATCCGGCGCCCGACGCCCGCGTCAGCACGCCGCTGCGGCGGATCCTGGACGCCATGGCCCCTCTCCCGGCCTTCGCGACGGACCACCGCCTGGACGTGGTGGCCTGGAACGACCTGGGCGCCGAACTGATCGGCGGCCTGGCCGAGCCTGGCCGCCGCGACCGGAACAACGCCCGGTTCCTCTTCCTCGACCCCGCCTCCCGCGTCGTCCAGCCCGACTGGGAGGACAGGGCGGCCGAGGCCGTGGGCCAGCTGCGGGTCTCCGCGGGGCGCTACCCCGACGACGCGCGGCTGTCCGCGCTCGTCACCGAACTGTCCGAGCGCAGCACCGAGTTCCGGCGGATCTGGGCCACCGGCGAGATCGTGATGTGCGGGGCGGGCCGCAAGCGCCTGCGGCACCCGCTGGTGGGGCTGCTCACCCTGGACTTCGAGACGCTGCACGTACCGGCCGCGCCCGGCGAGACGGGCCTGGTGGTGCACGTCTTCAGCGCCGAGGAGAACAGCCGGGAGGCAGCCGCCCTCGCCCGGCTGTCCACGGCCGCCAAGCGGATGCCGCGGCCGCACGCCGGGTGACCCGGCGGGCGGCCGTTCAGGCCGGGCCGGCTGCCGTTCAGGCCTTCGCCAGGAAGCCCGCGAGGGTGCTGCGGCGGCGTTCGAGGCCGTCGATGCGCTCCTCCGTGGCCGCCAACGCCCGGTCCAGGGTGGCCCGCAGGTCCGGGCACATGTCGAACTCCGGCCGCTCGCCGCGGGCGCACGGCAGCACCGAACGGATCACCTCGGTGGACAGGCCCGCGTCGAGCAGGGCACGTACCTGCCGCACGGTGGTCACCGAGTCCTCTTCGTAGTCCCGGTAACCGTTCGGACCACGCCCGGCCTCGAGCAGTCCCTGCGCCTCGTAGTACCGCAGCAGCCGCGGGCTGACCCCGGTACGCCGGGACAACTCTCCGATCAGCATGTGGCCCGCCCCATCCGCGCTCGACCTTCCCATCGACGTGAAGCCTCACCGTCGGCCCCATCGTATCGACAAGATCGTCACGGCCGGAATGGCCGACGGCCCGGGTCGGTTGTTCCGTCCACACGATTGCGTAGTGCTGAAGACTGATGGAGTGGGACATGACCTCTTTCGTTGCTGAACGGGACGACCAGGCGGCGGCCGACCGCTCGTTCCTCTTCGTCCTCGGCAGCTCCCGCCCCGAGGGCAACACCGAGACCCTCGCGCGGGCCGCCGCCGAGCAGTTGCCCACCGGTGTGTCACAGCGCTGGGTGGACCTGACCCGGCTGCAGTTGCCCGACTTCCAGGACGGGCGGCACGAGAGCGAGGCCTGGCGGCCCGAAGAGAACGAGGAGGCGCTGCGGGCGGCCACCCTGGAGGCCACCGACGTCGTCCTCGTCTCGCCCCTGTACTGGTACACCCTCTCCGCGCACACCAAGCGCTACCTCGACTACTGGTCGGGCTGGCTGACGGCGCCCGGCTCCGACTTCAAGAAGCGGATGGCCGGCCGGACCCTGTGGGGGGTCACGGTCATGGCGGACCCCGACGAGGCCGTCGCCGACGGGCTGGTGACCACCCTCAACAACTCGGCGGCGTACATGCGGATGCACTTCGGCGGAGTGCTGTTCGGCAACGGCTCCCGGCCCGGCCAGATACGGGACGACGAGCGGGCCATGCTCCGCGCCAAGACCTTCTTCCAGCGCGAGGCCCCGCTCGCCCGCTTCCCCCAGGAGGAGGCCAACGGGCGGTAGCCGCCCGTACCCGTGCCGGGGCCCCGCTGCCGCCCGCGGCGGCGGTCAGGGGCTCCACACTCCCGTGGGCGCCGTCGCCCGCACGTACTCCTCGAAGGAGCGGGGGGCGCGGCCGAGTGCCTCCTGCACACCGGTGCTGACGTAGTCGTCCTCGCCGAGGCGTATGCCGTCCAGGAAGGAGGCGATGGCTTCGGCGTCCGCGAGGTGGTGACCCGCCGCGACCTGGGCGGCGACGTAGGCGGCCGGGTCCTGGTGGCGGTGGCGCAGCTCGCGTCCGACGGCGTCGCCGATGACGGCGAGGGCCTCGGCGAAGGAGAGCGCCCGGGGGCCGGACAGTTCGTAGGCCTTGCCGGCGTGGCCGTCGCCGGTGAGGGCGGCCACCGCCACGTCGGCGATGTCCTCCACGTCGACGAACGGTTCGCGGCCGTCCCCGGCGGGCGTCGTGAGCTCGCCCGCGAGGACCGCCGGCAGGAAGAAGTCCGGCGCGGCGAAGTCCTGCGAGAACCAGCAGGGCCGCAGCATCGTCCACTCCAGCCCCGACTCCCGGACCGCCGACTCCGTCTCCGGCACGCCGCCGTCGGCGTCGAGGCCGCGTACGGACAGCTGGACGATCCGCCGGACCCCGGCCGCCTTCGCCCGGTCCACCAACTCGGCGCGCTCGGGCAGGCCGAGCGTCTCGGTCGGGACGAAGTACACCGCCTCCGCGCCGGCCAGGGCCGGGTCCCAGGTGGAGCGGTCGGTCCAGTCGAAGCGGGTCGCCGCCGAGCGGGAAGCGGAACGGACGGTGTGGCCGAGGGCCTCGAGGCGGGGGACGACGCGGCTGCCGGTCTTGCCGGTGGCGCCGAGCACGAGAATCTGTGTCATGTCCGTCAGTCAATACGGAGCCGGCGGTACGCTCCATGGCCGGGACGGCCGGATCCATGTGTGATCGTTCCACTATGGATCTTCTCGACGACTACCTCTCCGGAGTCAGGGCACGCGGGGCGGTTTTCTGCAGCACGGTGAGCGTCCCGCCCTGGGGGATGCGGTTCACCGGGCCCGCGCCGCTCACGCTCAGTGCGATGCTGCGCGGCGACGCCTGGCTCGTACCCGATGGGGGCGACCCGGTGGAGCTGCCGCGGGGCGGCATCGCGCTCGTGCGGGCGCGATCGCCGTACACCGTGGCGGACCACCCGGACAGCATGCCGCGCGTCCTCGTCGACGGTGACGACCACTGCACCCTCGTCGACGATCCCGCGGAACCGGGGCGCAATTGGCGGGTGACCGGCCGCACCGTCGGGGACGCGGCGGACGGCGCCACGGACCTCCTGGTCACCGCCGGGTACCGCGTCGGAGGCGACCTGTGCCGGCCCCTGCTCGACGCGCTGCCCCCGATCGCTGTCGTACGGCCGGATCCGGGGCTGTCCGCGCTCCTCGACCTGATCACCGCCGAGGTCGAGCACGACGAGCCGGGCCAGCAGGTCGTCCTGGACCGCTTCCTGGACCTGCTGCTGGTCCGGGCCCTGCGTACGTGGTTCGCCCACCCGGGCGCCACCCCGCCTCCCGGCTACCGGGCCCTCGCCGACCCGGACATCGGGCACGTGCTGCGCCGGCTGCACGAGGAGCCGGCCCGGCCATGGACGGTCGCCTCGCTCGCGGGCGAGGCGGGCATGTCGCGTACGGCGTTCGCCCGCCGCTTCTCGGCGCTGGTCGGCAGGCCGCCCCTGGCCTACCTCACCGACTGGCGGATGACCCTGGCCGCCGACCGGCTGCGCGCGCCCAGGGCCACGGTCACGGCGGTGGCCAAGGAGGTCGGGTACGCGGACGGCTTCGCGTTCAGCGCGGCCTTCAAACGCGTACGCGGCGTCAGCCCGTCCGCCCACCGCGCCGCGTCACGGGTGCCGGACGCGCCCTAGCAGGAGGCGTTGTAGCGCAGCAGGTAGGCGGCGAAGCGGGCGAGGTCGTCCTCGCCCCAGTCGGCGAGACGCTCGCGGAAGGCCGTGCGGCGGTTGTCGCTGACCTGCGCGAGGGCCGCGGTGCCCCGGGCGGTCAGGTGCAGGACCTGGGCGCGCTGGTCGTGGGGGTCGGGGCGGCGTTCGATGAAGCTGAGGCGTTCGAGGTCGGCGACCTGCCGGCTGACGGTGGACTTGTTGAGCATGAACCGGTCGGCGAGGTCGGCGGCCCGGCATCCGCTCTGGTCCTCCAGGTGGGCGAGGAGGGCGAAGGAGACCAGCGACAGCTCGGGGTGCATGCGGGCGGCCACGGCCCGGGAGCGCCGGGCGAAGGCGGTCAGCTCGCGCTGGATGGTGTCCAGGGACTGGTCACGGTCGGACATGGGGTGGTGGCCTCTCTTCCTCGTCTGGTTGTAGAGTACAACTTGATGAAGTAGTTGTAAATGCCAACCATCCCCTCGCGGGGAGTCGAGGAAACACCATGAAATCCGCGACAGGCGGCGCGCTGCGCCATGTCCTCACCCACCTGCTCACCCCGCTGCTGATGTGCGTCGGCATGGGCCTGGCCTACCTCGGCGCGTTCGCCCACCCCTCCCCCCACGAACTGCCGGTCGCCGTGGTGGGCTCCGGCCCCGGCGCCCAGGCCCTGGCCCGCACCATCGCCGACAAGGCCGGCGACGACCTCGCCGTCCGCACCGTCGCCGACCGGGCGCAAGCGGAGGACCAGCTGCGCCACCAGGACATATTCGGCGCGTTCGTTCCCGGCGGGAAGACCCCGGAGCTGCTGGTCGCCTCGGCCGGGTCGGACACCACCGCCGCCGTCGTCCAGAAGGTCTTCACGCCCGTGGCGGCCCGTCAGGGCGCCCCGCTGAAGGTCACCGACGTCGCACCGCCCACGAAGGACGACCCGACCGGGCAGGGCGTCTTCTTCCTCCTGGTCGCCCTCAGCATCGGCTCCTACGCCTCCGTCGCGGTGATCGGCGGAGCCGGGGCGGTCCTGCCCATGCGGGTACGGGCCCTGCTGGCCGCGGCGACGTCCCTGGTGGTCAGCGTGATCGGCGTCGCCCTGGCCGGCCCCGTCTTCCATCTCGTCGACCACGGGCTGGGCGGGCTGTGGGGCATGGCGTGGCTCTACTCCGCCGGCGTGCTGCTGATCGGCACCGGGCTGCACACCTTCCTCAAGCGCTGGACGACGCTGGGGATGATGGTGCTGTTCGTCATGCTCAACTTCACCAGCTCCGGAGGCATCTTCCGGCCCGAGCTGCAGAACGGCTTCTTCGCCCCCCTGCACGACGTCTGGAACGGTGCGGCCTTCGTCGAAGGCACCCGCAGCCTCGCCTACTTCGACGGAATCGACCTGGGCGGGCACGTCTGGACGCTGGCCCTGTGGCTGGTCGCGGGCCTGGCCGTGACCGCCCTCGCCTGGGCGGTCGAGGCCCGGCGCCCGGCGGGGACCGGGACCGTCACCACCGCTTCCGCTGAGGAGGAATTGGAGGAAGCGGTCGGAGTCTGACCCCACCGCGGGGCGTCAGGGCGAAACGTCATCCGCGTCGGGCAGCCGACTCACGTGGTCGAACAGCCGCAGCAGCAGCTCCGACAGCCGGTCCCGCTCGGCCGGGTCCAGCGGCGCGAGGACCTCTTCCCGCACCGCCCGCGCGTCGGCGTCGAGCTCGCCGAGCAACGCCCGGCCGGCCGCGGTCACCTCGACCGACACCCGTCGCCGGTCGGCGGGGTCCTGGCGGCGCTCCACGGCTCCGGCCCCGGCCAGGGCGTCGACCACCTTGGCCACGTCGCTGGGATGCAGGGCGAGCCGCGCCGCCAGGTCACGCTGACTGTGCGGGCCGAAGTCCGTGAGCGCGGCCAGCACCGCCATGTGCCACAGCCGCAGCCCGCGGACGGCGAGCCGCTGCGCGAGCCTGCCGCGAGCGGCCTTGCCGATCTTCGACAGCAGGTAGGTGTCGAGCCGCAGCAGGCTCGGCGGCAGGTCGTGGGCGGTGTCCATACCCACGATTGTAGGTGCGCACCTACAGTAGGTCTCGCCCTACGAACAGGAGACCGCCATGGACGCCCTGCACCCTCGCCTGCTGACCGCCCGCTTCGCCGACTGCTTCGGCTTCTACGAGGCCGTACTGCCGGAACTGATCGGCGCGGTGCTCGCCGGCGGCGGTCCGGCGAGCCCCTACGCCTGCTGGGACGTCGACGGCCAGGGCGTGCTGGCGCTGTTCGACCGCGCCGCGATAGCGGCGGTCGCCGGCACCTCCGCCCTGCCCGTCGAGCCCTCCCCCGCGCAGGACCGGACGATGTTCGTCTGCCGTGTCCCGGACGTCGACGCCGGGCTCGAGCTCTGCCTCCGGCACGGCGCCTCCGAGGTGGCGGGGGCCACCGACCGGCCGGAGTGGGGCGCGAACCTGCGCACCGCGCACCTGCGCGACCCGGAGGGGAACCTCATCGAGCTGCAGTCGTACTGACGCCCCGCCGGCCCGGCACCGGCTACCGGGCCGGGCCGGTACGGACCGGACGACGTCAGCGGATGATCAGTGCGTTGGCCATCAGCCGGGGGCCCGTACTGTCCGAAGGCCGGTTGACGACACGGTCGCCGATGACCATCGTCGTGGAGCCGCCCCCGTCGAGGTTGAGGGCGTCCACCGCGCCGAGGGCGCTCATGACGGCCGCGCTCTCCTTGAACGACACCCCCGAGCTGTAGCCGGGGCGGCGGCCGTCGATGGTGACGAACAGCAGCGAGCCGTCGGCGGCGATGCCGGCGAGGGTGCGCGGGTGCCGGTGGGTGGCGAAGTAGTCGTAGAAGCCCGGATCCTCCGGGTAGTTGAAGCCCTCGGCATCCGCGGGCACGACGATGCGACCGTCGCGCAGCAGCTGCGGCCCGCCCGAGACGGCGTCCACGCCCCGCCCCGCCACGGCCGTCAGCGGCCGGCGCTGCCGGTCCAGGGCGGCGCTGGACACCGTCAGCACCGAGCCCTGCCGGGCGTGGTCGCGCAGCCACTGGGCGCCGTCGCCGGTCCCGGCGAGCACCGTGGCGTCGGCGGGCACGGTGCCGCCCCGGCCCTCCCGGACCTCGAGCACCTTGCCGTCGCGGCCGAGGACCGCCACGACGCCGGCCCCGGCGTGGACCGACCCCTTGAAGAAGCCGGTGTACTGGATGATCTCGGAGTCGTCGGTGCACAGGGAGTCGTGCCGGGGGCGTTCGGTGGGCCGGTCCCCGCCGGTCCCGCCGCAGGAGCGGATCTTGCCGGGGGCACGGTTCAGCCCGTCGACCTCGCGCTGCGCGCCGTCGGCGGAACGCACCCGCAAGGCGGTGGTGAGCTGCTGGACCGAGGGCCGTACACGCGCCTCGGAGGGCAGGACCAGCGCACTGCGCCCCTGCACCGCCTCGCTGAGCAACTGGCCGTCGACGACCGAGAGCCCGGCGACATCCCCGAAGGTGCCGTCCTCCTCGTCGGACCCGTAGCTGCCGTTGACGCCCGCGATGCCGCCCGTACGCCGGACCATGTCGGCGAGGGTCTCACCGCCGGGCACCCGGTCCAGCGACTGCCGCGCCTCGACCCGCTGCCGCTGACCCGCGGCCACGCGCAGCACGTCGACCACCCAGGGCCCGGAGCGCGACGTCATGTCCTCCCCGGTGAAGTAGGTGCGGGCCGGCCGGAACCCCGCCGCCCTCAGGTCCTTCACCAGCTTGGCCGCCGCCTCCTGATCGGCGAGCGACCCCACCCGCACGCGCCAGCCCCACGGCGAGTTCGAGGGCAGGTCCTGCGGGCGTTCGTCGACCCTGCTCACAGTGGGCGGGAACCCCGCCGCGGCCAGCCGCGCGGCCAGCTCACGGGCCGGGGCCTCCTCCCGCAGCAGCGCCACTTCGATGGTCCAGCGGTTGCGCGCGTCGCTACGCCCCCGCTTGATCCTGGTCCAGGTCACCCCCGGGGCGACCTGCGTGGTCGAGCGCGTCTCCGGGAGACCGGCGTCCCCCAACGGCAGGCGCTGTGCGGCCGGTTGAGCGACCGCCCGCGCCTGCGTGCCCGTGGTGGGCGAGACGAGCGTCAGCATGACCAGGCCGGCAGTCAGCGCCGACCAGCGCATACGTCTGATCTTCACCACTTTTCTCCCCTGCCCTCTCGGTGTCGTGTCGCGGGCTGTCGCCACAGCGTGGACGCACAGCGTGTCGCGCACGAGAACGCTCAGCTCAGCATGGCGTAATGGGGCGGAAACAGGATGCGGCCGTGCACCAACGAGCGGGAAGATTCACCGGCCGCCCACAGCGCCCGCCGGGGCGCGCCGCCGGTGGTACGGGCGGCGGGCACGGACACCCGGTCGAACGCGGCGGGACCCCGCCCCCGTGGGGGCAGGGTCCCGCCGTCCGGCACCGGCCCGGTCAGCCCTTGGCCGCCGGCAGCTGCGCCAGGAAGTCCAGCAGCGCCGCGTTGACCTCGTCCGGGCGCTCCTGCTGGGTCCAGTGGCCGCAGCCGGGCAGGGTGACGTTGTCGTGGAGCTTCGGGGTCGTCCGGTGAAGGGAGCCCAGCAGGTCGTCCATGCCGGGGAAGGAGCGGACCAGGTCGCGGTCGCCCGCCATGTAGAGGGCGGGGACGTCGATGCCGCGGCCGTGGAAGGCGGCCAGCAGTTCCCAGTTGCGGTCGAGGTTGCGGTACCAGTTCAGGCCGCCGGTGAAGGCACGGTCGCCGTGTTCGGCGTATTCGCGGACGAAGGTCTGGATGTCGTCCTCGGTGAGCCAGGCGGGGAGTTCCTCGGGTTCCCGCATGGTGTCCAGGAGGGTGGCGCCCTCGGGGATGACCCAGGGGCGCGGCGGGTCGGTCTGGGGGCTGTCGCCCGAGGCGCCGGCCAGCAGGCTGCGGAACGTCGCCGCAGGGTCCTGCGCCAGCTGGGCGTCGGCGACGCCGGGCTCCTGGAAGTAGATCTGGTAGAAGCCGTCGCCGAGCAGACTGCCCAGGGCCACCAGGGGGGCGACCGGGCCGCGTGGGAGCGGCGGGACGCTCAGGCCGACGACGCCGCGTACGACGTCGGGGCGCAGCATGGCCGTCGACCAGGCGACCGGTGCTCCCCAGTCGTGGCCGACGACGACCGCGCTGTCCTCGCCGAGGGCGTGGACGAGCCCGATCACGTCGCCGGTGAGGTGCAGCATGCTGTAGGCGTCGATGTCGGCGGGCTGGCCGCTGCGGGCGTAGCCTCGCTGGTCGGGGGCCACCACGCGGTAGCCGGCCTCGGCCAGCGGCGCGAACTGGTGCCGCCAGGAGTACCAGCATTCCGGGAAGCCGTGCAGCAGCAGGACCAGTGGCCCCTGCCCCTGCTCGGCGATGTGCAGTCTGACCCCGTTCACCTCGACGAAGCTGTGCTCGACCGCGCTGGTCACATGTCCTCCTGCCCTCTGCCCGTGCCGGGCCCGGTGGGGATGGGGTTCCCGGCCCGGTCAACGGCTCGGGCAACGGCTTTGTTCCGGGCAGCCGTTGGTGACCGGTTCGTACCAAAGGTGAGCAACTGTTGCCCTGCGCTGCTCGTTGTCCGTTGTCGTGAAGAGGTATCGACGAGGGTGGCGCGCGCTCGCGGCCGCGGCGGCCGTGGTCTGTGTGTTCGTCTCGCCCGGGGCGTCGGCGTCGGTGGGCGCGGGGCCGCCGCGCGTGGTGGGGGTGCGTCCCGCGGCGGCGCTGGACGGGGCCTTCGGCGCCTATGCCGAGCGGGCCCGCTCGGCACGGCACTGGACGGGTGGAGACAGCACGTATTCCGTGCGGACGCCCGCCGGTGAGCTGTGGATCTTCTCGGACACCTTCCTCGGCACGGTACGGCCCGACGGCTCCCGCTCCCCCGTCACCGGTGACGGCGGCACGACGCCGTTCGTCAACAACAGTTTCGTGCTGTGGACCGCGCACGGCCCGCGCACCGTCACCGGGCGGGACCGGTCGGGCCGGCCCGCGTCGGTCGTCTCCGGTGCCGGCCGGGACGGCTGGTACTGGGCGCGGGCCGGCGTCCCGGACGGCCGCGACGGCGTGGCGGTCGTGTACGCGCGCTACGTGCGCACCGGGCCCGGCCCCCTGGACCTGGCCTGGCGCGGGAACGTCCTGGCCAGGTTCCGCGGCGGGCGGCTGGGCCGGCCGCTCTCGCTCACCCCGCTGCCGTCCTCGGCCCGTACGGCGTGGGGCGCGTGGCTGGAGCGGCAGGGCGGCTTCACGTACGTCTACGGCACCGAACAGGCCCCCTCCGGCGGCAGTTTCCTCCGTCTCGCCCGCATCGCCGGCAGCGACCTGCGGCGGCCCTGGCGGTACCGGACCGCGCGGGGCACCTGGTCGCCCCGCGAGGCGGACTCGGCCCGGCTGGCCGGGCCCGGCGGCCCGGCGCTGCGGACCTCGGACGAGCTCAGCGTGGTGCGGCACGGCAGGTGGTACGCCCTGCTCTCCCAGTGCGCGGACCGGCCGTTCAGCGCGGAGCTGCAGCTCGCCTGGTCCCGTACCCCGTACGGGCCCTTCACCCGGCCGCGGACGGTGTACACGGCGCCGGAGGCCGGGCCGCACGGTACGTACCGCAACCCGAACGTCTTCGCGTACAACCCGCATGAGCACCCCGAGCTGGAGCGTCGCGGGGAACTGGTCATCTCCTACAACGTGAACAGCCTCGTACCGGACGACGTCATCCGTCGCGCGAGCATCTACCGGCCGCGTTTCCTGCGCGTCGCCATCGCCCCCTGAGCCGGCCGGCATGGCCGGATTCCTCCGCGCCGCATTGCGGGCGGCACGGACCCACGCCAAGATCACTTGCCGTAGCAGCGCGGTCACACATGCGATGTGAGCCGCTTTCGCGCACCCCCGTGAACTGGAGACGACCACACATGTCCGCTCGTACTGCGTTCCGCGCCGCCGGACTGGCCCTTGCCGCCGTGACGCTGGGCCTGACGGCCGCCCAGGGCGCCCAGGCCGCCACCGCCCCGGCCGCCCCGGCCCAGGCCGCCGCCGCGGCGACCGCCGCCGAGGAGAACCCCTTCGAGGGGATAGACCTGGAGGGGCTCAAGGCCGAGAAGCGGTTCATGTACCCGGCGGGTCACCGCGTGGCCTACTGGGCGCTGGTGCTCGACGAGGAGAGGGCCTCGCGGACGTACTCGGGCGGGACGTTCTTCCTCTACGCCCCGGCCACCAAGGAGTTCGGCTGGTTCCTCGACACCGACATCGCCACCCGCACGGTCAAGAACCCGCGCCAGGTCGTCATCGCCGACCGCGACTTCATCAGGTCGCACCCCCGGGTCGAGGTCCGCTACGGCAACCCCGACCAGCCCAAGAAGGCCCGGGTGGTGGCCAGGACCACCATCTGGATGGGCTGAGCCGACGGTGCACCCGTGCCCTGTCGGCCGCGCGGGCGGCCGACAGGGCACGGGAATCGCTACAGCGTGAGCAGCGCCCGGCTGGGGACGGCGGTGTCCCGCAGCGGTCTGAGCGCCAGGCGCATCAGGGCGAGGGCGTTGTCGTCCCCGGCGATGCGGTTGGCGCTGAGCTCACCGCACGGCAGGCACTGATGGATGATCAGCCATTCGCCGTCCGGGCGTACCGACAGGCTCAGCGCCTCCATGCGCCCGCGGCAGGAGGCCGCGCGGTCCCCCGGAACGCGGCGGTCGACGTGGAGGCTGGTCAGACAGTTCGGGCAGTGGTTGCGGTGGGCGGTGCCGGGAGCGGTCAGGGGCACGTCCAGCCGGCAGCCGGCGCACCGGAAGACGTCGGCCCGGTGACCGCCGCGTGCGTGCAGGACGTCCTTGTGCCGCTGCGGGCGTCGCCGCGCCGCCCGCTCCGCGGTGTTCTTGCGTCGTGGCATGTCGCCTCTCCTTCCGTCGGCCCGTTCAGAGCTCGCCGAACGCTTCGAGCGGGAACGGCGGTTGGGCCAGCGGCCGGACGGCCATGCGCATGAGGATGAGCTGGTTGTCGTCCGTGCAGACCGGGTTCGACGTGAGCTCGTCGCAGCGCACACAGCGGTGAACGATCATCCAGTCGCCGTTGCGCAGCACGGCGATGGCGATCGGTGTCATGCGGGAGCGGCACGCGGACGGCCCGCCCTCGACGTGGTCGTGGACGTGCTGGGAGTGCAGGCACGACGGGCAGTGGTTGCGGCGGCCGCCGTCGGCGGCGAGGGTGGAGACGGCCAGACCGCACCTGACGCAGGTGAAGGTGTCGGTCTTCAGGAAGGGACTGGGTCCGCTCGGGCGAGCGGTGTTGTGGCTGGACACCCGGGGTGTGCTCCTTGCTGGAAGGTCGTGATGGCAGCAGGAGACGGCCGAGCGTTCCTCAAGGGCAGCGGGGAGGAAGGTCCGCGATACGTCGAGGCGCGCTCGGCGCGGGCCGGGGCATAATCACCGCTTTCAGGGCATGGGCGCCCAAAGAAGGACCAGTAGTTCTGCCGGGAACGTAACAGCCGCCCATGGACGGACGCCACGGAATTTCCCGGCGCGCGACGGACCGCTCCCGGCTCAGCAGTCCCTCTGTCCGGTCGCCGGGCCCTGTAGCACGATGGAACGGCGCGGCGCCCGGCCGGGCGCCCCGGGTCGGGGCCGAGGAGTGAGGGGGCCGCATGCGGCGGATCGCCATCGTGGGAGCGGGACAGGCGGGGTTACAGCTCGCGCTGGGGTTACGGGACCACGGACACGAGGTCACGCTCGTGTCGGACCGTACGGCGCAGGAGATCCGCGGCGGACATGTGCTGTCGACCCAGGCCATGTTCGGGCCCGCGCTGCAGATCGAGCGGGAGGCGGGGCTGCATCTGTGGGAGCGGCAGACGCCGTCGGTGCGGGCGGTCCGGGCCACGGTGATCGATCCACCGGGTGAGGCGGCGCTCGCCTTCACCGGATGGCTCGACCAGGCCGCGCAGTCGGTCGACCAGCGGGTGAAGGTGGCCGGCTGGCTGGAGTTGTTCCAGGAGCGGGGCGGCCGCGTCGAGTACGGCACCGTGGACCGGGCCGGGCTGCGCCGGCTGGCGGACCGCCACGAGCTGACGATCGTCGCCGCCGGGCGCGGCGAGCTGTCCGGCATCTTCCCGCGCGACGAGGCGCGTTCGGCGTTCGACCGCCCTCAGCGCATCCTGTCGTGCGTCTACCTGCACGGCGTGCAGGCGCCGCCGGCGCCCGCGGAGCTGCACACCCGCATCGTGATCGTGCCCGGCGTGGGCGAGGCGTTCCTGCAGCCGGCCCTCACGACGAGCGGGACCTGCACCATCCTGCTGTGGGAAGCCGTGGCGGGCGGCCCCTTCGACTGCTGGCAGGACCGCCCGGCGCCCCACGACCACCTGGAACGCTCGCTCCGCCTGCTGCGGGAGTACGCGCCCTGGGAGCACGCGCTGTGCGCGGAAGCGGAACCGACCGACAAGACCTGCACGCTCTACGGTGCCGTGACGCCCGTCGTCCGCCACCCCGTCGCCCGCCTCGAGGGCGGTGGCGAGGTCCTGGGGATGGCGGACGCGCTCGTCCTCAACGACCCGGTCACCGGGCAGGGCGCCAACAACGCCGCCCGCTGCGCGGCCGTCTACCTGCGCGCCATCGACGAGCGCGGCGACGCGCCCTTCGACGCGCCGTGGATGCACGGGACGTTCGAGGCGTTCTGGCAGCACGCCCGGCACGCCACCGCCTTCTCCGCCGCGATGCTGGGGCCGCTGCCCGGACACCTCCAGCGCGTGCTGGCCGCCGCGGCGGAGAACGAGCAGGTCGCCCGCCGCTTCGCCGCGGTCTACGCCGACCCCTCCCAGGGCGAGTGGCTGCTGGACCCCGCCGTGGCCGACGCCTACCTCGCCTCCGTGCACTGACCGCGGCGACGGACCGTCAGAGCGCGGCCGCCTCCGGCTCCATCGGCGGTTCCGTCAGGCCCTGGGGAGCCGGGCCGAAGAGGACGGCCCTGGCGACGGACGGCTCGAACAGGGAGACGGCCGGGGCGGTCAGGTTCAGTACGGCCCGGAACGCCCTGCCGACGACGGGGTCGCCGCTGGCGCGCTCCTGGACGCGCTGCAGATACCAGTCGGCGGGCCGGTCGACGGCCCGGGGCCGCAGGACGTTGCCCATGGCGCCGGGCATGTTCTTGTCCGCCCCCGCCGAGATGTCCCAGGCCTGCCGGGCCGCGGCGAACAGGGCGTGCTGCACACGGCGCGTCGTGGGCGTGCGGCGGGTGTCCTCCAGGGCGTCCCGCAGGGCGACGGCGCTGAGCGCGGCGACGGACATGCCCTGGCCGTAGACGGGGTTGAAGGCGCACAGGGCCTCGCCCGTGGCGAGGAATCCCGCCGGGCGGCGGCCCGGCAGGTCGTAGCGGCGGCGCAGGTTGCCGGTCTTGCGGAAGCCGTGGATGGCGGAGACCGGTTCGGCCTTCCGCAGCCAGTCGTGGAGCACGGGGTGGGGAAGGCCGGTGGCGAAGTCCATGAACCCGGCCTCGTCGGTGGGCGGCTCCGAACCGCGCAGGCCGGAGAGGATGACGGACCAGCGGCCGCCCTCCATGGGCAGCATGATCCCGCCGCGCGGCTGGGTGGGGTTCGGCACGATGTAGACGCCCTGGAACGGCGCGTCCCCGGCGTCGTCGCGGGTGCGGTAGAACCGCGTCGCGTAGGCGAGGCCGGTCTCGAGGCTCTCCTCCCGCGGCGGTTCGGCCCCGATCGCGGTCAGCCAGGCGCCGGCGCGGGACGACCGGCCCGTGGCGTCCAGGACGAGGTCGGCCTCCAGGACGCGCTCCTCCCGGCGCGACGCCGCGGCCCCGCGCTCGCGCAGCCGGACGCCCCGTACCCGGGTGGCGTCCCCGAGGAGCCCGGTCACCTCGGTGCCCTGCAGCGTCTCGATGCGGGGGCCGGCCAGCACGCGGCGCCGTACGAGATGGTCGGTCAGCGGCCGGGAGGCGGTGAGGATGTGCGCGGTGGCCTCGGTGCGGCGGAACCAGCGGCCCGCCTGCCACTGCACGATGTCGCTCGGCATGCCCACGCGTGGTGATCCGTGCGCGAGCATCTCCGCCCCGATGCCCGGCAGCAGCGCCTCGAGCGCGCGCTGGCCGCTCTCCAGCATCACATGGGTGTGCCGGTCCTGGGGCAGGCCGGCACGGTGGTCGGGGCCCTCGGGATAGCGGTCGCGTTCGATGACGGTCACCGTGTCGGCGTGGGAGCCGAGCACGTGCGCGGCGAGAAGTCCCGCGAGGCTGCCCCCGATGACGGCGACGTGCCGCGGCGGGCGGCCGCTTCGGGGACCATCGTCCGTACGTGCCGGATCCTGCGCTTGTGTGTTCGCCATGTCCACCTTCGTCTCCCCGGCCGCTGCGGCCTCCCGCCCCTCCGGTCGGCGGGGGCGTGTCGCGGCGCCATTCCCCCGGACGCCGATCACCGTACCGGGCGCCGAACCCGCCGCGTTCCCCGGTCGGTTCACCCCTCGCACGAGGGTTTCGGAGTCGCGCCCTGACCTGCGCGCTCAGGGGCGCGTGGACTAGGGCGGACGACTATGCAGCCGGGACGGAGTGCGCCCCTCACTCCAATACACCTTCGGCCGTGCCGGGTTCGCTTTAGTTCCTTTATGGAACGGGCACACACCTTGCCAGGACCGGGGCGGGAGCAGGACCGAGGAAGTCCCCTCGCGCTCCGGTACGACGTGCGGGCTCTGTGGGCAGGGGGAGCGGAGAGCTGTGATCCAGTACGGCGCCGGATCGAGACCGTTCGGAGCCCGGACCGGCGGCCGGTCCCCGGACCGGCCGCCTCGGGAGCCGAGCGGTCCGGCCGCTTCCGTGCCCGCTCGCACCGCGCGCCGAACCGTCTCCCCTGCCCGGCGCGCACGCGTCTGCCGGGCGCCTCGATCATCGCCGGACGCACCCGTTGCCACCCCGCCGGTGCACGGCACATTGTGACAGCGCACCGTCACGATCACCGGGAGGGGAATGCCTTGCATCGCAGCGTTGCCGTGACTCCCACCAGGAGGGCCGCGGGCCCAGGAGGTGGCCATGCCCCAAGATGTGATCATTCCCGTCGACTTCCCGCATGCGGTCAACCCAGACATCGGCCGGGCGTACGCCCGGGAACTCCGATGGGGAGACCGGTACCGGGTGACCGACGACCCGGTCCGCTGGCAGCGGATACGCGCCGCCGAACCCGGCAAGCTGGTCGGCTACACCGCCCCCGACGCACGGGGCAGCGGGTACGACCTCGCCGTCGACCAGATGTGCTTCTTCTTCTACTTCGACAACCTTGTCGAAGAGCTCTTCTTCGACGCCCCCGCCCAGGCGGCCCCCTTCATCCAGCGCATGGCGGACATCCTGGATCCGGACATCCCGCCCGGCCTGCACGACCGGTCCGTTCCGGCGGTGGCCATGCTGGCCGACCTGTGGGCCGACAGCAGCGCCCGGATGTCATGGCAGTGGCGCCACCGGGCGGCCGGGCACTGGATGGACTACCTGTGGGCCAACCTCGCCGAGGCCGTCGACCGGCACCGGGGCACCACACCCGCCTCCATCGGCTCCTACCTGCGGATCCGCCGGGCCTCCATCGGGCTGACGCCCGTCCTGGACATGTACGAGGTCTCCGGCGGCTTCGAGGTTCCCGCGGGCGTGTACCGGCAGTCCGACATCAGGCGCCTGCAGACCCTGGCCTGCGATCTGACCGTGCTCGGCAACGACCTGGTCTCCCACGACAAGGAGGATGCCGTCGGCGACACCTACAACGCCGTCATCATCCTGCGCGATCACCACGGGCTCTCCGAGCGGCAGGCCATCGGCCAGGTCAGCGCCGAAGTGGTCCGGCGGGCCGCGGAGTTCCACCATCTGCGGGCGCGCCTGCCCGGCCTGTGCGACGCCCTGGACTTCGACACCCACGACCGCGCGCTCGGCGGACCCGGCCCCCAGCAACGGCGGGCCATCCGCCTGCCGGTGCCGGGCACGCCGCTGTGCCCTCGTGAGGCCACGCTCTCCCTGGCGCAGTGCCTGCACACCTGGGTGGGCGGACACTTCGACTGGATGCGCGAAGCCCCCCGCTACGCCTCCGACCACGCCACGCCCGTCGGCAGACTCGCCGAGGCCTGACCGGTGAGGGGGCCGACCGCGGGGCCGGGCCCCGCGGCCGGGCGCGCCGCGGGGTCAGCCGGCCGCCGCGTTCTCCTCCTCCACCGCGGCCCGGACCTGAGCGTCCTCGATGACGGTGGTCGGGTACAGGGCGCGGCCGACCGCGTAGGGCTGGGCGTAGACGGCGACCAATTGCCGGATCTTGTCGCTGTCCGGCTCGTCCGCGGTGCTCTCCCCGTCCTCCTCGGGGGCCGGGAGGCCGGCCCACATGTCCTCGGCGGCGCTCATGAGCTGGTCGACTTCGTCGCGCAGGCGGTGCCAGGCGCCTTCGCGCAAGGCCTGCTCCATGGCGGAGAGAGAACCGAGGACGGTGACGTAGTCCTCGGCCAGGCGCTCCTCTTCGGCGGTAGGTTCGAGCGCTTTGGCTGCCAGCTCGGTTGCGTACACGGACACCTCCACGGATGGGACGGGCAGTACCGGGACCCTGCGTACGGCCCCGGCCCCCCGGCATCGTCGCGCCCCGGGAGCGCGGCCGTCGCCGTTCACTGTGGCCGCGCAGCCATTTATCACCCGCACGGATGAGCGCTCGGCTCTCAGAGGGTGTCGTCCAGCGCCAGCCTCCTCACACCCGGTACGTGGTCGTCGAGTTCGCCGGGCTCGAACCGGCACATGCCCACGACGTGCCAGAACTCGCCCGCGATGTCGCCGTCGAATTTGTAGCCGCCCGAGGGCGTCAGGGCCGCCCAGCCGCCGGGGACGCCGATCAGGGTGGCGCGCTCGGTCGGCGGGCCCTCGGGCGGCACCGTCCACAGGCGGACGGTGCCGTCCTCGCCGCCGCTGGCGAGCAGGGAGCCGTCCGGGCTGAAGGCGAGGGCGAGGATCCGGCCGGTGTGGCCGGTCAGCAGGCCCGTCCGGCCGCCGCTCAGCGGGTCCCACAGGCCGATGGTCCGGTCGTCGCCCGCGGTGGCCAGCAGGGGACGGACGGGGTGGGCCGCGGCGGCCCACAGCCGGCCCGTGTGGCCGCGCAGGCGGTGCCGGGGCCCGCCGTCCTGCCAGACGATGGCCTGGCCGTCCCAGGAGGCGCTGGCCAGCCAGGCGTCGCCGGGGCCGTGGACGACGGCGTACACCCGGTCGGCATGGCCTTCGAGTTCGGCGACCAGACGGCTGTCGACGAGGTTCCACAGGCGTACACACTTGTCGTCGCAGCCGGTGGCCAGGCCGCCGCCGTCCGCCGTGAACGACAGGGACCGCACCCGGCCGCGGTGCTTGGCGAGGGTGGTGACGTGCGCCCCGGTGCTGCGGTACCACAGGCGTACGGTGTCGTCGTCGTTGGCGGTGGCGAGGATCTGCCCGTCGGCGCTGAAGGCCTCGGCCCACACGTGGTCGGTCTCGGCGTCGATCTCCCGCTGGTACTCGCCGCTGGCGGCGTTCCACACATAGACGTCGCCGTCGCTGCTCGATGTGGCCAGCAGGGGCCCGCCGGGGGCGAACACGGCGGAGACCAGGCGGTCGTTGTGACCGGTGAGCTCGCGTACGCGGCGGCCGGTGGCGGGCTCCCACAGCCGGACGGCGCCGTCGTTGCCGCACGCCGCCAGCTGCGCGCCGTCCGCGCTGAAGGCGAGGCTGACGACCTTGCGTCCGTGACCGCGCAGGATGCGCCTGCCGCGGCCGGTGGTGGTGTCCCACAGCCGCACCGACCCGTCGTTGCCCGCCGACACCAGCAGCGGGCCGGACTCGGGGGCGCCGATGCCGCCGCGGGGCCGGAACCGGCAGGCCCAGACGGACCCCTGGTGGTCCGCGGGCTGCTGGCGCAGGGGGACGGCCGACCAGCTCACGGCGGCGGGGGCGGAGGCCGGCGGCGGGGGCGGGGAGATCCGCCAGAGCCGCACCGACCCGTCGCTGCCGCCCGCCGCCAGCATGCCGCCCTCGGGGTCGAACACCACTTGGTACACGGCTCCGCCGCCGGTCAGGGGCGCGGCGGCCGGCTCTCCGGTGAGCGGGTCCCACAGCAGGACGCGGCCCTCGGTGTCGCCGCTGGCGAGCAGGGCGCCGCCGGGGTGGAAGTCCAGGGTGTAGACGCGGCCCGGGTGGCCGGTGCACGTGTGGCGCAGCCGCCGCCCGGCGACGTCCCAGATCCGGACGGTGCCCCGGTCGTCCTCGCCCATGTCGCCGGTGGCGAGCAAAGTCCCGTCCGGGCTGAAGCGGGCGCGGTAGACCGCTCCCCGGTGGCCCTCGAGCTCACCGAGGAGCCGGCCCGTACGGGTGTCCCACAGCCGTACGGCGGCGACGGCGTCGCCGGTGGCCAGGAGCGTGCCGTCGGGGCTGAACACCGCGGTGTAGACGGGCGCCCGGTGGCCGGGCAGGCGGTGGGCGACCGTGCCGTCGGCGACGTCCCACAGGGTGACGGTGCCGTCGGCGTCGCCGGTGGCCAGGCGGGTGCCGGAGGCGTCGAGGGAGACCGGCCACACGCCGTCGGGGTGGACCTCCAGCCGGTGGCGGCAGGCTCCGGAGACGGGGTCCCACAGCCGTACGGTGCCGTCGGCCCCGCCCGTGGCGAGGACCCCGCCGCGGAACTTCACGGCGTAGACGCGGCCCATGTGGCCCTGCAGGGTGCGCAGGGCCGTGCCGGTGGCGGCGTCGCAGACCAGGACGCCGCCGTCCTCGCTGCCGAGCGCGAGGAGTTCGCCGGCGGGGCTGTAGGAGACCGGTTCCGGCAGCCGGCTCGTGCGCATGTCGAAGCCGTAGGGGACGCCGACCGCGGAGGGGCGGAAGCCGGGTTCGGCGGACAGGCCGGGGGCGACGGCCGCGGCGCGCAGCTCGGGGGTGTCCAGGGTGGCCGGGTCGGCCACCGCGTTGATGAGGGCCGAGCGGTGCCAGCTGCTGCCGGTGACCTGGGCGCCGCGCAGGTCGGTGCGGATCAGGCGGGCCCGGCGCAGGTCGGCGCCCCGCAGGTCGGCGCCGCTGAGGTCGGCGTTGTCCAGGCGGGCGCCGGCCAGGCGGGCGTCGCGCAGGACGGCGCCGGAGAAGTCGGCTCCGACGAGGCCGGCGTCGGTGAGGTCGGCGCGGGTCAGGTCGACGCCGGAGAAGTCGCGGTAGGAGAGGTCCTCGCCGGCCAGGACGGCGCCGCGCAGGTCCGTGTGGGCGGGCACCCTGAGCCGGCTGAGGATCTTCACCGCGTTGGCGCGGGCGGTCTCGCCGCCGTCGCGCGCGCCGCCCGTGTCCGCGCTCTCGCCCGCCAGGACCCGCTCCGCCCACTGCTGGCAGGTGCGGTGGTCGGCGAGGTCGCACAGGAACTCGACGGCCAGCTGGCTCAGGGGGCGGCGGGCCAGCAGGTCGGCCTCGCCCTGGTCGCCGCGGTCGAGGCGGGCCCCGGCCTCGCGTGCCACCAGCCATTCGGCCACGGATCCGTGGATGAAGCGGAAGAGGCCGTCGTCGGTGCGCACCAGCAGGCTGCCGGAGCCGACCGCGTGCGCGGTCTGCGGCACGGAGAGCCGGGTGTCCACCAGCTCGTTCAGCGCGTCGGCGACGTCGTTGAGCTCGTCGAGCCGCAGGGCGCTCTCGCCGCTCTCCCACAGGCGCAGGGCGAGGATGGTGACGGCCCGCCACAGCTGGTCCAGGCTCAGTCCGGGGGTGCTGCCGGGGCCGCCCTGGCCGCGCCGCTCCTCGAACCGCAGCCAGGAGGAGAAGACCTCCTCGTACAGTCCGGCGGGGCTCAGGGCGCGGCCGGCGCCGGCGACGGCGCGCAGCCGGTCGTGGTCGAGGTCGGCGACGAAGCTGAGCAGGCGGGGGTTGCGGCACAGGGCGAGCAGGTCCGGGATGCCTTCCAGCAGGCGGACCCGGCGGTCCGCGGCGTGTTCGTCGCCGTAGCGGTTGACCAGGTACGAGCGGATCTGCTGCGGCGTGAACTCCTGGACGGCGAGGACCCGGCGCTGCGGGAGCAGCCCGACGCGTTCGCCGAGGGCGGTCAGCACCTGGGCCTGGGAGCGGAAGTGCTGGGTGCGGCTGCTGACGACGATCTTGGCGCTGTCGACGGCGGCGTCGAGCAGCACCTGCAGGTGGTCGGCGGCGCGGTCGTAGCTGACCTGGTTGACCAGTTCGTCGAATCCGTCGAAGAGCAGGACGATCCGGCCCTGCCGGAGCATGTAGCGGAAGGCGCGCAGGTCGATGGTGTCGACGCCGTGGCCGGCGAGGTGGGCGGCGACGAGTCCGTCGAGGGTGTGGGCCTTGTCGAGGGAGCTGAGCTGGATCAGCAGGGGCACGAGGTGGGGAAGTTCCGCGGGCAGGCGGCGGGCCAGCTCGCGCAGCGCGAAGGTCTTGCCGTGCCCGAAGTCGCCCAGGAGCAGCAGGAAGCGGCCGTGGTCGGCGTCGAGGAGGCGCAGGACGTCGTCGACGAGGCCGTCGCGCTCCACGCCTCCGGGGCGCTCCAGCTCGCGGTAGCGCTGGGGGAGGTAGAGGCCGGGCTGGTACTGGGGGTCGGTGCTCAGGCGTTCGGTCTGGGCGGCGACGTAGCCGCGCAGGTCGAGCAGGCCCTGGAATTCGGTGAAGCTGCGCACGAGGACGCCCCGGCGGCGGGCGTGCTCGCGCAGGGCGCGGGCGGGCGG
This sequence comes from Streptomyces sp. NPDC021096, assembly GCF_040641275.1. Taxonomy (NCBI): domain Bacteria; kingdom Bacillati; phylum Actinomycetota; class Actinomycetes; order Kitasatosporales; family Streptomycetaceae; genus Streptomyces; species Streptomyces sp. NPDC021096. The sequence goes on along the minus strand of NZ_JBFADG010000002.1, from coordinate 46,921 downwards.
CGGGCCGTCGTGGACGAGTTCGGCGTCGGGTTCGGTGTCGGAGGCGTGGACGCGGTCGATGAAGCGGTCGATGTCCTCCGCGCCGGGGGTGCCGGAGCACACGCCGACGCGTTGCTGGCGTACGAAGCCGGCCTCGGTCCAGGTGACGAGCAGGCCGGGCGGGTCGCCGGGGATGCGGCGCAGGTGGACGCCGTCGTGGCGGATGCGGCAGACCTCGGCGACGCGGGCGATGAGGGCGTCGAGGGGGCCCTGGACGGCGCGGGCCTCCGCGCCGGGGCCGGCGGGGTCGGTCGCGGGCGTGCCGGTGCGGCCGGACGCGTCGAGGGGGTCGGGGGCGCCGGGCGCGGTGGCGGGGTCCTCGGTGCCCGGGGCGGGCGAGGGCGGCTGGGGCGGGCCGAAGGCGCGGTGGGTGCCGGGCCAGGCGAGGGCGTACCGGCGCGGTGTGCCCTCGGGGCTCTGCGGCCAGCGGGTGAGCCCGTCGCGGGTGAGGTGGAGCAGCTGGTGCAGGCCGGGGGCCGCGGCGCCGAGGACGGGCAGTTCCCGGGTGGCCAGCGGCAGTGCGAAGGCGGTGGGCCGGTCCGCTGCGGCCCGTGGTTCGGCGGTGGGGCCGTGCAGCAGCAGGTTGAGCCGGGGTGCGGTGAGCCGGGCCAGGACGTCGGTGTCGCGTAAGGGGGCGGTGCCGGTGCGGCGTCCGGCGCCCGGGGCTGCGCCGGTGCCGCGGGCCGGGTCGTAGCCGAGGGTGCGGCCGGGGCCGGCGGGGCGTCTGGTCCGCTCGGCGGGGGCGGGTGCCTGGTCGGGGCCGGGTTCGCCGTCGAGCGGGCGGCGGGTGTCGAGGGGGTGGCGCAGGGCGCCCAGGCGCAGCCAGCCCTCCCGTTCGTAGGAGCGCAGTGCCTGGGCGAACCAGGCGGCCTGTTCGGGTCCGACCATGCCGTACTGGTCGTCGGGGCGGTGGCTGTAGGCCATCGAGGAGTTGAGGCCGGCGACGACCGTGCGCAGGGCGGGGACGGGGAACAGGCTCCAGGGCTGGTCGCCGTCGAAGACGACGTCCAGTCCTTGGTAGAGCTCCTGGAACAGGCGGGCGTAGTGGCGCCACTTGGGCCAGTAGGGCGGCCGGGGCTGCATCTCGTCGGCTTCGCAGTTGTTGAAGTAGGCGCGGCAGGCGGCCTGGCTGACGTCCTGGCCGCCGGGTACGACGGCGAGGCGGTCGGCGGCGAGGCCGAGGCGGGAGCGCAGCCCGGTCAGGAAGGTCAGCGCCTGGTCGCACTCGCGCGGGCTGCCGGAGGCGGTGAGGTCTCCGGTGACGACGAGGAGGTCGGGTGCGGGTGCGCCGGCGTCGGTGAGTTCGACGAGGTCGCCCCAGATGGCGGCCTGGAGTTCGGCGGGGTCGGCGCCCCTGCCGAAGCTGGGCCCGGCCAGGTGGAGGACGCTGACGGCTTCCCTGGTGTGGTGGCCCTCGGTGGCCTGGGGGTAGTCGGGCGGTGCGGCGGGGCGGCGGCGTCCGGCCCAGCCGGGGCTGCCGGGCTGCCGGCCGGGCGGGTGCGGGACGCTGCGCACGGGGTCGCCGGGGTGGCCGGCGGAGTGGGGGAAGCCGGGGAATCCCGGGCCCCGGGTGGGGCGGGCCCTGCCGTCGAGCGCGTGGCCGACGCGGGTCAGGAGCAGGTCGCGGGCGGCGACGGTGTCCTGGATGCCGACGAGGTCGACGTAGGTGATCGTGGCGAGCAGTCCTTCGACCGGGATGTCCTCGACGCGGACGGTGATCAGCCGGCGTTCGGGGGCGTCGGGGTCGGCGCGCAGTGCGGCCTGCCACTCCATCCGTCCGTAGCGGGAGCGTTCGTAGTTGCGGGAGAGGACGGCGATGACGGCGGCGGATTCGCTGACTCCGCGGTCCATGAAGTCGACGAAGTTCGTGCCGGGGACGAAGTCCCAGGCCTGGATGACGGTGCGGTAGCCGGCTTCCTCCAGCGTCCAGGCGATCCACGACGCCCATCGCTCGTCGGCCGGTGAGTAGCTGATGAAGAAGTCCAACGGCCGGTGCTGTGCGTCGAGTTCCTGGCGAGCGACCATGGTCCCCATCCTAGGAACCGCCTCACGCGCAGTCACTGTATTCGTGCGAATGGTGTGCGATGCTCTTGCCCGTGCGCGCCTTACGACGTCTGCATGTTCTGGACTGGCTGGCCGCGGGGGTGCTGGCCTGCGGTCTGTTGTTCCTCGCCACGGGGCTGCTGCCCACCGCTCCGGCCGGGGACGCGATGGTGCGGATCGCACCGCTGCTGGCGTTCCTGGGCACGGTGATCGTGCTGGCGGAACTCACCAGCCGCGCCGAGGTGTTCGACGTGGTGGCGTCGGGGGTGGCCCGCGCCGGGGGCGGGAGTTACCCGCGACTGTTCGTGTTGTGCGTGGTGTTCGCCTCGGCCACGACGATCACGCTCAACCTCGATACGACGGCGGTGCTGCTGACGCCGGTGATGCTGGCGCTGGCGTCGCGGGTGGGGATCGCCGCGGTGCCGCTGGCGATGACGACGGTGTGGCTGGCCAATACGGCGAGTCTGCTGCTGCCGGTGTCGAACCTGACGAACCTGCTGGCGGCGGACCGCGTCGCGCTCTCCCCCCTGGGCCTGGCGGGGAAGATGTGGGCGGCCCAGCTGGCCGCCGTCGCCGTGACGATGGGCTGTCTGTGGCTGTTCTACTGGCGCCGCCGCGAACGGGGCGCGGACGATTACGTTCCGCCGTCGCTCCACCGTCCCGCGGACCGGGTGCTGTTCCGGGTGTGCGCCGTCGCCTGCGCGGGCTTCCTGCTGGCCATCCTGGTCGACGCCGTTCCCCTGTGGACGGCGTCGGCGGCGGCCATGGTCCTGGTCGTCGCGGCCTTCGCGGTGCGCCGCAGGTCGGTGCTGCGGCTGTCCCTGGTCCCCTGGCGGCTACTGGTGCTGGTGCCGGGGCTGTTCCTGGTGGTGGAGACGGTGAACGTCAACGGCCTGCACGAGCTGCTGTCCTCGGCGGTGGGCCCGGACGGCGGGCTGCTGGGGATGTTCCGGGCCGCGGGGGTCGGCGGGGGCCTGTCGAACGTGCTCAACAACCTGCCGGTCTATCTGGCCGGGGAGTCGGCGGTGCCGGAGGACAATCACCGGCAGCTGCTGGCCCTGCTCATCGGCACCAACGTGGGCCCGGTGGTGACGCCCTGGGCGTCCCTGGCCACGCTCCTGTGGTTCGAGCGCTGTCACGCCCAAGGGGTGCGGGTGTCGCTGAAGCGGTTCATGGGCACGGGCGCGGTGCTGGCGGCCGGGGCCCTGCTCGCGTCCGTCGCGGCGCTCGCCGCCACCGGCTGAGGGCCGCGGAGGGCACGGTCAGGGGTGTCCGTTGAGCGCGCTCCTCGGCCCGCGCCCGGCCCGGTGCGCCACCAGGTCGAGGAGGTAGGGGATGTCCTGCGGGCGGCCGGCGACGAAGCTGCGGTCGGCCTCGGGACCGTCGACGCTGCCGAGGAAGGGGCCGCCGTCCAGGGACCGGACCTCCAGGCCCGCCTCGGCCGCCAGCAGCACGCCCGCGGGCAGGTCGATGCCCTCGGCGCGGTAGCCGACGAAGCCGTCGATGTCGCCGCGGGCCAGCATGGCCCACGCCAGCAGGGGCGCCCACAGCTGCAGCAGCCGCCGGCACCGTACGTCCAGCGTCGCCTTCAACTCACGCAGCACGGCGTCCCGGCGGGCGACCGTGTGCCCCTGGGTCCAGGCGAGCAGCGGCCCGGCGGCGGACGGCGCCCGGGACGGGCCGCTCAGCCGGCCGCCCGGCCCGTACGCGCCGCCGCCCGCCGTCGCGGTCCAGGTCCGGTCGGTCACCGGGTCGTGCACGACACCGACCACGGGCCGCCCGTCGACGCACAGGGCGATCCCGACGACGTAGGCCGGCAGCCCGATGACGACGTTGTTGCTGCCGTCGAGCGGGTCCACCAGCCAGGTGCGGTGCGGCGCGCCCGCCCGCGGGCCGGGGACCGCGCCCGCCTCCTCGGCGAGGATCCGGTCGTGCGGGAAGTGCTCCCGCACGCGCTCCACGATCAGACGCTCGGCCAGCAGGTCGAGATCGGTGACGACGTCGCCGCGCCCGCCCTTGGCCCGCACGCCGTAGTCGTCGTGGAAGCGCGAGCGCACCAGCGCGCCCGCGGCGCGGGCGGCGCCGACCGCCACCGCGCTCTCGGCCGCGTACCGCCCCGAAGGGACCGGATCCTGCGGTGCGCCGTCACGGGGAAGGGCGTCCATCGATCCTCCTGAGGACAGTACGAGCCGTCCGTGCGGTCTGCGCCGCATCGCAAGTCTGTCGTACCACCCGGTGCGGGGCGCCATGCACCGGTCCCAGGCTCAGGTCGCAGCGCCCGGGCAGGGTACGCCCCAGCAGCAGGGTGGCGGCGGCCGTGCCGGGCGGCACGACGGTGGCGTGGAAGTCGCCCGCGGGCAGGGTGTAGATCTCGCCGCCGACGCTGGTCTCCTCCGGTCCCGGCTCGCACCGCACCAGGCGCGGCGTCGGCAGGAGCACGTCCACGGCCGAGGCGTCGCTGCGCACTTCGTACACGCGGTGGGTGGGCTCGTGCGGCCGGTCGCGCACCCGGACCCGTAGATTGCCCACCCGCCCGTACAGCACACAGCTGGCCAGATCCCAGCTGTGCGCGTGCACCCGCGAGGTGGTCAGACCCGCCGCCCGGCCCGGCGCCTCGGCGTCGAAGACGTGCACGCAGACGCCGCGGTCCTCCTCGCGCTGCACGGGAAGGCACAGGAAGCCCAGCGGGTGGCGGACGGCGCGCAGCCGGCGCCGCCCGGAGGCGATCTCCTCGAGGGCCGAGGCGGCCGCTTCGAACAGCGCGGTGACCGCGCCGCCCCCGGCCTCGGCTTCGGCCATGGCTCGTTCGATCAGTCCGTAGTCCACGGGGCTGCGCACTCGGGGGTTCACCTCCGGTAGGGATTCTCCGCGTGCAGGGCCTTGTCGATGATGTCGCCGACGTCCCGGTCGGTGAAGGCCGCAGGGAGCGGCAGGGCGAGTCCTTCGAAGAGCCGGAGGACCTCGTCGACCGTCGGCTCCTCGCTCAGCGGTTCGGTGCGGCTCAGTTCGAGGGAATGGGCCTGTTCCCGGCTCTGGTGGAGCTCGGTGACGTAGTAGTCGTACAGCGGCCGGTCCCGTTCCACCAGCAGGTTGACGCGCTGGGGGTCGTCCTGGGTGATGATCAGGCACGAGTTGGACAGGTCGAAGCGGAGGGTGGGCACCACCGACGACAGATAGACGTCGATCTCCAGGGTGTCCAGCCTTTGCTGGTACCAGCAGGCGGCCAGCACCGTGGCGAACGACTCCTTGCGGGTCCGCTCGGCGCTCCAGGCCTCGGGAGGGGTGACATGCAGCCGGTGGGCGAAGGTCTGGCGGAAGCGCGCGTAGGCCGCGCACGCCTGTTCGTCGGCCGGGTTGACGATGTCTATCTTCATGGTGAGCGAGCGGCGCTGGCGCTGCGCCTCCTGGACGCAGAAGGGCAGGGTCACCGCCCGCAGGTAGGTGCCGGTGCCGCCCTTGAACACCCAGCGGTCGGTGTTCTGCCGCGCTCTGTCCAGGGCCTGTTCGAGCTCGGCGCCGGACAGGGAGCGGACCATGGTGAGGTCTTCGAGGGCGTGCCGCGTCCCGGTCATGGCGGTGCGGATGTCGACGACGCGGCGCCGCCGTTCGGTCAGCGTGCCGAAGACGAGGGCGGCCAGGACCAGGAGGGTGGCCCCCGAGGTGACGTTGTCGTCGATTTGCTGGTCGAAGACGTCCAGGAGGCCGATGATCAGGGCCGCGCCCAGGGCGACGACCCCGTCGAGGTTCCTGATGGTCCACCCGACGGCGTTCTCGATTCCCCGCCCCAGCTCGGCAGTTCCGCGTGCCATGGCCCCCGCCTCTCCCCCGGTTGCGGCAATCGTAGGAGGGGGGCGTGGCCGACGGCCAGGATTTACGGTCGCGACGGGTGGTTTCCACGCCATGAGGGGTCGCGGCCCGTGAGGCCGACGACCCGGTCGATGAGCGGGGCGTCGGCGGGGACGTCGACGGCAGCGGCGAAGAGACCCTCGGGAGCGGGCTCCCGCCCCGGCCCGGGGGCGAACTGCGAGACGAACTCCAGGCACGCCAGCAGTTCCCGCTCGCCGCAGTCGTAGGGCTGTCCGCTGGCCCGGGCGACGTCCCAGCCGTGGACGACCAGCTCGTTCAGGGCCACCCTGGCGGCCACGTCCCCGGGCAGCTCGACGCCGCCGGCCCGCGTGAGGCCCTCCCAGGCGGCCGGGTCGCGCCAGGCGTCGGCGAGGGCGGCGAGCCGGGCGGGGAAGAGGGTGCGCCAGTCCTCGTCCAGGCGGGAGGCGTCGCCGGAGGGGCCCTCGGGGCCGCCCGGGGGCAGCCCGCTCTTGGCGGCCGCGGCGGTGAAGGCGAGGGCGAGGCCGCCGATGTGCTCGATCAGGTCGCCGAGGCGGTAGTCCTCGCACGGCGTGGGCGCGGTGAGCCGGTCGGCGGGGACCGCTTCCAGCAGGCCCGCCATCCGGCCGGCCGCCGGGCCGAGGTCGAAGTCCACGGTCATGGTGACTCCTCCAGCACGCACGGTGTCGAGGGCAGCAGGGGCCACCGTATACGCGCCGGTCGGCGGCGGTGCGGGCCCGACGCGGTCCCGTCCGGTCTTTCACCGGACCGGAGGGACCGGACGGGCCGACGGGACCGGCTCTCAGCCGTGCACGACCTTCAGGGTGGCCGGCCAGCCGTCCCGGTCGAGACTGCGGTAGAGCTCCTTGATGTCCTGCGGGCGCAGCTTGACGCAGCCGTGGGAGGTGTAGTCGCTCTCCCCGTCCCAGCGCTGGTTCTCAGGTCCGCCGCTGCCGCCGTCCCGGGTCATCTCGCTGTGGATGAACAGCTCGGTGCGCAAGGTGCCGTCGTGGCAGCGCTTGTCGCCGAGCTCGATGGCGTAGCCCTTGACGAGGTTGCCGTTGTACGCGGTGTGGTGGCGGCCGAGCGTGTACGTCCCGTCGGGGAGCCAGCCCCGCCCGCGCTCGCACTCCTGCTCGCTGGTCCCCGAGCCGGCGCGGTATTCGGCGACCGGCCGGTGGTCGCGGAAGACGGTCAGCCGGGAGTGGGCGGGCGTGTCCTTGGTGAACTGCAGATAGTCCGCGGCCGCGGCGGGCGCGGCCTCCCCCGCGGGCGCGAGCAGCGCCGTCGCGGCGAGCGCGGTGGCCACCGCCCCGCCGGTGAGGGCAGGACTTACCCGGAAGGATGAGGTGCGCGGCATGACGGTGTCTCCTCAGGTTGACGAGCGCGGCCGGCCCCGGCGCCCCGCCGCGCCGTTTCCGCAGCCAGGGGCGCTGCGGGAGGCGGGCGGGTGCCGAGGACGGTGCGCGGGATTCTCGCCATCCGCAGGCCCGCCCATGCACCGGTCGCGCCCGGGCCGCGCGCTCGCGTCCCGTCCCGTCCCGCCGTCCCGGTCCAGTGGGTCGAAGATCACAGCCCGGGCGAGGGGCGGCCGGGGGTGCGCTGAGTACCGTGAGGGGGTGCCGACGCAGCAGAACCTGTTCTCATCCCTCACGGCCTGGCGGCGGCGTGCCGTCTCACGGGCCGTGCACCGCGGGGCGCACTGGGTGCGGGAGGCCGGTGCGGTGACCGCCGGGCGCCCCGGCCCGTACCGCTTCCGCCGCCTCGGCGCCGGCACCCGCCTCGCCTTCCCCCAGGGCACGGTCTTCGGCGAGCCGTGGATCGAGCTGGGCGAGCACTGCATCATCGCCCGGGACGTGACGCTCACCGCCGGGATGATGCCCGACCTCGACCTCGGGCCGGATCCGCTCCTGCGGCTCGGCAACGGCGTCGTCCTCGGCCGGGGCAGCCATGTGATCGCGGACGCGCCGCTGACGATCGGCGACGACTGCTTCTTCGGCCCGGGCGTCTACGTGACGACCACGAACCACAGCTACGACGACCCCGACGTGCCCATAGGCAAGCAGTGGCCCCGCAGCGAGCCGGTGGAGATCGGCCCCGGGAGCTGGATCGGCACGGGAGCGGTGATCCTGCCCGGCGCCCGGCTGGGCCGCAACGTGGTGGTCGCGGCGGGAGCGGTCGTACGGGGCGAGGTCCCCGACCACGCCGTGGTCGCCGGCGCGCCCGCCAGGATCGTGCGCACCTGGGACCGGGAGGCGGGCTGGCAGCCGCCCCTGCGCACACCGCCGCCGGTGCCGGTCCCCGAGGGCGTCACCGCCGAGGAGCTGGTGGCCCTGGCGCAGTGGCAGCAGGCCCCGCCCGTCACCACGCCACGGGAAGCGACTCCGGACCCCGGTTGATGGAGCCGCGCCGCCAGCGCATCTCCTCCTCACCGACCGCCAGCCGCAGGCCCGGGAAGCGCTCCAGCAGGGTGGAGAGCATCACCTCCGCCTCCATCCTGGTCAGCAGCGCGCCCACGCAGTAGTGCGCGCCGTGGCCGAAGGACAGGTTGGGCGCCTCGTCCCGGCCGAGGTCGAGCCGGTCGGGGTCCTTGAAGACGGAGGAGTCCCGGTTGGCGGCCAGGTAGGAGACGTAGACCACCTCGCCGCTGCGGATCGTCTTCCCGGCGATGTCCAGGTCCTGGGTGGCGACGCGGGGCAGGCCGACGCCGTTGCGGTGCGGGATGTAGCGCAGCAGCTCCTCCACGGCCTGCGGCAGCAGCGCCGGCTCGGCGCGCAGCCGGGCCAGCTGGTCGGGGTGGGTCAGCAGCGCGTAGACCATGTTGGAGACCTGGTTGCGCACCGCGTCCATGCCGTTGAGGACGAGCATGACGGCCAGCGAGATCAGTTCGGGGAGGCTGAGCTCCCCCTCGCCGTGGGCCGCGACCAGGGCGCTGAACAGGTCGTCGCCGGGGTGATCGGCCCGGTGCCGGGCCAGCTCGCGGAAGTAGCCGGCGATCTCACGCTTGACCGCGTCGGACTCCTCCTGCGAGTGGTTGCTGGAGAGGATGACGCCCCGCCAGCCCTGCAGCACGCCGACGTCGTCGGCGGGCACGCCCAGCAGATCGCCGATCAACTGGGCGGGCAGCGGGCTGGTCAGACACTCGGTCAGGTCGGCGGGCGGACCCTGCCGCGCCATCCGTTCGGTCATCTCCTCCGCGAGCTCCTGGGCCCGTGCGCGCAGGGCCGCCACCCGCTTGCGCCCGAAGGTCTGCGCCACCAGCCGCCGCAGCCGCGTGTGGTCGGGCGGGTCGGTGCGCCCGATGCCGCCGGCCGGCGCCACCACGTGCGGGGTCATGCTGGTGACGGGGCGGTCGACGGTCAGGGCACGGCTGAGGGAGGGCTCCGAGGCGACCGTCTTGACGTCCTCGTACCGCGTCACCAGCCAGGCCTCGCCCTCGCCGTAGCGCAGGCGGATCCGGGCGACCGGCTCCTCGCGCAGCAGGCGGTGCAGGAGCGGGTCGAAGTTCAGGGCGGGCAGGTGGTCCACCGCCCACTCGTGCACACGGTCGCCGTCCGGCCCTGCGGGGCAGGAGTCCTCGGCCGGTGAGGGGTTCGCGGAAGATGTGGTCATGCCATCGCTCCCTGTCTCATGCCGGAACCGGCCGGAACGGCACAGCGGACCAGCCCCGCATACTGGCTATTCCCGCTCAACCGGGTCACATTCGCCGGTACCGGTAATACACCCACATGTGTGAGCCCCTCAGGGGCACCGCCCACCCCGCCGTACGACCTCCGGAGTAGGGCCCAGGACCGTTACGCCCCGGCAGGACGGCGATCTAGCCTCGGGGCATGGACACGACGAGCGGAACACTCGACGAAGCTCTGCACCGGCTGCACGGCCGCGGCCCCGAATTCAGGGAATACCTCAGCAACCACGGCCCGATGGCCGTCGAGGCACTGATCCACCGGGGCCGGGCGGGCGCCGTCCACCGCTGGCTCGACACCTACGAGACCAGGCTCGAGGAGGTCCCCCCGCCGCGGACGCGGATCACCGAGGCGAACTGGCACGAGGCGCTCGGCGACACCGCGCGGGTCACCGACTGGACCGCCTACTTCTCCCGGCTGATAAGCCGGCAGCCCTGGCGCGAGGTCCTCGCCCAGTGGTGGCCGCGGCTCCTGCCGGGCATCGCCGGCGCCGCCACCCACCCCGCCATCCGCGTGGGCCACGCCGTACGCGCCCTCACCACCGACGGCGAGGACGCCGCGCGCCTGTCGGAACTGGCCCACGCCCTGGGCTACTGGGCCGCCCGCCACACCCTCCTGCCGTTCTCCCTCACCCCGTCCGGCCGGGCCGAGCCCGCCGATGCCCTGGCCGCACTCCCCCGCATCGCCGAACGCGACGTCACCCCCCTGCGCGGCTACGCCCAGTTGTCCGGCACCCCCGGCTGGCTGGAGACCACCGGCTCACTGGGCGTACCGCAGGACCCCGAGGCCGCCCGCGAGCGCCTGGGCGAGCTCGTCCGGGCCGCCACCCTCAACTACGCCGCCTACGGCCACGGGGACGGCGTCATGCTGGTGCACGCCGCCACGGCCCCCAACGCGGTGCTGCGCACCCTGCCCGCCCTGCCCCGGGAGTTGTGGTCGCCCTCGCTCGCGGTGGCGTGGACGGCGACCGCGGCCATCACCTCCATCTACGCGGCCGACACGCCGCTGCCCCCGCCGGACGCCTCGTCGGTCACGGCCGAGGAGGTGTTCGAACTGGCCGCGGACCACGGCGACGCGCACGTGATCAAGTTCGCGGACACCGCCCTGGACGTGGCCGCCGCCTCCGAGGACGGCGACGACCGTGCCCTGGCGGCCGCCCTGAACGCCGTCCGTCTGATCGGCTCCGGGGACTAGCGGACCCGAAGGGCCCGAAAGCGTGCGCGGCGCCCTGGACGGGGGTCAGGGCGCCGCGCGCACCGCAAGGAATCGGCCGGTATCGGCGACGGGGCCGTGGGATGAACGGCGGCTCTGGACCCCGTGGGCCGGTTCGGACACACTCGGCCCATGCGATGGACCGACATCGAGCAGATCGCGGCCGATCTGGCCGCGCAGTACCCTGCCGCCGAGCCCCTCACCGTCGACTTCACGGAGATCCGTGACCGGGCCGCCGCGCTGAGCGCCTTCAGCGACGACCCCGCCCGCTGCAACCTGCGCATCCTGGAGTCGATTCAGCTGGCGTGGCTCGACAGACTCGACGGGATCGGCAGAACGGACTGACGCGGCCGGCCCGGGTCTACGTGCCGAGAATGCGGCGGGCCTCGCGCAGGCCCGACAGCAGGGCGCCGTGGACGGTGCTGCAGTAGTCGCCGGTGGTGGCCTCCCCCGCGAAGTACAGGCGGTCGCCCACGGGTGCGGCCAGGGCGTCGTGGTCGCCGGGCCGGGAGCCGGTTGCGGGGAAGGAATACGCACCGCGGGCCCAGGGATCGGCGGCCCAGCGGGTCAGCCGGTGCGCGAGGGGATCGGGCACGCGGTCGCCGTAGATCCCGCGCAGGACCGCCATGGCCTCGCGGACGGTCGCGGCGTCGTCCAGCCCCTCCATCCGGCGGGCGACGGGGCCGCCGTTGAGGGCGGCCAGCACCGGGGCGCCCACGAGGTGACGGAGGTTGTACCAGTTGGCGAAGGCGCCGTGCGGGGTGCCCTCCTGGCGGATGACCTCCTTGTCGTCCCAGAAGACGTCCGGGAACCGCAGGTAGAGCTTGTCGTACACGCCCATGCCCAGGCGTTCGACCACGCCCCGCTTGGCCCCGGGGAGCTCGGGTGTGAAGGCGACGTCGCCGGCCTTGAGCACCCCGAGGGGCAGGGTGAGCAGGACGCGGCCGGCGGTGAAGGCGCCCTGGCCGTCGGTGCGGACGGTGACCTTCCCACTGTCGCCGTGCTCGACGTGCGTGACCCTGTGGCCGAGCCGCACGTCCAGCCCCCGGGCAAGGTGGTCGGCCAGCCGGCCGTAGCCGTCGGGGAAGACGACCTCGTCGCCCTCGAAGCCCTCACCGGAGACCATGCCCTGCAGCGAGATCTCCTCGATGCCGGCACCCCAGTCGTCCTCCACCATGCGGCTGTGCGCCGCGAAGGCGCGCCGGGCGCGGTCGGCGGTCAGACCGCCGGCGTTCAGCACGCTCCGCAGCGCCGTCGCCGCGGATTCGTCCGCGCCCGCCCGCCCCGCACGCTCGAACAGTCGCTCGCCCGCCGCTTCCTGGTCGGCTTCGCGCTCCTCCGTTTCGTAGCGGGTCAGGCGGCGGCCGTCGGCGGCGTAGGCGACTGTGCCGGTGCGGTTGCCGTAGTCGAGGGTGCCGGCGTTGTACACGAGCGTGGCGGCCCCGGCCTCCTCGGCCAGGTCGGTGACCGGATTGCCCTTGACGCCGTGGATCCAGGACGCGCCCAGATCGATGCGGGTGCCCTCCCACTCCTCGGTCCACAGCCGGCCGCCGAGGCGGTCCCGGGCCTCCAGCACGGTCACCTCGTGGCCGGCCCGGTGCAGTTCACGGGCGGCGTACAGCCCGGCCATGCCCGCCCCGACGATCAGGGTCCTCCTCTCCACCGGCGTCACGTCCGGCCGAGGGCCTGGCGGCGCAGCCGGCCGGGCGTGGTGTCCAGGCGCTCGCGCAGCAGCGTGGTGAGCGTGGTGGCGTTCTCGTAGCCCACGCTCCGGGCCACGGCGTCCGTCGGCAGGTCCGTGGTGCGCAGCAGGTGTGCCGCCTGTTCCAGGCGGATGCGCTGGGCGAAGCGCAGGGGGGAGATGCCGAGGACGCGGTCCACGGCGCGCTGCAGGGTGCGTTCGCTCGTGCCCTGGGCGCGGGCGGCGTCGGCGATGCGCAGGGGCTGGTCGAGGTGGTCGCGGACCCAGCGTTCGAACGCGCTGACGGCCGGGTCGGTGCGGGCGAGGTGGCTGGGGACGGCGTAACTCGCCTGGGTGGGGCGGGTGTCGATGAGCAGGTAGCGGGCGGTGAGGTCGGCGAGGGCGGGGCTGGACTCCCGCACCAGGGACAGGGCCAGGTCCAGGTGGGCCATGGCGGCTCCGGCGGTGGTGACGCCGGGGGCGTGGGTGAGCATGTGCGTCTCGTCCAGGGCGACCTGGGGGTAGCGCAGCCGGAACGGGGGTGCCAGCCACCAGCTCGTGGTGGCCGGCAGCCCGTCCAGGACGCCGGTCTCGGCGAGCAGGAACGTTCCGGTACAGGCGGCGGCCAGGGGGACCCCGTCGGCGCGGGCCTGGCGCACCACGTCCTGCACGGGCTTGCGTTCGGGCGAGGTGACCCACTGCAGGAGGGGTTCGGGCCGCTTGTGGCCGACGCCGGGGACGACGAGCAGATCGGGGGCCGGGGCCGCCTCGGGCGCGACGGCCGCGACGACGTGCCCGGCGGCCGTGCGCACCGGTCCGTGCGGGCTGACGCAGCTCACCTGCCACGCCGGCGGGGGCTGCGGCAGCTCCTCGCGCAGCTCGTTGGCGGTCTGCAGGACGTCGAGCACCGAGGCCAGCCCGGAGTCGAAGGTGCCGTCCACGACCAGCACAGAGATCTTCATGTCGGAAACGGTAAGCGATCTGTCGCATCCGCCACTGGGGGGCTCCTGCAGGTGGTTCATAGATTGATCACACCCGATCGACGGAGAAACCCGATCGGCGAACGAAGGAGATCACCCGAATGACCACCACGCCCTCGACCACCGTCGGCCTGCTCGCCCGCATCGAAGCCCGCCCGGAGCACGTCCAGGAGGTGCGGGAGCTGCTGACCGGCGCCCTCGCCCTCGCCGAGGAGGAGGCGGGCACCACGGTCTGGTTCGCGCTGGGCCTGGGGCCGACGACCTTCGGCATCTTCGACGCGTTCGGCAGCGACGACGACCGCCGGGCCCACCTGGAAGGGAAGATCGCCGCCGCGCTCATGGCGCAGGCGCCGCGACTGCTGACGCAGGCTCCGGACATCCGCCCGGTGGACATCCTCGCCGCCAAGCTCCCCGCGGCGTGACGAAAAGCCGCCGCGGTGCCCCTTGGCCCCACCCCTGGGCCGGGGCGCCGCGGCGGCGCCTCTCCTGGCGCATACGGGTCCGTGGCGCAACCCCGCCCTTGACGCGCCCCTGTCAATGCACCGCTTCCCGTGGCACTCTGCCTCACGCACCGTCAATCCGCTCCACTCGTCTGCCCGGACCGCCGACCGAGCGGCCCGGCCCCCACACGGCCCGCGCGGGCCTTTCCGGTCCCGTGCGCGGCCACGGCAGAAGGAGTACGCGTGAGACGTCCCCGCCGTACGACCACCGGCATCCTGCTGACCGCCGGAACGCTGGCCCTGACGGGCGTTCAGGCCACCGCCACCGGCGCCGCCACGGCCCCCGCGCCACCGGCCGTGCACACCGCGGCGGCATCGGCCGCGGCGCAGCAGAAGGCCGCCGCCTTCTGGACCCCCGAACGCATGCGCACGGCCGCCCCGCTCGATCTCCCGGCCGCCGACGCCGACGCCGGCGCCCTTCCCGGCCCCCGGCCCGGCGCGCGGGAGACCACGGTCGCGCCCACCGCCCCCTCGGCGGACGCCAGGTCCTTCCCCCAGGCCGGCGGCCCGTGGACCGGCGGCGGCGCCGTCACCCGGACCTCCGGCCGGGTGTTCTTCACCATGGACAACCGCACCGCTTCCTGCTCGGGCGACGCCGTCACCAGCAAGAACGGCAGCACGGTGCTCACCGCCGGGCACTGCGTCAAGTACAAGGGCAACTGGCACACCAACTGGGTGTTCGTCCCCGGCTACCACGACGGCCAGAAGCCCCACGGCACCTGGGCCGCCACCAAGACGATGGCGACCGCCCAGTGGTCCTCCGGCGAGGAGATGAACTTCGACGTCGGGGCCGCGGTCGTCGGTCCCCTGGACGGCAAGAGGCTCACCGACGTCGTGGGCGCGCAGGGCCTGCAGTTCAACGGCGGCTACAACAAGGCCATGTACGCCTTCGGGTTCCCCGCCGCCAGCCCCTACGACGGCACCAAGCTCATCCACTGCAGCGGGACGTCCTCCAAGGACTTCCTCCTCACCAAGGACCACGGCCTGGGCTGCAACATGACCGGCGGCTCGAGCGGCGGCCCCTGGTTCACGTCCTTCGACGAGGCCACCGGCACCGGGCTGCAGGCCTCGGTGAACAGCTTCGGCTACACCTTCCTGCCGAACAGGATGTTCGGCCCGTACTTCGGCGACGAGGCCAAGAGCCTGTACGAGCAGGCGCAGTCGACCTGAGACGGCCGCGCACCCCGCACCGCCGGCGCGGCGGCGGTGCGGGTCGGCCGGACCGGGCGGGTCAGGCCATCTTCGCCGCCGCGCTGCGGATCGCCTCGCGGATGCGGAAGTACGTACCGCACCGGCAGACGTTGGCGATGGCGTCGATGTCGGCGTCCGTCGGGTTCTTCGTGCGCTTGAGCAGGGCCACGGCGGCCATGATCTGCCCCGGCTGGCAGAAGCCGCACTGGGCCACGTCCTGTTCCAGCCAGGCCTCCTGGACGGGGTGCAGCCGGTCGCCGTCGGCCAGGCCCTCGATGGTGGTGACCTCACGGCCGGCGGCTTCGGAGACGGGCACGACGCACGGCCGGACCGCTTCCCCGTCCAGGTGGCTGGTGCAGGCCTTGCAGACGTCGACGCCGCAGCCGTACTTGGGGCCGCGGATGCCGAGCAGGTCACGCAGGGCCCACAGCAGGGGCAGGTCGCCGGGGGCGTCGACGGTGACGGGCTTGCCGTTGACGGTGAAGGTGTGGGACGGCACGGCGAGGCTCCTGGGCTAGCGGGGGTAGGGGGTGAAGTCGACGTCGAAGGTGACGGGGAAGCGCCGGGGCCGGGTCCCGGTGGCGCGGGCGTAGGCGTTGGCGATGGCGCCGACCGCGGCCGGGACGCCGAGTTCGCCCGCTCCGCCCGGCTCACCGGTGGCGGGCAGGACGAAGATCCGCACCTCGGGCGGGGAGTCCTTCTGGCGGGCGTAGTGGAACTGCGAGTAGCTGCCCTCCAGCGGCAGCCCCCGGTCGATGTGGAGTCCTGCCGTCAGCGTCGTGGAGATGGCGTCCGTCAGCCCGCCGAGCAGCTGCGCCTCGAGCCCGCGGGGGTTGACCGGGCGGCCGACGTCGGCCACGATCACGGCCTTGGTGACCCTCGGCTTCTTCGGGTCCCTCGCGTCGATCTCGACCAGGCAGGCCGTGCGGGACTTGTACTCCTCGTGGAAGCCGATGCCTTGCGCGCACCCGGCGGGCATCGGCCGGCCCCACCGCCCCTCCTCCGCCGCCTTGTCGAGGACGGCCCGCTGGGCGGGGTTCTTCAGGGACGCCCGGCGGAAGGCCACCGGGTCCTTGCCCAGGGCGGCGGCCAGCTCGTCGACGACGACCTCCTCGGCCCCGCGCGTGTTGGCGGAGTACACCGACCGCCAGGACGCGGTGGGCATCTTCAGCGGGACCTCGGTCAGGGTGTGCGTGGTGAGGCCGAAGTGGTACGGGGTCTTGACGGTGGTGTGGAAGAGGACCTGTGCGAAGCCCGCGTTGACCAGGCCGCCGGGCAGCTTCGTCGCGGTCGCGGTGATGATCTCGCCGAGGCCGTGCCGGAAGTCGGTCTCGACGGCGGCCACCCGGTGCTCGAAGCCGATCACCCGGCCCAGCGCGTAGGTGGCGCGCAGCCGGTGGTGGGTGGCGGGCCGCATCCTGCCGTGCCGCATGTCGTCGATCCGCGACCACATCAGCCGCACGGGCCGCCCGCAGGCCCGGGAGACCCGGGCGGCCTCCAGCGCCGCGTCGAAGAACAGCCTTCGGCCGAACGAGCCGCCCGCCTGCACCACATGGACGGTGACCTTGTCCACGGGAAGGCCGAGCTCCGCGGCGATCGTCTGCTGGGCGACGATCGGTGACTTCAGCGCGGACCAGACGGTCGCCCGGTCGGGCCGTACGTCGGCGACGGCCGAGTTGGTCTCCAGCGGCGCGTGGCTGACGAAGGCGAACTCGAACTCCGCGTCCAGCTGGCCGCCCGGCACCGGCGGGAGCGCGGGACGGGCGGCCGCCGCCCGGAGCCTGGCCCGGATGTCCTCGTCGCCGAGGCCGTCGATCGTCCCGGCGCCCCAGCTCACGTCGAGGGCGTTCTTCGCGTCGAGGGCCTGGCCGAAGGTCTCGGCCACGACCGCCACGCCGGTGGGGATCACGACGACGTCCAGGACGCCGGGCATCCGCAGGACGGCGGCCTTGTTGTTCACCGTCCGCACCGTGCCGCCCAGCGTCGGCGGCCGGCGCACCATGCACGGCTTGGCGCCGGGCACGTCCAGGTCCAGGGTGTACTGCTGCGCCCCCGTCACCATGGCCCGGGCGTCGATCCGGGAGGTGGGGGTGCCCACGAGGGTGTGCGCGGACTCCGGCTTCGGCGTGGCGGCCACCGGACCGAGCCCGGGCGCCGCGGCGGCCGCCGCCAGCGACCCGTACGAGGCCGTCCGCCCGTCCGGTGCCACGACGCTGCCGTCCCGCGTCCGCAGTCCGCCCGCGTCCGTGCCCCACTGCCGCGCCGCCGCCCGCACCAGCCGTGCCCGGGCGGCGGCAGCGGTGTGGCGGACCGGGTCGTACAGCGACCGGATCGAGTTGGAGCTGCCGGTGAACTGTCCGAACAGCAACTCGGGCCGGGCGTCCTCCAGCTGCACCTTCACCTGTCCGAGCGGTACGTCCAGCTCCTCGGCGACCAGCATCGCCACCGCCGTCGTCAGGCCCTGCCCCACTTCCTCCCTCGGCAGCCGGAAGGAGACCACGCCGTCCTCGCCGACCCGCAGCACCAGCATGTGGGCCGTGGGCGCTCCGGCGAGGGTCAGCAGGTCGCCGAGGTCGACGAGGTCGGCGACCTGGGGCAGGCCGTCCGCCGCCGCGTGCGCGGCCGGTCCGGCTCCGTCCAGGCCGATCCGCGTGGCCACCGCCAGCGTCGGCGCCGCGACGAGGTAGGTGAGAAAGCCGCGCCTGCTGTGCTTCATGAGTCTCCGTTCGCGCACCCGCCACCCCCGTCGGTCTGCTCCGTAGATCATTACCGAGGGGTAATCAGTGAGCAAGGGGCAGGGCACGACTGCCGCGGTGCGGCCGGGTTCCGGGACGTCCGGCCGCTCCCGCCTGTCAGCAAGTGGGCGCGTCCGGAGGACGGTTGCCGGGGGTGCGGACGGCGCCGGGGACGTGCAGCCGGCGGGTGAGGCGGTCCAGGTCGGCGCGGGCCTTGTCGTAGGGGGTGCCCTGCGGGTGGAGGGTGAGGACGGCGACGACGGCGCGGTCGTCCGCGCCGACGGTGCCGGTGGTGTGCAGCGCCTCGCGGGCGAGGTCCACGCCGTCGGCCGCGGCCACCCGTGGGCGGCCGGCGCCGGCACCGTCCGGGGAAGGGAAGCCGGACCAGCCCTGTTTGACGGCCCGGGGGTGCTCGAAGACGGCCGCTATGCCGAAGCCCTGGTCGAATCCGTCCGTGCCGCGGCGGGTCGCGGCGCGTAGATTGTCCATGATGACGTCGCGGACGGGCGCCGGTGCCGCCTCGAGGACGTAGCGGTAGATCCGCACCGTGTCGGCGGCCGACAGGCTCGTGTAGCCCCAGTACCCGGGGTACCGCGACGGCGGCGGGGCGGTGTCGGCCAGCCCCAGCCGGGCCGTCATCCGCTCGATGATCGAGCTCTCGCCGTTGTGCGTCCAGAAGTGGCTGGCCGCGTCGTCGTCGCTGCTGCGCAGCATGACGTCGAGCCGCTCCCGGTCGTCGGCGGCAACGGGCTCGGCGGGCTCGTGCGGCCACAGGTGGTCGAGGGCTATCAGCAGCTTGACCACCGAGGCCGAGCGGAACCGCACGCGGCTGTTGAACTGCTCGGTGAAGGCGCCGGTCTGCCGGTCGTACACCGCGATGCCCGCGGTGACCCCGGCCGGTACGAGACGGATCTGCAACGCTCTCTCCTCCCGGAAGGAGTCCTGCTCGGCCGCGGCCAGGGACTCCCTCGGATAGTGGAGCGCCGGCGGCACGTGGTCATCAGCCTTCGGTCAGCGTCGAAACCGCCCGCCGGAACAACCGCCGCGATGCGATGGCCGTGGCACCATGGGTGGCCGGTGTCCAGAGGGAAGGGGAGCCCGGTGAGCAGTCTGAACAAGGGGATCGCAAAGGTCGAAGTGGCGCTCAAGTGGGATCCGAGTCCCGCCGGGGCGCCCGCTCACGACCTCGACATCATCGCCGCCACCTACGTCGCCGGGGCGGCGGACGGCACGCCCGCCTACCTCGTGCACTTCGACAGCCGCTCCCCCGACGGGACGATCACCCTCAACAGGGACAGCCGCACCGGTCAGGGGCTGGGCTACGACGAGGTCATGACCCTCGAACTCGACCGGCTGGCGCCCGCGTACGTCCGCGTCGTCATCGGCGTGGCCGTCCAGCAGGGCGGCGGCAGGCTGGCGTTCGGCGACATCGCGAACACCGGCGTCCGGATCACCGAGGGCTATGACGAGCTGGCGCGGGACGACTTCTCCGGCGTCGCCGGTGCGACGGCCGCGACCGTCGCGGAGTTCGTCCGGGACGCCTCCGGCGCCTGGACGTTCCACGGCGGGGTCCGTGGATTCGACACCGACCCGGTGACCTTCGCCGCCGTCATGGGCCGGACTTCGGCTTCCTGAACGACCCGGTACCGGTGCGCATCGCGTCGCACCGCTTCGCTCACGGCACGTGGCGGGAAATGACCGCCGCGTGCGCGAGGGCCCTGGGGCGGGCGCCGGACGCTTGGGGAGGTGACACTGGAGGTGAGGCACGCTGCCCCTGCGCGGGCAGTGGATTCAGGGAGGTGTTCTCCGTGCTTCCACTCCTTCTCGTCCTGCTCCTCGTGCTCATCCTCTTCGGCGCAGGATTCGCCCTGAAGGTGCTGTGGTGGATCGCGATCATCGTGCTGATCCTGTGGCTGCTCGGATTCGTCATGCGCTCCGGCGGAGGCCGCTGGTACCGGTGGTAGCCGAGCAGTACGACGCGGCGGCCGACGGACTCAGGTCCGTTGTCGGCCAAAGGCGTAGGCGTGGCCGGTGGGTGCGTTGATCCAATAGGTGCGCTCTACATATGATTGCCCAAGGTAACCATAGGGCCGTCGCGCCCCGCCAGGAGGATGCACATGCACGCCGCCCCGCACACCTTCCGCACCTACGTCGAGGACATCCTCGACGCCCTGGGGACCGCCCCGGAGCGCGAGGTGTTAGTCCACCACGAACGGCGCGTCACCGCAGGCGAGTTCCGCTCACTCGTCTACCGGATGGCGCGGGCGCTGAGCTCCCTGGGGCTCGGCCGCGAACAGACCGTCACGCTGCTGAGCGGCAATCTGCCGGAGACCATCGCCGCCCGCTACGCGGCCAACCTCATCGGCTGCCGCGTCAACCACCTCTACAACAAGCTGTCGGCCGAGGCGCAGGCCGCCATCGTCCGCGACGTCGAGACGCGCGCCCTGATCGTCGACCCGGGCCTGTACGAGCGCGCCGCCGAGGTCACCGCGCAGGCCCCGGTGGACGCCCTCCTCGTCCTGGGCCCCGCCAAGACCGGCAGCGACCTGCTGGAGCTGGCCGCCGGTCAGCCGGCCGAACCCGTGCCGGGCGCGGCGCGCCCGCACGACGTGTGCAGCATCCGCCACACCGGCGGCACCACCGGCCACCCGAAGGGGATATGCACCTCCTTCGAGCAGGTCAACGGCATCACCCTGGGCGATCCGGACCCGCAGGCGCAGCCCCACGAGCGCCGCCAGCTGGTGTGCACCACGCTCGCCCACATCGCCGGCATGTTCGCCGACGTCACCCTCCGCGCGGGCGGCGCCGTGGTGCTGCTGGAGGACTTCGAGCCCGCCGCCGTGCTCGCCGCCATCGAGCGCGAGCGCATCACCGACACCTTCCTCCTGCCGCCCCTGCTGTACCGGCTCCTGGACCACCCGGGCGCCGCGAGCACCGACACCTCCAGCCTGCGCTGCCTGATGTACGGGGGCTGCCAGGCGTCCCCGGCCCGCATCGCCGACGCGGTGCGCCGGCTGGGGCCCGTGCTGGTGCAGTTCTACGGGCAGAGCGAGGTGGGCGGCATCAGCGTGCTGTCGGCCGATCAGCACGACCCGCGGCGGCTGGACCGCCTGCGCTCGGCGGGCCAGGTGCTGCCGGGCGTCGAGGTGGCCGTCCGCGACGAGGAGGGCCGGGACGTGGCCACCGGCGAGCACGGCGAGATCTGCGTCCGCTCGGCGCTGCTCATGCAGGGCTACTGGAAGCAGCCCGAGCTGACCGCGCAGGTGCTGCGCGACGGCTGGCTGCACACCGGCGACATCGGATACCTGGACGACGAGGGCTTCCTGACGGTCGTCGACCGGCTCAAGGACATGATCATCGTGGTGGGCGGCCACGTCTACACCTCCGAGCTGGAGGACCTGCTCAACTCGCACCCGGACATCCAGCAGAGCGCCGTCTTCGGCGTCCGGGACGCCGACCGCATGGAACAGGTCCACGCGGTCGTCGTGGCCCGGGCCGGCAGCGGTGTGGACGAGCAGGCGCTGCGCGCGCTGGTGCGCAAGGAGCGGGGCGCGATGTACGAGCCCGTGCGCATCACCTTCGCCGAGGCGCTGCCGCTGACGGAGGCCGGCAAGCCGGACAAGAACCTGCTGCGCCGGGGCGCGGAGCCGGTCGCGGCGGCCTGAGCCCGGCCGCGCCGGCGCCGCACCCGGGGCGAATCGTTACGCCTTCGCTTCCGCGTAGCACTTCACCACGGCCGTGGTGAACGGGAACCGCACGGGCGTGTCGCCGAAGGCGATGCGCCCGGCGCGGTCCCCCGCCGTGCGGATGGCCTCCACGACCTGGGGCGCCTCCTCCTCGGGGCAGTGGACGATCACCTCGTCGTGCTGGAAGAACACCAGCTCGGCGTCGAGGCCGGCGATCGCCTGGCGCAGCGAGGCGAGCACGATCAGCGCCCAGTCGGCGGCGCTGCCCTGGATGACGAAGTTGCGCGTGAACCGTCCCCGCGCCCGCGCGCTCGCCGTGCTGCCCCAGGGGGCCGGCTCCTCCTGGGGCAGGCCCGCCTCGTCGTCGACGGCGGTGGACGAGGGCGGGCAGGTGCGGCCGAGCCAGGTCCGCACGAGCCGGCCCTCCTCCCCCGCGCGGGCCGCGTCGTCGACGTAGGCGATCGCCCTGGGGAAGCGGCGGCGCAGATCCGCCATGTGCTTGAGGCCGTCGCCCGAGGTCTGGCCGTAGATCGCCCCGAGCATGGCGAGTTTGGCCCGGTCGCGGTCGCCGGAGAAGACGCGCTCGGCCAGATCGCCGTACAGGTCGCGGCCGCTGCCGGCGACGTCCATCAGCCCCGGGTCGCGGGAGACGGCGGCCAGCACGCGCGGCTCCATCTGGTCGGCGTCCGCGACGACCAGGCACCAGCCCGGGTCGGCGACGACCGCGCGCCGGATCACGCGGGGGATCTGCAGGGCCCCGCCGCCGTTGGTGGTCCACCGGCCCGTCACCGTGCCGCCGGGCAGATACTCGGGCCGGAAGCGGCCGTCGCGCACCCAGGACTGCAGCCAGGCCCAGCCGTGGGCGGTGTGCAGGCGGTAGAGCTTCTTGTACTCCAGCAGCGCCGGGACGGCGGGGTGATCGAGCTCCTTGAGCTCCCAGGCGCGCGTGGAGGACAGGGCGATGCCCTCGCGTGCGAAGGCCCGGACGATGTCGGCGGGGAGGTCGGGCCGTACGCGCACGCCCTCGCCGAACGCCCGTGACGCCTCGTCGGCCAGCTCGGCCAGGCGTCGCGTCTCCTGGCCGCCCGGATAGCGCTCCCCCAGCAGCTCGTCCAGCAACCGCCGGTGCACGTCGGCGCGCCAGGGGACGCCGGAGCGCCCCATCTCGGCCGCGACGAGCATCCCCGCCGACTCGGCGGCGGTCAGCAGCCGCATCCGGCCGGGGTGCTCCGCGCTGCGCGTGCGGGCCAGCTGGGCCGCGTGGACCTCGACGAGGGCCTCCAGCGCGTCGGTGCCGGGCGGCAGCGGCACCGGGCCGGGCTCGAACAGCGAGGGCTGGGCGTCGGCCGTGCGCACCGGCGGGTCCGCCGGCACGGGCAGCCCGCGCAGCCGCGCCCACGCGGCCGCGAGCGAGCGGGGCTGGCCGGACTGGCCCTGTTCATGGCCGATGAGCAGCGCCTCGGCGGCCTCCACGTCGTAGCACCGCTCGACGCGCACGCCGGCGTCGAGCAGCCGTCCGTAGACCGGGGCCGTGGACCGCCAGACCCATCGCCCGGCCTCGGGCCGGGCCCGCACCGCGGCGGCCAGCGACGGCTCGGTCACGGCCGCTCCGGCTGCCTGCCCCTGCTCGTCCAGCGGGCACAGGCGCACGCTCCCGTCGCCCGTCTCGGCCACTGCCCATCTCATGGGAAGAGTCTGTCAGCAGGGTCTGACAATCGCCCCTGACCTGGTGTTCCGTGCCGGGCGGACAGTGGCGCTACCTCTCCTGCAGCACGGAGATGACGTTCCCGGCGGGGTCGGTGAACCAGGCGATATAGGGGCCGCCGCCGCGGAAGATGCCCTTGTCGTCCGCTTCCAGGCCGGGGTAGCGCTCGAAGGCCACCCCGCGCCGGCCCAGTTCGTCGACGGCCGCCTCGATGTCGTCCACGGGGAAGTTGAGGATCGTGAAGGACGCCGGGGTGTGGTCGGCCTTCGGATAGATCAGCACGTCGGCGCCGCTGCCCAGGCGCAGGGTCAGCAAGCCGTATTTCTCGGACACCTCCAGCCCCAATGTTTCCCCGTAAAAGCGCTTGGCCTCGTCGATGTCGTCCACGGAGAAGCCGCTGAAGGCCTTGGTGTTCTTGAACATGAAACCCTTCCTTCCCGAACGCGCGCGGCACTACCTCAGCCGCGCGAGTGAACGCCTCCCGTGCGTGTCGGCACCGCCCCGCGGGCCGTCGACCTGTAGGCAAGGGGCATGTTGCTCGAGAACAAGGTCGCCGTGGTCTACGGAGCGGGAGGCCGCGTCGGCGGCGCCGTGGCCCGTGCGTTCGCCGCCGAGGGGGCCGCCGTCTTCCTGGCCGGACGCACCCACGCCAAGCTCGACAGGGTCGCCGACGACATCCGTTCCTCCGGCGGCCTGGCCGAGACGGCCCGCATCGACGCGCTCGACGAGGAGGCCGTCGACGCGTTCGTCGACGCGGTGGCCGAACAGACAGGGCGCGTCGACATCTCGTTCAATCTCATCTCCTACGGCGACGTCCAGGAACCGCTGGCCACCATCTCGGCCGAGGACTTCAGCCGGCCGATCGAGCACGCGGTGCGGACGCAGTTCCTGACGACCAGGGCGGCCGCGCGGCACATGGTCAAGCGGTCGTCGGGGGTGATCCTGGCGTTCGGCGGCTCGGGACCGGAGGCCGTGCCGGGGCTGGGCGGGTTCGTGGTCGCCCTGGACGCCGTCGAGGGGCTGCGCCGGCAGTGGGCCTGCGAGCTCGGGCCGCACGGCATCCGCTTCGTGACGCTCAAGACGGGCGGCATCCCCGAGAGCCTGCCCGAGGACTTCCCCGGACGCGCGGAGATCGTCGCCGGGATCGAGGAGGCGGCCATGCTCCACCGCGCGGCGACCCTGGCCGACGTGGGCAACGTGGCGGTGTTCGCCGCCTCGGACCTGGCCGGGAGCATGACCGCCGCGACGGTGAACATCTCCTGCGGGGCGCTCGTCGACTAGCCGGCGCCGCCCGGCCGCAGGGCGTTGTCGACCAGCCGGAGGGCGGCTTTGGCCTGGGCTTCCTGCGGGGCGGGGTCGGTCTGCAGGGTGAAGGCGGCGGACGTCGCGGCACGGCTGCCGTCCGCGGTCACGCCGCTCTCGGAGACCACGCCGAGGTGGGTTCCGCCGTGGAACCAGATGCCGCCGCCGTCGCCCGTCGTCGGCCGCCAGGCGATGCCCAGTCCGTAGCGGACGCCCGGCGCGGGGATCCAGTCGTCGGCCGGTACGGTCTGCCGCATCGCGGCCGACTGGGCCGGGCGCAGCAGCTTGCCGCTCATCAGGGCGCGCAGGAAGACGCCGTGGTCGTGGGTGGTGCTGATGATGCCGCCGTCCGCTCCGCCGCCGCCCGCGACGGTGGTGTCGGTCGGGCGTGGGCTGCCGGGGAAGTGGGTGTACGCGGCCGCGGTGGGCGCAGGGACGTGGCAGGAGGTTCCCGGGACGAGGGTGTTGCGCAGGCCGAGCGGCTCGATGACGCGCTCGTGGATCTCCTGGGCCCAGGGGTGGCCCGTCACCTGTTCGATGATCAGGCCCGCGACGACGTAGTTGGTGTTGGAGTAGCCCCAGCGGCGTTCCCCTGCCGGGTCCTCGGCGTCCGGGGTCCACAGGGGAGGCCTGCTCAGCGCGGCGGTGAGCTGTTCCCGTGGTGCCGTGGTGCGGAACCGTCCCTTGCGGTAGCCCTCGGGCGTGAAGTCGTCCGGCGAGACCGAGACGGCGACGTAGTCGTTCAGGCCGCTGGTCTGGCGCAGCAGGTTGGCGACGGTGATCCTTCTGCCGTCGTTGCCGTTGCCGCGCACGGCTCCGGGGAGCCATCGCTCGACGGTGTCGGTCAGGGCGAGCCGGCCTTCGCCGACGAGCTGGAGGGCGACCACGGCGGTGAAGGTCTTGGTGTCGCTGCCGAGCCGGTAGTACGCGTCCCAGGGCACCGGCCGGCCGGTGCTCACGTCCGCCGCCCCGGCGCGTGCGGTGGTGCGTCCCTGTGCGGTCTGCACTTCGGCCAGTACGCCGGTGACACCGGTCGCCCGGATCGCGTCCACGTCGCGCTGCAGCCGGTCGTCGGGGGAGGGCGCGGCGGCCGTGGCCGCGGCGGCGGGGGCCGTTGCCGTCAGGAGGGCCGCGGCGGCGGCAGCGAGGCCGGTCCGCCTGGTGACCGTCGGTCCGGCGGCGCTCATCGGGCGGCCTCCGTGCGGGGGCAGGTGAGATCCTGGGCGGGGAGGGTTCCGGTGCGCAGGTAGTCGTTGACGGCCCGGTCCGCGCAGGGGACGGGCCGGTGGCCGTCGAGGGCGCGTCCGTAGACGCCGTGGGAGCGGATGTCCGCCGTGATCAGGCGCGAGCCGGTGAGCTTGCGGTGCAGGGCGAGGGCGCCGTCGTAGGGGACGTTGTTGTCGCGGCGGGCCTGGAGCATCAGGACGGGTACGTCGTTGGCGACGGCGGTGCCCGCCTCGCGGGGCTCGCCGGGCCAGAACGCGCACGGGGCGATCATGCCGTTGACGTAGGGGCCGAACACGGGCTGGGTGGCGCGGCTGCGCTCGCTGTTCTTCCAGTACGTCTCGGGGTCCTTGGGCCAGCCGCCCGCGGGCCAGCCGCCGTCGCCGCACATGAAGAGCGCCCCGCCCACCATGCTGTCGGCCAGGCCGGGTGAGGCGAGCAGCCGCAGCATGGCGGCGAGTTCGGGGCCGGGCGGGGCGGTCTTCCCGGCGGCGGCGTCGGCGAGGTCGCGGACGATGCCGGCCAGGGCCGGGTCGTTCTCCGCGTGCTGGACGGGCTGCTTGAGCAGCATCCGCAGCACGGGGGCGGTGAGCCGGAGCCCGCCGACGGTGACGGGCTGCCGCTCGGCGTGGTCGAGCAGCCCCTGGACGGTGGCCCGTACCTGTGCGGGGGTGCGGCCGAGGCGGTAGGTGTCGTGGCGCCGGGCGGTCCACGCGGCCCATTCGTCCAGCGCTTCCTCGGCGGGCCTGCCGGAGCGCTGGAACAGTTCGTACTGCGTGGCCGACGGGTCGGTGGAGGAGTCGATGACCATGCGGTCGGTGCGGCGCGGGAACATCTGGGTGTAGACGGCGCCCAGGTCGGCGCCGTAGGAGACGCCGTAGTAGGACAGTGTGCGCTCGCCCAGAGCGGCGCGGATGACGTCCATGTCGCGGGCGACGTTGCGGGTGGAGGCGTGTGGCAGGAGCGTCGCGTTGTCGCCGTGGTCCCGGCAGCGGCGCGCGGTGTCCCGCGCGGCCCGCACGGAGGCCTCGAAGTCCTCGCGGGGGGACGTCGTCGGGCCGGGTGGTGCGGGCGGGGGCGCCGGGGCGCAGGCGACCGGGGAGCTCTCGCCGAGGAACCGGGGGTCGAAGCCGATGAGGTCGAAGTGTTCCGCCTCCCGCTTCAGCGCGGGGCGCAGGGCCAGGGTGTTGGCGAGTCCGCTGCCGCCGGGGCCGCCGGGGTTGGACAGCAGGATGCCGCGCCGGTCGGCCTTGGACGTGGCCTTGATGCGCGAGACGGCGATGCGGATCGTCCGGCCGCCGGGCGCTAAGTAGTCGAGGGGGACGGTCACCTGTGCGCACTGCGCCCCCGCGGCGTTCAGCTCCTCCTGTGCCGGCGGGCACGCTCCCCAGGTGAGGCTCTGCTGCTCGTAGGCCCGCAGCGGGCGGGGGGCCGGGGAGGGCGCGGCGGTCGCGGGGACCGTTCCTGCCATCAGGCCGGCCAGGCTCAGGCCGAACGCGAGTGGGGGCGTGACGCCTCGCATCGTGCTCCTTCGGATCGATTGGATCAAGAAGAACGGACGGGGTCGACGTTAGGAGCGCGGGCGGCGGCGGAACATCGGGCCACCTGGTGGAAGCCCACTGGTGCTGGCCCCAGGGCTGGCCGGGGCGGCGACGCTGCCCCCGATCAGGACGCCTCTGCAGCAGTGGACCTGTCTCGGCGGGAAGAACCAGGCCTGGCGCCTCAAGGCCGTGGGCTGAGGCGCCCGGCGGAGGGCGTGCTACCTGCGGGATCCCGCGGTCGCGTACTCCCGCGGCTCCGTGCCGGTCCGCGGGTCCGCGGGCGGCTCGTCGGCGGGAGCGGGGGCAGGGGCCTCGTCCGCGGAGCACGGGCGCGGGGCGGGCCGGCGGACGGCGGCTATGCCGACGCCGGCGAGCACGATCAGGCCGCCCAGGACCGCCATGGGGGCCGGCAGGGTGCCGAGGAGCACCGCGTCCAGGGCCAGGGCCGCGACGGGCACCGCGTACAGGACGAGGGAACTCGTCGAGGCGGAGGCGGCCTCCAGGACGCGGGACCAGGTGCAGAAGGCCAGGACCGTGCAGCCCAGGCCCAGCCACACCACGGCGGCGGTCTGCTGCCAGCCGGCCGCCACCAGGTGGGAGGCGGCGTCGGGGGCGAAGAACAGCAGCGGCAGGAGGCCGAACAGGCTGCCGTAGAAGATGCAGTCCATGCCGGAGTAGCGGCGCAGCAGGGGCTTTTGCAGGATGAACGAGGTGGCCTGGGCGGCCGCCGCCAGCACGATCATGACCATGCCCGTCTGCGAACCGCCGCCTCCGCCGCCGGCCATGGCGACCACGAGCGCACCGCCGAGGGCCACCAGGAGGCCGGCGACTCCCCAGGCGCCGGGGCGTTCGCGCAGCACCAGCATGCCGAGGGCGGTGGCGAAGACCGGCGAGGTGGCCACGAGCATGGCGGCCGTTCCGCCCTCGACGTGCCGTTCGCCCGCGTAGAGCAGCAGCTGATAGGCGGTCATGCCGGTGAGGCCGAATCCCGCCATGCGCACGAGGTCGCCCCGGCGGAGGCGGCTGATGCGCCCGGTGGCCAGGAACGGGAGCAGGAGGACGACGGCGAAGACGAGGCGCAGGACGGCCATGGCCGTCGGCGAGTAGCCCTCCAGCGCGATCCGGATCGCCGGAAAGGCCGATCCCCACAGGATCGCGGTCGCGGCCATGAACTTCCAGGGAGTTGCCGCCCGGCGTTCGCCCATCAACGGAAACACCGCCCATCGGGTCGGGAGATCGGACTCCGTCGAAGCTACCGAGCTTTGCTCTATAAGTCGAATAATGAATTCCGTCATCATCTCAAAGAATCTCTTTGAGATGCGCTCACTCCAGGCGGTTGCCCGGACGCAGGACGTCGGCCGCGGGCAGCGGGCTCCCGTTCTCCGGCTGGACCTCCAGCAGGACGACCCCGTCCGAGCCCGCCTCCCAGCTGTGCCCGCAGACCACGGTGACCCCGCCGTCGGTGCGCCTGACGACCCGCCCCGGCGATCCCCGGTGCGGCCGGGAGGGCCGGGCGGCCCGCTTGACGTAGAGCTTCGTCCCGCCGAGGGTGCACCACGCGTTGGCGAACGGATCGCTGTGCGCACGGACGAGGTCGAGGAGCCGTCCGGTCGGCAGCCTCCAGTCGATGCGCGTGTCCGCCTCGGTGATGCGGTGGTAGAACGAGGCCCCGCCCGCGTGCTGCGGCACCGGCTTGATCCCCGCCTCCGCGCGGGCCAGGGCGGTCAGCACGGCCTCGGGGTACGCGTCCAGCAGGCGCCGCTGGACGGTGGTCGCGGTGTCCTGCGGGGCGATGGGCACGGTCACCTGCCACAGGACGGGCCCGGTGTCCAGCTCGGGCTCCATCACGTGCACGGTCAGGCCGGTCTCGCGCTCGCCGTTGCGGATCGCCCAGTTGACCGCGCCGAAGCCGGCGTAGCCGGGGAGCAGCGCGTCGTGGACGTTGAGCGGGTGCAGCGCGGGGACCGCCAGGACGGCCTCGGGTATGACGGTCCGCCAGTTCGCGGACATCAGCACGTCGGGGCGGGCGCCGCGGACCGCCGCGACCACCTGCGCCTCGCCCGCGTCGCGGGCTTCCACCAGGGGCAGCCCCAGCTCGACGGCGAGCTTGGCCACGTGCGGTTCGTGCAGGCCGCCGAAGCGGGCCGGGTGGGTGACGACCACGGTCGGCTCGTGTTCGGCGGCGATCCCGGCCAGTACCGCGGCACCCATCTCGCCGTAGCCCATGAACGCGATCCTCATCGGGTGTCCTCTCCGGCGGCCGTCGACGGGGCGTACGGGCAGCGAGCGCGGGGCCCGGGCGTCAACTCCCTTGCTCCGCACTCCACTTGAGGGTCCACTGCGCTTCCCCGGCGGTCAAGACCGCTCCCGAACGGTCGGGGCCGCTCCCGGCGGCGTCCGGCCGGGGGGGGTGCCCCGGTCCACGGATGGCCCTCGCCGTCGCGCCGGGGACGCGGCACGTGCGTACCGTCGGATCGAGAGCCGGCGCGGCAGCGCCCCCTGACGGCAGAGGAGCACCGGGTGATGAGCGGGGCCGAGAGTGCGGACCATGTCAGTGTGCATCTGACGGGATGCGGCCATGAGGACGCGCACGCGGTGTTCGCGGCGCTGGAGGCGGCCTTCCCGGAAGGCACCGGTCCGGCCCGCAGCGAGACCCGGGCCGCGGCCCCCGGTGCGGGGCCCACGATCTGGTCCATGGTCGTCGACGCGCGCACCCGTAACCCGCAGCCGGAGGCCGTCCGTACGCAGCCGGTGATGGCCGTCACCGCCGACCTCTTCGGGGCGGCCGATCCCGTGCGCCAGGTCAGGGAGGAGTTGGCGGCGGCCTTCGGGGTGGAGAGCCTGGGCACGGTGCCCGGCGAGCACGAGCTGGAGGTGCGCCTGCGGCTGACCGCCGGCGCCGAGGAGTAGCGGCCGGGCCCCGGGTGGTGGGGGTGATCGTGCGGGCTTAGCGTGGAGACGACAGCCATGGAGCACGGCACCCCTCCCCCGGCAGGGCCCCTGCCCGCCGCTCGAGGACCACGGCGTCATCGGTGATCTGCACACCGTGGCGCTCGTGGGGGTGGACGGCACGATCGAGTGGCGCTGTCCGCCCCGTTTCAATGCCCCCTCGGTCTTCGGTTTCCTCCTCGACGCGGACCGTGGGGGCTCGTTCGCCGTGCGGCCGGGTCGGCGGCGTCCTGGCCGCGGCCGGTTCAGCGGGCCGTCGTCACCGCCTCCACGCGGCCGCCGAGGTCGACCGTGCCGTCGGTGTGGAAGCGCGTCAGGATCCGCGAGCCCACCCCCTGGCGGATGGTCAGGGAACGGCCGAGCCGGGCGGTCAGCACGATGGCCGCGGCGCCGGTGGCCTCGTCCTCGACGATGGCGTCGCCCCGCCGTGGAAAGCCCCGGGCCCGTACCCGTCCCGCCGCCTCGTCCTCCCAGGCCCAGGCGTACAGCCAGCCCTCCCCCGGCGGCGGCGCGGGCAGCGCCTCGACCTCGGCGACCGTGGCGTACTGCTCGGTGCGCCGGCCGGTGGCCCACTCCGCCCGGCCCCGTATCCAGGTCGTCTCCCCCTCCTGCCACGTAGGCACCTCGCCCGCCGGCGGGCGCAGCACGCTCACGGGCCGCCCCTGCCGGCGCAGCCACGACGCGAGGCCGACCAGCGGATGGCCGGCGAACGGCAGCCGGGCGCTGGGGGTGTAGATGTCCACGCCGCCGTGGGAGGCGTCGTCGACGAACACCGTCTCGCTGAAGCCCAGTTCCGCCGCCAGCCGCTGACGGGCCGGCCCGTCGGGGACGGCGCCGCCGTCCCCGACGATGCCGAGCGGGTTGCCGCCCGTGCCGTGCGGACCGGTGAACACCCGTACCACTTCATGATCGATCATGCCTGAAACCTATGAGGTGATTGAAACTCCTGGTACGGGAAGAGGCACAAGGTGCCCGATATCACCGACCCTCTGACGACCCTGGTACGACGCCACCGGGAACCCGCCGTGGTGCAGGCGGTCCGCTCCACGCTGGCCGCGGTGATCTCCTATGTGGTGGCCCTCCAGCTGAGCAACGAGCCGGCGCCGCTCACGGCGCCGCTGACCGCGCTCCTCGTCGTCCAGGTCACGCTCTACTCGACCCTCACCACCGGCATCCGCAGAGTCAATTCCGTGGTGGCGGGGGTCCTGATCGCCATCGGGTTCAGCGCCATGGTGGGGCTCACGTGGTGGAGCCTGGGGTTGATCATCCTCGCTTCCCTGGTCATCGGGCGCTTCGTCCGCGCGGGTGAATTCGTCCCCGAGGTGGCGATCAGCGCCATGCTCGTGCTCGGGGTGACCCGGGTGGCGGAAACGGCCTGGGACCGGGTCCTGGAGACCCTGATCGGCGCGATCGTCGGGCTGCTCTTCGACGTGCTGTTCGTCCCTCCGGTGTGGGTCCAGCCCGCGAGCCAGGCCATCGAGCACCTCTCGCGCCGCATGGGGCAGCTGCTGCAGCGCGTCGGCGACGAGGTGTGCGGCCACACGCCGGTCGCGGAGGCGGCGGCACGGCTGCACGAGGCGCGCCGGCTGGACCACGACATCGTCCAGGTCGACGCCTCGCTGCGGCAGGCCGAGGACAGCCTCCGGCTCAATCCCCGGGTCAAGGAGGGCCTGCTCTTCCGGGTCGTCCTGCGCACCGGACTCGACGCGCTGGAGATCGCGGCGGTGGTCCTGCGGGTGATCTGCCGCACCCTGACCGACCTCGCCAAGGAACGCACGCAGGAACCGATGTTCCCCGACGAGGTGGCCGAGTCCCTGCAGGACGTCTTCCGCCACCTCGCGCGCGCCGTCGAGAGCTTCGCCGTGCTGATCACCACGCAGGTGAGCGCCAACGCCGAGGAGGCCGAGGACCGGCTCGTGCGGGAGCTCGCCGCCGGCCGGGCCAGCCGCGACCGCGCGGCCCACCTGCTGCTGGAGTCCGTCCGGCGGCACCCGCGCCAGTGGCAGCTGCACGGGGCGCTGCTGGCCGAGATGGACCGGATCCTGGACGAACTGGACGTGGAGAAGCGGACCGAGCGCCTGGCGGAGGAGCTCGACCGGGCCGCCAGCGAGCAGCGGGACCGGCACCCGCTGCTGCACAAGGCGCAGCGGCGGCTGCGCAGCAGCGGCTACGGCTGGCGCAGGGGCTGGTTCAACAACCGCGACTGAGCCCGGCGGGCGCCTCGGCACCGGCCCGGGCCAGCTCCGCCACGAGCGTCCCGAGCTCGGCCAGGGTCGCCTCGTCCGTCACCCGGCCATCGGTGATCTTGGCGCCGGCGCAGGCGATCCGCAGTCCGGCCGGCAGTACCCGGGCGCTCATGACCTCCAGGGTCTCGCGCAGCCACGCCTGGGCCCGGTCCCCGCCGGTCATCGAGGGAGAGGCCGTGACGACGGCGACGGGCTTGTCCACGAGTTCGCCGCCGCCGACCACCCACTCCAGGGCGTTCTTCAGGACGCCCGACGTGCCGTGCGCGTATTCGGGGCTCGTGATGAGCACGGCGTCCGCGGCCGCGAGCCGCGCGCGGAAGTCCAGCACCTCCGGCGGCGGACAGTCCCGCTCCACATCGGGGTTGAAGAAGGGGAGGCCGCCCAGCCCCTCGTGGACCGTCAGGGAGACCGGGGGCCTGCACAGGCCCGCGGCCGTGTGCGCCACCGCGGAGTTGAGCGAGCCCTCGCGCAGACTTCCGCACAGGGCCAGGACGTTGATCGGGGGCATGTACTCACCTGTCGGGGACGCGGGCGGATGCGGCGACCGATCCTCGCACCCTCTCCCCCGCGCCTCCCCGGCAGGGTCGCCTCAGCGGACCGCCTCCTCCACGTGCCCGGCTGTGTGGCCCCGGCGCGACGGGCCGCGGCCGGCCGGCTGGTCGGGGGCGTGGCCGGCGGTGATGGCGGGGACCTGGCGGGACTCGGGCGAACCGGCCGTGACCTTCAGCCGCTCGCCGCAGTGCCGGATCTCCAGGACCTCGCCGTCCAGCAGGGTGTACTTCGCCGTCCGGCCGGTGATCTCCACCCGCAGCCGCTGCTCCCGGAACTGGACCGTGAACGCCAGCCGCCCCAGCTGCTCGGGGAGCCGGGGGGTGAAGCCGATCAGGCCGTCGTCCTCGCGCATGCCGCCGAAGCCGATGACCAGGGCGAACCAGGTGCCGGCGAGGGAGGCGATGTGAATGCCGTCGCGGGTGTTGCCCTCCAGGTCGGAGAGGTCCATCATCGCCGCCTCGCCCAAGTAGTCGTAGGCCAGCCGGGTGTGGCCGACCTCCGCGGCCATCACGGCCTGGCCGCAGGCGGACAGCGAGGAGTCGCGCACGGTCAGCTGTTCGTAGTAGGCGAAGTTGCGGGCCTTCTCCTCGGCGGTGAAGGCGTCCCCGCGCAGGCACATGGCGAGGACGAGGTCGGCCTGCTTGACGACCTGTTTGCGGTAGAGGTCGAAGTAGGGGAAGTTCAGCAGCAGGGGGTACTGGTCGTCCCCGGTGCGGGCGAAGTCCCACAGCTGGTGGCGGGTGAAGCCCTGGGACTGCTCGTGCACCTGCAACTCTTCGTTGTAGGGCAGGGTCATGCGCGTCGCCGCGTCCCGCCACGCGGCGGTCTCCTCGTCGTCGACGTCGAGCGCCGCGGCGAGCTCCGGGTGGCGTTCGGCCATGGCCGCGGCGGCCCGCAGATTGTGCTGTGCCATCAGGTTCGTATAGACGTTGTCGTCCGAGATGGCGCTGTACTCGTCCGGGCCGGTCACCCCGTCGATGTGGAAGTCGCCGTGGTGGTCGTGGTGGCCCAGGGAGCGCCACAGCCGGGCGGTCTCCACCAGCAGCGGCAGCCCGACCTCGCGCTCGAAGGTGTCGTCGCAGGTGGCGCGGACGTAGCGGACGACCGCGTCGGCGATGTCGGCGTTGATGTGGAACGCCGCCGTCCCGGCCGGCCAGTAGCCGGAGCACTCGTCGCCGTTGATGGTCCGCCAGGGAAAGGCGGCGCCCTGCAGACCCAGCTGCCGGGCGCGTTCCCGGGCGGCGGGCAGGGTGTTGTACCGCCAGCGCAGGGCCTGCTCCACCGCCTGGGGCGCGGTGTAGGTCAGCACGGGCAGGACGAACGTCTCGGTGTCCCAGAAGCAGTGGCCGTCGTACCCCGGACCGGTCAGCCCCTTGGCCGGCAGGGCGCGGGCCTCTCCACGGGCGCCGGCCTGCAGCACGTGGAAGAGGGCGAACCGCGCGGCCTGCTGGATCTCCGCGTCGCCGTCCACCTCCACGTCCGCCCGGGCCCAGAACCCGTCGAGGTACTGGCGCTGCTCGTCGACCAGGCCGTCCCAGCCGGTGCTGACCGCCCCCGCCAGGGCCGCGTCCACCTGGTCGTGCACGGCCGGCGTCGAGCGCATCGCCGACCAGCCGTGCGCGACGAACTTCTCCACCCGCAGCCGCTGGCCCGAGCACAGCCGCGAGGTGATGGTGAAGCGGGCCAGGTCCTCGCTGCTCTCGGAGGACATCTCGGTCTTCTCGCCGCCGTCCACCGCGTGCGCCGCCGACACCCCCATGCGCAGTCCGCTGTGGTGGGTGCGGTGCAGCAGCCGGATCCGCGGGCCGTACGCGGCGTGCTCCTCGCTGGCCAGCGGCGACTCCAGCAGCGCGGCCGCCCGGGGATCGCCCCCGGTCCGGGGCAGCTGTTCATTGGCGACCAGCTCGGACTGGATGACGATGCGCACGTCGCCGTCCAGCGACTCGACCTCGTAGGCGACGGCGGCCACCGCGCGCTGGGAGAAGGAGACCAGCCTGCTCGAGCGGACCCGTACGCTGCGGCCGCTCGGCGAGGTCCACTCCGCGGTGCGGTGGAGCAGGCCGGTGCGGAAGTCCAGGACCCGCTCGTGCTTGTGCAGCTTGCCGTAGCGCAGGTCGAAGGGCTCGTCGTCGACCAGGAGGCGGATGAGCTTGCCGTTGGTGATGTTGATGACGGTCTGGCCGGACTCGGGGTAGCCGTAGCCGGCCTCCGCGTAGGGCAGCGGCCGGAACTCGTACACGCCGTTGAGGTAGGAGCCGGGCAGGCCGTGCGGCTCCCCCTCGTCGAGGTTGCCGCGCCAGCCGACGTGGCCGTTGGACAGCGCGAAGACGGATTCGCTCTGGGAGAGCACGTCGAGGTTGAGCTCCGTCTCGCGCAGGCACCAGGGCTCGACGCGGTAGGCCGGGTGGGTGATCACGGGGCGTCCTCCAGCAGCTCGGCGAGATCGTCCACGACGACGTCCGCCCCGTGCCGGCGCAGGGCCTCGGCCTGATCGGCCCGGTTCACCCCGACGACAAAGCCGAACCTCCCGGCCCGTCCCGCCTCCATGCCGGCCAGGGCGTCCTCGAACACCGCGGCCCGGTCGGGCGGTACGCCCAGGGCGTGGGCGGCGGCGAGGAAGGTGTCCGGGGCGGGCTTGCCCGCCAGGTGCCGCTCGGCCGCGACCACCCCGTCGACGCGCACCTCGAGGAGGCCTTCGATGCCCGCCGCGACCAGCACGTCGTGGCAGTTGGCGCTGGAGGAGACCACCGCGCGGCGCAGCCCGGCGGCCCGTGCGGCCTCGGCGTAGCGGACCGAGCCGGGGTAGGCCCGCACCCCCAGCTCCTTGATCTTCTGCAGGACGAGCGCGTTCTTGGCGTTGCCCAGGCCGTGCACGGTGTCCCGCTCCGGTGGATCGTCGTCGTCCCCCTCGGGCAGGTGGATGCCGCGCGAGGCGAGGAAGGAGCGCACCCCGTCGGCGCGGGGCATTCCGTCGACGTACGCGTCGTAGTCGGCGACGGCGTCGAACGGCCGGAAGTCCGCGCCGTCGCGGCGCCGGAGGAAGGCGTCGAACGTCTCCTTCCAGGCGGCCGCGTGCACGGTGGCCGTCTGGGTCAGCACGCCGTCCATGTCGAACAGGCAGGCGCGAATGCCGTCGGGAAGGCCGAGATGCGTCATGGTGTCCCACTTCCCGGATCATCGGCAGCCATGTCCGGCAGGTACCAGTGGTGCGGCGCGATGAGCTCCTCGGCGGCTGCGGGGCCCCACGACCCGGCGGCGTACGGCTGCACGGGGCGCGGGTTGCGCAGCAGCGGGTCGGAGACCTCCCAGAGCCGTTCGATGCCGTCCGCGCGGGTGAAGAGGGCCTGGTCGCCGAGCATGGCGTCCAGGATGAGGCGTTCGTAGCCCTCCAGCCCGTGCTGTTGCCGGAAGGAGTCGGCGTACCGGAAGTCCATCCTGGCGGGGCACAGGCGCATGGCGGGGCCGGGTTCCTTCACCAGGAAGCGGGCGGCGATCCAGCCGGGGTCGTCGAAGTCGACCACCAGCGCGTTGCCGTGCGCGGCGGGGCCGGTGCGGGGGCGGTCGGGGAACAGCTCCAGGGGCGGCCGTCTGAAGTGCAGCGAGACGACCTGGCGGCGCTGCCCGAGGGACTTGCCGGAGCGCAGGTGGAAGGGCACGCCGGCCCAGCGGGGGTTGTCGATCCCGGTGCGCAGCGCGACGAAGGTCTCGGTGTCGGAGTGCGGGTCGACGCCGGGCTCGGCCCGGTAGCCGGCGTACTGGCCGCGGACGACGTGGGCGGGGTCGAGGGGCTCCATCGCCCGGAAGACGCGGGTCTTCTCCTCGCGCAGGTCCTGGGCGCCGAGCGAGGCGGGCGGCTCCATGGCCACGAAGCCCAGGACCTGGAAGAGGTGGGTGACGACCATGTCCCGGAACGTGCCGGTCTCTTCGAAGAAGCCGGCGCGGCCCTCGATGCCGATGGTCTCGGGGACGTCGATCTGGACGTGGCTGATGTGCTCGCGGTTCCAGACGGGTTCGAAGAGGCCGTTGGCGAAGCGGAGGGCGAGGATGTTGTCGACGGACTCCTTGCCCAGGAAGTGGTCGATGCGGAAGACCCGCGACTCGTCGAAGACGGCGTGGACGGTCTCGTTGAGGGCGCGCGCGGAGGCCAGGTCGGTGCCGAACGGCTTCTCGATGATGACGCGGGCGCCGTCCGCGAGGCCCGTCCGGCCGAGCATCGCGACGACGGAGGCGAAGGCGCTGGGCGGCACGGCGAGGTGGCACAGCCGGCGCGGGCCGCCGCCGACGGCCCGTTCCGCCGCGCCCACGGCGTCGAGCAGCGGCTGCGGGTCCTCGGGGTCGGCGGCGCCGAAGCTCAGCGTGGCCTCGAACGCCTCCCACTGCGGGCCGGTGGCCTCGCCCGTGCCGAACTCGCGGACGGCGTCCCTGGCGTGGGCGCGGAACTCCTCGTCGGTGAGGGCGGACGCGGCCGGTGCCGAGCCGACGATCCGGAACCGGCGCGGCATCAGGCCCGCCCGGTCCAGGCGGTACAGCCCCGGGAGCAGCTTGCGCCGGGCGAGGTCACCGGTGGCGCCGAAGAGGACGACGACGTGGTCGTCGGGGGGCTCCTGCGGGGTCTGGGCGGCCTTCACACACCCACCTTCCGGCAGCCGCCGCCCGGGCGCGATTCACCTTCCCCCGTTCGGCGGCCGCCGGCGTCAGCGCACGGGCAGCCGGCGGGGGCCGCGCACGAGCAGGCCCGGGCGGTAGGGAAGGGTGGCGGGATCGGCGGCGAGGCGCAGTGCGGGGAGGGCGGCGAACAGGCGCGGCAGGGCGACGGCCGCCTCCAGGCGGGCCAGGCGGGAGCCGAGGCAGAAGTGCGGGCCGTGGCCGAACGCCAGGTGCGGGGCGGGGCGCTCGGCACCCGCCAGGTAGCGGGCGGGGTGGAAGGCGTCGGGGGACGGGAAGCGGCCGGGGTCGCGGTTGGCGGCGGCCAGGACGACGAGGACGGAGTCCTCGGCCGGTATGACCGCGCCGCCGCCGAGGTCGACGCGCTCGGTGGTGCGCCGCCAGGTCGTCCCCTCCAGGGGGCTCGCGTGCCGCAGCGTCTCCTCGACGACGGCTTCCCAGTGCCGCTCGCCGCCGCGGCGGGCGGCGGCGAGCTCGTCGGGGTGGGTGAGCAGCAGCAGGGCGGCCGAGGCGAGCAGGTTCATGGTCGTCTCGTAGCCGGCGAAGAGCAGCAGGAACGCCATGGCGAGCAGTTCGCCGTCGTCCAGTCCCCCCTCGGTGGCTTCCCCCGCGTCGTGCACCAGGGCGCTGAAGAGGTCCTCGCCCGGCTCGCGGCGCTTGTGGGCGATGAGGGCGGTGAAGTAGGCGTGCAGCCGGGTCCACGCCTCGTCGACGGCGCCGCGCTCCAGCGCGTCGGTGGGCGAGCCGACCCGGTAGGTCCACTCGCGCAGGTCCGCCCGGTCGGCCTCCGGCACGCCCAGCACCTCGCCGATCACGAGTACGGGCAGCGGGAACGCGAAGGCGTCCACCAGGTCGACCGGCTCCCCGGCCGCCGCCCGGGACGCCAGCGGCGCCAGCAGCTCGTCGGTCAGCCGCTCGATGCGCGGCCGCAGCGCGTCGACGCGGCGCGGGGTGAAGGCGGCGGTGGTCAGCCGGCGCAGCCGGACGTGGTCGGGGGCGTCGGAGTTGAGCATGTGGCGGGCGAGGCAGCCACGGGCGCGCTGGGCCGGGGAGTCCGGCTTGGGGCGCCCCGCACCGGCCGCCGGTACGTTCGAGAACCGCGGGTCGGCGAGGACGGCGCGGGCCTGCTCGTAGCCGGTGACGAGCCAGGCGTGCGTGCCGTTGGCCAGGGGCACCCGTGCCGCGGGGCCCTGGGAGCGCAGGCGCGCGTAGTAGGGGTACGGGTCGCGCGCGAAGCCGGGGTCCGCGGGGTTCAGGAGTTCGGGCACCCGCTCATCCTCACCGATGGCGCGTCGTCGGCGCTGGTGGGGGCCTGTTCAGCGCTGAGGGGGCGGTCCTGTGCGGTTCCTACAACGAACCCCGGGAAGGCGGGGGCCGGCGGGCGCTCAGTCCCGGCCCAGTGCCTTCTTCAGCTCCGCCTTCGTCATGTCGGAGCGGCCGTGGATGTTCTTCTGCCTGGCCTCGTTGTACAGCTGGTCCTTCGTCGGTCCCTGGGCGCCGGAGT
The DNA here is from genome assembly GCF_040641275.1 of Streptomyces sp. NPDC021096. Taxonomy (NCBI): domain Bacteria; kingdom Bacillati; phylum Actinomycetota; class Actinomycetes; order Kitasatosporales; family Streptomycetaceae; genus Streptomyces; species Streptomyces sp. NPDC021096. Next base: position 7,655 of record NZ_JBFADG010000002.1, on the reverse strand, counting down.
GCGAGCGCTGACCGCCGCGCCGGGAGGAGGACATGTCCTGCAGCGAGGTGCGGCTGGCGGTCTTGGACTCGCCGGCGCGGGCCCGCTCCTTGTTGACGGTCCGGCCCGCGATCTCCTTGGCGCGCTTCTCGCTCTCGCCGCGCTCGCGGGCGCTGTCCTTGATGTGCTCGTACTGCCGCTCGCGCTTCGGGCTGGATCCCCTGGGCATCTGCTGCTCCTTCACTCGCGTTTCCTGCCGTGACGGCGGTTCCCGCATCCCTGCTGCCACCCCTTCCCAGCCTGGCACTCACGACAGGGCGCCGCAGGCCGTGGCAGGCCGGCAGGGCTCAGCCGCGCGGGGACGGCGTCCGGCTCACGGTGCGTCCCAGCCGGCCCGCGGCGCGGGCGAAGGCGGCCGCGTCGTGGACCGCCGCGCCGCCGGGGTCGTTGTTGAAGTAGGCGTACACCCGCGCCCGGTCGGGCCAGGTGTCGGCGACCCGGTGGGCCCAGGTGGTGAGCGCCTGGCGGCCGTAGCGCGGCCACGGCCGGGCCCGGCCGGCGTGGAAGCGCACGTAGCCCCAGTCGGCCGTGCGCCACAGCGGGGTCACGGGCCGCGAGTCGTGGTCCGCCCAGCACAGTGCGGCGCGGCGGTGCTCCAGTACACCGCGGACCTCGTCCGTCCACCAGGAGGCGTGGCGGGGTTCGACGGCCACCCGCACCCCGGGCGGGAAGCAGGCGAGCGCGGCGTCCAGCAGGGCCGCGTCGGCCCGCAGCGTGGGCGGCAGCTGCAGCAGGACGGGCCCCAGCCGGTCCCCCAGGCCGGCGGCGTGCCGCAGCAGCCGGTGGACGGGCTCCTCGGGGTCGCGCAGCCGCTTGATGTGGGTGAGGTAGCGGCTGGCCTTGACGGCCATGACGAAGCCCTCGGGGGTGCGGTCGTGCCAGTCGGCGAACGTCTCGGGCGTGGGCAGCCGGTAGAAGGCGTTGTTGTTCTCCACGGTCGCGAAGTGGCCGGCGTACTCCTCCAGCCAGAGCCGTTGCGGCACGTCGGAGGGGTAGAGGTCGCCGCGCCAGTCCTTGTACTGCCACCCGGAGGTTCCCACGAGCAAGGGCATGACCGGATGTCTGCCCGGGGCCGCGGGGCGCCTCACCGGAGGGCGCGCGAAGTGCAGTCGGATGCCGCCGGTCTAGACCTGCGGTCCGTCGGCCAGGGCGGCCCGGACCCGCGCGGCGACGGCCGCGGCCTCCTCGTCCGAGGCGTAGCGGCCGCGCGGCCAGAAGAAGCCGCGGAGCCCGTCCTTGTGGTTGCGCGGCACCACGTGCACGTGGAAGTGCGGCACGGACTGGCTGATCCGGTTGTTGGCGGCGACGAACGAACCGGCGGCCCCCATGCCCCGCTCCACGGCGCCCGCGATCCGCTGGACCCGGGTGAAGAACGGCCCCACCTCGGCGGACGGCAGGTCGGTGAGCGTCTCGGCGTGCAGCCTGGGCACGACCAGCACATGCCCGGGGAAGAGCGGCCGGGCGTCCAGGAAGGCCACCGTGCTCTCGTCCTCCAGGACCCGGTGGCCGGGCGCCTCGCCCGCCGCGATGGCGCAGAAGATGCAGTTCACGACACCAGTCAACCAATCCGCCCGTCCGGAGGGGCCCGCCGCCCGGATCCCGCGGGGCGCGGCCGCGGGGGAGGCCATCTGTGGACTATCCCCCCGTATCCCGTCATATTGGAACTACGGCTTCCCCTTGCAATCACGGCTTCCCCGGTCTCCCCGGGGCACTCCGGAGCCGGGCCCCGGGGCCAGAGGTGGATCATGCGGTTCATCGACCGAGTCGACGCCGGTCGGCGCCTGGCCGAGCGGCTGGGGCATCTGCGCGGCGAGCATCCGGTGGTCCTCGGCCTGCCCCGCGGCGGTGTGCCGGTGGCCTTCGAGGTCGCCCGGGCGCTCGACGCCCCCCTCGACGTGATCCTCGTCCGCAAGCTGGGCGTGCCGTACCACCGCGAGCTGGGGTTCGGCGCCATCGGTGAGGGCGGGGTACGGGTCATCCGCGACGACATCGTGCGCATGAGCCGGGTCGACCAGGACGATCTGGCCGAGGTCGAGCGCAGCGAGGAGGCGGAGCTCGCACGCCGCGCGGAGACGTTCCGCGCCGGGCAGCCCCGGATCCCGCTCAAGGGCCGTACGGCCGTCGTCGTCGACGACGGCATAGCGACCGGCGCCACGGCGGCGGCCGCCTGCCAGGTGGCCAGGGCCCAGGGCGCCGCGCGCGTGGTGCTCGCCGTGCCGGTGGCACCCCCGGACGCGGCGGCGGAGTTCCGCACGCAAGTGGACGAACTCATCTGCCTGAGCACCCCGGCCCTCTTCTCGGCGGTCGGCGAGTGGTACCGCGACTTCTCCCAGACCTCCGACGAGGAGGTCGTGGAGCTGCTGCGCCGCAACGCCGACGAGCACCGCAGCGGCGGCGGCGAGGCGCACTCGGGCGCCCTGAAGATCCCCGTGGACGGCGGCCGGACCGTCCTCGCCGGTGATCTGGCCGTGCCGGCCGGCTCCCCCGGGCTCGTGGTCTTCGCCCACGGCAGCGGCAGCAGCCGCCTCAGCCCCCGCAACCGCGCCGTCGCCCGGGCCCTGAACGAGGCGGGGCTGGGCACGCTCCTGTTCGACCTCCTCACCCCGCTGGAGGAGAACGACCGGGCCAACGTCTTCGCCGTCGAGCCCCTGGCCCGCCGGCTGACCGAGGTGACGCGGTGGCTGCGCCGCCGTGAGACCGTGCCCGTCTGCTACTTCGGCGCGAGCACGGGTGCCGCCGCCGCCCTGTGGGCCGCCGCCGACGCGGCGGCCGCGGGCGGCACGGACGACGCCGTCGCCGCCGTGGTCTCCCGGGGCGGGCGCCCCGACCTCGCCGGCCCCCGGCTGGCCGAGGTCACCGCCCCCACCCTGCTCATCGTGGGCGGCAACGACGAGACCGTCCTCGACCTCAACCGGCAGGCGGCGGAGCGACTGCGCTGCGAGAACCGGCTGGCCGTCGTGCCGGGCGCCACCCACCTCTTCGAGGAGCCGGGCACGCTGGACACCGTCTCGGACCTCGCCCGCGACTGGTTCACCGCCCATCTGGCGGCGTCCACCCCCGCAGGCTGACCGATCGACAGGCTGTAGGTGATCACCATGGAGAAGATCGTCGACTGCACCATCGAAATGGAGTTCCGCGAGATCGACGCCACCACCCAGGCGGACGTGCGGCTGCGCATGCACGACGGCTCGAAGCTGAGCTCCCAGGGCACCGCCAACCGCAACCCCGCCGACCGGCGCCAGCAGCGCGTCGGCGAGGAGGTCGCGGCCGCCCGCGCCCTGAACGGCCTCGCCGAGCAGCTGCTCGACAAGGCGGGCGACGAGATCCAGGAGGTCATGCACGAGCCGGTGCACCTGACGCACTAGGCGCCGCACCCGGACGCACGGCCGCCCCAGGAGGAGCGATGCCACACACAACGGAGTGGAAGGTCCGCCTTCAGCTCGTCGAGGACGACGGCGGAAGGACGGAGGCACGGGCGGTCCTCGACACCGGGACCACCTCGCTCACCGCCACGGGAGCCGCGCGGCGCGCCCCGGGGGACGAGGACGCGCCGGTGATCGGCGACGAGTTCGCGGCGGGGCGGGCCCTGCGCGACCTCGGCAGCCGGCTCCTGCGGACCGCCGAGCAGGACGTCGAGGCGAGGGGCGCGGCACCGCAGCCCCGGACCTCGCCGACGTACGGCTGGGAACTGTGAGACCCGCGCCGGCGGTGGCGCGGCCCTCGTGTCGCCGCCGGCCTCACAGCAGCGGCCCGAGCGGCCCGAGGTCGAGGTTGAGATCCTCCGGCTCCAGGCCGTAGCGGGCGCACAGCTCCCGCATGCGCTCGGCGAGCAGCATCAGGGTCAGGCCGATCCGCTCCTCCTGCTCCTCGGTGAGGGTGCCCTGTTCGACGCGGCGCAGGGCCTGTCGTTCCATCAGCTGGCGCAGCAGCTCGACAACGGTGAGCACCAGCCTGACCAGGTCGCGCTCGACGGTGTCGCGGTCCAGTTCCATGCGCCGCGTCATGCCGCCTCCTCCTGCCGTGGTGCGGCGACGCCGGCATCGATCGAGCTGATGAGGGCGTGCAGGTCGATGCGTACGAGGTCGACGTCGGCGATGCGCAGGGTGAGGTCGCCGGTGAGCACGACGCCGCCCGCCAGCAGCCGGTCGAGCAGGTCGACCAGGGCAGGGCCGCGGGCCGGGAGCCGGTCCCCGGCGCCGGTCACGTGGCCTCCCCGGGGGAGGCGCCCGCGCCGACGAAGGAGTACGGGGCCCACGGTCCGGTCAGTTCCACGTGGATGCCGTCGCCGGGGATGCGCTCGGCGAGTCCGGTGACGGCCGAGGCGAAGTGCGGGGCGCCGTCGCGCCGCACGAGGTAGGCGGCGTTGAGGACGTTGCGGCCCGGGTGCCGGGAGAGCCCGGGGTCCTGGGGCGGGTAGAGGCGGGTCTCCTCGGCCAGGGCGGCGAGGGTGGCGTGGAGGCCGCGCGCGGCCTCGTCCACCCGGCGCGCCCCCTCCTCGTGCGCGTGCCGTTCGGCCACGCGGCGCCGGAGGTAGTCGCGGCCGGACGGGGCGGCGCGCGGGGTCGTGGGGCGGGGGGCGGCGGACGCCGGGGGCGGCGCCTCGGGGTTGAGGGCGTAGACCTTGACGCCCCATTCGGTCCGCCCCTCCAGACGGTCGAGGGCCGAGCAGAGCAGCGCCTTCCTGTTCGCCAGCATGGTGCGGACGCCCGCCTCGTCATGGAAGACGGTGGCCAGCCGCAGGGGCAGGACGCACGGTCCGGCGGCGGTCACGCTGTCGATCACCCTTTGGTGCGAGCGCGCGACCTTCTCCAGCCAGTGCAGGTCCTCCAGGTGCGCGGACAGCTCCGCCTCGGCGTAGTCCGCCGCCGGTACGGCCCCGGCCAGCGCCACCAGGCCCAGGTGGGGTACGGCGCGCACGGGTTCGCCCGCGACGCCGGTGACGGTTTCGAGGGCGTCTGCGAGGGCATCGGTGACCGTGGCGGAGTCACGGGTGACGGCGTAGGCGTACAGATACGTCTGTGGTGCGGCATTCACCGGGTCTCCTCCTTCCCTTTCTTCTGCGGTTCTTCCTGCGGGGCGGCCGGCGCGGGCAATTCGCCGCTGTCTTTCCGGCCGTCCACGTGGTTCCTTCGGGCGCCGGAGGAGAGGGCGGGGTCGTTCTCCCACCAGTCGATGCCCATTTCCTTCGCCTTGTCGACGGAGACGACGAGCAGGCGCAATTTGATGGTGAGTAGTTCGATGTCGAGCAGGTTGACCCGGATATCCCCGGCGATCACCACGCCCTTGTCGAGCACCCGCTCCAGGATGTCGGCGAGGTTGGCCGAACCGTCGGGTCGTACCGGCGCCATTCGCTCGCTGATACCGCCGCCGAAGCCGCCGTTCATATCGCCCCGCTCCCGTCGGTCCGTCGTCGTATCGCGTCCAGGCGGTCGAGGAGGGCGTCCTCGCGCCGGTCGAACTCCTCCTCGCCGATCCGGCCCGCCGTCAGCTCCTCCTCCAGCGCCTTGAGTTCTCCCCGCACCAGGGAGGGGTCGTAGTACAGGCGCTCCGCCTCGGTGAGCACGCGGCGGAGCACCCAGCCGACGAAGCCGATCATTCGACGAAGCTGTAGGGCGGCAGCGGACCGTGCACGGTCAGCGCCAGGTGCGGGAGTTCCTTCTCGAGCCTGCCGGTCTCGGTGAGCAGGCGCCCGGCGGCGGACTCGTCGACGAGGAAGGACAGGTTCAGGAAGCAGCCGGCGTGTTCGGGCCCGGTCCGGGCCTTCTCCGCCAGCGGCGCCAGCGTCTCGCGCACCAGCTCCGCGTCGCGGTCCTCACGGTCGCGCACGCGCCGGGCGACCGTCTCCCCGAAGTGCAGGCGCTGTTCGTAGGAGCCGCCGCCCGCGGCCCTGTTGGCCTCGGCGAGCGTGCGCAGCCCGGCGTCCTCGGCGAGGACCAGATGCAGCACGGCGTCCTCGCGGTGCACGGCCTTGACGTTGTACTCGACGCGGCCGGTGAGCTGTTCCAGCTGCTCCTCGTACCGCCCGGAGTGCTCGCACAGCACGTGGTGCACCGCCTCGTCGCTGTCGGAGACGCTGCCGAAGCGCATGGGCAGTACGGGCGCGCGCCGGCCGATCTCGGTGACGACGTGCTGGTGGGCGAGCAGGTCCCGGCGCTTGGGCCGCAGCTCCTGCGGGCAGTCGCTGACCACCGCCCTCAGGCCCGCGCCGTCCACCGTACGGACCGGGCACGGCGGGTCGCCGATGCCGGTGAGCCCCTGGGGCAGTTCGCGCCGGCCGGCCCGGGTGATGCCGTAGACGTAGGTGCTCATTCCTCCTCCCCCTTCTTCTTGGCGGGGGCGGTGGAGCGACGGGCGCCGCTGGTCTGGCCCTCGCCCTTGCCGCGCACCTGGTGGATCGCGTCGGAGACGGTCTGCGCGGCTCCGGAGAGCGCGCCCTTGGTCCTGCCGCGGGCGCCGCTCTCGGTCACCTCGCCGACGAGGTCGGGCAGGCCGGCGCTGCGGTGCGGGCCGGCCTCCAGGTCGAGGCGGTTGCAGGCCTCGGCGAAGCGCAGATAGGTGTCGACGCTGGCGACCACCACACGTACGTCGATCTTCAGGATCTCGATGCCGACGAGCGAGACGCGCACGAACGCGTCGATCACCAGGCCGCGGTCGAGAACCAGTTCCAGGACGTCGTACAGGCCGCTGGTGCCGCCTGCGCCACCGCCCTGCTGTACAGGGACAACGCTCATTTCGGACAGCTTCCCCTCGTCGTCCGACGGCCCGGACGGGCCCGCGCGGTCTGCCGGGCGTCAGCGGGAATCGGTCCTGCCGCGCTCGTAGCGCCGCACACGGCGGTAGCCGGTGAGCAGGCCCCGGGGGTCGAGGGTCACCTCGTAGAGCGCCATGACGCTCATCGTCTCGGGGACGCGGGCGACCTCCACCACCTCGGCCTCCAGCAGCCAGCCCTCCTCGGTCCTCTCGAACCGGGAGACGCCTTCGGGGCACCGGCCCGTCAGTTCGGCGAACTGTTCGTGGGCCGCGCGCAGAACCTGCGGTGCCGTGAGGGCGGGCTCGTCGGGTGTGTCTGTCGATTCTTTTGGGTCAGTCATTGGGCCTCTATCGGTCATGGGCCTTGTTCCTGCGGGTACCCGCTGTCACGGCCCCAAACATCCGTGGAACGGCCACAGATGAATGCACCCCTCGAATGAGCACAATGCGCCATGCCGCACAGGGCTGAAGACGACAGGTGCGGGAACTCGAAAGCGTGGAAGACGAATTACGGGGCACCCGTACCGTTGGAGGTTGATAACTATGGTTCCTCTGCTCCTCGTTCTCCTGCTCGCCCTGATCCTTTTCGGGGCGGGATTCGCCATCAAGGTCCTGTGGTGGGTCGCCGTGGCCGTTCTGGTGATCTGGCTGCTCGGCTTCGTCATGCGCTCCGCCGGCACCGGCGGTGGACGCGGCCGCTGGTACCGCTGGTGAGGTTGTCGAGACGCCGGTCCACCGGGCTGCCGCCCGTGGCCGGCCCTCGCCCCGAGTGCCGTGGCCGGTGACGAGGTCGGGCACGGCGCCGAGCGGCACCTCCTGCGCCTTGCCCGGGTCGACGACCAGGAGCCGGGACCCGGCGGACAGCG